>NZ_JBHVPP010000030.1:0-110288 GCF_042887295.1 Streptomyces sp. NPDC057950
GGCGACTGCACCGCCGCTACGAGCGCAAAGCCGAGCATTTCCTCGCCTTCACCAGCATCGCCTGCACCCTCATCTGCTACCGCAGACTCACCAAAAGAGATGACTTCTTAGACCGAGGCGTCCGTCGAGTGGATCGTGACCTTCGATGCTGCCCTCTACGTGATGCCTGATGGCGATGAGATGCGCAAGCGAGTGTTCGGCACCATGGGGCTTCGTCGGGTACCACGAGGAGCTGGGCCAGAACCACGGTGAGGCGTGCCTGTGGATCGACGCCTTGTGCCGGGAGGCCATCGGGGTGCTCTCCGCGTTCCTGCGGGAGGAACCGCTCCCGGAACCCTCGCAGTTCTTCCTGGATCACGGGACATGGTCAGGGCGCACCGTCGTTCCCTCGAAGCCCCGTCATGACGCCCGTCAGCTGTGTCGGGGTGTATCGCAGATAGTGCGCGAACAGCGAGAGATAACGAGAAAGAGCGGGAGCCAGTGAGACTGACTCCCGCTGTCTCATCTGGGCATCCGCCCAGCTCAGCGGGTGTTTCTTGCTGGCTGTGTGGCGAGTGCCCCCGGCAGGATTCGAACCTGCGCACACGGCTCCGGAGGGCGTTTCAGTCCTCGACAAAGAAGCTGGTCATAGCCTTGCGCACGCTCTGGGGGTCGCGATCCGTCCACACACAGTCCACGGTGCCACTAGGGTTGCCCGGCAAGTTGACATGGGCTACAGGATCGTAAAAAGGGCGAATCTTGACAATCGTGACAGTTGCCTCAGTTTTCATCTCTTGCCATGAGGCCATGCGGCGTGGGGAATTGATTCACCGCAGAAACAGGAGGGATAAGGAGTTTCACTTCCAGGATTGGGTCGGTGATCGAATCACAGAAACGGGGTTTTCATGGGAAGAAACAAAGAGGAATAGGTACCCTGACTACATCATGGCCGACCATCTCGAAGGGTACGAGGTGAAAGGGCTAGAGACCCCGGGGAGGCAGGCGGATTTCGACTGTAATAGTCAGCTCGCGACGGGAATGCATGAAGGGAGGTCGGTCTACTACATTTTTGGCCGCTATCCCAAGAAGTTCGAGGGTGATGAGTTCCCGGTTCTTGACCTAGTGATCTGTCATGGTGATTTCCTGAACGCTCACCACGACTATGTGCACAAGAACGACAGCTTCCGCGATTTCGGATCCTACGGCGATATCTTGGTGCGTGACCGGAAGATGTATGTCGCTCCCACGCCTTATGTGCTGGCGGACGGCCTAGTTTCCAATTGCACATTGATCGCTCCAGAGGGTGAGGTGCTTGACGGGGCTGACAGTCTCCGGGAGGTCGGCTCCTTGCTACGTGCTGATGCTGATAAAATTGCAGCTAAGTACACCTTCAACTTCCGCGACAACTCGCTGCGCACGGAGTTGGCAGATAATCCGACAGCCGGGTCCACTCGCGCCTTCACGGCGTATAGGGCAAAGAGTGATCCGGCCGGTGAAGTTGCCATGAAGCCCGTGAGGCGAGTCCCCCGACAGCCCCTATTGGATGAGAACGATGAACCTTCCTGATCACTTGGCTCTCTTCGGCGCTGACGTCCAAGTTCATCGGGGCGTCCCGAGCTCCTCCGCGCTTGAAGTGAATTTTCCGGCGATCGAGCTAAGCAAGATCGCAGAGAATGAGTCGTGGCGTAAGGAAGTTCATCGGCCGGCTACGAGTACTCACAAGTGGTGGGCCAAGCGGTTGGGGAGTGTGTTCCGCGGCATCATTGCGGCCGCAGTCACTGAAGCAGACGGCGACGCGCTCAAGACCTACAGCAGTGCAGCAGATCTGGGTGGCTTGGTTGTGCTTGATCCGTTCGCGGGTTCCGGCACAACCATTGTCGAAGCAGTAAAAATGGGTGCAAGTGCTATCGGGTCAGACATCAACCCTGTTGCAACACTCGTTCAGCGCCAAGCGGTGCAGCAGTGGGATATCTCTGAATTGCGCCGAGCATTCAAACTTGTCGAATCAAAATGCCGTGAAGAGATTGATCGCGTACACCGCACCGAGAGTGGCGAGTCGGTGCTCTATTACTTCTGGGTTACGGTGGCCCGCTGCCCACATTGTGAGGTCAGGACCCGTCTTTTCTCGACTCACGTTTTCTCACAGAACGCCTATCCTAAGAAGGTTCCCGCGGCTCAAATTGTTTGCCCGGTATGCTTGGACGTGCAAGCGGGGCGTTATGACTTCGCATCGGCGGAATGCCGCAACGGCCACAAGTTTGAGCGCGTCGGCGCGGTTAATCGCAGTCAAGTGACATGTCCTAACGGGCACACATCTAAGGTGATTGACGCTTTGGGTGGAGAAGTTCCAGAGCGTGAAATGTATGCGAAGCTTGTTCTGGGGCTTGATGGGAAAAAGCGATACGAATCTATCAATGCGTTTGATCATTCCTTGTATGCAGAGTGTGTTGAGCTATTGCAAACGAAGGAACGTGACCTCATTCTTCCGGTCGGTCAACTCGATCTGGGAGAAAATACTCGTCAGGCGATGCGCTGGGGGTTCACGGAGTGGCGTCAGTTCTTCAACGAGCGGCAACTCTATTCGCTAGGGATGCTCGGTTCTGCGATTCGTGATGTAAATGCTGGGGATGCCGAGCGAGAGGCGCTCGTTGCGCTTTTCTCCGGAACGCTGGAATTTAATAACATGTTCTGTTCCTTCAAGGGTGAAGGAACAGGTGCGGTTAGGCACATGTTCAGTCATCACATCCTCAAGCCTGAGCGTATGCCACTCGAGGCGCACCCATGGGGTACACCTGCGTCGTCTGGCTCGTTTTCTACGCTATTCCGTAGCCGTATCACTCGCGCCCACGAATACAAGACTGATCCCTTTGATCAGGTTTTGATCAATGGGGGTGTGCAGAGAACCGCAGGATTGTCCATGCCATTTGACGGGCGGCTCGTTGACGCATGGCCGGAGCAAGGGCTTGAGCGTAGGCAAGTCTACATTCGGAATGGTGATTCGTCTCGCACCGATCTGCCTTCCGGGTCTGTAGACCTCATCGTGACAGATCCTCCCTATATGGATAATGTTCATTATTCGGAACTTGCCGATTTCTTCCATGCTTGGCTCATTGGAATGAAGCCCTTCTTGGGATACCCATCTTCTGAGGAGACGACAAGGCGTGCGGAAGAGGTGCAGAGTGCTGATCCGCGGAAATTCGGTGATGCGATCTCGCAGGTTTGGAAGGAGTGCGAGCGAGTCCTGAAGCCTGGAGGCTTGTTGGCTTTTACCTTCCACCAGGCTCGGTTGACAGGGTGGGTCAGCCTCGTTGAAGCACTGACTAGCGCTGGTCTTGGGGTTACTGCTATTCAGCCGATCAAGGGCGAGATGAGTACGAGTGTCGCGAAGGGCGGAAATGAACCGTCAAACCTCGACTCGATCATCGTATGCAGGAAAAGGGGTGAGATTCCTTCCGGTTGCGACTCGCCTGAGGCTGCGGCTGCACGAGGAGAGAAGCTCCTGGGTGAATTGCAGGAGGCAGGTATTCAGGTTGGCGTTGGAGACGTGAAGTCGGTAATCCGTGGGCATGTCCTCGCGACCTACACGCTCGGGCACGGAGTGGAGCTTGCAGCCCTTTCGGAGCTGGCTGAGTCTCTGACGGTTAGCAGCGTCGCTCGGCTTTGCGGCGCAGCTGTCAGCGGCTGACTTGATGAGGTGAGTCGCCTAGCGTGATCAGAGGGCACTTCGGGCGGCGACTCGGGTGAGCGATCACAAGACCCTGCCCGTTACGTAGACAGGGTTTTCAGCCGTGGTGCTGCTTTGACCGGCGAACACGCCCCGCGTCCGTTGCGACGCCGCCGGCCCGCACCGAATGCCAGAATCCGACGGTAGGGCGAGCGAGCGGTCGGCGGAGCGGGTTTGGCCGGTGGCCTGCCCGGTCTGGGGTCGAGCATGATCAGGGGGCCGTACGCTGGTTGGCAACTCGGGCAGGCTTTGGGCCTGACCGCAATTAGCACGAGTGGCCCCCTGGTCTTGCTCGACGCGGGACCCTGACCGGGGAGGTGGCTAAAGCCGCGGAACCGATCGCCCCAGCCACGATGTACCCCTTCTCTGGTACCAGGTGGCTGATCGCTGCGAGCGCGGTGCGGGCGCTGGCCGGGCTGGAGCGGGGCGGAGACAGGAGCGCAGGCCCGGCCGGGGGCCGGGCCGCGCGCGGTGAGCGGAGCGAGCCGCCTTGAACCAGTAGAGAAGGTTGTAACTCACCGACGGGTGCGCTCATGATCACGGTCCGGCCGGAGCTAGAACGGTGGCCTTTCGCCGTAGCTCTCGCCGAGGCTAGGGTCTGTGGGCAAAGGGAAGCTGTCCGCCGTTAGGTCGCTGTCGCAGAAGAGGAAAGGATTCCGTTGGCCTTCCAGCCCAGACGAGTCCTCGCCCCAAGCGTCGAGTGCATCGATGGCCCGTTCCCGGTGCTGCCACCGCTCGCTGGTTCCGAGGACCTCGCGGAGCAGGGGTACCAGCGTCGCTCGGTGGGGCAGCAACTCCGCGTCGTCCAGGAGCGGGATGCATGCTGCGATCGCCGCTTCGCTCACATGCCGGTCGGCGTCATGGACGTACGCGAATGCGGCGGCGAACAACTGCGGTCTGGTTTGCCGGATGGCCGCGGCGGGCGGATAGCTGTCGAGAGGGAACCCATGGAGGCGGCTCGCGGCATCGATCTCGTCGGTCACCTCGTCGGCAACAGAGCCGATCCAGGCCAGTAGTTCGGCCCGCATGCAGCCGGGGGCGTCTCGGCGGTTCTTGTCGACCGGGAGTGCCGTTCTCGGGTCGGTCAGGATCGCGGCCAGGTAGAGCGCGGTGGGGACTGTTGCTTCATAGATCGTGTTCTGGTGATGAAGGATGTCGTGAACGTAGGCGAGGGCCTTCGTCCTCACGGTCTGATCTATGTCCAGCAGCGCGCCCAACATCTTGGGCGCGTCCGTCGCCGGTCCATAGGCATGGTTCAGCCCCGCCCAGTCGGTCTGTGTGAGTGTCCAATGCGGGTCGGGCAGATCAGTGGTGGTAGAAGACGCCTGGTCGTTCCTCACGCGATGCGCCACAGGGGTGCTGTGTGTCGCTCCGGGCGGGTACTGATCAGCAGTCGGCGCAGATCTTCACGTTGGGAGCCGCTGAGGTTCAGCACCTCCGTAAGCCGGCGGAACGTCGTATGGCTGACTCCGCGGCCCCGGGCCTCGTTCTCGAACTCGTCGAGCTGGGAAAGCACCGTGTCGGGATCGAGCGTGACCGCTGGCTGGTCCTTGAGCCATGCCGCTTTGTTGCGCTCGTAGTCGATCTCCGAGTAGCCGCAGATCTCCCGGCTGAGTGCCTCGGCCTCGTCCAGGGTGTTCGTCGACAGGATGGCGCGGGCCAGCTCGTTGCGGCTCAGCGCGTCGTCCAGGTCGACTTCGTGGACCGTGGGGCCCTCGTCCGTGAGTGGGATGGGGAGTCCGGCGTCCCGGACTTCACAGGTGCCTCGCACTCCTCGCGCCGTGGCGGCGAGCATCCCGGTTGCCTCGGAGGGGTGCCATTCCAGGACCGAGCTGATCGGTTCTGTGTCCTGTGCGGTGAACCTGTGGACGAGGGGGCCGAGCAGGCTCCGCAGGTCGTCGAGTGGGAGTTCGCCGTCCAAGCCTGGGCCGGCGACCAGCAGTCGCACGGGGGTGGACAGCTGGGAGCACGCCGCCAGTGTCAGGGCGTCTCCGAGCGGGCTCTTGAGGGTCGGCTCATCGCCTCGCGCGAGGATGTCGCCGCCGACGTCGAGAAGATCGATCGAGGTCGGACGGAAGTGGCCGACCAGTTCTTCCAGTTGGCGCGCGATGCCCGTGGCGCCGTGGTGGGGGTCGATCAAGGCGAACGTGTGCGGGAGCTCTGCGGCCAGTCGGGGGAGCGTGGATCCCGCCGGCGGGATCGGACGGGCTGTGGCCGGTACCGACCAGACCGCGGGTTTCACGGGTTCGAGGCCCGAGAAGTTGTCGGGCCCTCGTGGCCCTGGCACCGGGTCGATCAGCAGGCGGTCCCACGCGTACGTGAGGATCACCGCCCGGTCGTCCTCGTCGCCGTACAGGGCGGCGTCAAGCATTGCGGCGGCGACAGCGTCGCCCCCTCCTCCTGCTGCGACGATCAACCGCGTCATGTCCCCAACACTACGGGTTCGGTAATTGACCAGTCACCCTATAGTGGCCAGAGGCCATAGCCACTTGAGGAGGAGGGGACATGCCTCAGATCGAGGAAGCGCAGCCGAAGTATCTCCAGATCGCCCACTACATCCGCGATCAGATCCTTCGAGGTGACCTGCGGCCAGGGGACGAGGTCCCGTCGGAACGGCAGTTGGCTTCCACCTGGAAGGTTTCCAGGCCAACAGCCGCACGGTCCTTGGAGGCTTTGAGTCATCAAGGGCTCGTCGAGAAGAGGCAGGGGTCCGGAACGTATGTACGCAGCCTGGAAGTCAACCGGCGTGCCAGGGAGTTGTACGGCAGGGCCCGGCAGACGGGGAAGATCTACACCTCCGGCGAGTACGCGATCATCACCTCGACCGGTTGGCTGGACGCTCCGGATCACGTCGCTGAGGCGCTGGGCTTGACGAAGGATCGGCGAGCCGTGCACCGCCGGCGCGTGACCAACGATCAGAGCGGACCCATCACCTTGTCCACTTCGTGGTTCGCGCCCGACGTGGGAGAACGGGCGCCCAAGCTCCTTGAGCCCGAGCGGATCCAGGAGGGGACGCTGATGTACGTCGAGAGCATGACGGGACGGCAGGGAAGTTACGCCGAGGACCGGATGTGCGCTCGACCGGCGACGGAAGAGGAGTCGCAGGACCTCCAACTGGACTCGGGGTCCGCGGTCTTGATCGTGAACCATGTGGTGTTCGACCTCCAGGACCGGCCGTTGGAGTTCGCCGAGGCCACCTACCCGCCGCATCGGTGGGCGTTCGAGCAGGGGTACCCCCTCACCTGACAGTCGACGGTTGCTCGTTTCGGCGAACCGCTTGCGTCTCACAGGTGGCCAATGCCACTATCCAGTAAGTGGCTAAGGCCACTTACTGAAGGGGGCGCGGTGTGACGAGTCGGCGGCCGGACCAAGGCGCGCACTTACCTTGCCGGGGATGTCGTGGGCGCGGTTGGAAGCGAGTCGGCTCCCGTACGGCCCTGGCGCTCACCACCGTCAATGACCGTGTCCGTCCCACATCGAAACGGCGCTGTCTCGATTGCGACGGCAGCGGCAGGGAGTGAACGCGGATGAGTTACCTGATCGACCGCCATCCCTCGTCGGACTCGCCGCGGCTCGGTGCGATGACCTTGCACCCCGTCGCGGAGTCCGTGCCCCGGGCCCGGCGCTGGTTCCGGAAGTTCATCGCCCCGTACAACCCGGCCTGCTCGGTGGACGACTGCGTACTGATGGTCTCCGAGCTGGTGACCAACGCCATCGTCTACGGGCACTCGGACGACCCGTGGATTGTCCAGATCGAGTGGTTCCGCGAGGGGGCCTCACTCCGGGTCGATGTGCACAACCCGGGGTATCCGGCGAACGTGCGGCTCCGGCGCCCTGGGGCCAATGAGGCGCACGGGCGCGGCTTGCTGCTCGTCGATTCCATCGCGGAGTCCTGGCGGTCGGGTCCCAGTCGCTTCGGTGGCACGGTCGTCTCCTTCGTGATGGCTGATGCCTGGCCCGACAGCTGAGGTGGCCGCAGCGCAGCAGTACTGCGCAACACGATTTCTCGCTAGTGTGGTTGACCAGTTGACTTGGCCAATCTCGACAGGCGGCGTTCATGGCGTATGAAGTGGCGGCACCCAAGTACGTCCGCCTCGCCCAGACGATCCAGAGCCGCATCGAGGACGGCACGTACCCCCCAGGCACGCGGGTGCCCAGTGAGAACCAGTTGGTCCAGGCGTTCGGGATGTCGCGGCCTACCGTCGTCCGGGCTCTGGAACTGCTGAAGCGTGATGGCTGGCTGGAGTCCCGGCAGGGGTTCGGCACGATCGTGCGGGGGCGGCCGGCCGCCGTCGAGCAGAAGAGTCGGCGCGGGCGGGAAACACTGGAGCGTGACGAGTCGCAGACTCCGGGGCGGCTGGTCGCGGTTGACCGAGTGTCCGTTCCGGCGCGCGTCGCCTCGGTGCTCGGGCTGCCCAAGCGCGCCGAAGTCCTGATGCGCCGGTTCCTGGTCGAGGACGAGGGGGAGGCGGTCGAACTCGTCTCGTCGTACTTCCCCGCCGGCCTGGTCGATGGCACCGATCTCGGGAGCTCCGAGCCGTTGGGCGCCGGGATCCGGGAACACTTGGAGGGGCGGAGGAAAGTCCGCTACGACCATGTGACGGAGAGGGTCTCCGCCCGGCTGGCGGATGCCGGCGAAGCGGAGCTCCTCGGCCTGCCCGACGGTGTGCCCGTCCTCAGCGTTCTGGTGGCCGCCTTCGATGCCGCGGGCCAGGCGCTACAGGTTTCCGACGTGCTGCTTCCCGCCGATCGGCAGGAGCTCGAAGACACGTACCGCTTGAACTAGCCCCAGGACGACGGCCGTTGGGGCGGAATCGCGCTTGACAAGTCAACCTGGCAACTCTAACTTCGAACTTGCTAAGTCAACCTGTCAGGTGATGGGTTGATCTTCCTCAGAAGGAGACTCTCTGTGCGTGTGATCCGTATCGATGCCTCGTCCGCCACGATCCTGCTCACCGAAGCGCCGGCGCCGAAGGTGCGTGACCGACAGACCGGTGAGATCGCCAAGGACGCCGTGAGCGGCGAGACCCTGATGACCCTGGGAGTCGTCTACATCGACGACGGCGAATCGGCCCTGATTCAGGTCACGGTCCCTGAAAGCGGGGTCACGGAAGAGTTGACTGTCGGAGCCCCGGTCGCGCTGCCGGGCCTGGTGGCCCGCCCTTGGCAGAGCGTGTTCAACGGCCAGCAGCGCCACGGCATCGCCTACCGGGCGACCGCCGTCATGCCGGGGACCTTCTCGATGGCTGAGGCGGGCTGATCGCGTGACCGATCTGGTGACGGTGGCCGAGCTGGGCGGGGCCTTCGCCGCGATAGGCGGCACGGCCTATCTCAGGCACGCTCACCCCGCCGCGTACTGGTCCACGGTCGGGGTGCCGGTCTCGGTGGCCCGGCTGGTGGGCTCCTACTCCTCGACCATGGACGCATGTGGTCTGACCGTCGAGCCTCCCCGCTGGCGGGCCCTGGCTGTCAGGGCGACCACTCGACGTGAGGTCCGGCCGGTACCGCCCCGCCGGGGCATCATCCGGCCCACCTCGACTGGTCTGCGTATGCGGCTCAGGCTCGCCCCGGGTCAGGAACCCGCGGACCTGGCGGCCTCGGCCGAACGCCTCCGGCACGCCTGGGGCGTTCACGCCGTGTACGTAAGGGACATCAAGCCCGGAGTCGTCGAACTGCGGCTCGTCGGCTTCGACGTCCTGCGGAAGGTACGGATGCCGCGCCGGGCCAGGGCCGATCTCTTACGGGTGCCGGTGGCGCTGCGGGAGGACGCGACCGCGTTCGTCCGTGACTACCGGGCCGTACCGCACGAACTCGTCCTCGGCGCCACGCTCTCGGGCAAGTCCATGTACCTGCGCAACCTGATCGCCGGCCTGGCCGCGCAGCCCGTCGTCCTGGTCGGTATCGACTGCAAGCGGGGTGTCGAACTCTCACCGTTCGCCGCCCGGCTCTCTGCCCTGGCGACCGACCCTGAGCAGGCGGCCGAACTGTTGCCGGTGCTCGTGAAGGAAATGGAGGACCGGTACGACCTGATCAAGGCCCGACAGGGCACCGCCCCGGGCACCCCCGACGAACTGATCACCTCCGACATCTGGGGTCTGCCCGAAGACGAACGCCCTTCTCCCGTCGTGCTGTTCGTCGACGAGGTCGCAGAACTCTTCCTCGTCGCGACACGCAAGGAAGAGGAACGACGGGACGAGATGGTCACCCACCTCATCCGACTCGCCCAGCTCGGCCGCGCGGCCGGCATCTACCTGGAGGTCTGCGGGCAGCGCTTCGGCGCCGAGCTGGGCAAGGGCGCCACCATGCTCCGCGCCCAGCTCACCGGCCGCGTCTCCCACCGCGTCAACGACGAAGCCTCCGCGAAGATGGCGCTCGGCGACATCGCGCCGGAAGCCGTGTCCGCCGCTTGCTCCATTCCCGCCGAGCGCCCCGGGCTCGCCGTCGCCGGTGACACCTCCGGCGGCTGGTCCCGCATCCGTACCCCGTACATCTCGCTGGCCGACGCCGCCGCCACCTGCCGCGGCACGGCTCACCTTGCCCCCGACGTACCGGCGCTCTCTCCCTTCAAGCCCTACGTCCCTCCGGCACCGGCCGCGAAGCCTGCCGAGCCGCTGAGCCACCCCCAGCCGGTCGTCGAGTAGACCCAACCCGCCCCCCAATTCGACGCGCCCAAGCGTCAGGTCCCTACCCCGCCATGCCCGAAAGGAGGAGAGCACCCGCCATGTGCCCCGACTGCGAGGACTTCGCCCGAACCGTCGTCCTGCTGGGACAACTCGCCCTGTACGCCGACAGGTCGGACGCTGACGCGACGTTCGTGGACGCCGTGGGCGTGTCCCTGGCCGCGTCCCTCCCGGAGCCGCCGCCCGGCATCTTCCCGCCCGGCTACGACCCCGACGACGGCCCGGCCTACCCCGGTGAAACGCCCCGATGACCCGCCCGGTCTTCCGTGCGGACGCCGTCCTGGTCCAAGCCGTCATCGCCGGGGCCCTGTCCTTCGCCCACCTGCACGACCTCGCCGGCGCTGCGGGACAGAGCGGATGGAAGGCCTGGGCCTATCCGGTCTCGGTCGACCTGCTTCTCGTCGCCGCCTGGCACCGACTCCGCACCGGAGGACCGAAAGCCGCGGCGTGGGCCTGGTTCCTCGTCGCCCTGACGGCCTCGCTCGGAGCCAACGTTTCGACCGCCGGCCTCCTCGACCTGGACCACGTTCCCGCCTGGCTGCGGATCCTCGTCGCCGGATGGCCCGCGGTCGCCTTCCTCGGCGGAACGCTGCTAGCCCACCGCGGCCCCGTCACGGCAACGGAACCGGAACCAGGGCGGGAAAGCACACCCGTCCGGCTCGACGAGAAGGAACCGATCACCCCGGCTCCTGAGCCGTCCGCCGCCCATTCCTCCCTTAATGCCGCCGTGCCGCCCGCCCTCGTCGCACTGGCCCACAAGGTCGCCGACGAACACCGAGCCCGAACGGGCACGGCCATCGACACCTCGACCCTGCGCGCCCGCCTCGGCGTCCCGCTGCCGCTCGCCGAAGCCATCGCCGCCCAACTCGCCTGACCCGGAGGACATCCCACCGTGCGCCCGTCCACGCTCCGCGCGCTGAACCGCGCTGCCGAGCTCACCCGACAGAACCGGCTCACCGAAGCCATGTTGATCGCCGAGCCGGTCATCCTCGCCGCCGACTTCTACGAGGGCGAGGAGATCAAGGCCTGGCTGGTCAGCCACGTCGCCGATTTCACGGGAGAGAACAGGAAGGTAACCGACTGATGCCCGCGAACCCGCGCTTCCGCCGAGTCGTCCGCATCGGCCCCGTCCAGGTGGCCACGTACTACGACTCCCGTGGCCGAGAGAAGCACGCCGCCGCCTGTACCGCACCGCGCTGCGGCTTCTCCACCGACTACGACAGCCGCGCCGCCGCCGAACTCGCCGCGCGCACCCACCGCTGCGCCGCCCGCTGAGGGAGCTCCCATGACCGTCTCGCTGCCGCTCGTCCTCGTCCTGGGGCTCATCGCCTGGGCCGCGATCAAGTTCTTGGGCGTCCGCGTCTGGATCGTCGTCGTGATCGCCCTGTTCGGCTTCCTGCTCTCCAGGACCTTCCTCGCCCCGGTCATCGACTCCGGCACCCGCTCCGGTGTCGACGTCGTCAACGGCACCCACGACTGAGAAGGAGACCCGCCGTGTTCCGCCCCAAGCTGCCCGACGTCCCGACGCTGCCCGGCTCGAACGCGCTGAGCCCTCACCACACCCACACCCCGGCACTCTCCGCCGGCCGCCCCTCCCTGAGCCCGTACGTGGGCGCGGTCGCCGCAGTGGTCGTTGTCGGGGTCGTCCTGACCGCGCTCCTCGCGGTCGTCGCCGTCACGGCCGTGTCCGTGGCCATCGCCGCCGTGGTCCTGCGCTCCCTGGTCACCGGCGCGAACAAACGCTGACCGGCCACCGGGGCGGCAACAAGCCGCCAAGCATCCCGCCGCCCCGGGGCCGTCCCTCCGAACCGCCGAAACAGCCGAAAGGAAATCTCATCATCACTCGGCAGACTCCGCCCCCGCTGGCGGAACTCTCCACGCTGGCCTCCATAGGCACCCTGCCCGAACTGGCCCGCCAGCTTTCCACCTTGGGCGGCTGCACTCGCCCTGTCCGCCTCGACGGTCACCGCACCGAGTACGCGGTCGACACCACGACCGGCGAGATCGGCCCTCCTCTACACCACCTCGACTCGACCGCCCTTCCGGCTGGCAACCTCCTCGTCCGCTGCAACAACCGACGCGCGACCCGCTGCCCGGCCTGTGCCGAGACCTACCGCCGCGACACCTTCCACCTGATCACCGCGGGACTCCGCGGCGGCAAGGGCACCTCGGACCAGGTCGCGACACACCCACGCGTCTTCGCCACCTTCACCGCACCCGGCTTCGGCCCCGTCCACAACCGTCCCACAGGCGGCCGGGCCTGCCGCTGCGGCACTCACCACGACGACCAGGACCCGGCCCTGGGGACGCCGCTCACTCCCGACTCCTACGACTACGAAGCGGCCGTTCTCTGGAACGCACATGCCGGAGCCCTCTGGCGTCGCTTCTCGATCTACCTCCGCCGGGAGGTCGCCAAGCGCGCCGGCCTCACCCAACGGGCCTTCCACGATCATGCCCGTGTCTCCTTCGCGAAGGTGGCCGAGTACCAGAAGCGCGGCGCGGTCCACTTCCACGCGGTCATCCGCCTGGACGGCCCCGAGGGCGGTGACACCACGCCTCCGGCTTGGGCGACTGCCGAGCTTCTTACCGACGCCATTCGGGCCGCAGCGACCGCCGCCCGTGTCGACGGGCCGGAAGTCGACGACCGTCAGCACTCCTTCGTCTTCGGCCGGCAACTCGACGTCCGCCCGATCCGCTCCGCCGACTTCGACGACGGCCAGGAGCTCACCGAGCGGGCCGTCGCGTCGTACATCGCGAAGTACGCCACCAAGGGCGCGGAGACCACGACCGGCACCCTCGACCGCCCGCTCAGGTTCCTCGCCGAGCTGGCCCAAGCCAGGCTCGCCGAACATGCTCGCTGCCTGATCCGCACCGCGTGGACCCTCGGTGCCCGCAAGGACCTGGAACACCTCCGCTTACGCGCCTGGGCTCACATGCTCGGCTTCCGCGGTCACTTCTCCACCAAGTCCCGGCGCTACTCCACCACCCTCGGCGCCCTCCGCACGGCCCGCGCGGACTGGCGCCGTGTTCAAACGGCGTCCGCGCAGCCCGAGCGCGAGCCCGAGACGACGTACGTCCTCGCGCACTGGGCCTTCGCCGGAACCGGCCTCTCGGCCGCCGAAGCCTGGCTGTCCGCGTCGCTCGAACCCGCCCTCGGTACGGAAGGAGAACCGACGTGAACCCGCAGCGCGATGAGCTGATGACCGTGCGCCAGGTCCTGAACGAGCTGGGTGGGGTTTCTCGCCGGACGTTCTATCGCTGGCGTGAGCTGGGGCATGGGCCGGCCGCATTCAAGCTGCCCAACGGGGAGCTCCGGGTGTGGCGAAGTGACTTCTCCACGTGGCTGCGAGAGCTGGAGGCCGCGGCGTGAAGTCTCTTGACGTGAAGGTCTGGGCCGTTCGGAAGCGTGACACGAAGACGCCCTCTTACGGCGTTCGGTGGTCCGTGGCGGGCAATGTCTTCTCCGACTCGTTCCGGACGAAGGCACTCGCCGATCACTACCGCTCGAAGCTGATGCGGGCGATGCGCGACGGCGAGGAGTTCGACCAGACGTCCGGGCTTCCGGACTCGATGGAACCGAAGAAGTCGGCTGTGTCCTGGTACGACTTCGCCCTCCGGTACCTCGCCATGAAATGGCCGCACGCCGCCCCCAATACGCGCGACGGCATCAACGAATCGCTCACCAGCGTGACCGTGGAGCTCCTCGACGATCGGGCTGGACGGCCGTCCGATCGGGCCATCCGCCAAGCGCTCCGCAACTGGGCTTTCGTCCTGCCGGGGCCTGATGACCGAGACGTTCCGGACGGCGTGCAGAACGTCCTTCACTGGGTGTCGAAGGCATCGCGACCGCTGGCCGATCTTGCTGAACCGGCCACGGCGCGTGCGGTGCTGGACTCGCTGAAGCTCAAGCTCGACGGCACGGCCGCGGCAGCCGAGACCGTGCGGCGTAAGCGGCGGACCCTTGTCAACGCTGCCAACTATGCGGTCGACCTGGGGGAGCTGCGCGAGAACCCGATCACGGCCGTCCGCTGGCAGAAGCCGAAGGTTTCCAACCAGGTCGATCCTCGCGTTGTCGCGAACCCCGAGCAGGCTCGGAATCTCTTGGCGGCCGTCTCTTACGTAGGCGGCTACCGGCGGGCCCGTGGTCGGCGCCTGGTGGGTCTCTTCGCTGCGATGTACTTCGGCGGTCTCCGGCCGGCTGAAGCGATCGGCCTCGTCGAGACGGACCTGAGCCTTCCCGAACAGGGCTGGGGAGCGGCGCTGCTTCACCGGACTCGTCCGTCGGTCGGCAAGCAGTGGACCGACTCGGGGGAGACTCACGACGACCGTGGTCTGAAGAATCGGCCGGTTGAGGACGTCAGGCGGGTGCCGATCCCGCCTCAGCTCGTGGTCGCACTTCGCGAGCACCTGGCTACCTTCGGCACGGCGGACGACGGACGGCTCTTCTTCAGCGAAAAGGGCTCGGTCGTCCCGTCCTCGACCTACTACCGCGTCTGGCAGGAGGCCCGTCTCCTCGCGCTCCCGCCGTCCGTCGCGGCCTCGCCGCTCGCGAGTCGGCCGTACGATCTGCGGCACTCGGCTTTGTCGACGTGGCTCAACGCGGGCGTCGACCCGACAGAGGTGGCCGAGCGTGCCGGCAACAGTGTCGAAGTCCTGCTGACTCGCTATGCGAAGTGCCTCGACGGACGGCAGGACGTCGCGAACCGGCGTATCGAGGACCTGCTTCGCGAGTACGAGTGAGGCGACCTATACCACATTGAGGCCCTAGGTATGCCGCCTGGGGCCTCTCGCGCATCGTGTTCTACCTGCGGCGATACTTCATTAAGAAAAGCGCCTCCTGCGAGGATCAGGCTTCACTCCTCAAAGAACGACTCCGTCGGCCGCAAACGCCACTTCTGTTGGCCGGCCGCGTTCACCCGTTCCTCGATCAGTTTCCCCTCTTCTATCAGTCGCTTGGCGAAGGCTTGCCACCTGTCTCCGTGCTCGCGTGTCCACTTCATCCGGACGTCTTCGTCCGGTGGGTTGTAGTGCCGGTCCACTACGATGGCTGCCCTGGCATTGGCGATCTTGTCCCGGAAGAACGCCTCAATGTCACTCTCGTCGACGGACTCTTCAGACAAGCCGAGCAGTTCTCTTATCTGGCGTGGGGTAGTCGCCAGGCCACCTTGAGTCAGAAGCTCGCCCACCTGCTTGTGGGAGTCGTCCAGCAGTGGGTTGCCGGATGCCCGGGACAGGTCCAGCTGATCGATCTGGCTGTCAGTCAGTCGCACGGTGACTCCCGGTCCCACTACCAGGTGCTTCACCTTTGCCTGGTTGAGCGTCACCGCCCCGGAACCATTCAATTCAAGCTTGTCAACCATGATCCGGCTGACGGTCCTCTGGTTCTCCGTAGTCCCGTGTACTCTCGCCCACAGCTCGCCGAGACTGGCCATGGCGGGACGGCACTCCTCAGATGACTGGGCTGCACTCACCCAGGCTTGAAGCGCGGCGACAAGCGCTTCCAATGACTCTTCCCGGGCCTCCTCCGACCACATCGAAGCGATCAGCTGAGCGCACAGGGCTGAGATTGCCACTTCGGACAGCAGAGCCAGAGCTTGCTGGAACGGCACCCGAACGATCTGTCGGGCGAGAAAGTGTTCGGCGATAGCGAGGTGGGTGAAGCTAAACGAGAGCTCATGCTCAGACCATTCGGCGCTCATGCCGCACAGGGCGACCAGGCGCCGTTGCTCCTTCTCGTCGAGCTCCCTGCCCAACGCGACTTCCGCCGCGGTTACCAGGTCAGACTCGTCGACCTCCGCAGCCACGTTGCGCGCGGTCATCTCTGCAACCTCGCAGAAGATCTCGGAGAGGTCGTCCTGGCTGAAGAGCTCGGCGTTCTGAGAGTCCACCAGCTTGCTCAACTCGCGCTGGAGGTAGGTATCGACCACAAACCGCAGGAAGTCACCGGGCGGATCGGTCTGCTTCCACGCGATATAAGCGAGGCAGAAGAACGGTGTGGTCAGCAGTTGCCGGATCTCTGATGCTTCCTGGACGACCGTTTCGCTCGAGAGATGGCCAGCGAGCTTGAGTAGCTCGGCACGCCGCCACGGCTGCAACTTCATCGTCGTCAGCCGGTGGTTCGACGCCTTGGCAGGATGCTCTGTCAAGCTCTTCCAGAGCCGCGCCTCGGAGTAGCTCGCTCTCGCAGAGAGGATGACAGCGCCCCGGTTGCGGAGCTGGTCGAGGATCGGCTGCAAGCCCGATAGCGGGTCGTCGTAGGACCGGAAGCCCAACATCTCGTCGAACCCGTCGATAACCAGTATCGCGAGGCCAGCCCGGCACAGCGCCAATACCGGCTCCCGGTCCAGAATGCGTGTGCCAGCGACCCTCTCGGTGATCAGTTTGTCCAGGCTGGTCGCGCTAGTTCTGCTGGAGGAGATATAGATCGCCACCGGGGCGAGGTCGGCGCCCTCGGCCAGCGACTCCCGTGCGTACTGAAGCAGGCTATGGGTCTTGCCGGCCCCGGCTTCGCCGGTCAGCGTGATTAGGTTCGTGCTGCCGCGGTACGCATGGATGCCGTCTGTAACCTCCTTGCATGCCTCGGCGATGGTGAGGTCAGTGCGAGGGCCCTGGTAGTCGTCGTCGAACTGCACCATCGTCGGCACATGAGGAACGTGCTGCTTCAGGTTTGGGAACAACTCCCGGCTGATCCGCTTCTCCGCAGCGACCTGTTCCTCGAGTTCCTCCAGCAGTCGTCGCTTGAGCAACGGCCAGTTACATACATCCGCCAGGAACGCCTTGTATGGCTTCGTCGCCCCTGAGTCCGTCAGCCACATCCGGGCGTGATCCGCGCCGATGACGAAGCGATCGACTCGCGGAACTGGTCCGTCAGAGCTGCGCCGGTCCCAGCGCACAGCGATCGGTTCGGGCGGCGACGCTAGGACGTAGACCGAGTCACGTTCCGCAAAGCCCTTGAGGTCCCGGGCGATGTCCTGCGCGAAGTCGTCGAGTAGGCGATCACCGCGCTGAAAGTTCAACTTCTTCAGGGCATCCATCACGTCGGGATCGGTCACATCACGGGCTTCGCCGCGACGCGGCCAGTACTTCGCTGCCGTCCCCGAGAAGGAGTGCAGCGCCGCGAGCGCGCCGTCGATCATTCGGAAGTAGGGGCTCAACTCGGAGGCGTGGCCGTGATCGTAGATCCGCACGATGCGCTCGGCGTTATAGGTCACTGCCCTATGCAGGACTGCGCGGTCGATACTCTCTGGGATCGGACCGCCGTGGCACACCTGGTTGCGTACCCGTCTGATCGACGTTTGCGGCGCTTTGACGACCACCGTCTCGATACTGTCGGCGACCCCCGTTGCATCCGTTCGGCACTCGGTGCAGCCCAGCTTTTCGCTTTGCTTACGGCAATATTCGGCCCATGTCTCGAGTGAGCCAGGCGTGCTGAATTTGGCCGGCTCCTCGTCCGCAGCTGCGCACAGTAGCCCCAGCACGCGGAGTTGATACTCCACGTGGACCAGTGCACTGAATGACTCCTGCTGCGAGTCCGGTGCTGCGACGAGGTCTGCGATAGTCACATGCACTCCAACGTGTGCAGAGGGGCGAGAGAAGAATCCAGGAGACCTAAAAATCAGATTGCTGTCGCTCTGTCAAATCAAGTGGCTGCCAGCGTCAGTAGCCGATCACGTTAGCGGGCGCGCGGCCTAGCCTCGTCGAAGCCGTCATGCATAGGCGTACCGCGGAGCCTGGGGAGCGGCCCGGCCTCCCTTCGGGGGCGATGGCGGGAGCTTTCCCAATAGCAGGTGGTCAACCGGACCGGTGCGGAGATCTGAGCCCTCATCGAACAGGCCCTGCCCACGCTCACGTACGAGCGGCCCCTACACAATCTTCGCTCGCCCCCGTGCTGGCCTGCTTCAGGCAGACCTCAACCCTTGTCTGCCCAGATCAGACCGAGCTCAGTGGCTTCAGCCGTGGCCGGCGCACTGGCTGAGCACTGTCTGCCCCAGAGTCCCACCCAGTGTTCGTTCGACGCTCATGAGTGCTACGGCAAGCGTGATCACATCCGCAAGATCCCCCGACTCGTGGATCTATCCGCTCGTAGGTGGCGCCTGAAGACGGTAGGACAGGCATCCACGTCACGGTCGTGATCGCTGGCCTTGTCATGTGGTCTAAGTTCAGGACGACGAGGAGCAGCTCTGCTCGGTTCGATGGAGCCTCATCACCTGCGGCGATGCCCCAAGATCCCGTCCACGCCTCGTCCACAGACCCCGACATACGGCCGCTTCGGGCGGCATCCGGCTGCACATACGCGAAGACCCCGGCCTCAGCGTTTCCGCTGGTGACGGGGTCTTTGGGCACCTCATGAGGGGTGCCCCCGGCAGGATTCGAACCTGCGCACACGGCTCCGGAGGCCGTTGCTCTATCCCCTGAGCTACGGGGGCGTGTCGGCCTTGGTGTGGGGCGACGGGTAGAACCCTACCAGCTCTTTCGAGGGTGGCTGGCATGGGTTTATGTGGGGGAGGGGCGGTGTGTTGGGGAGGGAGCGGGCGGCTCGGGGGTGTGGGCCGAAGGGGTTCACGGTCCCCGGCGAGCGCCCCGGATACTGGCTCGGGGCGGGGTCCGGGGCGGGCCCGAGCGGGTTCGGGAACACGTCCGGGGTGGAAGTGGGGAAAAGCCGGACGCGGTGCCGGGCGCGGACCTACTCTCGAGTTGTGTCCGGCGCGTCCGGTCGGGTGCTTGTTGTGGACGACAACAAGGTCATCCGGCAGCTGATCAGGGTCAATCTCGAGCTGGAGGGCATCGAGGTCGTGACCGCGGCCGACGGTGTCGAATGCCTGGACGTGGTGCATCACGTGCGGCCTGATGTGGTGACCCTGGATGTGGTCATGCCCCGGCTCGACGGGTTGCGGACCGCCGCTCGCCTCCGTGCCGATCCGCGCACCCGGAGCCTTCCCCTCGCCATCGTCAGCGCCTGCACCCAGTACGAGGTCGAGAGCGGGCTCGAGGTCGGCGTCGACGCCTTTCTCGCCAAACCCTTCGAGCCTGCTGAACTCGTTCGAATCGTGCGGCAGTTGATGGAACGGCGGGGGAGTCGGGGCGGCGAAGGCGGTGGTGGCGACGACTGCGGGTCGCCCTTCCAAGGTGCCTTCCGTAGCGCGGACGGGGGAGAAACAGAGGGAGCGGGAGAGGGAGCGGGGTTTGGCTCCGAACGGTTCGGTACGGATGGTTTCCGTACGGAGAGGTTCGGTGCCGAGGGGTTCGGGGTCGACGAAGCCGAGCGTGCCGGTCGGTCCGGTCACTGACGGCAGCCGTTGACCCGCCGCACACCGTCGTACCCGTCCCACCCCGTCGTCACCCATGGATGGACCGTGGTCGACCCGCACACCCATGGACCGTGGTCGACCCGCACACCGTCGTACCCGTCCCACCCCCTCGTCACCCATGGACCGTGGTCGTCGAGTCACCCCTACGGACGCAGGGCCGCCGCCCGGCCCCGCACCCCTGGGCCCCGCCGTCCGTACCGACCCGTACCCCGTCCACATCCCGGACCTCCGGCCAAACCGACTCGCATACCCACCCCCCTCCTCCCCTACGCTGGTCACGTGACCCCCGTCGAGCTCTCCCGTACCGTGCTGCGCGCGGTGCGTCGTGCCGTGGACGCGGGTGAGCTGAGTGTGGCCGTGCCGGCGCGGGCGGTGGTGGCGCCGCCGGGGCCCGGTGGGTGCGGGGACTACGCCACGAACATCGCGTTGCAGCTGGCCCGCCCCGCCGGGCGCTCCGCGGTGAGGGTCGCCGAGATCCTGCTGCCCCACCTCGTCGGCACCGACGGTGTCGCCGACGTCGCGATCACCGGGCCCGGGTTTCTCAACATTCGCCTCGGCGGCGCGGACTCGGCCGTCGCATCCCTCGTACGGGAGATCGGGCGCGGTTCCTACGGTCATGGCGACGCCCTCGCCGGGCAGGTCGTCCCGCTGCGGATCCCGATGCCGTACGACATCCGTGCGGAGGTCGTCGCCGACGCGCTCGTACGGATCATCGCCACCCAGGGTGGCCGGGCCCTCGTGCAACACGCCGGGCCTCCGCACGCCGGCGGCGGCGATGACGTCCTGCTTGCGGATGCGGCCAAGCCGCCGCACACGGATCGCTCCCACACGGATCGCTCCCATACAGACCTCTCCGACACGGGCCTCTCCGACACGGTCCCCTCCCACACCGACCTCCCAGGCGTCGCCCCCGCGTACACCGGCCTTCCGCCCGGCGGCCCACGGCACCCCGAGGGAACGCACACCCTGGGAACGCACCCCCTCACCCCCGCACCCGCGGCCCTCACCGCCCCCGGCACCGGCACCCCCACCACCCCCGTAACCCTCCGCCCCGTCCCCGCCCCCGAAGACCCCACATCCCTCGGCCCCGACGCCTCCCGCTGGGCGCTGCTGCATCCGGCCGGGCACGACCGGCCACGGATCGATGCCGGGCATCTTCTTCAGCAGGAGAGCAACCCTCTCTTCCGCGTCCGGTACGCCCACGCCCGCACCCGGGCCCTCACCCGTAACGCCGCCGCCCTCGGCTTCACCGGCACCCCCGGTGACGTCCCGCGGGCGGACGACCTGCTCGGTGCCCTCGCCGAGTACCCCCGTGCCCTGCGCGTCGCCGCGACCCATCGCGCCCCCGACCGCCTCGCCCGGCAGCTCGTCACCACCGCCGACGCCTTCCTCGCCCTCCAGCACCTGGTGCTGCCGCTCGGCGACGAGAAACCCTCGGCCGCCCACCGCGCCCGGCTCGCGCTCGCCGAAGCCACCGGGACGGTGCTGGCCGGCGGCCTGTCCCTGCTCGGCATCAGCGCCCCTGACTATCTGTGAGAGAAGAATGAGCCGTTCCGCACACCCCGCCGGGCCCCGTCACGCCGATGTCCTGTCCGAGGGGCACTACAGCGCCCCGCCCTCGGACCTCAACGCCCTCGACCCCAAGGTCTGGGCCCACACCGTCACCCGTACCGACGACGGGGTCGTGAGCGTCGGCGGTGTCGAAGTCACCACCCTCGCGGAGGAGTTCGGCACTCCCGCCTACTTCCTCGACGAGTCGGACTTCCGCGCCCGCGCCCGCGCCTGGCGCACCGCCTTCGGGCACGACGCCGACGTCTTCTACGCGGGGAAGGCGTTCCTCTCGCGCGCCGTCGTGCGGTGGCTGTACGAGGAGGGGCTGAACCTCGACGTCTGTTCGGGTGGTGAACTGGTCACCGCCCTCTCCGCCGGTATGCCCGCCGACCGCATCGCCTTCCACGGCAACAACAAGTCCGCCGAGGAGATCACCGCCGCCGTCCGCGCCGGCGTCGGGCGGATCGTCCTCGACTCCTTCCAGGAGATCGTGCGCGTCGCCCACATCGCCCAGTCCCTCGGCACGCGGCAGCGCGTACAGATCCGGGTGACGGTCGGCGTGGAGGCGCACACGCACGAGTTCATCGCCACCGCCCACGAGGACCAGAAGTTCGGCATCGCCCTCGCCGACGGGCAGGCCGCGGAGGCCGTACGCCGTGCGCTCTCCCTCGACGGTCTCGAGCTGGTCGGGATCCACTCGCACATCGGCTCGCAGATCTTCGACATGGCCGGGTTCGAGGTAGCCGCCCGGCGCGTCGTGGCGCTGCTCGCGGCCGTCCGTGACGAGCACGGGGTCGAACTGCCCGAGATCGACCTCGGCGGCGGCCTCGGCATCGCGTACACCAGTGACGACGATCCCCGGGAGCCGCACGAGATCGCCAAGGCCCTCAGCGAGATCGTCAGCCGGGAGTGCGAGGCCGCGAGGCTGCAAACGCCCCGGATCTCGGTGGAGCCAGGGCGCGCCATCGTCGGGCCGACCGCCTTCACGCTCTACGAGGTCGGCACCATCAAGCCGCTCGAGGGGCTGCGGACGTACGTCTCCGTGGACGGCGGCATGTCCGACAACATCCGCACCGCGCTGTACGACGCCGAGTACAGCGTCGCCCTGGTCTCGCGCACCTCCGATGCCGAGCCCATGCTCGTGCGCGTCGTCGGCAAGCACTGCGAGAGCGGTGACATCGTCGTGAAGGACGCGTTCCTGCCCTCCGACCTGGCACCGGGCGACCTGCTCGCCGTTCCGGCCACCGGCGCCTACTGCCGGTCGATGGCCAGCAACTACAACCACGCGCTGCGGCCGCCGGTCGTCGCGGTCAACGACGGCGAGGCGCGGCTCATCGTCCGGCGCGAGACGGAGGACGACCTGCTCCGGCTCGATGTGGGATGACGGGCGGCGGCCACCGGCGGTGTCCCGGCGGCCGGAGGAAGATCTCCGGTTCGTCGGCCCCGCAAGAATGAAATAGACATCTCACGATCCGGACGAGGGACAGAAAGCCCCGTCCGGTGAGTGAGACTGGTTCCACCGTAGACGGTATGAGGAAACGAGGTCGGATGATGCGTACGCGTCCGCTGAAGGTGGCGCTGCTGGGCTGTGGGGTTGTCGGCTCAGAGGTGGCTCGCATCATGACGACGCACGCCGACGACCTCGCCGCGCGCATCGGGGCCCCGGTCGAGCTGACCGGCGTCGCGGTGCGGCGGCCCTCCAAGGTCCGTGCGGGCATCGACCCCGCCCTGGTGACGACCGACGCCACCGCCCTGGTCAAACGCGGGGACATCGACGTCGTCGTGGAGGTCATCGGGGGGATCGAGCCCGCCCGCTCCCTCATCACGACCGCCTTCGAGCACGGCGCCTCCGTGGTGTCGGCCAACAAGGCGCTGCTCGCCCAGGACGGTGCCGCGCTGCACGCAGCCGCCGAGGAGCACGGCAGGGACCTCTACTACGAGGCCGCCGTCGCCGGTGCCATCCCCCTGATCCGCCCGCTGCGCGAGTCGCTCGCCGGCGACAAGATCAACCGCGTGATGGGGATCGTCAACGGCACCACGAACTTCATCCTCGACAAGATGGACTCCACGGGAGCCGGCTACCAGGAGGCCCTCGACGAGGCCACCGCGCTCGGGTACGCGGAAGCCGACCCGACCGCCGACGTCGAGGGTTTCGACGCCGCCGCCAAGGCCGCCATCCTCGCCGGGATCGCCTTCCACACGCGGGTGCGTCTCGACGACGTCTACCGCGAGGGCATGAACGAGGTCACCTCCGCCGACTTCGCCTCGGCCAAGGCGATGGGCTGCACCATCAAACTGCTCGCCATCTGCGAGCGGGCCGCGGACGGGGGCTCGGTGACGGCGCGCGTGCACCCGGCGATGATTCCGCTGAGCCACCCCCTCGCCTCCGTGCGCGGCGCGTACAACGCCGTGTTCGTCGAGTCGGACGCGGCCGGTCAGCTCATGTTCTACGGGCCGGGCGCCGGCGGCGCCCCGACCGCCTCCGCCGTCCTCGGTGACCTCGTCGCCGTCTGCCGCAACAAGCTCAACGGCGCGACCGGCCCCGGCGACTCCGCGTACACCCAGCTGCCCGTGAGTTCGATGGGCGAGGTCGTCACGCGCTACCACATCAGCCTCGACGTGGCCGACAAACCGGGTGTCCTCGCCCAGGTGGCCACGGTCTTCGCCGAGCACGGCGTCTCGATCGATACGGTTCGCCAGCAGGGCCGGCAGGACGGAGGCGGCGAGGCCTCTCTCGTCGTGGTCACCCACCGTGCGTCCGACGCGTCCCTGAACGGGACCGTCGAGGCGCTGCGCAGCCTCGACACCGTGCGGGGTGTCGCCAGCATCATGCGGGTTGAAGGAGAGTAACCAGCAATGACCCACCAATGGCGCGGAATCATCGAGGAGTACCGGGACCGGCTTCCGGTGTCCGAGAACACGCCGGTCGTGACGCTCCGTGAGGGCGGTACGCCGCTCGTGCCCGCGCAGGTGCTCTCCGAGCGCACGGGCTGCGACGTCCACCTCAAGGTGGAGGGTGCGAATCCGACCGGGTCCTTCAAGGACCGCGGTATGACCATGGCCATCACGCGGGCGAAGGAGGAGGGCGCGAAGGCCGTCATCTGCGCCTCCACCGGCAACACCTCGGCCTCCGCCGCGGCCTACGCGGTGCGGGCCGGGATGGTCTGTGCCGTCCTCGTGCCGCAGGGCAAGATCGCGCTCGGCAAGATGGGGCAGGCCCTCATCCACGGCGCGAAGATCCTCCAGGTCGACGGGAACTTCGACGACTGCCTGACGCTCGCGCGTTCGCTGTCCGACAACTACCCCGTGGCGCTGGTCAATTCGGTCAATCCGGTGCGCATCGAGGGCCAGAAGACCGCGGCGTTCGAGATCGTGGACATGCTCGGCGACGCGCCCGACATCCATGTCCTGCCGGTGGGCAACGCGGGCAACATCACGGCGTACTGGAAGGGCTACACCGAGTACGCCACCGACGGCATCGCCGCGCGGACCCCGCGCATGTGGGGTTTCCAGGCCTCCGGTTCCGCGCCCATCGTGCGCGGTGAGGTGGTCAAGGACCCCTCGACCATCGCCACCGCGATCCGCATCGGCAACCCGGCCTCGTGGCAGTTCGCGCTGGCCGCGCGGGACGAGTCGGGCGGCTTCATCGACGAGGTGACGGACCGTGAGATCCTGCGCGCCTACCGGCTGTTGGCCGCGCAGGAGGGCGTCTTCGTCGAGCCGGCGTCCGCCGCGTCCGTCGCCGGCCTGCTGAAGGCCGCCGAGCAGGGCAAGGTCGACCCCGGCCAGCGGATCGTCTGCACGGTCACCGGAAACGGGCTCAAGGATCCGGACTGGGCCGTCGCCGGCGCCCCGCAGCCCGTCACCGTCCCGGTGGACGCGGCCACGGCGGCGGAGCGGCTCGGGCTGGCGTAAAGCCGCCTGGCGCGAACCCGCCGCCGCCCCGTGGGAGTCCCCGACCGGAGTCCCCGGGGGTCGCGGGGACTCCGGGAGCGCGCCGGGCCGCGTCGGCGGCCTTCGGTGCCGGGTGGAAAGTGCCGGAAAGCGGCGGAAAGCGGCACCCGTCGCGACCGGCCCCGACGTGATCCGGCGGGGGGTGCACAGGGGGCTTACGACACGCATCGTGCGCCTCCTGTGCGCCCTATGTCGCCACAGAACCTTCCTTCGATAGGCTGTACCGAACCCGCCCGCCGCATATGCCGCGGTGCCGCGCCGTCCTTGCGGCCTCCGGGTCCTTTCGTAGGCATGGCAATCCGTCGCAGTTCCTCGCAGCAGTTCACCGCAGTTCCTCGCACCAGTCACCGCAGTTCCTCGCAGTTCATCGAGAATCTCGCACATCACGCAGCTCAAGGAGAGTCATCGAGCGATGGCCGGTCCAGCGTTCCGCGCCGCCGCCGTCCGGGTGCGCGTCCCCGCCACCAGCGCCAATCTCGGGCCGGGCTTCGACGCCTTCGGCCTGTCACTGGGGCTGTACGACGACGTGGTCGTCCGGGTGGCCGACTCCGGGCTGCACATCGACATCGCCGGGGAGGGCAGCGAGACGCTGCCGCGCGACGAGAGCCACCTCCTCGTACGTTCCCTGCGCACCGCCTTCGATCTGCTGGGCGGACAGCCGCGCGGCCTCGAGATCGTCTGCGCCAACCGCATTCCGCACGGACGGGGTCTCGGTTCCTCCTCGGCCGCCATCTGCGCCGGAATCGTCGCCGCGCGTGCCGTGACCATAGGCGGCGACAGCAGGCTCGACGACTCCGCGCTGCTGGAACTCGCCACCGAGATCGAAGGGCATCCCGACAATGTCGCGGCCTGTCTGCTCGGTGGTTTCACGCTCTCCTGGATGGAGGCCGGAGCCGCGCGGGCGATCCGGATGGAACCCGCCGATTCCATCGTTCCGGTGGTTTTCGTGCCGGGAAAGCCGGTGCTCACCGAGACCGCGCGCGGTCTGCTGCCACGCACCGTCCCGCACGTCGACGCCGCCACGAACGCGGGCCGCGCCGCACTGCTCGTCGAGGCCCTCACCAGGCGCCCCGAGCTGCTGCTGCCCGCCACCGAGGACCGTCTGCACCAGGAGTACCGCGCCCCGGCGATGCCGGAGAGCGCCGCACTGGTGGAGCGGCTGCGGGCCGACGGCGTTCCCGCGGTGATCTCCGGCGCGGGCCCCACGGTCCTCGCGCTCGCCGACGGCGAATCGGCCGACAAAGTCGCTGACCTCGCAGGTCAGGGCTGGGCCGCCAATCGACTGGACCTCGACGGCACGGGGGCGAGCGTGCTGCCTCTCGCGCCCACGGGCGTCCATTAAAAGCGCGCGGTTGCCGGATTTCGAGAGGGGGAATGTTTGTTGGATCCGGTAGTGTTAACCTCAAGTCTGCACCCGACCCCACCATGGCGAGGTGCATCGTGTCCCCGTCCGGGACAACCTTTCTTCCGGGAGCCTCCCAAACTGCTTTGTGCCATGCATTGGGTGCTATGCGCTGAGCAGTGCTGAGCACGCTCCGGAACCGGCGTGACCGTGCCGATGACACCGCAATTCAGTGCCACGGCTCCGGAATCGTCATCACCAGACATGTCTTCCGCCGCTTTGGCGGACCACCGCCCCGGCGCGGTCCACACCACAAGGACCAAAGCCGGACAGCACAACCGGTCGCCGAGCCAGACAGGCCGACGTCCGCTCCAGGGAAGGACCCTTCGTGAGCGACACCACCGATCTGATGGGCGCGCGTGTCGAGGAGACCGCTGCCGCGCCCGCCACGGACGCCTCTGCCGCGCCTGCCTCCGGTGCCGGCTCCCGGCGGCGCCGCGGTACCGGCCTCGACGGCATGGTGCTGGCCGAGCTTCAGCAGGTCGCGTCAGGCCTCGGTATCAGGGGCACCGCGCGGATGCGCAAGAGCCAGCTGATCGAGGTCATCAAGGAGGCGCAGGCGGGCGGTGCCCCGGCGCAGGCCGCCGACACCACCGCCGAGGCCAAGCCCAAGCGCCGGGCCACCTCCAAGGCCCGTACCGGCGACGAGGCCACCGCGGCCGGGACGAAGGCCGAGAAGGCCGCCGAGAAGGCCGTGGCCCAGCAGCAGATCGAGATCCCCGGCCAGCCCGCCGGAGGCCCCTCCCGCGCGAGCGAGGCCGAGCGGGACGACGCCCCCGCCGTGGAGCGCCGCCGCCGTCGCGCCGTCGCCGAGGCGGGCAGCCCCGAGACGGTCGCCGTCGAGGCGAAGAGCGAGCCGAAGGCCGACACGGCCGGCGAGGCCAAGGGTGACGCCGGCGACGGCGCCGACGGCCGCCAGGGCCGCCGTGACCGCCGGGACCGCGGCGAGCGCGGTGAGCGCGGTGAGCGCGGTGAGCGCGAGCGTGGCGGACGCGAGCGCGACCGTCGGGGCGGCAAGGGCGACGAGCAGCAGCAGGGCCAGGCCGGCGGCGGACAGCAGCGCCCGGAGCGCCAGGAGCGTCAGGACCGCCAGGACCGTCAGCAGCAGGGCGGCGGTCGTCAGGACCGTCAGGACCGTCAGCCGCGTGACAACGGCCCGCAGGACGACGACGACTTCGACGGTGGCCGTCGCGGCCGTCGCGGCCGTTACCGCGACCGCCGTGGCCGTCGTGGCCGCGACGAGTTCGCGACCAGCGAGCCGCAGCTCGCGGACGACGACGTCCTGATCCCCGTCGCGGGCATCCTGGACATCCTCGACAACTACGCGTTCATCCGCACCTCGGGCTACCTGCCGGGTCCGAACGACGTGTACGTGTCGCTGGCCCAGGTCCGCAAGAACGGCCTGCGCAAGGGTGACCACGTCACCGGCGCCGTGCGTCAGCCCAAGGACGGCGAGCGCCGCGAGAAGTTCAACGCGCTGGTCCGCCTGGACTCGACCAACGGCATGGCCCCCGACTCGGGGCGCGGGCGCCCGGAGTTCAACAAGCTGACGCCGCTGTACCCGCAGGACCGGCTCCGCCTGGAGACCGACCCGGGCGTGCTGACGACCCGGATCATCGACCTCGTCGCGCCGATCGGCAAGGGCCAGCGCGGTCTGATCGTGGCCCCGCCGAAGACCGGCAAGACCATGATCATGCAGGCGATCGCCAACGCGATCACGCACAACAACCCCGAGTGCCACCTGATGGTCGTCCTGGTCGACGAGCGTCCGGAAGAGGTCACCGACATGCAGCGGTCGGTCAAGGGCGAGGTCATCTCCTCGACCTTCGACCGTCCGGCCGAGGACCACACCACGGTCGCCGAGCTCGCCATCGAGCGTGCCAAGCGTCTGGTGGAGCTGGGTCACGACGTCGTCGTGCTGCTCGACTCGATCACGCGTCTGGGCCGTGCGTACAACCTCGCCGCCCCCGCCTCCGGCCGCATCCTGTCCGGTGGTGTCGACTCGACCGCGCTCTACCCGCCGAAGCGCTTCTTCGGTGCCGCGCGCAACATCGAGGACGGCGGCTCGCTGACCATCCTGGCCACCGCGCTCGTCGACACCGGCTCGCGCATGGACGAGGTCATCTTCGAGGAGTTCAAGGGCACCGGCAACGCCGAGCTCAAGCTCGACCGGAAGCTCGCCGACAAGCGTGTCTTCCCGGCCGTGGACGTGGACGCGTCCGGTACCCGTAAGGAAGAGCTGCTGCTCGGCGCCGACGAGCTCGCCATCACCTGGAAGCTGCGTCGCGTGCTCCACGCGCTCGACCAGCAGCAGGCGATCGAGCTGCTGCTCGACAAGATGAAGCAGACGAAGTCGAACGCGGAGTTCCTTCTGCAGATCCAGAAGACGACGCCGTCGCCGGGCAACGGCAACGACTGACCCTGCACGACTGAGACCGAGGGCCGCTCCCGATCCGGGGGCGGCCCTTTGTGCTGTCTGGCACGCGTGTACGATCGCGCCTTCTCGCAACAGATAGGTCTCAGGGGGGACTTGAGTGGATCCATCCTTGTCCGGGCGTGGTCGTCACAGACGCCGGATACGCATCGCCGTTCCCGTCGCCGCCGCGACCCTGGCGGCCGCCGTCGGCGGCGCGCTGCTGATGTCGTCCGCGAACGCAGCCACGCCGCAGTCGGCGCCGACGGCCAGGCCCGGCCACCCGTCGCCCGGCCTCGCCACGCTGGAGAAGAGGATCGCCGCCGCCGTCGCCAGTGACGGCACGGCGGTCGCGTCGACCCCGAAGCCCTCGCGAGACGCGGGCACCGGCACGAGCGTCGGCAGGAGCGCGGGTACCGGCTCCGTCGATCCGAAGATCATCGGCGGTACCACGACGACCATCACCACGGCTCCGTGGATGGCTCAGCTCTGGTACACGGACGACAAGGGCACGAGCAGCACCAGCGACGACACCGGGTTCTTCTGCGGTGGCGCGGTGGTGGCTCCGACGAAGATCCTCACCGCCGCGCACTGCGTCAAGGGCTTCGACTGGAAGGCCCACGGGGCCGTCCTGACCGGCACCGGCCAGCTGCCCTCGGACGGCGGTACGAACCTGCACGGCGGTACCGTCTCGGGTGTCTGGCGGCAGTGGAACCACCCCTCGTACAGCGCGTCGGCCATCGACAACGACATCGCGGTGCTCACGCTGCCGGGTCCGGTCAAGGCCAAGCCGATCCGGATGACGACGTCGGGCGACACCGCCTCGTACGCGTCCGGCACCAAGGCCACGCTCTACGGCTGGGGCCGCACCACCTCCACCACGCAGGACATCGCCGAGAACCTCAAGACGGCCACGCTGCCCCTCCAGTCCGACACCACGTGCGGCCGCTACTACGGCACGGACTTCGTCAAGGGTCACATGGTCTGCGCGGGCGACCCGGCGACCGGCGGCGACGCCGGCACCACCTCGGCCTGCAACGGTGACTCCGGCGGCCCGCTGATCGTGGGCGGCCGCATCGTGGGCGTCGTCTCCTGGGGCGTGGCGGACTGCGTGAAGAAGGGCGCGTACAGCGTCTTCAGCAAGGTCAGCACCTATGTCGGCGCGGCCCTCCCGCGCGTCGACGACACGAACCTGAGCGGTGACCACAGGGCGGACCTGTTCGTCCGCCAGGCGTCCACCAAGACGCTGTACGAGAAGGACTCCAAGGGCACCTCGCTGGGGGCCCGGCAGTCGTGGGGCTCCTGGAGCACGTCGAACGTGGTCCTGCAGGCCGACCTCGACCGTGACGGCTACCAGGACATCGTGGAGCGCCGCAGCTCCAGCGGTGACATCCACTGGTGGCACTTCCTGCCGTCCACGGAGAAGTGGGCCGACACGAAGATCTTCACGAACTGGAAGACCCGCACCCGCGTCGTCGCCCCCGGCGACGTCACCGCTGACGCCCTGCCCGACCTGCTCTCCGTCGACTCCGGCGGCGTCCTGTGGATCTACCCGGGCAAGGGCAACGGCACCTTCTCGGCCCGCGTCGCGGTCGGCTCCGGCTGGAACCAGTACAACTCCCTGCGCGCGCACGGTGACTTCACCGGGGACGGCAAGGCCGACCTGATCGCGCGCAGCGCGAGCGGCTCGTACGTATACCTCTACAAGGGCACCGGCAAGGCGGGCAGCGGGGCGTTCTCGGCCCGCGTCAAGGTGCGCACCTGGGGCGGGTACAACGCCTTCGACGCCCCGGGTGACGTGACCGGCGACGGCAGGGCCGACTTCCTGGCCCGTACGCCCGGCGGCACGCTGTATCTGTACCCGGGTACCGGCAAGGCCACCAGCGAGATCTTCGCCACAAGGATCAAGATCGGTACCGATTTCGGGCAGTACGACATCTTCGGCTGAAAGAGCAGGTGAGCGCGTTTCCGTCCGGACGCGCCGAGCATTCGATGTGCCCATCGCGGTCGGCGGTGGGCACATCGCGTTGTGCAACCCTTTGCCGAGTTTCCCCGTCTGACGGTACGGAGTGACCATGGAGAAGCACGTGTCACGACCGCAGACGGGCCTGGCCCTGACAGACAGGGGTAACCGACAGTACGAGGACTGAGGGAGCACATGCCTGCCGAGAGCACGCCGGGACCCGGGACACCGGGCGAGTCCGGCACGAGCCGTCCGCGCCGCGGTGCGAAGGGCAGCCGCCGCAAGCCGCGGGGAACGCGACGCAAGGCGCTGCTCATCACGGCCTGGACCGCGGCGGGCATCGTCGTGCTGGGCGGCACGGGTGTCGGGATCCTCTACTTCAAGCTCAACGACAACCTCAAGACCGTCGACATCAACCAGGCCCTCGGTTCGGACCGGCCCCTGAAGGCCGACAACGGCTCCGAGAACATCCTGGTGCTGGGGTCCGACACGCGGTCCGGCGGCAACGAGAAGCTCGGCGGCGGCGTCGACGACGGCAGCGCCCGCTCGGACACGGCGATGGTCGTGCACGTGTACGAGGGCCACAAGAAGGCCAGCGTGGTCTCCATACCCCGCGACACCCTCGTCAGGCGCCCCTCCTGCACGGACGCCAAGGGTGTCACCCACGACGCCGCGACCGGCGTCATGTTCAACTCCGCGTACTCCACCGGTGGCGCCACCTGCGCCGTGAAGACCGTCGAGTCCCTGTCCGGTATCCGCATGGACCACTACGTCGAGGTCGACTTCAGCGGCTTCCAGAAGCTCATCGACGATCTGGGCGGTGTCTCGGTCACCACGACCAAGGACATCAAGGACCCCGACAGCCACCTGAACCTCACCGCCGGCCCGCACACGCTCGACGGACGGCAGGCGCTCGGTCTGGTCCGCACCCGGCACGGCGTCGGTGACGGCTCGGACCTCGGCCGCATCCAGCTCCAGCAGGCGTTCATCAAGGCCCTGGTCGACCAGGTCAAGCACCTCGGCGTCCTCACCAGCCCCACGAAGCTCTACCAGCTCGCCGACACCGCGACCAAGACCGTCACCACCGACTCCGACATCGGTTCGGTCAAGGACCTCGCGTCCTTCGCCGACGGCCTCAAGGGCATCGGCTCGTCGCACATGAACATGGTGACGATGCCCGTCCAGTACGACAGCGCGGACGCCAACCGCGTCCTGGTCGACGAGGCCAAGGCCAAGACGGTCTGGAACGCCCTCAAGGACGACCGGGCGATTCCGAGGGCGGCCACCGAGGGCACCGCCACGGGCACCGCGAAGGGCGTAGTGAACGCCTCGTGAGCCCCGTGCACAGGCCCTGAGCGGCCCGTACACCTGCCCGGGAATAGATGATCCGTCCCCCCGGTTTTGGGGGATGCGCCCAGTCCTGGCAGACTGGTACGTCGGCTCCGGTTCACGCTCCCGCATCCCGCGGCGGCGACCCGGCGCCCTCCCGAAACTAGGAGACACCTTGAAGCGCGAGATCCACCCCGAGTACGTCGAGACGCAGGTCAGCTGCACCTGTGGCGCGTCGTTCATCACCCGCAGCACGATCGAGTCCGGCGCCATTCGTGCCGAGGTCTGCTCCGAGTGCCACCCGTTCTACACGGGCAAGCAGAAGATCCTCGACACCGGTGGCCGCGTGGCCCGCTTCGAGGCCCGCTTCGGCAAGGCTGCCGCTGCCAAGAAGTAGCGAGCCCACAGCGCCGGTCTCCGGCGTCCCCGGCACGGGGGCGCCGGGACCGGCGCTTTGCGGTGCAGCCCCTTCCCCCGGGGCCCGGACCCCGTCCGGACCGGGGGACCCCCACGCCGTACCTACGTCCCCGAGCCCGTCACGGAGCGGGGGACAGTCCATTGGAGCCGGAGATGTTCGAGGCGGTCGAGGAACTCATCGGTGAACACGCCGATCTGGAGAAGAAGCTCGCTGACCCGTCGGTCCACGCCGACCAGGCCAACGCGCGCAAGCTGAACAAGCGCTACGCCGAGCTGACCCCGATCGTCGCGACGTACCGCTCCTGGAAGCAGACCGGGGACGACATCGGGACCGCGAAGGAGTTCGCGGCCGACGACCCCGACTTCGCCGCCGAGGTCAAGGACCTGGAGAAGCAGCGCGGGGAGCTCACCGAGAAGCTCCGGCTGCTGCTGGTCCCGCGCGACCCCAGCGACGACAAGGACGTCATCCTGGAGATCAAGGCGGGCGCCGGCGGCGACGAGTCCGCCCTCTTCGCCGGCGACCTGCTGCGCATGTACCTGCGGTACGCCGAGCGCGTCGGCTGGAAGACCGAGATCATCGACTCCACCGAGTCCGAGCTCGGCGGCTACAAGGACGTCCAGGTCGCGGTGAAGACCAAGGGCGGCCAGGGCGCCACCGAGCCGGGACAGGGCGTCTGGGCGCGCCTGAAGTACGAGGGAGGCGTGCACCGCGTGCAGCGCGTGCCGTCCACCGAGTCGCAGGGCCGCATCCACACCTCCGCGGCCGGCGTGCTGGTCACGCCGGAGGCCGAGGAGGTCGACGTCGAGATCCACGCGAACGATCTGCGCATCGACGTCTACCGCTCCTCCGGACCCGGCGGACAGTCCGTGAACACGACCGACTCCGCGGTGCGCATCACGCACATTCCCACCGGAGTCGTCGCCTCCTGCCAGAACGAGAAGAGCCAGCTGCAGAACAAGGAGCAGGCGATGCGTATCCTGCGCTCCAGGCTCCTCGCGGCGGCGCAGGAGGAAGCGGAACGGGAGGCCGCGGACGCCCGCCGCAGCCAGGTCCGTACCGTCGACCGCTCCGAGAAGATCCGTACGTACAACTTCCCGGAGAACCGCATCTCGGACCACCGCGTCGGATTCAAGGCGTACAACTTGGACCAGGTCCTCGACGGCGACCTCGACGCGATGATCCAGGCCTGCGTCGACGCGGACTCGGCGGCCAAACTCGCCGCCGCGTAAGAAGCTCACGACAACAGCCCAGCCCCGGAGGACCAGCGTGCAGCAACATCTTGGGGGGCGACCCCCAAACCCCCGCGGCGTGCTGCTCGCGGAAGTGGCCCAGGCCACCCAGCGGCTGGCCGACGCCGGCGTGCCCTCACCGCGCAACGACGCGGAGGAGCTCGCCGCCTTCGTGCACGGCGTGAAGCGGGGCGAGCTGCACACCGTCAAGGACGCGGACTTCGACGCCCGCTACTGGGAGGTGATCGCGCGCCGGGAGGCCCGCGAGCCGCTCCAGCACATCACCGGGCACGCCTATTTCCGCTACCTGGAGCTCCAGGTCGGCCCCGGCGTCTTCGTGCCCCGCCCGGAGACCGAGTCGGTGGTCGGCTGGGCCATAGACGCCGTCCGCGCGATGGACGTCGTCGAACCACTGATCGTCGACCTCTGCACCGGCTCGGGCGCCATCGCGCTCGCCCTCGCGCAGGAGGTCCCGCGCTCCCGCGTGCACGCCGTGGAGCTGTCCGAGGACGCCCTGCGGTGGACGCGCAAGAACGTCGAGGGGTCCAGGGTCGACCTGCGCCAGGGAGACGCCCTGGAGGCCTTCCGCGACCTCGACGGGCAGGTGGACCTGGTGATCTCCAACCCGCCGTACATCCCGCTCACCGAGTGGGAGTACGTGGCGCCGGAGGCCCGGGACCACGATCCCGAACTCGCCCTGTTCTCCGGCGAGGACGGACTCGACCTCATCCGCGGCATCGAGCGCACCGCGCACCGGCTGCTGCGCCCCGGCGGCGTCGTCGTCATCGAGCACGCCGACACCCAGGGCGGACAGGTGCCGTGGATCTTCACCGAGGAGCGGGGCTGGGCCGACGCGGCCGACCACCCGGACCTCAACAACCGGCCGCGGTTCGCGACCGCCCGCAAGGCGATGCCGTGATGACGCGCATCCCGTTCCCCAGCCAGCAGTACGTGTACGAGGAGGCCCGCTAAATGGCACGGCGATACGACACCAACGACGCGACCGACCGCACGACCGGTCTGCGTGAGGCCGCGTCCGCCGTCCGCCGTGGCGAGCTGGTGGTCCTCCCGACGGACACCGTCTACGGCATCGGTGCCGACGCGTTCACCTCGGAGGCCGTCGCCGATCTGCTCGACGCCAAGGGCCGCGGCCGCAACATGCCCACCCCTGTCCTCATCGGCTCCCCGAACACCCTGCACGGGCTCGTCACGGACTTCTCCGAGATGGCCTGGGAGCTCGTCGACGCGTTCTGGCCGGGCGCCCTGACGCTCGTCGCCAGGCACCAGCCGTCCCTGCAGTGGGACCTCGGGGACACCCGGGGCACGGTGGCCGTGCGCATGCCGCTGCACCCGGTCGCCATCGAACTGCTCACGGAGGTCGGCCCGATGGCCGTCTCCTCCGCGAACCTCACCGGCCACCCGGCGCCGGAGGACTGCGACGCCGCGCAGGAGATGCTCGGGGACTCCGTCTCCGTCTACCTGGACGGCGGTCCGACCCCCGGCAACGTGCCCTCCTCGATCGTGGACGTGACGGGCAAGGTGCCCGTGCTGCTGCGCGCCGGGGCGCTGTCGGCGGAGGAGCTGCGGAAGGTCGTACCCGACCTCGAGGTGGCGAATTGACAGCCCCTGACGCCCCCAGGCTCCCGGGCCCCCTCGACCAGGGGGCACCCCCATGCGTGGCATAGGCACGGGGAGCGCGGGGTCCAACGGTGCTCCCGGGGGGTCCTTCCGCATCCTCCACGTCAGCACCGGCAACGTGTGCCGCTCGCCCATCACCGAGCGGCTGACCCGTCATGCCCTCGCGGACCGGCTCGGCGACCCCCTGTGGGGCGGCCTGATCGTGGAGAGCGCGGGCACCTGGGGCCACGAGGGCGCGCCCATGGAGGCCAACGCCGAGACCGTCCTCGCGGACTTCGGCGCGGACGCCACGGGCTTCGTCGGCCGCGAGCTCCTCGACGACCACGTCATCAGGGCCGACCTGGTGCTGACGGCCACCCGCGACCACCGTGCCCAGGTCATCTCCATGGGCCACTCGGCGGGTCTGCGCACTTTCACTCTGAAGGAGTTCACCCGCCTCGTACGGGCCATAGACACGGCGACGCTGCCCCCGCTGGAGGACGGCGTGGTCGAACGCGCCCGCGCCCTGGTGCGGGCCGCGGCGGCGCTGCGCGGGTGGCTGCTGGCCCCGACGGCGGAGGCGGACGAGGTGTACGACCCCTACGGTGCGCCGCTGCCGTTCTTCCGGTCCATCGGGGACGAGATCAACGAGGCGCTCGACCCGGTCGTGACGGCGCTGACGGGCGTGCGGGCGAGCGCCTGAAGCGGGCGCGCCCGTGTCAGGCGGGGCCCGCGCGTGGGCGTGGGGCGCGGGCGCCGGCCGGTCCGCGCGGCGCCGCCGGGGTACGGGTCCGGGCGAGACCGGGCGCCCGCGGGGCCGCGGTTCTACATTGGACGTAGCGCATCTCGCCGCCCAGGACGTGGCGCACCCCCTGCCGAGGTCCGGAGACCACCATGCCGGTCACACACACGCTGGAAGCGGATGTCCTGCGCAGACAGGACCCGGAACTCGCCGAGATCCTGCTCGGGGAGCTGGTGCGGCAGTCGACGACGTTGCAGCTGATCGCGGCCGAGAACTTCACCTCGCCGGCCGTGCTGGCCGCCCTCGGCTCGCCACTCGCCAACAAGTACGCCGAGGGGTACCCCGGCGCCCGTCACCACGGCGGCTGCGAGATCGTCGACGTCGCCGAGCGGGTGGCCGTGGAGCGCGCCAGGGCCCTGTTCGGCGCCGATCACGCGAATGTGCAGTCCCACTCCGGATCCTCGGCCGTGCTGGCCACGTACGCCGCCCTGCTGCGCCCCGGCGACACCGTGCTCGCCATGGGACTGCCCTTCGGCGGTCACCTCACGCACGGGTCGCCGGCGAACTTCTCCGGCCGCTGGTTCGACTTCGTCGGCTACGGCGTGGAGCCGCGGACCGGGCGGATCGACTACGAGCAGGTGCGGGCGCTGGCCCGGACGCATCGCCCCAAGGCCATCGTCTGCGGCTCCATCTCCTATCCCCGGCACATCGACTACGCGCTCTTCCGGGAGATCGCCGACGAGGCCGGCGCCTACCTCATCGCCGACGCCGCCCACCCCATCGGGCTGGTCGCCGGGGGAGCCGCGCCCAGCCCGGTACCGTACGCCGACGTGGTCTGCGCGACGACCCACAAGGTGCTGCGCGGGCCACGCGGCGGCATGATCCTGTGCGGCGCGGAACTGGCCGAGCGCGTCGACCGCGCCGTCTTCCCGTTCACCCAGGGCGGTGCGCAGATGCACACGATCGCCGCCAAGGCCGTCGCGTTCGGCGAGGCGGAGACGCCCGCGTTCACGGCGTACGCGCATCAGGTGGTCGCCAACGCGCGGGCGCTGGGCGAGCGGCTGGCCGCCGAGGGACTCGCCCTGACCACGGGCGGCACCGACACCCACATGCTGACCGCCGACCCGGCGCCGTTCGGCCTCGACGGACGCACCGCGCGCGGCCGGCTCGCCGCCGCCGGAATGGTCCTCGACACCTGTGCGCTGCCTCACGGGGAGACGCGGGGCCTGCGGCTGGGCACCGCGGCGATGACCACGCAGGGCATGGGTGAGAGGGAGATGGCGCAGGTCGCGGCGGTGTTCGCGGCGGTGCTGCGAGGCGGGAAGGACAGCAGGACCGCGCGTGAAGAAGTGCGGGAGCTCACCGGAAGATTTCCGCCCTATCCGGACCTCTGAGGGGTACACGCACTCGTGTGCACAGCCACTCGTGCAACCATCGTCGCTACCCGGAAGTCCTCAACCGTATGCGCGCATCGCTAGGGTGTGGGGCTGAGATGGCCAGCGAGACCTGTGGGGAAGCCCGTGCGTGAATATCTGCTGACACTCTGTGTCACGGCCGCGGTGACGTATCTGCTGACCGGGCCGGTACGGAAGTTCGCGATCGTGGCCGGGGCCATGCCGCAGATCCGGGCGCGGGACGTGCACCGGGAACCCACACCGCGGCTCGGCGGTATCGCGATGTTCTTCGGTCTGTGCGCCGGACTGCTGGTCGCCGACCACCTGACGAACCTCAACGCGGTCTTCTCCAACTCCAACGAGCCGCGCGCGCTGCTCTCCGGGGCGGCGCTGATCTGGCTGATCGGCGTGCTGGACGACAAGTTCGAGATCGACGCCCTGATCAAGCTGGGCGGTCAGATGATCGCCGCGGGTGTGATGGTCATGCAGGGTCTGACGATCCTGTGGCTGCCGATCCCCGGTGTCGGCCTGGTGGCCCTCACCCAGTGGCAGGGCACGCTGCTGACGGTCGCGCTGGTGGTCATTACGATCAACGCCGTGAACTTCGTCGACGGGCTCGACGGGCTCGCCGCCGGCGTGGTGTGCATCGCCTCCGCCGCGTTCTTCCTGTACGCCTACCGCATCTGGTACAGCTACGGCATCGAGGCCGCCGCCCCGGCGACGCTGTTCGCGGCGATCCTGATGGGCATGTGCCTGGGCTTCCTTCCGCACAACATGCACCCGGCGCGGATCTTCATGGGGGACTCCGGCTCGATGCTGATCGGGCTGGTGCTGGCGGCCGGCGCGATCTCCATCACGGGGCAGATCGACCCCGACGTGATGAACCTCTTCACCGGTTCCCCGCGCAACACCGTTCACCAGACGGTGCCCGTCTTCATCCCGCTGCTGCTGCCGCTGACGATCATCGCCATCCCGGCCGCCGACCTCGTGCTCGCCATCGTGCGGCGCACCTGGCGCGGACAGTCGCCGTTCGCCGCCGACCGCGGGCACCTGCACCACCGACTGCTGGAGGTCGGCCACTCGCACAGCAGGGCCGTGCTGATCATGTACTTCTGGTCGGCGCTCATCGCCTTCGGCGCCCTCGCCTACTCGGTGAACTCCGGAGCCATGTGGAGCGTGCTCGGCATCGCCGCCTTCAGCGCGGTCGGTCTCGTGCTGCTCCTGCTGCCGCGCTTCACCCCGCGCGCTCCGCGCTGGGCCGAGCACCTCGTACCGCCGCGCTACCGGCGTCGCCGTGCCGCCGCCTCGGCGCTTTCGGCCGACGGTGGTGAGGAGGCGTCCGCGCAGGGCGCAGGGGCCGCGGGGGAGCGGGAGGACATCGACGACGAACAGCGTTCCCCGGTCGTTGTCGGAGTCTCAGGAGTCAACGGGGCGACGGCGATTGGCACTCGTGCGCGGGTCCTGGACCGGCCCGGGGCCGAAAGTTCACGCTGACGCAAAGTAAGAATTTTGCAAGAGCCGCCAGCGGCAAACCGCTCCAATACCAGACAAGTTGCCCGTTATTTTGCACAGACGCGCAGGTTCACTCTCATGTGTGACAGCGAGCACACCATCTAGGTAAAGACCGCATCAAATAGTTTGTGATACGGTTCACGAGAACCCGGGGTGGAGCCGAAGGGCCGTCGTGAGACGGCCCCTTGGCGTGAGGATCTCTCTCGACCCGGGACTACGCTCGTCCATGACGACACCCTGCCCCCCTTAGCAAGCGGAGTTGCCGCCATGCCGTCCAATGACGCCCGGATTCTCCTTCAGGCCGCCGTGCCCACAGCTGCCGTCGGCGCGATCGCCGCCGTGGTCAGCGGTGTGGTCGCGGGCGGCAAGGGAGCGCTCGGGGCGGTCGTCGCGACGCTGGTCGTGATCCTGTTCATGGGCATCGGGCTCTACGTTCTGCAGCGCACCGCCAAATCGCTTCCGCACCTGTTCCAGGCGATGGGCCTCCTGCTCTACACGGCACAGATTCTTCTGCTGTTCATCTTCGTCGCCGCGTTCAAGAACACGACGCTGTTCAACCCCAAAGCCTTCGCGATCACCCTGGTCGCCGCCACGCTCGCGTGGATCGGCGCACAGGCGCGTGCCCACATGAACGCCAAGATCCTTTACGTCGAGCCCGACTCCGCGAAGGGCGACAAGCCCGAAAAATCGGAGCACTCGTCGTGAGGGGTAGGGCCGGGATAAGTGCCTGTAGGAGATCCTGCTATCGTCCGGTGCCAACTGCGGCATCGCGGGCGCGGGCATCTGAGCTGACGCCTGCTCAATCGCGAGGCTTGATGCCCCACAGCCGCCCTCCCATCCGTAACACCAGTCCAGTGCCGAACCGCGGCTGCGCGCCGCGCCGACACAACGAGGTTGCCGTACCTATGCGCCACGCTGAAGGAGCCCGCGGTGAGTGCTGACCCGACGCAGGTGCTCGCCTTCGAGACCGACTGCCACATCTTCGACGGCTGTGGCTTCCCGGCTCCCGGCCTGCACTCGTTCCTGTTCAAGCCCCTGTTGGGCGACGGGGACAGCAACTTGTACTTCAACAAGACGATGCTGCTGGCGCTGCTCGGCTCGATCATCATCGTCGCCTTCTTCTGGGCGGCCTTCCGCAAGCCGAAGGTCGTCCCGGGCAAGCTCCAGATGGTCGCCGAGACGGGTTACGACTTCGTCCGGCGCGGCATCGTCTACGAGACCATCGGCAAGAAGGAAGGCGAGAAGTACGTACCGCTCGTCGTCTCGCTCTTCTTCTTCGTCTGGATGATGAACCTCTGGTCGATCGTGCCGGTCGCCCAGTTCCCGGTCACCGCGATCATCTCGTACCCCGCGGTGCTCGCCCTGATCGTCTACGTCCTGTGGGTCTCGCTGACCTTCAAGCGTCATGGCTTCGTCGGCGCCCTCAAGAACTTCACGGGATACGACAAGTCGCTCGGCGCCGTGCTGCCGCTGGCCATGGTCATCGAGTTCTTCTCGAACCTGATCGTCCGGCCCTTCACGCACGCGGTGCGACTCTTCGCGAACATGTTCGCCGGCCACACCCTGCTGCTGCTGTTCACGATCGCCAGCTGGTACCTGCTGAACGGCATCGGGATCGCCTACGCGGGCGTCTCGTTCATCATGGTGATCGTCATGACGGCCTTCGAGCTGTTCATCCAGGCCCTGCAGGCGTATGTGTTCGTGCTGCTGACCTGCTCCTTCATCCAGGGCGCGCTGGCCGAGCACCACTGAGCGCCCGCTTCTCGACCCCGCAGTCGTCCGGTGGCCAACCCCCACCGGTCCGTAAAGAAAAGGAAGAACTGGCATGTCCCAGACCCTTGCCGCTGTCTCCGGCTCGCTCGGCTCGATCGGTTACGGCCTCGCGGCCATCGGCCCCGGCGTCGGCGTCGGCATCATCTTCGGTAACGGCACCCAGGCGCTCGCCCGTCAGCCTGAGGCCGCCGGTCTGATCCGCGCCAACCAGATCCTCGGCTTCGCCTTCTGTGAGGCGCTCGCCCTCATCGGTCTGGTCATGCCGTTCGTCTACGGCGTGTGACGTCGGATCGACGACAGCCCACTAGACGAAAGGCACTGATATGAGCCAGCTGCTCATTCTGGCGGCCGAGCAGGAGAACCCGCTCATTCCGCCGATCCCTGAGCTTGTCATCGGCCTGATCGCCTTCGTCATCGTCTTCGGCTTCCTCGCCAAGAAGCTTCTCCCGAACATCAACAAGGTTCTGGACGAGCGTCGCGAGGCCATCGAGGGCGGTATCGAGAAGGCCGAGGCCGCTCAGACCGAGGCCCAGAGCGTGCTGGAGCAGTACAAGGCCCAGCTCGCCGAGGCCCGGCACGAGGCCGCGCGGCTGCGCCAGGAGGCGCAGGAGCAGGGCGCCACGCTCATCGCCGAGATGCGCGCGGAAGGCCAGCGGCAGCGTGAGGAGATCATCGCCGCCGGTCACTCGCAGATCGAGGCCGACCGCAAGGCCGCTTCGCAGGCGCTGCGTCAGGACGTGGGCAAGCTCGCCACCGACCTGGCCGGCAAGCTCGTCGGTGAGTCCCTCGAGGACCACGCCCGGCAGAGCCGCGTCATCGACCGCTTCCTCGACGGACTCGATGAGGCCGCCACGAAGGCCGAGGCGACTCGATGACAGCGCACGGAGCGAGCCGCGAGGCGTTCGCTGCAGCCCGTGAGCGTCTCGACGCGCTGACGGACTCGACGTCCGTGGACGCGACCCGGCTCGGCGACGAGCTGGCCGCCGTCACCGCCCTGCTCGACCGCGAGGTGTCCCTGCGTCGGGTCCTGACCGACCCGGCGCAGCCCGGTGAGGCCAAGGCCGAGCTGGCCCAGCGCCTGCTGGGCGGCCAGGTCGGCGGTCCGGCCGCGGACCTGGTGGCCGGTCTGGTGCGCTCGCGCTGGTCGCAGTCGCGCAACCTGGTGGACACGCTGGAGGAACTGGCGAACATCGCCGACCTCACGGCCGCCCAGCGGGCGAACACGCTCGACGACGTCGAGGACGAGCTGTTCCGGTTCGGCCGGATCGTCTCCTCGAACACCGAGCTGCGTGCCGCGCTGACCGACCGCGCCGCCTCGAAGGCGGCCAAGAGCGAGCTGCTGCGCAGCCTGCTCGGCGGCCGTGCCGACGTGACCACCGAGCGTCTGGTGACGCGCCTTGTGACCGCGCCGCGTGGACGTAGCCTGGAGGCGGGACTCGAGTCCCTGTCCAAGCTCGCCGCCGAGCGCCGGGACCGCATGGTCGCCGTCGTCACCTCGGCGGTGCCGCTGAGCGACGGCCAGAAGCAGCGCCTCGGCGCCGCTCTGGCGAAGCTCTACGGCCGCTCGATGCACCTCAACCTCGACGTGGACCCCGAGGTCCTCGGCGGGATCCGGGTGCAGGTCGGTGACGAGGTCATCAACGGCGCCATCGCGGACCGGCTCGACGACGCCGGCCGCCGCATGGCCGGCTAGCAGCAACTCAATACGCGTAACACGTTGTACCTACGGCCCTGGTTGGGCCGTGCAGAGGATTCCTGGGGGCTGACCCCAGACCCCCAAGAACACTTCGGGCCCAACAAGGAGAGCAGGGAACCCAGATGGCGGAGCTCACGATCCGGCCGGAGGAGATCCGGGACGCGCTGGAGAACTTTGTCCAGTCGTACCAGCCGGACGCGGCCTCGCGCGAGGAGGTCGGTACGGTCACCGTCGCCGGCGACGGTATTGCCAAGATCGAGGGTCTTCCCTCGGCGATGGCGAACGAACTGCTGAAGTTCGAGGACGGGACCCTCGGTCTCGCGCTGAACCTGGAAGAGCGCGAGATCGGTGCGGTCGTCCTCGGCGAGTTCAGCGGTATCGAGGAGGGCCAGCCGGTGCACCGCACCGGTGAGGTGCTGTCCGTCGCCGTGGGCGAGGGCTACCTCGGCCGCGTCGTCGACCCGCTCGGCAACCCGATCGACGGCCTCGGCGAGATCGAGACGACCGGCCGCCGCGCCCTCGAGCTGCAGGCCCCGGGCGTCATGGTCCGCAAGTCGGTGCACGAGCCGATGGAGACCGGCTACAAGGCCGTCGACGCGATGACCCCGGTCGGCCGTGGCCAGCGTCAGCTGATCATCGGTGACCGTCAGACCGGCAAGACCGCGCTGGCCGTCGACACGATCATCAACCAGCGCGACAACTGGCGCTCGGGCGACCCGAAGAAGCAGGTCCGCTGCATCTACGTCGCCATCGGTCAGAAGGGCTCCACCATCGCCTCCGTGCGAGGTGCCCTGGAAGAGGCCGGCGCGCTCGAGTACACGACCATCGTCGCCGCCCCGGCGTCCGACCCGGCCGGCTTCAAGTACCTGGCGCCGTACACCGGTTCGGCCATCGGCCAGCACTGGATGTACGACGGCAAGCACGTCCTCATCATCTTCGACGACCTCTCGAAGCAGGCCGACGCCTACCGCGCCGTGTCCCTGCTGCTGCGCCGTCCGCCGGGGCGCGAGGCCTACCCCGGTGACGTCTTCTACCTGCACTCCCGTCTGCTGGAGCGCTGCGCGAAGCTCTCCGACGAGATGGGCGCCGGTTCGATGACGGGTCTGCCGATCGTCGAGACCAAGGCGAACGACGTGTCGGCGTTCATCCCGACCAACGTCATCTCCATCACCGACGGCCAGTGCTTCCTGGAGTCCGACCTGTTCAACGCCGGCCAGCGTCCGGCCCTGAACGTCGGTATCTCGGTCTCCCGCGTCGGTGGCTCCGCCCAGCACAAGGCGATGAAGCAGGTCTCCGGCCGGCTCCGTCTCGACCTCGCCCAGTACCGTGAGCTGGAGGCGTTCGCCGCCTTCGGTTCCGACCTGGACGCCGCGTCGAAGTCGCAGCTGGAGCGCGGTCAGCGACTGGTCGAGCTGCTCAAGCAGTCTCAGTACCAGCCGATGCCGACCGAGGACCAGGTCGTCTCCGTCTGGGCCGGTACCACCGGCAAGATGGACGACGTACCGGTCACCGACATCCGCCGCTTCGAGAAGGAGCTCCTGGAGTTCCTGCACCGCAAGGAGCAGGGCCTCATGACCTCCATCAAGGAGGGCGGCAAGATGTCGGACGACACCCTCACCGCCGTCGCGGACGCCATCGCGGACTTCAAGAAGCAGTTCGAGACCTCGGACGGGAAGCTTCTCGGCGAGGACGCTCCGGCCGCCGCCAAGTGACGTAAGGAAGGGACCTGACTCATGGGAGCCCAGCTCCGGGTCTACAAGCGTCGCATCCGATCCGTCACCGCGACCAAGAAGATCACCAAGGCGATGGAGATGATCGCCGCCTCGCGTGTCGTCAAGGCGCAGCGCAAGGTGGCGGCCTCCGCGCCGTACGCGACCGAGCTCACCCGCGCGGTCACGGCGGTCGGTACCGGTTCGAACACCAAGCACCCGCTGACCACCGAGGCGGAGACGGCGACCCGTTCCGCGGTGCTGCTCCTCACGAGCGACCGCGGACTGGCCGGCGCCTTCAACTCCAACGCCATCAAGGCGGCGGAGCTGCTGACCGCGCGTCTCGCGGCGGAGGGCAAGGAGGTCGACACGTACATCGTCGGCCGCCGCGGTCTGGCCCACTACCACTTCCGCGAGCGCACGGTCGTGGAGTCGTGGTCGGGCTTCACCGACGAGCCCACCTACGCGGACGCGAAGAAGGTCGCGGGTCCGCTCATCGAGGCCATCGAGAAGGAGACGGCGGACGGCGGCGTGGATGAACTCCACATCGTCTACACCGAGTTCGTCTCGATGATGACGCAGACGGCGATCGACAGCCGACTGCTTCCGCTGCGCCTCGAAGAGGTTGCGGAGGAGACGTCCAGCACGGGCGAGATCCTTCCGCTGTACGAGTTCGAGCCATCGGCGGAGGACGTCCTCGACGCCCTGCTGCCGCGCTACGTCGAGAGCCGTATCTACAACGCGCTGCTCCAGTCGGCTGCTTCCAAGCACGCCGCCACGCGCCGCGCGATGAAGTCGGCGACCGACAACGCGGGAGACCTGATCACCACGCTCTCCCGCCTTGCCAATGCGGCCCGCCAGGCCGAAATCACCCAGGAAATCAGCGAGATCGTCGGTGGCTCCGCAGCCCTTGCCGACGCGACCGCGGGGAGTGACAAGTAATGACGACGACTTCTGAGACGGCCGTTGCCACGGGCCGCGTCGCCCGGGTCATCGGCCCGGTCGTCGACGTGGAGTTCCCCGTCGACGCGATGCCGGACATCTACAACGCCCTTCACGTCGAGGTGGCCGACCCGGCCAACGCCGGCGAGAAGAAGACGCTGACCCTGGAGGTCGCCCAGCACCTGGGTGACGGCCTGGTCCGCACGATCTCCATGCAGCCCACCGACGGTCTGGTCCGCCAGGCCGCGGTCACCGACAGCGGTACCGGCATCACGGTCCCGGTCGGCGACTTCACCAAGGGCAAGGTGTTCAACACCCTCGGTGAGGTGCTGAACAGCGACGAGAAGTACTCGGGCGAGCGCTGGTCCATCCACCGCAAGGCCCCGCGCTTCGACGAACTCGAGTCGAAGACCGAGATGTTCGAGACCGGCGTCAAGGTCATCGACCTTCTCACCCCGTACGTCAAGGGTGGAAAGATCGGTCTGTTCGGTGGTGCCGGTGTCGGCAAGACGGTGCTCATCCAGGAGATGATCTACCGCGTCGCCAACAACCACGACGGTGTCTCCGTGTTCGCCGGTGTCGGTGAGCGCACCCGTGAGGGCAACGACCTCATCGAGGAGATGTCGGACTCGGGCGTCATCGACAAGACCGCCCTCGTCTTCGGCCAGATGGACGAGCCCCCGGGCACCCGTCTGCGCGTGGCCCTCGCGGGTCTGACCATGGCGGAGTACTTCCGCGATGTGCAGAAGCAGGACGTGCTGTTCTTCATCGACAACATCTTCCGCTTCACGCAGGCCGGTTCCGAGGTCTCGACCCTGCTCGGCCGTATGCCCTCCGCGGTGGGCTACCAGCCGAACCTGGCCGACGAGATGGGTCTCCTCCAGGAGCGCATCACCTCGACCCGCGGTCACTCGATCACCTCGATGCAGGCGATCTACGTCCCCGCGGACGACCTGACCGACCCGGCCCCGGCCACCACGTTCGCCCACCTCGACGCGACGACGGTGCTCTCCCGTCCGATCTCCGAGAAGGGCATCTACCCGGCCGTGGACCCGCTGGACTCCACGTCCCGCATCCTGGACCCGCGGTACATCGCCGCGGACCACTACGCGACCGCGATGCGCGTCAAGTCGGTCCTTCAGAAGTACAAGGACCTTCAGGACATCATCGCGATCCTCGGTATCGACGAGCTGGGCGAGGAGGACAAGCTCACCGTCCACCGTGCCCGTCGCGTGGAGCGCTTCCTGTCCCAGAACACCCACGTCGCCAAGCAGTTCACCGGCGTCGACGGGTCGGACGTCCCGCTGGACGAGTCGATCGTGGCCTTCAACGCGATCATCGACGGTGAGTACGACCACTTCCCGGAGCAGGCGTTCTTCCTGTGCGGTGGCATTGAGGACCTCAAGGCCAACGCCAAGGAGCTCGGCGTCTCCTGAACCTCGTGTTCATGAGTGAGGGGGGCGGGGCCGCACCTCGCGGGGTGCGTCCCGTCCCTCTCCTCACGCCCATTAGACTTTGACCCAACACCCGGCGGCAACGGCCGGGTGGTGACCCGAGGAGCCCACCTTGGCTGCTGAGCTGCATGTCGAGCTCGTCGCCGCGGACCGCAGTGTCTGGTCCGGCGAGGCCACCCTGGTCGTCGCGCGTACCGCGTCCGGCGACATCGGCGTCATGCCCGGTCACCAGCCGCTTCTCGGTGTGCTGGAGTCGGGCCCGGTGACCATCCGTACGAGTGATGGTGGAACGGTCGTCGCCGCGGTGCACGGCGGTTTCATCTCGTTCGCGGACAACAAGCTGTCGCTGCTGGCCGAGATCGCCGAGCTGTCGGACGAGATCGACGTCCAGCGCGTGGAGCGGGAGCTCGAGCGCGCCAAGGCGGAGGGCGATGCCTCCGCCGAGCGTCGGGCGGATGTCCGACTCCGGGCGGTGTCGGCGCGCTGATCCGGGGGCACCTCCCGGACCCTTAGGGTACTGGGGGAGTGCCGAGTGATGCTTTGCCTCAGCCGCGGCTGGGACCGGATGATTCCGGCCCCGGCCGCGGCTGAGGCGAATGCGGAGGTTTTTTCTTTTCCGTTACCTAGGAGACGAGGAGGTCGGTGTCGATGGTCCTCGCTCTGACTGTGTGCGGATTGGTAGTGGCTCTCGTGGTGGTGGGGCTGTTCGTCTTCGGCCTCCGCCGCCGGCTCATCCAGCGTTCCGGCGGCACGTTCGACTGCAGCCTGCGCTGGGACGTGCCCGAGAAGAGCGACACCAGTGGCAAGGGCTGGGGCTACGGCGTCGCCCGCTACAACGGTGACCGCATCGAGTGGTACCGGGTCTTCTCGTACTCCCCCCGCCCGCGCCGTGTCCTGGAGCGCTCGGCGATCGAGGTGGCCGGCCGGCGTGCCCCGGACGGTGAGGAGGAGCTCGCGCTGCTCTCCGACGCGATCATCCTGGCCTGTGTGCACCGGGGCACACGCCTGGAACTGGCGATGAGCGAGGACGCGCTGACCGGGTTCCTCGCGTGGCTGGAGGCGGCCCCGCCCGGACAGCGTGTGAACGTCGCCTGACCCTCGCCCGCCGATGTCCGTGAACCGGGAAGACCGCCGCGGACGGACCCGGAGGTCCGCCCGCGGCGGCTGTACGGGGTGGTGCAGGGGTCAGCTCAGGCCGGTGTTGACGGCGCTGACCAGTTCACCGTTGCTGGTGTCGCCGCTGAAGTCCCAGAAGAACGCGCCGCCCAGACCCTGGGTCCTGGCCCACGCCATCTTCGTGCCGATGGTGGCGGGGGTGTCGTAGCTCCACCAGTTGCTGCCGCAGTGCGCGTACGCGGTTCCGGCGACCGTGCCGGTGGCCGGGCAGGACGTCTTGAGGACCTTGTAGTCCTCGATGCCCTGCTCGTACGTGCCCGGCGCGGGTCCGGTCGCGGTGCCGCCCGGCGCGTCCTGGGTGACGCCCGTCCAGCCGCGGCCGTAGAAGCCGATGCCGATCAGCAGCTTGCTCGCGGGCACGCCCTTCGACTTGAACTTGGCGATCGCGTCGGCGGTGGTGAAGCCGGGCGTCGGGATGCCGTTGTACGAGGTGAGCGGGGAGTGCGGGGCGGTCGGGCCCTGTGCGGCGAACGCGCCGAAGAAGTCGTACGTCATCACGTTGTACCAGTCGACGTACTGCGCGGCGCCCGCGTAGTCGGCGGCGTCGATCTTGCCGCCGGAGGTGCCGTCGGCCGTGGTGGCCGCGGTGACCAGGTTGCCCGTGCCGAACTTGGCGCGCAGGGCCTGCATCAGGTTCTTGTAGGCCGCGGCGCCGCTGGTGTCACAGGACAGACCGCAGGCGTTCGGGTACTCCCAGTCGATGTCGATGCCGTCGAAGACGTCGGCCCAGCGCGGGTCCTCGACGAGGTTGTAGCAGGACTGCGCGAAGGCGGCCGGGTTGGCGGCGGCCTGGGCGAAGCCGCCGGACCAGGTCCAGCCGCCGAAGGACCAGAGGATCTTGATGTTCGGGTACTTGGCCTTCAGTTCGCGGAGCTGGTTGAAGTTGCCGCGCAGTGGCTGGTCCCAGGTGTCGGCGACGCCGCTGACCGACTGGTCGGCGGTGAACGCCTTGTCGTAGTCGGCGTAGGAGTCGCCGATCGCGCACTGGCCGTTGGTGACGTTGCCGAAGGCGTAGTTGATGTGCGTGATCTTGGCGGCCGAGCCCGACGTCACCAGGTTCTTGACGTTGTAGTTGCGGCCGTAGATGCCCCACTCGGTGAAGTAGCCGAGCTTGACGGCCTTGCCGGTGGGCGGCGGGGTGGTGGTGCCGCCGGTGGTGTGCACCGAGACCGCGCCGCTGGCCGGGCCGGTCTGGTCGGTGGTGTCACGGGCCTGGACGGTGTACGAGTAGTCGGTGCCGGCGGTCAGGCCGGTGTCCGTGTAGGTCGTACCGGTCACGGTGGCGACCTTGGCGCCGCCGCGCAGGACGTCGTAGTTCTTGACGCCCTTGTCGTCGGTGGCCGCGCTCCAGGAGAGCTTCACCGAGGTGTCGGTGAGGGAGGAGGTGGTGGGGGTGCCGGGCGCGGAGGGCGGGTTGTCACCGGGGACGGTGGTGCCGCCGTCGCAACTGCCGCCGTTCAGAGTGCAGTTGGAGGGGGAGCCGGAACCGGCGCCGTTGAAGCCGAAGGAGACGGAGGCGCCTGCGGCGAGGGTGCCGTTGTAGGACTTGTTCTTGGCGGTCCAGTGGGTGCCGGAGCTGGTGACGTCCGCGTCCCAGGCCGAGGTGACGGACGTCCCGGAGGGGAAGTCCCACTGGATCGTCCAGGAGCTGATGGCGGTGGTGCCGGTGTTCTTGACGGTCCACTGTCCGCCGAAGCCCGTACCCCAGTCCTGGGTCTTGGTGTAGGTGGCGGTGGCCGAGGCGGCCGCATGGGCGGGGCTCGCGAGGCCGACGAGGGCGGCGAGGGGGAGGAGCAGGGTGGTGAGACCTGCCACGGTTTTCTGTCGGGCTCTGTGCCGGAAGCGCATGATGCCTCTCCTCGGGGGTGTCGTGGGCATGACTGAGCGCAGTGCGGTGAGAATAGAAAGGTCTGGACCATAGGTCAATAGGTCTGGACCAGTGAACGTGGCACTGTGCCGAAGCCCCAACTCCCCTGGGGGAAGGGTGGCTTGGGCCCGGCGATCAGCCGCCGGGCCCGTCCGCTCCCGGGCCGCTGTGGGTCAGCGCTCCCCGCCGGGCACCCACAGGACGTCGCCGGTCGCCTTGTTCGCCGTCCGAGCCAGGATGAAGAGCAGGTCGGAGAGGCGGTTGAGGTAGGTGGCGGTCAGCGGGTTCATGAGCTCGCCGTGCACCTCGAGTGCGGCCCATGTCGAGCGCTCGGCCCGCCGCACCACCGTGCACGCCTGATGCAGCAGTGCCGCGCCGGGTGTGCCGCCGGGCAGGATGAAGGAGCGGAGTTTCTCCAGTTCGTCGTTGAAGCGGTCGCACTCCGCCTCCAGCCGGTCGATGTAGAACTGCTCGACGCGCAGGGGCGGGTACGCGGGGTTCTCGGCCACGGGGGTCGACAGGTCGGCCCCCACGTCGAACAGGTCGTTCTGCACACGGGTGAGGACGGTGACGACGTCCTCGTCGAGCCCGCCGAGCGCGATCGCCGTACCGAGCACCGCGTTCGCCTCGTTGGCGTCCGCGTACGCCGAGATCCGCAGATCGGTCTTGGAGACCCGGCTCATGTCCCCGAGGGCGGTACTGCCCTGGTCGCCGGTCCTGGTGTAGATGCGCGTCAGATTGACCATGGGGTCAGCGTAGTTACGCCCCGGCCTTCCGGCGCGCACGTGTGCCCACCGTCACGGCGGGCACCGCCGGGCCGACGGCGACCGGGACGCCGTACGGCCCGTGGGCGGCGGCGCGGACGCCCGCGCGCCGCTCCTTTCCCGCGTCCACCGGACGGCGCGGCGGCAATGCGGGAGCCGGCCGTAATCCGGACGAAGTGTCACGCGAGGCGGTCGCCCTCCCCTGCGGGACCCAGGACCTGTTGGCCGGGAAGGCGCTCAACTACGGGGTGCGCGGCGCGGGGTGAGCCATCCGGTGTGATGTCCGTCAGATGAGACGTGACGCGCATTACTTACCGGTCACAGGGGCCCGCGCGAGCGCTAGTGTCCGCCCGAGAGGCAGACATATACAGCGCGTCAGGGGAGTCGCACAGTGGCACGGAAGCTCGCCGTCATCGGAGCCGGCCTGATGGGGTCCGGCATCGCCCAGGTGTCCGCGCAGGCGGGCTGGGACGTCGTCCTGCGCGACGTCACCGACGAGGCGCTGAAGCGTGGCACGGACGGTATCAAGGCCTCCTACGACAGGTTCGTGAGCAAGGGCAGGCTGGAGGCGCACGACGCCGACGCCGCGCTCGGCCGGATCACCGCGACCACCGACCTCGACGCCGCCGCGGACGCGGACGTCGTGGTCGAGGCGGTGTTCGAGAAGCTCGAGGTCAAGCACGAGATCTTCCGGACCCTGGACAAGATCGTCCGTCCCGACGCCGTACTCGCCTCCAACACCTCCGCGATCCCGATCACCAAGATCGCGGCGGCCACCGAGCACCCGGAGCGGGTCGTCGGTGTCCACTTCTTCTCGCCGGTGCCGATGATGCAGCTGTGCGAACTGGTGCGCGGATACAAGACGAGCGACGAGACCCTCGCCACCGCGAAGGAGTTCGCCGAGTCCGTCGGCAAGACCTGCATCGTCGTCAACCGTGACGTGGCCGGCTTCGTGACGACCCGTCTCATCTCGGCCCTCGTCGTCGAGGCCACCAAGCTGTACGAGTCCGGCGTGGCGAGCGCCGAGGACATCGACCTGGCCTGCAAGCTGGGCTTCGGACACGCCATGGGACCGCTCGCCACGGCCGACCTGACCGGCGTCGACATCCTGCTGCACGCCACCGGCAACATCTACACCGAGACCCAGGACGAGAAGTTCGCCCCGCCCGAGCTGATGCGCCGGATGGTTGACGCCGGTGACATCGGGCGCAAGAGCGGGCAGGGCTTCTACAAGCACTGACATCGCGTGCGCCTCTGGAGCATCACCCCATGAGGTGAATTCGGTATCGGTTCGCTTACAGACGGCAACCTCTGAGCCCTCAGGGCAGTCAGACGGTGCACACGGAAGACGCAGGCTGACGCAGCGTACGAGACGCACTCCCGGGGAGCGCATATGTACATCAGGGGCGACCACGCCGAGGTGGTCGTCGGGGGCCGCCTCGACGTACGCAGCGCGGCGGACGCCCGTACGGTCCTGCACTCGGCCGTCGACGACGGAGCCGGCGACCTGGTGCTGGACCTGTCCGAGCTGGACTCCTGGGACGCCACCGGGCTCGGTGTCATCATGGGCGCCCACCGGCGGGCCGGGCGGTGCGGCCGACGGCTCGTGCTGCGCGGCGTGCCCCCGCAGATGCAGCGTCTGCTGGTGGCCACCCGGCTGCACCGGATCCTCGCGATCGAAGGCGGCATCGGGGTCGAGTCGCTGCCCCGTGTGTGACCCGCCAGCGGCCCTTCCCAGGGAGCCGGCCGGGCGCGCCCCGGCGTACGCGCCGTGAGCGACGTACCACCTGAGCGGCGTACGAAACGTACGACGCGCGCAATCCTCATGAAGCTGTGACGTCTCGGGCGGCGCGGTACCCCGGCTGTTCCTAGATACTGTGCGAAGGTTTAGGGTTCGGCTGCCCGCCGCCCGAAACCCTTCGAGCGGGCACCGGACCAGAAGCGACAGCGCGGTGTGCAGCCAGGCCGGGAGGGGCTCGGCACACGACGCTTTTGGGGGGCTTGGAACATGGACCCGACCAACCGGGGATCCGAAGAGTACGTCCATGACGACGACGGCCAGGCGCCGCGCCCGCGCCCGCCACGCGATCCGCTCACCGCGGACCTGGGGCAGCACACGCCCGTACTCGCCCGTACCGTCCAGCTGGTCTCGGGCGACTTCCTGCTCACCGTCAATCCCGTCGACGGCAGCGAGATAAAGACCTGCCCGCCGGACGAGCGTCCGCAGCGGCCCGTCAAGTTCACCGCCGTGGAGCGCGCCGAGCTGAACCGCGCCTCCCAGCCGCCCGTACCGGCGGGACCGGCCCAGCCCCGACTGCCGCTCCTGGAGCGCCAGGAGGAGCGCGAGAAGCTGGTCCGCCTGCTGGCGCGCGGGCGCTCCGTACGCCTCACCGGTCCGGCCGGCTCCGGCCGCACCAGCCTGCTCGAGGCTGTCGCCGAGGACTGCGCGGACCTCGCGCCCGACGGCGTCGTCCGTCTCTCCGGCTACCGGCGCGGTGCGAACGATCTCCTGCACGACCTCTTCGCCGCCGTGTACCGCGCGCCCCTGCACCGGCCGGAACGGGACGAGCTGAGCGACCTCGTCCACGCGATCGGCGCGGTCGTCGTCCTCGACGACGCGGAGATCGGCGGCGCGGCGCTGGACGAGCTCCTCGAGGCCACACCCGAGTGCGCCTTCCTCGTCGCCGCGACCCCCGACGTCCCCGCGCCGTCCGCCGGCTCCCTCCTCGAAGAGGTGCACCTCGGCGGCCTCGCGCGGGCCGGTGGCCTCGAACTGCTGGAGCGGGCCGTCGGACGCGCGCTGACCGAGGAGGAGTCGAACTGGGCGGGCGACCTCTGGTTCGAGTCCGAGGGGCTTCCGCTGCGCTTCATGCAGGCCGGCGCCCTGCTGCGGCAGCGCGACCAGCTGAGCGCCGACCCGAGCGCCTTCGACGCGTACGGCTACCTCGAGGACGCCCCGGTGGACGCGCCCGTGGACGACGACGAGGGCACCGCGACACCGCTGCCCTCGCTCGCCGAGGGCGCCGCACCCGCCTCGCTGCTCGCGTCCCGGCTCAGCGAGTCGGCCCGCGCCACCCTGCGGTTCGCCGTCGCCCTGGGGGGCGAGGTGCCGCACCAGGCGCACCTGCCCGCCCTCATGGGCGACACCCACGCCGACGCCGCGCTCGCCGAACTGGCGAGCTGCTCGCTGGTCTCCCCGGTCGGCTCCCGCTACCGGCTGGCGGCCGGTGTGCAGGCCCAGCTGGAGACCGCTGGATACGCCGACGACATCGAGGAGCAGGCCGGCGCCGCGGCCCAGCACTACACCTGGTGGGCCGGACACCCCTCGGTCACCCCGGAGCGGGTCTGCGCCGAGGCCGACGCGGTGCTCGCCGCGCTCGGGGTGCTGGTCCCGCTCAGTACGGCCCCGACCGACGAGCAGGACGAGAACCCCGCCGTGCTGCTGGCCCGCACGGCCGCGCCCGCGTTCGCCGCCGGGCTGCACTGGAGCGCCTGGGAGCGGGCCCTGCGGGCCGGCGCCGAGGCCGCTCAGCTCGCCGGAGACGTAGGCGAACAAGCCTACTTCCACCACGAGTTGGGCATCCTCGCGCTTTGCGGCGGTCAGCTGGACCGGGCCCGCGCCGAGCTGGAGGCATCCATCGGTCTGCGCGGCGCCCTCGCCGACAAACGGGGCACCGTGGCGGGCCGCCGCGCCCTCGCCCTGGTCGCGGACCGCTCCGGCGAGGTCCTGCCCGGCGCCCTCGCGACGGCGGGCGAGGAGGTGTCCGACGCGCGGCACGAGGAGTCCGCCTCGCCGCCCGGTGGCGTACCGGCCGCGTTCCCCGCGGTGGCGCTGTCCGATCCTTACGGAGAGCCCTCGACGCTGATCACCCATCGCGCGCAGCCGGGTGCGGACAAGCACGTCGGGGTCGCCGGGCGGCTGGTCAGCGGTACCCGGCGCAATCTGGTCGCGGCGGGCGCGGGCGCGCTCCTGGTGGCCGTGCTGGGCACCGTGGTGACGCTCGGCGCGACCTCGAACAACAACAGCGACACCCCGTCCGAGAGGGTCGGCGTCAACCCGTCGGCGAGTCAGGGCTCCGACGACGACAGTCTCGGCGCGGACAAGCCGAAGAAGGGCGGGGACGACGGCGGGAGCGGCTCGGGCGTGGTGAGCACGCCGACCGATCCCGGCCCCGACGGCACCTACGGGACCTCGGACGACCCGACGCCGCCGGCCGAAGGGAAGCCGTCGGACGATCCGAGCGGAACGCACGGGTCGGGCGGCGGGCCGTCGAAGTCGCCGTCCAAGCCGACCTCGAAGCCGCCGACCTCCAAGCCGTCGTCGTCCCCGTCGAGGCCGTCGTCGAGCCCTTCTCCGTCGAAGTCGTCGACGGCTCCCTCGTCGCCGCCGCCCTCGGACACCTCCAGTCCGTCGACGGAGCCGTCCACCACCGACACCGCGAGCGGCCCCGGCGCACCGGCGAGCAGCGCCACCGTCGGCGCTCCGGAGAGCAGTTCCGCGGGTGTTCCGGAGAGCGGCGGCGCCGGGACCCCGAGCGGCGCGGTGATCTGAGACCGGGTACAGCGAGGAGGGCCGGGTCCGTCAGCGGACCCGGCCCTCCTCGCTGTGCGCTCGTGCGCGTCGCGGCGGTGTGCGTCAGAACAGGCGCAGTTTGTCGTCCTCGATGCCGCGCAGCGCGTTGTAGTCGAGGACCGTGCAGCCGATGCCGCGGTCCGTGGCGAGGACGCGGGCCTGCGGCTTGATCTCCTGGGCGGCGAAGATGCCGCGGACCGGGGCGAGGTGCGGGTCGCGGTTGAGGAGTTCGAGGTAGCGGGTGAGCTGCTCCACGCCGTCGATCTCGCCGCGCCGCTTGATCTCGATGGCGACGGTCCCGCCCTCGGCGTCGCGGCACAGGATGTCGACGGGCCCGATGGCCGTCATGTACTCGCGGCGGATCAGCGTGTAGCCCTCGCCGAGGGTGTCGATGCGGTCCGCGAGGAGCTCCTGGAGGTGCGCTTCCACGCCGTCCTTGATCAGGCCGGGATCCACGCCGAGTTCGTGCGAGGAGTCGTGCAGGATCTCCTCCATCGTGATGATGAGTTTCTCGCCCGCCTTGTTGATGACGGTCCAGACGCCCTCCTCCTCGCCCGCGCCCTCCTTCAGGGTGCACGGCGGCGACATCCAGTTGAGGGGCTTGTAGGCGCGGTCGTCCGCGTGGATCGAGACGCTCCCGTCCGCCTTCACCAGGATGAGGCGGGGGGCCGACGGGAGATGGGCGGTGAGCCGGCCCGCGTAGTCGACGGAGCAGCGGGCAATGACGAGACGCATGGTCGGCAACGCTACTCGACGGGCACAGGTCGACGCGATTCGCCCTGGAAGACGCCTGTTCGTTGGTGGCTGATTGTGTGCCTAGTGGGAGTTCACTATGTGCGCATTCTCCTGGTGCCGTCACCGTACGTTGCTTACCGTATAAACGGGAGGTCGCGATGTGTGTACTCAGCGTGTTGGAGATCGCGAGTTCCCTCATCTGTCCGGCAACCCCCGCGCTCTGGGGGTGCGAGAGGAGAACCCATGTCGCTCGACGTCTCACCGGCCCTACTCGAAAAGGCCGAGCGAGGCGAGGTCGACGAAGCTGAATTCGTCGACTGCGTCCGGACCTCCCTGCCCTACGCATGGGAGATGATCAGCTCCCTGGTGGCTCAGCTGAAGGTGGACGGCGGCAACTTCGCCGACAACCAGACGCCTCCGCCGGACGAGCAGGCACGTGGCCAGCTGCTGCGTGCGCTCGCGAGTGACGCGATACGCGGCGCGCTGCAGCGGCACTTCGGTGTGCGGCTGGCTTTCCAGAACTGCCACCGGGTGGCGGTGTTCCCACTGGACGCATCGGTGGACGACACACTGGCACGCTTCACCTCGGTGCGCAGTCAGTTGCTGAACCAGTCGCCGGAGTTCCGCGACTGCTGACGCCTTGATGCCGCACTGCTTGCCGCTCCGTACGCGGGAGGTGCATCTGTACCGGGGCGGCAAGCTTCCCGCGTGCGGGGTTCAGCCGAGGTGGGGGAGCACCTCGGCGCCGAGCCTGAGCACGTTCTCCTCCGTCGCCGCCAGATCTCCCGAGCCCTCGACGAGCAGGGCGAAGCGGGAGATGCCGGTCCGCTCCGAGGTCGCCGCGAGCCGGTCCGCGCACAGCCGGGGGGTGCCCACCGGGTGCAGCCCGCAGAGCAGTTCGGTGTACGCGTGGGGGTCCCGCATCGAGCGCGCGCGGCCGTCGACCGTGACATGCGCGTCCAGCCCCTGCTTCAACCAGCCCGGCATCGCCTTGAGGAGCGTCTCCACGGCGTCGGTACGGCGGTCCGCGATCTGGCAGACGCCGGCGGACACGTGGGCCGCGGCGCGGATCTCGTCCGCGGGGTGGCCCGCCACACGCGCGTACTGCCGCCACAGGGCCACCATTTCGGCCTTCTCCTCGTCACCCACATGCATGCCGAGGAGCATCGGCAGTCCGCGTTCGGCGGCCAGCCGCACACTCGCCGGTGAGGTGCAGGCGACCACGACCTCGGGACCGGGGGAGCCGCTCAGTGTCTCCGAGGGCCGGGGGACGACGGGGACCTCGCGGAAGGCGAACCGCTCGCCGCGGGCCTCCACGGACGGTTCGCGCAGCCAGCGCATCAGCAGGTCGAGTGATTCGGGGAACCCCTTCTCGTACGCCTCCAGGCCCGAGCCGAAGACCTCCAGGTCGACCCAGGGGCCGCCGCGCCCCACGCCCAGCGAGAAGCGGCCGCCCGAGGTCACGTGCAGCAGCGCGGCCTGCTCGCCGAGTGCCACCGGGTGGACGGTGGGCAGTACGCTCACGGCGGTGCCGACGCGGATGCGGCTGGTGCGGCCGAGCAGCAGGGCGGCGAGGGTGACGGCCGACGGGCACGTCCCGTACGGCACGAAGTGGTGCTCCGCCAGCCACACCGCGTCGAGCCCGGCCGCCTCCGCGACCTCGGCCGTCCGCACCGCCCGGTGCAGGGCCTCTCCCTGGCCCTGTCCGGGGAACTGGGCCGCCAGTACAAAACTTCCAACGTGCATGGTGCTTCCTGCTTCCTCGGCTCCGACACGGAGCTCCCCCGACCGGCATAACCGTCCGACACGTGCCGAAGACACGGCCTGTCGGAGGGATTTCCGGATTGTCTGCAGAATGCTCCGACGGGAGGGCGATCCGAGCGGGTTGTGAGGTACGCCTACCCCTGTGGGTGCCGCGTAGGCTGGACGAGGTCCCTGCCCCCTGTACAGCTCCGTGAGGTGTCCTGTGTCCCCGCGTCGCAACCGTTCCAAGGGTTCCGACCCCTCCGGCCGGAGCGCGGAGGACGACCGCTCCGAGCGGTACGGCGGCTGGCAGTCCACGGAGGACTGGCAGGGCGAGGAGTGGAGCGTGCGTCATGTGGCGGGCGCCAGCGCGCAGGGCAAGACCTACCGCTGTCCCGGCTGCGACCAGATGATCCCCTCCGGGCTCCCGCACGTGGTGGCCTGGCCGGAGCACTCGGGCGTCGACGAGCGCCGTCACTGGCACAAGGCCTGCTGGAACGCGAAGGACCGCCGCACCACGCGGGTGCAGCGGTCCCGTAACGCGCCCAGGTTCTAGGCGACTTCAGGTTCCTGTGGGGCTCGGGGCGTCACACGTCCCGGCGGTCCAGGAGGACGAAGGCACCGACGACGGCGGCCGCCGTCACTCCTGCGAGCAGGCCGAGCTGCGCGCCGCCGTGGCCGCTCTCCCTGTCGAGCTGGAAGATCCGGGCGAGGGCGTTCGGGGCGTTGTACTCCTGCATCTTCTCCCCGAGCGTCCGCATGCTCTCGGACATCATCAGGAACGCCGGCATGATCGCGGGTACCAGCACGACGCCGAGCATCGTGGTGATCGCGCCCGCCGAGTGACGCAGCATCGAGCCCACCGCGAGCGCCAGGACGCCGAGCAGCGACACGTACAGCGCGCCCATCACGACGGTGCCGGCCCACGGTACCGGGGACGGTCCGCTGTGCATCCCCTCGGTGATCAGGCCGACCAGCCCGATCGCGAAGGCGGAGACGACGAAGGCCACCGCGAAGAAGATGATCAGCTTCGCGGCGAGCACCCGGTACCGCTGCGGCGACGCCGTGAACGTCGTACGGATCATGCCGGTGCCGTACTCGGACGAGACGACCAGCACGCCCAGCGTGATCAGGCAGATCTGCCCGAGCATCAGGCCGAAGAACGCCGGGATCGTGTACGGCACGTCCGCGAAGTCCTCGTTCGTGGTCTGCGCGGCGACCAGGAAGCCGATGCCGATCACCAGGAGCAGGAAGATGCCGAGCGTCCACAGCGTGGAGCGCACCGACCTGATCTTCGTCCACTCGGAGGTGAGCGCGTGCCCGAGGTGGGTGCGGGTGATCGGGATCGGCGAGGTGTACGACGTGCCGGGCGCCCCCTGCCAGTGGGGGGCAGCGGCGGTCGGCTGCGGCATCGGCGGCTGGGGCGTGCTCATCGGGCGTCCTCGGGCTTGGTGAGGTCGGGGGCGGCGGGCGCGGCGGGCGGCTGCGCGGGGGCCTGCGGCGCGGGCTGGGCGTACGGGTTGGCGTCAGCGGCGCCGGGAGCGGGCGGAGCGCCGTAGGGACCCTGGCCGGCGGCGGGGGCGCCCGGAGCGCCGTACGGGCCCGTCCGGGGCGCTCCGGGCGGCATCGCGAACGGCTGCCCGCCCTGCTGGGGCGGCGGCGGTGCGTACCAGCCCGGCTGGCCCTGCCCCGGCACCGGTATCTGCGGCGGCGGCATCGCGCCGGGCGGCGGCTCCTGCTGGAATCCGGCCCGCTGGTCGATCGTCGAGCGGTAGTCGACGGCTCCCTGCGTCATCCGCATGTACGCCTCCTCCAGCGAGGCCTGGTGCGGCGACAGCTCCCACAGCCGTACGTCGGCGCCGTGCGCGAGGTCGCTGATGCGGGGCAGCGGCAGCCCGGTGACCCGGAGGCCGCCGTCCTGCTCGGGCATCACCTGGCCGCCGGCCTCGGTCAGGGCGGCCGTCAGCTTCTCGCGCTGCTGCGGCTCCGTGTCCGGGGTGCGGACCCGGGCGAAGTCGGCCGAGTTGTGCGAGATGAAGTCCTTGATGTTCTGGTCGGCGAGCAGCTGGCCGCGGCCGATCACGATCAGGTGGTCGGCGGTCAGCGCCATCTCGCTCATCAGGTGCGAGGAGACGAAGACCGTACGGCCCTCCGCCGCGAGCGCCTTCATGAGGTTGCGGACCCAGAGGATGCCCTCGGGGTCGAGGCCGTTGACCGGCTCGTCGAAGAGCAGCACCTGCGGGTCGCCGAGCAGCGCGGCGGCGATGCCGAGCCGCTGGCCCATACCCAGCGAGAAGCCCTTGGAGCGCTTCCTGGCCACGTCCTGCAGACCGACCACACCGAGCACCTCGTCCACCCGGCGGGCCGGGATGCCCGACAGCTGGGCGAGGCAGAGCAGGTGGTTGCGGGCGTGCCGGCCGCCGTGCACGGCCTTGGCATCGAGGAGCGCGCCGACCTGGCGGGGCGCGTTCGGCAGCTTGCGGTACGGGAAGCCGCCGATCGTCACCTGGCCCGATGAGGGGTTGTCGAGGCCGAGGATCATCCGCATCGTCGTCGACTTGCCGGAGCCGTTGGGCCCGAGGAAGCCGGTGACGGCGCCCGGCCGCACCTGGAAGGAAAGGTTGTACACGGCCGTCTTGGCGCCATAGCGCTTCGTCAGGCCGACTGCCTCGATCATGCTCCGCACCCATCGAAAGGTTCAGGACGTCGGGGCGCACGCCCCCGTAAGGCTTAGGAGGATATCGGGGCGCTGACGGTTCCGCTCAAGAGAAAGTAAAACCGTGCAGGTCACGCGGGGGAGGGGTCGGCGGGGAGGGCGCGTCCCGGCTGCGGCCCTTGTCAGGTACCCGTCGTCCCAGGTCAGGCCGGAAACGGGACCCCGGAGCCGGCCGATCGCACCTCGGCTCCGGCTCGTCCTCAGCCCCGCGAGGGCAGTGAGTCGTCCAGGGGCGGCAGGTCGTCGTACAGCCGCAGTTCGGCCGCGTCGTCGACGTACGGCAGGAAGTCCGTCTGCGGCAGTACCCAGCCCTCCTCGCCGAAGACGAGCGTGCCCCGCTCACGCAGCGCGCGATCGGCCCCGGCCCGCCGCACCCAGGCCGCCGGATCGGGCCCGAGCAGCTCCCGCAGCCTGCCGGAGCCGGCGAGCAGCGCGGCGAGCAGCTCCGCCTGGTCCCCGCCGCCGGGCCGCGGCCGTCCGGTGGCCGGGTCCGCCAGCACCCCGTGCGCGCTGAAGTAGATGTACGCGCCGCCGAGCCGCTCCCCGGACGGCATCGTCATCTCGAACGCGTCGCCGGGCAGTATCGCCCGCCGGTAGTCCGGGAACTCGGTGTCGTCGACCGCCTTCAGCTGCGTCGGGTCCAGCCAGGTGACGACCAGCGTGGTCGCGGCGCCCCGGTCGACGTACGGCGTGCCCGCCACGTAACCCGCCGGACTGATGTGCCCCGAGCATCCCACGCCGATGCCGTGCACCCGCACCGGCACCATCGGCACGGTCGCCGGGATGCCGAGCCGGGTGAGCTTGTGGGCGACCTGGCCGGGAGAGGCGTTCGAACCGACCGCGATCACCGGATGGCGGTTGCCGGTCCCGGCCTGGCCGAGGTCGGCCAGCGCCTCGTCCAGCCGCTGCTGCGCCTGGCGCTCCTCCACGTACCACTCGCCGAGTCGCAGCGGCCGTACGTCGAGCTGGAGCAGCTCGCCGCCGGTCAGCAGGGAGGGTTCGGGGGTGGGCCGGCCGGGATAGGTGAGCGGCTGCTTGGCGGGCACGTCGTCCAGGCCCAGCGCCTGGAGGCTTCGGTCCTTCGTCGTCACGGTGACGCCCTTCGGGGGTGGTCGCGCGATACGGGCACAGCCTTTCACGCGAGATGTACCCGGAGCGGGGCCCGCTCTCGCCCGCCGCGGCAGGGTTGGCCGGAACGGACACCGGGAATCATGCCGTCCCATTCTACGAGTGGGAGCCAAGTCGGTTACGGGGGAAGCAAGTTGAGGCGCACAGGGCAAGGGGTGGACGCCAGGGGAGCGGCGGGGCGGGGCCGGACGCATCCGCGCTTCCGTACGTCCGTTCGCTGGTGGATCGCCGGACGTACCGTGCACGCGCTGCTGCTGATGACACTCGGCGCGCTGGCAGGGCTCTCCGTCGTCATCGCGACGGCCTGGACACTGACCGAGCACTCCGCGCGGTCGATGGCGGAGCGGTTCTCGAACGGGGAGCGGCTGCTCGACCTCAGCCTCGCGGTGCTGCGGGCCAGCGTCGGCACGGACAGCCTGTCGCCCGAGCCGGACAGCACCGCGCACCAGCTGCTCGCCACGGTCGCCTCCGTCACCGGCGCCCTGGTGCCCGCGGTGCTGCTGGGCATCGTGCTGATCAAGATGTTCGCGCTGCGGCCGTTCGTCTGGCGGCAGCGGGCCAGCATCTCGCACGCCTGGACCGCCGACTTCCCGGGCTACTCGCGGCAGCACGCGAACAGCGAGGACGCGATCATCGCCGTCCGCTTCTACAACCGTTTCGACAACCTGTCCGTCGTGGACCTGCGTGCCCGTGCCCACCTGCGCTATCTGGAGCGCTCCCCGCACGACGGCAGCCTGGTCATCTACAAGCAGTGGCTGAAGGTCCTCGACGCACAGGGGGAGCCGGCCGACGAGCGGTACTGGCTCGCGGTCGAGCGCGGGGCGCCGTTCACGGTGTGGATACCGGTCCAGGCGCCGGTGGCCGAGCTGCCGTTCCGGCACATCCAGGGAAAGGACCTCGCGGGTTCGTACGGGGTGAAGCTGCTGGTGCGGCTGACGGCGCGGACCGTGGGCCTGGGCACCGAGGTCGCCGACGAGCGCTGGTTCGACCTGGAGGCCGGTGACTTCGAACTCGGCCGTTTCGTGCCGCTGCAGCCCGACCTCCACAGGGACGTGTGGCGCTGGGAGGGCTGGACGGACTTCGACGGGCTGATCCAGGCGCCGCCGTCCGACGACGACGGCGACGCCACGCGTCCCGTTCCCTGAACGCGCGCACGCCTCTCGGCCGTCCGCCCCCGGCTAGGCGTCCCGCCTCTTGAGCAGCGCGTAGCCGCCCAGGAGTGCCGCGACCACCCACAGCACCATGATCGCGAGGCCGCCCCAGGGCCCGTACGGGGTGTCGTCACCGACCGGGGTCACCACCCGCATGATCTTGCTGCCGGCCTGGTCGGGCAGATAGCGGCCGATCTTCTTGGTCGCGGAGACCGCGCCGAGGATGTTGGAGATCAGGAAGAAGAACGGCATCAGGATGCCCAGCGAGAGCATCGGACTGCGCAGCATCGTCGCCACACCCATCGAGAACACCGCGATGAGCGTCATGTACAGCCCGCCACCGATCACCGCGCGCAGCACCCCGTGGTCGCCGATCGACGCCCGGTGCGTGCCGAGCGTCGCCTGCCCGAGGAAGAACGCGACGAAGCTCGTGATGATGCCGACCACGAAGGCGAGCCCCGTCGCCACCGCGACCTTGCTGAAGAGGAACGTGGCACGCTGCGGGACCGCGGCGAGCGAGGTGCGGATCATGCCGGTGCTGTACTCGTTGCCGACCACGAGCACCCCGAACACGATCATCGCGAGCTGACCGAGACTCATCCCGGCGAAGCTGATGTACGTCGGGTCGAAGGAGAGCCGGTCCTTCGTGTCCAGCTTGTCGAACTCGTTCTTGGACAGCAGTGAGATCAGGATGCCGAGCGCGATCGTGACGACGGCGGCGAGGCCGAGTGTCCAGACCGTGGAGGCAACGGACCGGATCTTGGTCCACTCGGACCTGAGGACCTGGGAGGCCGCCATGCTCAGGAATCCTTCCGCCAGTCGCCGCCCCACTCGTGGGGCGGGGTGTCGGAGTGGGCGTGGTATTCCACCGACTCCGCGGTCAGCTGCATGAAAGCCTCCTCGAGGGAGGCCTGCTGGGGACTCAGCTCGTGCAGGACGAGCTGGTGACGCGCGGCCAGCTCACCGATCTGCTCGGACTTGCCGCCGTCCACCTCCAGGGCGCCGCTGCCGCTCTCGACGACGGTGATCCCGGCCTCGTGCAGCACATCGAGCAGCCGTTCGCGCTGCGGGGTGCGGATGCGGACGTACGACCGGGAGTTGCGCTGGATGAAGTCGGCCATGGACGTGTCGGCCAGCAACCGGCCCTGTCCGATGACGACGAGGTGGTCGGCGGTCAGCGCCATCTCGCTCATGAGGTGACTGGACACGAACACGGTCCGCCCCTGCGAGGCCAGCGACTTCATCAGATTGCGGATCCAGTGGATGCCCTCGGGGTCGAGGCCGTTGACCGGCTCGTCGAACATCAGGATCCGGGGATCGCCGAGCAGGGCGCCCGCGATGCCGAGCCGTTGGCCCATGCCCAGCGAGAAGCCCTTGGCCTTCTTCCGCGCGACCGCGGTGAGTCCCACCGTGTCGAGGACCTCGTCCACCCGCGCCCTCGGGATGCCGTTGCTCTGCGCGAGGCACAGAAGGTGGTTGAAGGCGCTGCGGCCACCGTGCATCGCCTTGGCGTCCAGCAGGGCACCGATGTACTTCAGCGGGTCCTTGAGGTGGTCGTAGTGCTGTCCGTCGATCCGTACGTCACCCGCGGTGGGCCGGTCGAGCCCGAGCATCATCCGCATGGTGGTGGACTTGCCGGCGCCGTTGGGCCCGAGGAACCCCGTCACGATTCCGGGTCTGACGGCGAAGGACAGCTGATCGACCGCCACCTTCTCGCCGTACCGCTTGGTCAGCCCCTCGAGCTCGATCATGCGGCCACGGTAGGGCGCCCCCCAGGGCCGCGCTACTTGAGCCAGCGGGTCTTTGCCGCTTGTTCACCGGGGTTCACGGCCGCGCCGCCAGGGCTTGTCGCACCGTTCCCGGAGCCCCTGCCGACGCCCACGACCGCGGCCCGCACCCGAGGAGGGTGCGGGCCGCGGCCGTGGACAGGAACCGGTTACCGGGACTGCTGGGCCGGAACCCCACGCGAGATGGGCTCGTCCTCGGCCGGCGTGCTCGCGGCGGCCACCGCGGCACCCGTGAGCGTCGCGAGCATCTCACGGACGTTCGTGAGCTGGGCGTTGATGGAGTCGCGACGGTTCGTCAGCGCCGCCAGCTCGCGCTCGGACTCCGAGCGGATGCGGTCGGCCTTGGCGTTCGCGTCGGCCACGATGTCCTCGGCCTGGCGCTGGGCCGTCTCCACCGTCTGGCGGGCGCGGCGCTCGGCGTCCGTGCGCAGCTTCTCGGCCTCCAGGCGGAGCTGCTCCGCGCGGTGCTCGATCTCCGCGAGGCGCTTCTCGGCCTTGGCCTGACGCGAGGCCAGGTCGCGCTCGGACTGCTCGCGGCGCTTGGCGAGGTTCGTCTCGAAGTCGGCGGCGGCCTGCGCGGCCTTGGCACGGGTCTCCTCGAAGAGGGCGTCCGCCTCCTCGCGCTTGGACTGGGCGTCCTTCTGCGCCTCCTGGCGCAGCTGAGAGGCGTCGCTCTTGGCCTTCTCGACGATCCGGACGCCCTCGTCCTCCGCCTTGGACTTGCGGTCCGACGCGAACGATTCTGCATCGTTGCGGACCTGCTGCGCGGCCGACTCGGCGAGCTCACGGTGCTGCTCGGACGCGCGACGCGCCTCGTCACGCAGATCCTTCGCCTCCTCCTCGGCGAGGCGGAGGATCTTCTCGACCCGCGCGCCGAGACCCGCGTACGACGGTTCGGCGTCGGTGACCTGGGCCTGGGCGTTCTGCGTTTCGAGGTGGAGTTCCTCGATGCGCTTCTCGAGAGCAGTGATACGGGCCAGAGCGCTGTCACGGTCGGAGACGAGCTTCGAAATGCGTTCGTCCACCTGAGCGCGGTCGTACCCACGCCGCACAAGCTCGAAGCCGTAGGGGGAAGTGTCGCTCATGGGGTTCCTGTCGAATGAGACCGGTGAGGTGATAGGGGGAATCCTAGGGGCCAAAGCGGTGTGTCATCGAGCGGATACGTGTTTGATCTGGAGAATGACACTCCTTTTGGGTGGCTGGCTGTCAGAGCGCTTGCCAGAGTCCGCACCAATGGTCCGGAAAGGTGCGGAATGGGAGCTTCTGGCTAGCCCTCCGACGACTTGCCACCCGAACGGGTCGCGCCGGCTGCGGCGCCCGCCTTGACCCCACCGTCCTTGTTGCCCGACGGGGCCTCAAAGGATTCCAACGCCTCCAGGACGTCCTGGACACGGGAGATCTCGGCGTTGATGTCCGAGCGCCGGCGCACCAGCACCTCCAGCTCGTGCTTGCCCTCCTCGACCGCCTGCCGCGCCTCCCGGATCGCCTCGGCCTTGATCTCCGTCGCCTCGGCGACGAGCGAGGACTTCTTCTGCTCGGCCTCCTTGAGGAGCCCCTCGGCCTTCTTGACCGCGGCGATACGCACCTTGCTCGCCTCGGAGTTGGCCTCCGCGACCAGGTCCTTCGCCTTGGCCTCGGCCTCGGCGAGCTGGTCCTCGGCCGCCTTCACGAGCGCGTCGCAGCGCTCGCCGGCGTTCTTCATCGTCTCGGCCGACTCGCGGCGGGCCCGCTCGTGCAGCTCCTCGATCTCCGAGGTGACGCGGTCGCGCAGTTCCTCCGCCCGCTCCCTTATGGCGGTCGCGTCCCGGCGCGCGCCGACCAGCAGCTCGTCCGCGTCCGTACGGGAGCGCTCCACAAGGGAGTTGCCCTCCACGGTCGCCTCGGAGACAAGCCGCTCGGCCTCGTTGCGGGCCGCGCCCACCATCGTGTCGGCCTGGCCCTCGGCGTCCGCCGTGGCTTTCTGCGCGCTCTGCTGAGCCTCCGCCAGCAGCTTGTCGGCCTCCGACGCCGTCTCCGAGATGAGGGTGTCGACCTGCTCGGCCGCCTCGGAGCGCCGCTTGTTGGCCTCCTGGCGCGCCGCGTCCAGCGTCCGGTCGGCCTCCTCGCGCGCGGCCGAGGTGAGCCGCTCCGCCTCCGCCTCCGCCTCGGACTTGACCCGCGCCGCCTCGCTGCGGATCCGCTCGGAGTGCTGCTGCGCGGAACCGACCGTGTCGGCGGCCTCGGCGCGCAGCCGCTCCGCGTCCCCGGTCGCCTCCGAGACCAGCTGATCGGCCTTGGCGGTGGATTCGGCGCGGACCCGCTCGGCCTCCGCGTTCGTCTCGTTCGTCAGCCGCTCCGCCTCGGAGCGCGCCTCGTTGATGAGGGTGTCCGCCTGCGTGGCCGCGTCCGAACGGATCCGGTTCGCGTCCTCCCGGGCCTCCGCGCGGGTGCGCGAGGCGTCCTGGTCGGCGCCCGCGATGGCGTCCGACACCTCGGTGCGCACCCGCTGGGCGTGTTCCGAGGCTTCCGAGCGCAGCCGCTCGGACTCGGCGATCGCCTCCGAGACCGTGCGCTCCGCGAGGGACTTGGCGGCGTCCGTCTCCTCGGCCGCCTCGCGCCGCACCCGGCCGGCGTCCTCGGAGGCGCGCTCCCGCTCGGCGTACGCGTCGGCGCGGACCCGGTCCGCCTCCTCCTGCGCCTCGGTGCGGGTACGGTCCGCCGCGTGCTCGGCGGCGGAGCGCAGGCCCGAGATCTCCTCCTGGGCCTGTTCGTGCAGCCCGGTCACGGAGTCGCGCACCTGCTGTGCGGTCTGCTCGGCGTTCGAGACCATCTCGGTCGCGCGCCGGTCGGCCTCCTCGACCAGCCGTACGGCCTCGGCCTGGGCCTCCTCCACGCGGTTGCGCGCGGAGGCGAGGAGCTCCTCGCTCTGGTCGCGGGCCCGCTCGCGCTCCTGGTCGGCCTCCTGGCGTGCCGAACCGAGCAGTTCCTCGGCCTCGCGGCGACGCCGTACGGCCTCCTCCTGGGCGGCGGCCAGCGTCTCGGCGCCCTCCGTCGCCAGCCGCTCGGCCGCGGCCTGGGCCTCGGCCCGTACCCGGTCGGCGCTGTCCTGGGCCTCCGACTTCAGCCGCTCGGCCTCCGCCGCGGCCTCCGAACGCAGCCGTACGGCGATGTTCTCGCCCTCGGCCCGCGACGCCGAGGCGTCCGCGGCGGCCTCGTTGCGCAGCCGGTCCGCCTCCGTCTCGGCCTGTGCCTGCAGCGTACGGATCCGCTCGGCGGCCTCGCCGCGCAGCCGCTCCGTCTCCTCGGCGGCCTCACGGCGGATCCGCTCGGCATCCGCTCGCGCGTCGCTCAGCGCCTGCTCGGCCGAGGCGAGCCGCTGCTCGGCCTCGGTGTGCAGCCGGGTCAGCTCCTCGGCGGCCTCGGTCCGGCGGGCCGCTATGGCGCGCTCGGAGTCCTCGCGCACCGTCTCGGCGGCCCGCTCGGCCTCCGCCTTGATCGTCTCGGCCAGCTCGACGGCCTCGGCGCGGTTGTTCTCGGCCTCCTTGCGCGTGCGCTCCAGCGTCTCCTCGGCCTGCCGGCGCAGCGCCGTGGCGCGCTCGATGGCCTCGGTGCGCACGCGCTCACTGTCGGTCGTCGCGGTCGCCCGGAGCTCGTCCGCGTCCGCCTTGGCCTTCGCGAGCAGTTCCTCGGCGGTCTTGGCCGCCTCCTCGATCTGCTGGACGGCCTCGCGCCGGGCCTCGCCGCGGAGGCGTTCGCCCTCGGCGTTCGCGTCGGCACGCAGCTGCTCGGCCTCGCCGCGCAGCCGGCGGGCCTCCTCCTGCAGCTCGACCGTCTTGGCCCGGTACTCCTTGGTGTCGTCCTTCGCCGTGCCCTTGAGCTGCTCGGCGATGTCGTGCGCCTCGCCGCGCAGCCGGTCCGCCTCGGACTCCGCCTCGGTGCGGATCCGCTCGGCCTCCTCGGCCGCCGCCCTCGTGGTCTTCCTGGCGTCCTCGGACGCCTTGTTGAGCACGTCCTCGGCGGTACGGGCCGCCTTGGACAGCTGGGAGGCGGTCTCCTCGGCGGTGAGACTGCGGGCGTTCTCCTCGGCCTCCGCGACGATCTTCTCGGCCTTGGTACGGGCCTCCGCGACGACCTGCTCGGCCTCGGACCTGGTGGTCTCGGCCTCCTTGGTGGCCTCGCTGACCAGCCGGGCGACCTGCTCCTTCGCCGTGCGGGTGCGCTGCTCGTTCGCCGACTCGGCGCCGGCCAGGGCCTTGGCCGCGACATCCTTCGCCTCGGTGACGACCTTGTCCGCCTCGGCCCGTGCCTCGCGCAGTGCCGTCTCGGCGGCCGTCATCCGCTGCTCGGCGGCCCGGCTCAGCTCGGTGGCCTGACGACGGGCGCTGTCGGACTCGTTCGCCGTGGAGCTGCGCAGCTGCTCGGCGTGCTCGGTGGCCTCCTGGGCCTGGGTGGACGCGGCGTTCAGCAGCCGCTCGGCGTCCGTGCGGGCCCGGCGCAGCAGCGCCTCCGCCTCGGCACGGGCCGACTCGGCGTCGTTCGTCAGCCGCTGGCGGGCTTCGGCCGCGACCCGCTCGGCCTCCGCGCGCGCGGTGCTCAGCGCCTGGTCCGCCTCGACCCGCGACTCGTCCAGGAGGCGGCGGGCCTGCTGCTCGCTGCGGGAGCGCAGCTGCTCGGCCCAGGCCACGTTCTCGTTGACGTGCGACTCGACGGTCTGGCGGCGCTCGGCCAGCTCCTGGTCGAGCTGCTGACGCCGCGCGACCGCCTCGGCGTGCAGCTCGGCCTGCAGGCGGGCGGCCTGCTCGGCGTGCTCCTGGAGGATGCGCTGCGTCTGCGCCCGCGCCTGGCTCATCTCGCGCTCGGCATCGGCGCGCAACTGATCCGCCTGGATCTGGGCATTACGGAGCAACTGCTCGGCCTGGTAGCCGAGGTCGCCGCCGCTGTCGTAGGCAGGCCGGGTCGCCAGACTGCGGCGCGCCTCGTGCAGCTTGGCGCGCAGCACCTCGACCTGATAGCCGAGGTCCTCGGCGTGCTGGACGGCCTTCTCCCGCTCGGTCTTCAGCCGCTCCATCTCGGCCTCGAACCGAGAGAGGTGGTCGACGTCAGCCGCCGGCTCTCGCTCCTGGCGTTCGTAGCCCCGCACTGCGCGGTCCCATCCGTCCCCTGGTCGCAAGTCTCTCCAAACGAGCCCCGTCCATCCGCCGGACGGTGCCCCCGGGGAATGGTGTCAGATCAACAGCGGAGCACGGGCTGCTGCCCCGACGCTCGTCCCCCGAAAACCTGGACCCCGGCCCTCGGTCGCGCCGTCGTCACGGCGGCACGACCTCGGGGCCCGTCGCCGGACAGGCCCCGGGCCGCCCCGAAATGGCGGCGGCCGTCCCCAACCCTACCGGCCCGGATATACGGAGGTCAGTGCTCAGGTGACTCAACAGCCGCCGAAGTGACCAGTTCTGTCAGCACACCGTGGCAATCCTTGGGGTGAAGGAAGGTGATTCGTGACCCCATGGAGCCGCGTCGCGGCTCGTCGTAGAGGACGCGTACGCCTTTGTCCCTGATGTCGCCCGCGTCGGCGTCGACGTCCGCCGTGCCGAACGCGATGTGATGGACACCCTCGCCGTTCTTCGCCAGCCACTTGCCGACGGCCGAGTCCTCGCGGGTCGGCTCAAGGAGCTGGAGGTAGGAGGCGCCGCCGTCGGACGTCTCGTTGATCTTGAGCATGGCCTCGCGCACGCCCTGCTCGTCGTTGACCTCGGAGTGGAAGACTTCGAAGCCGTACGTGGCCCGGTAGAACTCGACGGTCTTGTCGAGGTCGAAGCAGGCGATCCCGATGTGGTCGATTCGCGTCAGCATGGTGCCAGTGCAGCGCTCCCGCGGCGGTTACGCAACGTGCGCGCGATCACACTGACAGCCGGATGACGGGTGGCCTACCGCTCAGTACATTCAAGTAAACCCTCGTTCACTCCTCAGCTGTGCAAGCTGGAAGGGGATCGCACCTCATGTCTGGAACGAACAGCACGACCTCCGTGATCGTCGCGGGTGCCCGCACCCCGATGGGACGGTTGCTCGGATCGCTGAAGTCCTTCTCCGGAGCCGACCTCGGAGGATTCGCGATCAAAGCCGCCCTCGACCGCGCGGGCATCGGCGGTGACCAGGTGCAGTACGTGATCATGGGCCAGGTGCTGCAGGCCGGGGCGGGGCAGATCCCGGCGCGGCAGGCGGCCGTCAAGGCGGGCATCCCGATGAGCGTCCCGGCGCTCACGATCAACAAGGTGTGTCTGTCGGGCCTGGACGCGATCGCCCTCGCGGACCAGTTGATCCGGGCCGGTGAGTTCGACATCGTGGTCGCGGGCGGCCAGGAGTCCATGACGAACGCCCCCCACCTGCTCCCGAAGTCCCGTGAGGGCTTCAAGTACGGCGCCATCGAGATGCTCGACGCCATGGCGCACGACGGGCTGACCGACGCCTTCGAGAACATCGCGATGGGCGAGTCCACGGAGAAGCACAACACGCGGCTCGGCATCGCCCGTCCGGAGCAGGACGAAGTCGCCGCCCTCTCGCACCAGCGCGCGGCGGCCGCCCAGAAGAACGGCGTCTTCGAGGCGGAGATCACGCCGGTGGAGATTCCGCAGCGCAAGGGCGAGCCCGTCGTCTTCAGCAAGGACGAGGGCATCCGCGCCGAGACCACGGCGGAGTCGCTCGGCAAGCTGCGTCCGGCGTTCACCAGGGACGGCACGATCACGGCGGGCTCCTCCTCGCAGATCTCGGACGGCGCCGCGGCGGTCGTCGTGATGAGCAGGACGAAGGCGCAGGAGCTCGGCCTGGAGTGGATCGCCGAGATCGGCGCGCACGGGAACGTGGCCGGACCGGACAACTCTTTGCAGTCGCAGCCGTCGAACGCGATCCTGCACGCCCTGAAGAAGGAGGGCCTGGACGTCTCGGACCTCGACCTGATCGAGATCAACGAGGCGTTCGCGGCGGTCGCCGTGCAGTCGATGAAGGACCTCGGGGTGTCCACGGAGAAGGTGAACGTCAACGGCGGCGCGATCGCCCTGGGTCACCCGATCGGCATGTCCGGCGCCCGTCTCGTACTGCACCTGGCGCTGGAGCTGAAGCGGCGCGGCGGCGGCGTGGGCGCGGCGGCGCTGTGCGGTGGCGGCGGTCAGGGTGACGCGCTGATCGTGCGGGTACCCACGGCGTAGATCCCTCGCCGCGGCGCTGCCGCCGCGTTGTCTCGTACGACTCTGAACGGAGCTGTGATGCAGGACGTCTCCTCGCTGGTGGCCCAGGCCAGGGAAGGCCGGCCGCGGGCCGTCGCCCGGCTGATCTCGCTGGTGGAGGGGGCGTCCCCGCAGTTGCGCGAGGTGATGGCGGCGCTGGCTCCGCTGGCCGGCGGGGCGTACGTGGTCGGGCTCACCGGGTCGCCGGGCGTCGGCAAGTCGACGTCGACCTCGGCACTGGTGAGCGCCTACCGGCGGCAGGGCAGGCGGGTCGGCGTCCTGGCCGTCGACCCGTCGTCCCCGTTCTCCGGGGGCGCGCTGCTCGGCGACCGGGTCCGGATGTCCGAGCACGCCTCGGATCCCGGTGTGTACATCCGCTCGATGGCGACCCGCGGTCACCTCGGCGGCCTGGCCTGGGCGGCCCCCCAGGCGATCCGCGTGCTGGACGCGGCGGGCTGCGACGTGATCCTGGTCGAGACCGTCGGGGTGGGCCAGTCGGAGGTCGAGATCGCGTCCCGGGCGGACACCTCGGTCGTCCTGCTCGCCCCCGGCATGGGTGACGGCATCCAGGCGGCGAAGGCCGGAATCCTGGAGATCGGCGACGTGTACGTGGTCAACAAGGCCGACCGGGACGGCGCCGACGCGACCGCGCGCGAGCTGAACCACATGCTCGGCCTCGGCGAGTCCCGCGGGCCCGGGGACTGGCGGCCGCCGATCGTCAAGACGGTCGCGGCGCGCGGCGAGGGCATCGACGAGGTCGTCGAGGCCCTGGAGAAGCACCGCGCCTGGATGGAGGAGCACGGCGTCCTCGCCGAGCGCCGGCTCGCCCGTGCCTCCCAGGAGGTCGAGACGATCGCGGTCACGGCCCTGCGCCGGCGCATCGGCGACCTGCACGGCGACCGCCGCCTGAGCGCGCTGGCGGAACGGATCGTCGCGGGCGAACTCGACCCCTACCGGGCCGCCGACTCCCTGGTGGAGGGCCTGACCGAGACCTGAGGGGGCCTGACCGGGACCTGAGGGGGGCCTGGACCCCGGGACCCTGGTGGGGGTCGGGACCTGAGGGGGGCCTGGACCCCGGGACTCTGATGGGGCCCGCCGAGGGATGGGGGGCGCTCCTTGTCCCGCCGTCGCCGGGCCGGTCGGGCCTGCGACCCTGTCGTCTCCGGGGCCTGCCCGGAACGGACGGCGATCACCGCCGTGCCCCGAACGCGGGGCCCCCGCGCGGGGCCCTGCCGAGCCGCCGCGCGGGACCCCGCGAGTCAGCCGTCGTGGCCGCCCCGGTGCGCCGGCTCCGTGCGGGCGGAGACGACCTTGCCCGTGCCCGCGTCGACGCGCACCTCGTACCAGGTGCCGCCGGTGGCGAGGATCCCGATCTCCCACGTCGGGGTGGCGCGGTCGTCGTCCAGGTCGGCGGAGGCGGCGGTGCCCGGCGTGTGGCGCAGCGCCGTGGCGAGGGCTTCGGCCGCCGTCACCCGGGCGGACCGCAGCCGTGCGGCGTCGTCGCCGTGATCGTCCGATCCGGCCGCGTGACGGCCCGTTCGGGTGCGGTCGTCCGGGTGAGGGTGATCGTCCGTCCGGGTGGGACCGCCCGCCCGTGTCCGGTCGTCCGTCCCGGCGCGGCCGCCCGTCCGCGTCCGGTCGTCCACCCGGGTGTCGTCGCCATGGCGTACGTGGCCCGCGCGGTCGTCGTCCGCCGTCCGGGACGACGCCCCGGGGACCGCGGCGGTGCTGTCGTCCGTGACGGCCAGGGCCGTCGCCGTGCCGCCCCCGATCAGGGCCGCGGCCGCCACGGCGGCGATGACGATGTTGCGCTTCATATCGGTTCCTCCTGATGTGCCGGACTCTGCCTGGTGATTGGTGCGGGACCGGCCCCAAGTCGTCCGGTGCGTTGCTGCGTTGCCGACGGGAACCACTGTCGGCGAGGGGTGCTGAACGCAGCCTGAAGCCGCCTGAAGACTTCTTCAGGTGCGGTTTGGGACGCTGGGCGCATGCGCCTGTTGATCGTGGAGGACGAGAAGCGGCTGGCTTTGTCGCTCGCCAAGGGACTGAGGGCCGAGGGGTACGCCGTGGACGTCGTCCACGACGGGGCCGAGGGCCTGCACCGGGCGAGCGAGGGCGCCTACGACCTCGTCGTCCTCGACATCATGCTGCCCGGCATGAACGGCTATCGCGTCTGCGCCGCGCTGCGTGCCGCCGGGCACGACGTGCCGATCCTCATGCTCACCGCGAAGGACGGCGAGTACGACGAGGCGGAGGGGCTGGACACCGGCGCCGACGACTACCTGACCAAGCCGTTCTCGTACGTGGTGCTGGTGGCCCGGGTGAAGGCGCTGCTGCGGCGCGGACGGTCCGCCCGCCCGCCGGTGCGGGTCCTGGGCGAGCTGACGGTCGACACCGGCGCCCGGCGCGTCTTCCGGGGCGCGGACGAGGTCGCCCTCACGGCGAAGGAGTTCTCGGTCCTGGAGCAGCTCGTACTGCGGGCCGGACAGGTCGTCTCGAAGGCCGAGATCCTCGAACACGTCTGGGACTTCGCCTACGACGGGGACCCGAACATAGTCGAGGTCTACGTCAGCACCCTGCGGCGCAAGCTCGGGGCGGCGTTCATCCGGACCGTGCGCGGAGCGGGCTACCGGCTGGAAGCCCGATGAGCCGGCTCTTCGGATCCGTCCGGGCCAAGGCCACGCTCGGCGCGACCGTCGTGGTGGCCATCGCGCTCGTGGCCGCGGGCGCCGCCGTCCTGCTGTCCCTCCGTGCCAACCTGAACGGCCAGGCCGGCACGGAGGCGGAGCGCAGCGCCCGCGAGGTCGCGGCCGACCTGTCCGGCGGGGCGTCCTACGACCGGCTGCGGCTGGACGACGACCAGCGTCCCGTCCAGGTGGTCGACGGGACGGGCGTACTGGTCGCCGCCAGCGAGAATCTGCGGCGGATCAGCGGCACGGGGACCGGCGCGGTGAAGCCGCGGGCCAAGCGGACGGCCGCCCCGGGGAGCGGCGGCGACGCGACGGACGACCACGGCGGCGGCAAGGGCGGTGACGACAAGGGTGGCGGTGATGACAGCGGTGGCGGTGACGACAGGGCTGGCGACGGCCGGGGGAAGGCCGGCCGGGGCCGCGGCGCCGGTGCGGACGACGACCACTCTCTCGAGCCCGGCCGGATCGGCGCCGCGGTGAACTTCAGCGAGGGCTCGGCCACGCTCGGCGGGGACACGGCGGACTACCGGTTCGCCGCCGTCGAGGTGAGTGTGAGGAGCAAGGGTGCGCTGACCGTGTACGCGGGCGCACCGCTCTCCGCCGAACAGGGCGCCGTACGCACGGCCCTGACGGTCATGCTGATCGGCCTCCCCCTGCTGCTGACCGTGGTGGCCGCCGTGACCTGGCGGGTCACCCGGCGCGCGCTGCGGCCGGTCGAGGGCATCCGCAGCGAGATGGCCGCGATCACGGCCTCCGAGGACCTCGCACGGCGGGTGCCCGTGCCGGACACCCAGGACGAGGTCGCGGGTCTGGCGCGGACCACCAACGAGACGCTGGCCGCCCTGGAGACGTCCGTCGAGCGGCAGCGCCGGTTCGTCGCCGACGCCTCGCACGAACTGCGCAGCCCCATCGCCTCCCTGCGCACCCAGCTCGAAGTGGGCGCGGCGCACCCGGAGCTGCTGGATGTGACCGGGGCCGTCGCGGACACCGTACGGCTGCAGCGGCTCGCCGCCGATCTGCTGCTGCTCGCCCGGCTGGACGCTGGGGAGCGGCCCGCGGGCACCCGGTTCGACCTGGCGGCGCTGGCCCGGGAGGAGGTGTCCAGGCGTCCGGGGGTGACGGTGGAGGGCGCGAGCGCCGAAGTCGTCGGATCCCGGGGGCAGATGGCGCGGCTGCTCGGCAATCTGCTGGACAACGCCCGCCGGCATGCGCGCAGCCGGGTCGCGGTCACTCTGCGGACCGAGGGCCCGTGGGCCGTTCTGGAGGTCGCCGACGACGGGGCGGGTGTCCCCGCCGCCGAGCGCGAGAGGATCTTCGAGCGGTTCGTGCGGCTCGACGAGGCCCGCGGCCGGGACGACGGCGGGGCCGGTCTGGGCCTCGCCATCGCCCGCGATGTGGCACTGCGGCACGGCGGCACACTCACCGTCGGCGATGCCCGGGGAGGCGGAGCGCTCTTCACGCTCCGGCTGCCCGGCCACGCCTGACGCGGAGCGGATCCGGGAAACGGGGAGAGGCGTTCGTCCTGCCGCTGCCGCTGCCGCTGCCGCTGAGCTGATTCCGGGGTCGTGGTGCCGTGTCCCCGGTCACGCGTGACGCGTGACCGCGGCGCGTGCTCCCGCGTTCCCGCGGCGCGTCACGGCTTGCCGCGTTGCCCCCGCAGGTGTTCCGCGATCGGCTGCAGCGACTTGTGCAGCTCCTCCAGGGCCTCGGGGGACACCAGGTCCATGAAGTGCCTGCGGACGGACGCCACATGGTGCGGGGCGACCTTCTTCATCGTCTCCAGGCCGTGATCGGTGAGGACGGCGTACAGACCCCGGCGGTCGGACTCGCAGTTCTCCCGCCGGACCAGGTCCGCGTTCTCCATGCGGGTGATCTGGTGCGAGAGGCGGCTCTTCGACTGGAGGGTGGCGGCCGCGAGGTCGCTCATCCGCAGCCGGACGCCCTCCGACTCGGAGAGGTTCACCAGGATCTCGTAGTCGTTCATCGTCAGCCCGAACGGCTGCAGGTCCCTCTCGAGCTGGTACGTCAACAGCCTGTTGACCTCCAGGTGGGTGCGCCAGGCGCACTGCTCCGCATCGGTCAGCCAGCGCGTGGCCGTCTCGGTCTCCATGAATGAAGTCTACCTAAAATGTTGAAAGGCGAACTAGTGAGGGTGGTGTGACGGTGCGCACGCGTTCGATGTCACACTCCGCAGACTACCGCTCACAGCCCGAAGCGACGCTGGAGGTCTCCGAGCTGTCCGGGAAGGCGCGGTGTCGCGGCCTGCTGACCGTACTGGCCCTGGTGACCGGGTGTGCCGCCGGCGCCGGGCACTCCCGGCTCGTGCGGAACGGCCCCGGTGGCCTGCTCGGCCATCAGGATCTCCGTGGACTGGAGCAGCACGGTGCCGGCTCCCACGAACTCGAACTGATGCTCCTCCCCGGAGGCCCCGCCCAGGCCCGTCAGTGCACGTAGGCCGCCCATGACGCCCGTCATGTACCCGTGGTCGTAGTGATGACACGGGGACGGGCAGTCGGCCCAGCCCACCAGCGCCTGCGGGTCCACCCGGATCGGGGGTTCCATGAACACCACCGGACCGTTCGACGCCGCCACGAACTTGCCGGTTCCGATGAGTGTCAGAAAGCCCGGCACGATCGACTGCTTGAGCGCGAGACTTGGCTGAAAAGCGAGCAGGTTGCCCGAGCGAATGGTCAGGTTGCCGTCGTCCAGGTCATACGAATTCACGTCGAAGGCCCGGTCGGCGAGGAGCATCTTGCCCGAACCGTCCGCCACGACCCAGTCGCTCGCGTGCAGAGGCGAATGGAACGACGTACGGACAAGTCGGTCGAGTCGGCCGTGTCCGATGCCGTTGAACTCCATCGACCCGTAGTAGGCGATCATCTTGCCCTTCTGCAGGAACCACTGGCTCCCTTTGAGCTCCACGCAGAAGGTGTACTTGTTGACGTTGTCGTCGACGGGCAACGTCATGGGGTCGTGGACCGTGGGGCCACCGGGAGTCCCGTACGCGCTCACAGCTTCTCCTCCGAGGCCTGGACGTACACCGCACCACTGCCGCTCAGCTCCAGCTGGAACGCCTCGCCCGAGCCGCGGCCCACCATGTCGCGCCAGCCGAGCGCCGTGGACAGCTTGTTGCGTACGTCGCCGTGGTGCGCCACGTACGCCTGGGGGTCGACGTGGACCGGGCGCTGCGGGGTGATCGGCACCTCGATGACCCCGCCGTGCGCCATCACGGCGACCGAGCCGTGCCCCTTGAGGGTCGTGGTGAACAGGCCCTGGCCCGTCACCTGGCCGCGGACCATGCCCATGACCCCGCCCTGCGAGCCCAGGAACACCGTGCCCTGCTGGAGCGTGCCGTCGAAGGCCAGTAGCCGGTCCGCCTCGACGTAGAGCGTGTCGCCCGTCAGGCTGATCACCTGGATGTGATGGCCGCCGTGCCCGAACAGGACCGTGCCGCTGCCCTCGACGGTCATCAGCGGGGTGGCCTCGCCCGCGACCCGGCGGCCGAGCATCGACATGACCCCGCCCTGGCCGCCCTGGATGTTGGGCGTGAAGGACACCTCGCCCTTGTAGGCGAGCATCGCGCCGCGCTGACTGAACAGGCGCTGGCCCGGCAGGACCGTCGCCTCGATCATCTTGGAGTTCACTTCGCGGAACGGCATGTCACAGGTCCCCCGCGATCGTGTTGCGCTCACTGGGCTGTACGTAGACCAGACCGTCGCCCTCGAAGCGGATCTGGAATGCCTCGCCGCCGCCCTCGCCCATGAACGTGCGGAACGTCACACCGGCGTGGAAGGACTGCCTGACATCGCCCTGGTGGGCGATGTACGCCCCGGGGTCCACCGTCAGCGGGTACTGGGAGCTGACGCGCAGCACCACCGCCGGCCCGTCGGACATGATCGCGGCCTGCCCGTGGCCCTCGACGGTGGTCGTGAACAGACCGTTGCCCTGGGAGGCGCCGCGCAGTCCCGTGAAGGACGTGCCCGTGCGCAGCCCGGCGTCCGTCGCGAGGAGATTGCTGGACTCGACGTACAGCTTGTCGCCCCGCAGGCTCACCAGGTTGATCTCGCTGGCCCGGTCCGCGAACCAGCAGGTCCCGTGCCCCTTCACCTCCATCACCGTCATCTGCTCGCCGGTCAGGCGCCGCGTCACCATCCCGCGGATCCCGTCACCGCCGCCGCTCAGCTTCTTGAAGGCCATCTGACCGTCGTACGCCACCATCGAGCCGTTCTTCGCCTTCACGGCGTCCCCGGTCATGTCGACGGCCAGCACCTTGCTGCCTTGAAGTCGGAACATCGCCACAGTCGTGACGGTAGCCGCCGGTCGCGGAGGGGGACAGGGTCCACGGGTGGATGTCATCCCTGAGCGGACCCTCAGGGGGCCGACGGGACGACCGGGGCGGCGAGCCGGGCGGGACGCGGGCGCCCGCCCGGGGCACGCCGTCCGCGACCCCCGGACCGGGACGCGCTGTCCCGGGTGCCACAATGGCCGGGGCCTTGTGCTTGCGTTCACAAAGCTCTGAGCCCGGACGACCGACGACTCTCCCCCGACCCCACCGAAGGTGACCCGTGGACATAAAGACCGCCACCGCCCTCCGCCGCCTCCGCCTGGTCTCGGCCCCCGAGGCCGTCTCCTTCCTGCTGCTGCTCGTCTGCTCGGTGCTGAAACGGACCACGGACTTCAACGCGGTGCCCGTCATGGGCGCGATCCACGGTGTGCTCTTCATCCTCTACGTGATCTTCTGGGCGGACGCCTGGAACCGCGCCCGGTGGAGCGCCGGGACCGGAATCCTCTACTTCGTCCTGTCCGTGCTGCCCACGGGCGGGTTCTTCGCCGAGCGCAAGCTGCGGCGCGAGACCGAGGACGCGGTCATCGCCTCCCGCGCCCGCCGCGAGGGAGTCGTGGGGTCGTCGTGATCGTCGCCTTCTCCGTGACGCCGCTCGGTGTCGGCGAGGACGTGGGGGAGTACGTCGCCGACGCCGTCCGGGTCGTCCGCGCGTCCGGACTGCCGAACCGCACCGACGCCATGTTCACCTCCATCGAGGGGGAGTGGGACGAGGTGATGGACGTGGTCAAGCGTGCCGTCGCCGCCGTCGAGGCGCGGGCGCCGCGCGTCTCCGTCGTCCTCAAGGCGGACATCCGCCCCGGGGTCACGGACGGTCTGACCTCGAAGGTCGAGACGGTCGAACGGCACCTGTCCGACTGACCTCCGGTCCCGAGCGGCGCCGGCACCCCCGAACCCCGGTCCAGTGGGCCGGGGTTCCGCGCGTCCGGCGGGGTTCGGGCGGCCGCCGCCGCCCCTCTCCGCGTCGAACGGGAACGTATGAGCGACCGAAAGGCGAGACGGGGCAGACCACGATATGACCGGCGGGTAAGGTCTCATGCCGTGCCGAAGCCGCTCAGCCTTGCCTTCGATCCCATCGCCCGCGCCGACGAACTGTGGCAACAGCGCTGGGGAGCAGTGCCGTCCATGGCCGCGATCACCTCGATCATGCGCGCGCACCAGATCCTCCTCGCCGAGGTCGACGCGGTCGTCAAGCCGTACGGACTGACCTTCGCGCGCTACGAGGCACTGGTGCTGCTGACCTTCTCCAAGGCCGGCGAGCTGCCGATGTCCAAGATCGGCGAGCGGCTGATGGTGCACCCCACCTCCGTCACGAACACCGTGGACCGTCTGGTGCGGTCCGGACTCGTCGACAAGCGTCCCAACCCCAACGACGGGCGCGGCACGCTCGCCTCCATCACCGACAAGGGCCGCGAGGTCTGCGACGCGGCGACCCGCGACCTGATGGAGATGGATTTCGGGCTCGGGGTGTACGACCCGGAGGAGTGCGGGGAGATCTTCGCGATGCTGCGGCCGCTGAGGGTCTCGGCGCACGACTTCGACGACGAGTAGACGGGGCAGGGGCGCGCGAAGATCGCGCAAAAGGGGCCGTTACGCTCGTACGCATGAAGAAGAGCGTGCTGACCCGCTACCGCGTGATGGCCTACGTCACCGGTGTGCTGCTGGTCCTGCTGACCCTCGGTGTGATCGCCAAGTACGTGCTCGACATGAACGGTGCCGTGGACTTCACCCGCGTCGTCGCCATCGCGCACGGCTGGCTCTACGTCGTCTACCTCGTGTTCGCCTTCGACCTCGGGGCCAAGGCGAAGTGGCCGGTCGGCAAGCAGCTGTGGGTGCTGCTGGCCGGGACGATCCCGACGGCGGCGTTCTTCGTGGAGCGCAAGGTCAGCCGTGAGCTGGAGTCGAGGATCACAGACGGCTCCCCCGTGGTCGCCAAGGCCTAGCCCGGCCCGTCCCACCAGCCGTGACGCCGCGGGACTCCTGCCGCCACCGGACCCTCCGTACCGCCGTCGGTGTGGTCCGTGGCGGTTTCCCATCGACATTTACTAGGACGTCCTAGTAAATTTGGAGGCATGGACGCTGACGCCATCGAAGAGGGCCGCCGACGCTGGCAGGCCCGGTACGACGCATCGCGCAAGCGCGACGCGGACTTCACCACGCTCTCCGGCGACTCCGTGGAGCCGGTGTACGGGCCTCGGCCCGGGGACACGTACGACGGCTTCGAGCGGATCGGATGGCCCGGCGAGTACCCCTTCACCCGCGGGCTCCACCCGACCGGCTACCGCGGGCGTACCTGGACGATCCGCCAGTTCGCCGGATTCGGTAACGCCGAGCAGACCAACGAGCGCTACAAGATGATCCTCGCCGCGGGCGGCGGCGGTCTCTCGGTCGCCTTCGACATGCCGACCCTCATGGGACGTGACTCCGACGACCCCCGCGCGCTCGGCGAGGTCGGGCACTGCGGGGTCGCGATCGACTCCGCCGCCGACATGGAGGTCCTGTTCAAGGACATCCCGCTCGGTGACGTCACCACGTCGATGACGATCAGCGGACCGGCCGTGCCCGTCTTCTGCATGTACCTGGTCGCGGCCGAGCGCCAGGGCGTGGACCCGGCCGTCCTGAACGGCACGCTCCAGACCGACATCTTCAAGGAGTACATCGCCCAGAAGGAGTGGCTCTTCGAGCCCGAGCCGCACCTGCGCCTCATCGGTGACCTGATGGAGCACTGCGCCGCGAAGATCCCCGCCTACAAGCCGCTGTCCGTCTCCGGGTACCACATCCGGGAGGCGGGCTCCACGGCCGCGCAGGAGCTGGCGTACACGCTGGCGGACGGCTTCGGGTACGTGGAACTGGGCCTCTCGCGCGGCCTGGACGTGGACGTCTTCGCCTCCGGCCTCTCCTTCTTCTTCGACGCGCACCTGGACTTCTTCGAGGAGATCGCCAAGTTCCGGGCGGCCCGGCGGATCTGGGCGCGCTGGATGCGGGACGTGTACGGCGCGAAGTCCGACAAGGCGCAGTGGCTGCGCTTCCACACCCAGACGGCCGGTGTCTCCCTGACGGCCCAGCAGCCGTACAACAACGTCGTCCGTACGGCGGTGGAGGCACTCGCCGCGGTGCTGGGCGGCACGAACTCGCTTCACACCAACGCCCTGGACGAGACGCTCGCGCTGCCGTCCGAGCAGGCCGCCGAGATCGCCCTGCGCACGCAGCAGGTGCTGATGGAGGAGACCGGCGTCGCCAACGTGGCCGACCCGCTGGGCGGTTCCTGGTACGTCGAGCAGCTCACCGACCGGATCGAGGCCGACGCGGAGAAGATCTTCGAGCAGATCAGGGAGCGGGGGCTGCGGGCACATCCCGACGGGCGGCACCCGATCGGGCCGATCACCTCCGGCATCCTGCGGGGGATCGAGGACGGCTGGTTCACCGGGGAGATCGCCGAATCCGCGTTCCAGTACCAGCGGGCGCTGGAGAAGGGCGACAAGCGGGTCGTCGGCGTGAACGTCCACCATGGCTCCGTGACCGGCGACCTGGAGATCCTCCGGGTCAGCCATGAGGTCGAGCGGGAGCAGGTGCGGGAGTTGGGGACGCGGCGGGGTGCGCGGGACGACGCGCGTGTGCGTGCCGCGCTGGGTGCGATGCTCGCTGCCGCGCGGGACGGGTCCAACATGATCGTGCCGATGCTGGAGGCGGTGCGGGCGGAGGCCACGCTGGGCGAGATCTGCGACGCCCTCCGGGAGGAGTGGGGGGTGTACACGGAGCCGGCGGGCTTCTGAACCCCGGGTTTCTTCGCCCCCGCCGCCCCTACCCGTCCCATCTGTTCCTGGGGGCTGCCGCCCCCAGACCCCCGCTTCGGCCTTAAGGGCCTTGTCCTCAATCGCCGGACGGGCTGAACTACCCAGCCCGTCCGGCGATTGAGGACGAGCCCTTCGGGCGAGCGGGGGTCCAGGGGGCGCAGCCCCTTGGTGGGGTCTGGGGCGGAGCCCCAGGTGCGGGATGGGTCGGGTAGGGGCGGCGGGGGCGAAAGAACGTCCGGTCAGGGGGCCTCGGTGGCGCCCGCCAGGCCGAGCAGGAGCACCCGGGTGAACGCCCGCACCCACTCCTCGTCCGCCGCCTCCGCACTGACCAGCGTGCGATGCACCACCGCCCCGGCGACCACGTCGAAGATGAGATCCGCCGTACGCGCGGACGCCTCGGGATCGGACTCCGGCGGCAGCTCCCCCCGGGCGGTGGCCCGCGCCCTCCCCTCCACCACGAGCCGCTTCTGCCGGTCGACGATGGACGTCCGGATCCGCTCCCGCAGGGGCTCGTCACGGGTGGACTCCGCCACCACCGCCATCAGGGCGGTCTTCGTCTCGGGCCGGTCCAGGATCGCCGCGAACTGCAGCACCACACCCTCGATGTCCGCCGCCAGACTGCCGCGGTCGGGCAGCTCCAGTTCGTCGAAGAGCACGGCGACCGCGTCGACCACGAGCTCGTTCTTGCCGGCCCAGCGCCGGTAGAGGGTCGTCTTGGCGACCCCGGCGCGGGTCGCCACGTCCCCCAACGTCAGCTTGGACCAGCCCAGTTCGACCAGTGCCGCCCGCGTCGCCTCCAGGATCGCGGCGTCCGCGGCAGCGCTGCGTGGGCGCCCCGTACGCGGGACGGAAGAGCGACTCTGCATGGCAGGACCATATCCGCCGTTGTGGGCGGGCAAATCCGGCCGTTCCGTGAAGCCGTGAGGGAGATCACCGGGGGAAGTCGGGCGAAGACGCCCCCCTACAGTTACGCTACGACCCGTAGCGAAAGCTGCGGACGACGCTCGTACACCCTGACCCGTGCGCGAGCGGCAACCACAGGCGCCGGGTGGGGACCCGGCGCGAGCACCACACATCAGGACGCCGGGCGCCGCGGACCAGGACGTTGCGGGCCCGGCTTTCACAGCGTTTTTCACACGTGCGCGAGGAAGGGGGAGGATGTACTCATGCAGCCACGGAACATGTCCATGAGCGGAGTCGTCGACCTCGCCGCGGTGAAGGCGGCCCAGGAGGCCAAGGCGAAGGCGGAGCAGGCGCGCGCCGAAGCGGCCAGGCAGGGCGGCGGAGGCGGGGCCGTGTCTCCCGCCAGTCTCGTCATCGATGTCGACGAGGCCGGATTCGAGCGTGATGTCCTTCAGCGGTCCACCGAGGTACCGGTCGTCATCGACTTCTGGGCCGAGTGGTGCGAGCCCTGCAAGCAGTTGAGCCCGGTGCTCGAGCGGCTGGCCGTCGAGTACGGCGGCCGGTTCGTCCTCGCCAAGATCGACGTCGACGCCAACCAGATGCTGATGCAGCAGTTCGGGATCCAGGGGATCCCGGCCGTCTTCGCCGTGGTCGCGGGGCAGGCTCTGCCGCTCTTCCAGGGAGCCGCCGCCGAGGCGCAGATCCGGGGGACCCTGGACCAGCTCGTGCAGGTCGCCGAGGAGCGTTTCGGCCTCACCGGTCTGACCGTCGACCAGGAAGCCGAGCCCGGCGCCGCCCCGGTGGAGCACGAGATGCCGGCCGGACCGTACGACGCGCTCCTCGAAGCGGCCGTACAGGCCCTGGACGCCGGTGACTTCGGCGGTGCCGTACAGGCGTACCGGAACGTGCTGAGCGACGACCCGGGCAACATGGAGGCCAAGCTCGGCCTCGCCCAGGCCGAGTTGCTCCAGCGCGTGCAGGGCGCCGATCCGGGCAAGGTGCGCGAGGACGCCGCGGAGAACCCGAACGACGTGCGGGCGCAGATCGCCGCCGCCGACCTGGACCTCGTGGGCGGCCATGTCGAGGACGCGTTCGGGCGGCTCATCGACACGGTGCAGCGCACGGCGGGCGACGACCGCGACGCCGTACGGGTGCGGTTGCTCGAACTCTTCGAGGTGGTGGGCGCCGACGACCCGCGCGTGATCGCGGCGCGCCGCGCGCTGGCCAGGGCCCTGTTCTGACCTGTTCCTAAACGCCGGGCCTTGTGACGCCCAGGTGAAAGATTCGCCAGGAGGGCCACAAGCGGCCGCGTTTTACCAAAACTTGGTAAACGCGGCCGCTGTTACTGGGAGTAAGTCGGAGGCGTTGGTCTGTCGGATTCCGTCCGGGGATCAACCTTTTTGTCATCCGCCCCAGCGCCACCCTGAGTCGCCAACCGATACCGACGGGTCGTTGTTCGGTTATCCGGCCGTTACTAGCCAGTAACGAACCCCCTTGTGCGGGCGGCCAGAATGCACCACGATCGGCGACGCTCGGTCCATTACCCCTCCTCCGACAACCAATCGGGTCAAGGGGTTTTCTGGGTCCCCACCGGGTAGGGGCGGCGGCAGTGACGCCGCCTCTTGGGCAGGGGGGTCTTCGCCGTCGGGTGGAGCCTGTCCAGCAGGTTGTGCGTGATGTGTGTCAGGCGCGACCAGTGGTTGTCGCTCGGGGGTGATCGCCGGTGTGTTCGGGCGTAATGCGTCCGAGGAGTACGGCGCTCTCCTTCCCGAGGACGTAGCACTTCTCCCATCCCTGCCCGGCTGAGCCGCCGACAAGTGGCAGTCAGGGCCAGGAGATGTACGTCCGAGAAGGAGGAAATATGCAGTCCCAGGTGCGTGGCGGGACCAGATGGAAGCGGTTCGCCGTCGTGATGGTGCCCAGCGTGGCCGCCACGGCAGCGATAGGTGTGGCCCTCGCGCAGGGTGCTCTCGCCGCGTCGTTCAGCGTCTCCGGCCAGTCGTTCAAGGTCTCGGCGGATTCGCTCAACGGCAAGGGTTTCTCGCAGTACGGAGCCATTGACGCGGGTTACACCCTCGATGGCAAGAAGACGGGTCACCCCGTCGCGGTGTCGGCGTTCAAGTCCGCGTCGATCACGAACATGTGTCAGTCCGTGGTCACCCCGAACGTTCCGTTGCTCGGGTCGGTCAGCCTGATCCTCAGGGCGGGCGGGGCGGGTCACGACGCGGTGCAGGCCGAGAACCTGTACATCGACGTCGAGGACCTCCAGGCCAATGCCACGTTCCACGGCATTGACATCGGCGTGGCCGCCGGTGACACGGGTGCCGACAAGGGCGGCAAGGGCCCGGGCATGAAGGGTGGCGGCGAGCAGGCCAACCCCTACGGCTTCGCCCAGCAGGCGGATTCCGCGGAGCTCACGGACGTGAAGCAGACGGCGTGGGCGACCACCGCCGGCACGTTCAAGCTCAGTGGCCTGAAGATGTCGGTGTCGACGGGCACCAAGGAGTGCTACTAGGCACTCAGGGGGCGGGCGGGGGAGCCGGCAGCTGCCCCGCCCGCCCCACCTCTTTCCGCAGTATGTGAACTTTTCACAGCAAGCCGTTCCAGGGAGCCGTTTTCCATGAGCGCCGAGTCACCCGGGCAGAGCGAGCACTATCTCCAAGTCTTCCGGCGGAACTTCCGGTCCTGGAGGGGCGAACGCCCGTTCTGGGCGGGCCTGTACGTCCTGCTCGCGGGTATCCCCATCGTGTACTTCCCGTACGCACACCTCCAGATCGGCCATCTGACGATGGCCATGGGCACCCCCGGCGGCGCCGGTTCCCTGATCATCGGCGTGCTGCTCTTCGTGCTGGGCTTCAGCCTCTGGTTCCAGAAGCACGTACGGACCTTCGCCGGAGTCGCGGCGATCCTGCTGGGGCTGGTGTCCATTCCGGTGGCCAACCTCGGCGGCTTCCTCGTCGGCTTCCTGCTCGCGATGGTGGGCGGAGCGATGGCGGTCTCCTGGGCGCCGGGTGACTCCGGTGAGGAAAAGCGCAGTTCGACGTACAAGAGCCAGGGCGGCGCCCCGAGCGCCTCCGACACCCCGAACACCCCGCAAGCGCCGCAGGCGCCGGAATCCCCCGGCACTCCGGACGGCGCGGACGGCGCGGGTCCCGCGGACGCCGGCGAGACGGGCGGCGAGCCGAGGGACCTGTCAGGAATGAGCTCCGCCCACGGGGCGAACGGGAGGCACAGTGTCGGCTGACGAGGCGACCCGCGGGACGGAAGTCGACGAGTCCCGGGTGAGAACCGGACCGCGCCACGCGGCCCCCAGGAAGCCCCTGTTCACCAGATTCCATGTTCCCGCGGGCAAAGCCGTGGCCATCGCGGCGATGCCGACGGCCGTCCTGATGGGTATGGGCTTCACCCCGACGCTCGCGCAGGCGGACGACCACTCGTCGTCCAAGAGCTTGACGATCGACGAATACCAGAAGTGCGTCGAGGCCATGACCGGCGCCAAGGACGGCAAGGACGCCTCGGCCACGCCGACGCCCTCCGCCTCCACCTCGGCGAGCTCCACCGCGTCACCCGGCACGGCGAAGCCGACCCCCTCGGCCAGCGCGTCCCCGGACAAGACCTCTTCGTCGGATTCAGGTTCCGACGACAAGGCCGGGTCCGAGCCGACGCCGTCCGCGAGCAAGTCGGCCCAGAGCGGCAGCGGCACCGGTGGTGACGAGAAGCCCGCGGCGACCCCGTCGGCCTCCACGGGCGACGGCGGACTGCTCGGCGCCGTCGGCGACGCCATCACGGGCGTCCTCACCGGCGGCGGCGGTTCCACGGCGAGCTCCACCCCCACGCCGTCCGCCACCCCTTCCGCGTCCACCTCGGCGAGCGCCGGGGACACCCAGGACAAGGGCGCGTCCGGCACCGTCAAGGACACCGCCGGCAAGGTCACCGACACGGTCAAGAAGGCCGTGAAGGACACGACCGACACGGCGACCAAGGCGGCCGAGGACACCACGAAGGCGGTCAAGGACGCCACCGACGCGGCCACCTCGTCCCCGAGCCCGTCCGCGAGTGCCACCACGGACCTGTCGGACTGCCCGGTCGCCACGGACGCCGAGGGCGGTGTCGACAACCGCATACTGCTGCCCGACGACCCGTGGTACCTGAACGCCAGCTCGCTGCTGCTCAAAGGCGCCGACTACCAGGGCGTAGTGAAGGTGAAGACCGCCAGCGGCAAGGTCAAGAGGGTTCTGAAGTACGTGATCTCCGACGGCACGGACATCGGCGACCTGCACCAGACGGTCAACGACGAGCAGTCCGGCAGGACGTACCACGTACAGGCGGGCAAGGGGACGACGTCCACCATCCGCGACGGCAAGACGATCATGTACACGGAGAGCATCTCCGGGAACCTGCTCGGCCTGATACCGATCACGTTCGACCCGGACAACCCGCCGCCGCTGAACATCCCGCTGATCTACTTCACCAAGGTGAAGGTCGTGCAGGCCGGACAGTTCGGCGGGACGCTGACCGTACCCGGGCTGCACCAGTACACCAGCTGACGGGCCCCGGCCCGCGGGTCCTCGACCCGCCCACGGACCTTTCCGGGAGCCGCAACACCCTGAGGGCGCCCCCTGTTCACGCAGGAGGCGCCCTCAGGCATTCCCGACGTCCGGTACCGAGCGGAGAGAAATGGTGATCGCCTTCCGACCGGCGCGGCGGTGAAGGACCGAGGGCGCCCCCTGGAACCAGGAGGCGCCCTCGGTGTCGTGCGGGGAACGCGGGTCAGGCGGTGCGGCCGCTCTCGCCCAGGTGGTGCACCCGGACCATGTTGGTGGTGCCGGGGACGCCGGGGGGCGAGCCGGCGGTCATGACGACGACGTCGCCGTCGTTGAACCGCTTGAGCTTCTGCAGCTCCTGGTCGACCAGGTCGACCATCTCGTCGGTGCTGTTGACGAACGGCACCACGTGGGACTCGACGCCCCAGCTCAGCGTCAGCTGGTTGCGGGTGCCCTCGTCCGTGGTGAAGGCCAGGATCGGCTGGGACGCGCGGTAGCGGGACAGCCGGCGCGCGGTGTCACCGGACTTGGTGAAGGCGACCAGACCCTTGCCGCCGAGGAAGTCGGCGATCTCGCAGGCGGCGCGGGCGACCGAACCACCCTGCGTGCGCGGCTTCTTGCCGGGGACCAGGGGCTGCAGTCCCTTGGAGAGCAGCTCCTCCTCCGCGGCCACGACGATCTTCGACATCGTCTTGACCGTCTCGATCGGGTACGCGCCCACGGACGACTCGGCGGACAGCATGACCGCGTCGGCGCCGTCGAGGATCGCGTTGGCCACGTCCGACGCCTCGGCGCGGGTCGGGCGCGAGTTGGTGATCATCGACTCCATCATCTGGGTCGCGACGATCACCGGCTTGGCGTTGCGGCGGCAGAGTTCCACGAGGCGCTTCTGCACCATCGGGACCTTCTCCAGCGGGTACTCGACGGCCAGGTCGCCACGGGCCACCATGACGGCGTCGAACGCCGCGACGACGGCGTCCATGTTGGCGACCGCCTGCGGCTTCTCGACCTTGGCGATGACGGGGACGCGGCGGCCCTCCTCGTCCATCACCTTGTGGACGTCGTTCACGTCGTCCGCGTCGCGCACGAAGGAGAGGGCGACCATGTCGCAGCCCATCCGCAGGGCGAAGCGCAGGTCCTCGACGTCTTTCTCGGACAGCGCCGGCACGTTCACGGCGGTGCCGGGCAGGTTGATGCCCTTGTGGTCCGAGATCACGCCGCCCTCGATGACGACCGTCTTGACCTGGGGGCCCACGACCTCGACGACCTTCAGCTCGACGTTGCCGTCGTTGATGAGGACCTGGTCGCCCTTGGAGACGTCGCCCGGCAGACCCTTGTAGGTCGTGCCGCAGATCTGCTTGTCGCCCGGCACGTCCTCGGTGGTGATGGTGAACTCGTCACCGCGCACCAGCTCGACGGGTCCCTCGGCGAAGGTCTCCAGGCGGATCTTCGGGCCCTGCAGGTCGGCGAGGACACCGATCGCCTTGCCGGTCTCGGCCGAGGCGGCCCGGACGCGGTCGTAGCGCCCCTGGTGCTCGGCGTGCGAGCCGTGGCTGAAGTTGAAGCGGGCCACGTTCATGCCGGCTTCGATCAGCGCGACGAGCTGCTCGTGGGAGTCGACCGCGGGGCCGAGAGTACAGACGATTTTCGAACGGCGCATGGAGCGATCCTATCGGTTTGTTTCGCTGCGGAATATTCCGTCTGGCGGAAGATACAAAGGGGCGCGATGCCGCTCAGGTGAGGTTGTGGGACGCGCCCACGAGTGCGTAGGTCTGCGTGGCGATCTCCAGTTCCTCGTCGGTCGGCACCACGGCGACCGCGACCCGTGCGCCCTCGGGGGAGACGATTCTGGCCCCCTCCCCTCGAGCCGCGTTCAGGCCGGCGTCGACCGCGAGGCCGAGCCCCTCCAGACCGGCGACCGCGGCCTCGCGCACCGCGGCGGCGTTCTCGCCGACCCCCGCGGTGAAGGCGATCGCGTCCACCCGGCCCAGTACCGCGTAATAGGCGCCGATGTACTTCTTCAGGCGGTGGATGTAGATGTCGAAGGCGAGCCGCGCCTGCTCGTCACCCTCGTCGACACGGCTTCGGATCTCCCGCATGTCGTTGTCGCCGCACAGACCGATCAGGCCGCTCTTCTTGTTGAGCAAAGTGTCGATCTCGTCCGTGGACATCCCGCCAACGCGCGTCAAATGGAAGATGACCGCGGGATCCACGTCGCCGGACCGCGTCCCCATGACGAGCCCCTCCAGTGGCGTGAGCCCCATGGAGGTGTCCACGCAACGGCCCCCGCGCACGGCGGACGCGGAGGCGCCGTTGCCGAGGTGCAGCACGATGACGTTCACGTCCTCCGGCGCCCTGCCGAGGAGCTTCGCGGTCTGCCGGGACACGTAGGCGTGCGAGGTGCCGTGGAAGCCGTAGCGCCGGATGCGGTACTCGTCGGCGGTGCTCACGTCGATCGCGTAGCGCGCGGCGGACTCCGGCATGGTGGTGTGGAAGGCGGTGTCGAAGACGGCGACCTGGGGAAGATCGGGGCGCAGCGACCGGGCCGTACGGATACCCGTCAGGTTGGCCGGGTTGTGCAGCGGGGCGAGCGGGACCAGCCGCTCGATCTCCGCGAGCACGGCGTCGTCGACGACCTGGGGCTCGGTGAAGGAACTCCCGCCGTGCACGACCCGGTGGCCGATCGCGGCCAGCTCGGGGGAGTCCACGCCGAGCCCGTCCCGGCCGAGCTCCTCGGCGACGGCCTTGAGGGCGGCGGCGTGGTCGGCGACGGGGCCGGTCGTCTCCCGGGTCTCGCCCGTGGTGAGCGCCGTGTGCTTCAGCCGGGACGTCCGCTCGCCGATGCGTTCGACGAGGCCCGTGGCGAGGCGGCTGCTGTCGCGCATGTCGAGGAGCTGGTACTTCAGCGACGAGGAGCCGGAGTTGAGGACGAGGACTCGGGTGGCGGTCACTGCGGGGATGCCTTCTGGGTCGGTTTCGGTTTCGGGTTCGCGGTCGTCGCCGGGGGCGGACGCCGGGTGGGGGCCGGTGCTCGCGGGCCCGTGCGGCCCGCCCGGTGCGGCGGTCATCCGGCGGCCGGGGTCTGGGCCTGGATGGCCGTGATGGCGACCGTGTTGACGATGTCCTGCACGAGCGCGCCGCGGGAGAGGTCGTTGACGGGCTTGCGCAGGCCCTGGAGGACCGGGCCGACCGCGATCGCGCCGGCCGAGCGCTGCACGGCCTTGTAGGTGTTGTTGCCGGTGTTGAGGTCCGGGAAGATCAGCACGGACGCCTGCCCGGCGACGTCGGAGTCCGGCAGCTTGGTCGCCGCGACGGAGGGTTCGACGGCGGCGTCGTACTGGATCGGCCCCTCGATCTTCAGGTCGTCGCGCCGCAGCCGTACGAGGTCCGTTGCCTCGCGCACCTTGTCGACGTCGGCGCCCGAGCCGGACGTGCCCGTCGAGTACGACAGCATCGCGATCCGCGGCTCGACACCGAACTGCTCGGCGGTGGCCGCCGACTGGATGGCGATGTCGCACAGCTGCTCGGCGTTCGGGTCGGGGTTCACGGCGCAGTCGCCGTAGACGAGGACCTTGTCGGCGAGGCACATGAAGAAGACGGACGACACGATCTTCGTGTCCGCCTTGGTCTTGATGATCTCGAAGGCGGGCCGGATGGTGGCGGCGGTGGAGTGCACGGAGCCGGACACCATGCCGTCGGCCAGCCCCTCCTCCACCATCAGCGTCCCGAAGTAGTTCACGTCGGCGACGACGTCGTAGGCCAGCTCGACCGTGACGCCCCGGTGGGCGCGCAGGGCGGCGTACCTCTCGGCGAAGCGGCCGCGCAGCTCGGAGGTCACCGGGTCGACGAGCCGGCAGCCGGCCAGGTCGATGCCGAGATCGGCGGCCTTCTTGCGGATCTGGTCCACCGGCCCGAGCAGCGTCAGGTCGCACACGCGCCGGCGCAGCAGTACCTCCGCCGCGTGCAGGACGCGTGTCTCGGTCCCCTCGGGAAGCACCACCCGCCGCTTGTCGGAGCGGGCCTGTTCGAGGAGCTTGTGCTCGAACATCATGGGGGTCACGCGGTCGCTGCTCGGCGCGGAGACGCGCCGGAGCAGGTCCGCGGTGTCCACGTACCGCTCGAACAGACCGAGCGCGGTCTCCGCCTTGCGGGGTGTGGCGGCGTTCAGCTTCCCCTCCAGGGAGAAGAGTTCGGCCGCGGTGGGGAAGGAGGTCCCGGCGACCGAGATCACCGGGGTGCCGGGGGCGAGGCGGGCGGCGAGCGTGAGGACCGCGTCGCTGGGCCGCTCGTTCAGGGTGAGCAGGACTCCGGCTATGGGCGGGGTGCCCGCGCTGTGCGCGGCGAGCGCGCCGACGACCAGGTCGGCGCGGTCGCCGGGGGTGACCACCAGGCAGCCCGGGGTGAGGGCGTTGAGGAAGTTCGGCAGCATGGCGCCGCCGAAGACGAAGTCGAGCGCGTCACGGGCGAGTCCGGCGTCGTCGCCGAGGAGCACCGTGCCGTCGAGGGCGTGGGTGATCTGGGCGAGGGTGGGCGCGGAGAGCGCGGGCTCGTCCGGGAGGACGTAACACGGCACGGGGAGGCGGGAGTCGAGCCGCTCGCCGAGTCCGTCGCGGTCGGCCGGGGCGACGCGGTTCACGACCATGGCGAGCACGTCGCAGCCGAGGCCGTCGTAGGCGCGGTACGCGTTGCGGGTCTCGGCGCGCACGGACTCGGCGGTCTGCCCGCGGCCGCCGACGACGGGGATCACGGAGGCGCCGAACTCGTTCGCCAGCCGGGCGTTCAGCGACAGCTCGTCCGGGAACTGGGTGTCGGCGTAGTCGGTGCCCAGGACCAGGACGACGTCGTAGTCGCGTGCGACGAGGTGGAAGCGGTCGACGAGGGTGGAGACCAGTTCGTCCGTGCCCTGCTCGGCCTGGAGGGCGGACGCCTCGTGGTAGTCCATGCCGTAGACGGTCGCCGGGTCCTGGGCGAGCCGGTAGCGGCTCCGCAGCAGTTCGAAGAGCCGGTCGGGGCCGTCGTGGACGAGCGGCCGGAAGACGCCCACCCGGTCGACCTGGCGGGTCAGGAGCTCCATGACGCCCAGCTCGACCACCTGGCGGCCGTCGCCGCGATCGATCCCGGTCACGTAGACACTGCGGGTCACGCGTGCTCTCCATCCTTGGCGTGGGGTGTTCTGGTGACGTGAGGTGTTCTGTCGGGGTCTCGTGCGCGGGCTCGTGGCTCGTGTGCCGTTTTCGGGCTCGGCAAATGGCCCACCGTGGTGAGCGGAACCCTCTTGACAATACCCCCGAGGGTGGATAAGGCGAACTTCCTCGCGAGGTCTGACGGAGGTCTGACAGACGTCTGGCGGAGGTCCGACAGGGGCCTGACCGGGGCCTGACCGGGGTCTGACCGCGAACGGGTCGAGAATGTCACCCGGGGCGCCGCGGCGGAGGGCTTCGGGCGGAATCGGCGACGGTCCTGGGGTCATGAAACAATCGGACCGGCTCACACGAACCAGCAGCGAGCAGGAGACACAGCACGATGCGTATCGGAGTTCTCACCGCAGGCGGCGACTGCCCGGGCCTCAACGCAGTGATCCGGTCGGTCGTGCACCGAGCGGTCACCACCTTCGGGGACGAGGTCATCGGATTCGAGGACGGGTACGCGGGCCTGCTCGACGGCCGCTACCGCACCCTCGACCTGAACGACGTCGGCGGCATCCTCGCCCTCGGCGGCACGATCCTCGGCTCCTCGCGGCTGCAGCGCGACCGGCTCCGTGAGGCCTGCGAGAACGCGCAGGACATGGCACGAGAGTTCGGTATCGACGTACTGATCCCGATCGGCGGCGAGGGCACGCTGACGGCGGCGCGGATGCTGTCGGACGCGGGCCTGCCGGTGGTCGGCGTCCCGAAGACGATCGACAACGACATCTCGTCGACGGACCGCACCTTCGGTTTCGACACCGCGGTGGGCGTGGCCACGGAGGCCATGGACCGCCTGAAGACGACCGCCGAGTCCCACCAGCGTGTGATGGTCGTCGAGGTCATGGGCCGGCACGCGGGCTGGATCGCCCTGGAGTCCGGCATGGCGGCCGGTGCCCACGGCATCTGCCTGCCCGAGCGTCCCTTCGACCCGGCCGACGTCGTCGCGATGGTCGAGGAGCGCTTCGCCCGCGGCAAGAAGTTCGCGGTGATCTGTGTCGCCGAGGGCGCCCACCCCGTCGAGGGCAGCATGGACTACGGCCACGGCGCGATCGACCAGTTCGGCCACGAGCGCTTCCAGGGCATCGGCACGGCACTGGCGTACGAGCTGGAGCGGCGCCTCGGCAAGGAGTCCAAGCCGGTCATCCTCGGTCATGTGCAGCGGGGCGGCACCCCGACCGCGTACGACCGGGTCCTGGCGACGCGGTTCGGGTGGCACGCGGTGGAGGCCGCCCACCGGGGTGACTTCGGCCGGATGACGGCGCTGCGCGGCACCGATGTGCTCATGGTGCCGCTCGCGGAGGCCGTGACGGAGCTGAAGACGGTTCCGAAGGACCGGATGGACGAGGCGGAGTCGGTCTTCTAGCGGTCACACCTCCAGGCGGAGAAGCCGACGTCTTCCGGGCGGCCGGTCCTCAGTACGTGCTTCGCTGGATCGTCGACCAGAAGTGGTCGACGATCCGGTGGAGGAAGTCCTGGCCCGAGTCGTCGGCCTCGGCGGCGGCCGGCCCGGCCGCCCAGCTCAGCGTGGCGACCATCTGGCCCTGGTACTCCTGGTACAGCTCCTGGAGGACGTCCTCCAGGAGGCGCCGGTCCAGCGGGACCATCTTCCCCACCGGGCGGGAGTACGCCTGCCAGCGTGTCGTCACCGCGCTCCGCAGCAGCTCGGCGAGCCTGCCGTCGCGCCCCGTGACGGTGACGAAGTCCCGCAGGGACAGTTCGAGCACGTCGGCGAGGGCGGTGGCCTGCCGCTCGGTGCCGCGCCACTCGTCGCTCTCCTCCATCTTCTGGTAGGCGGGAAGTTCGAGGCCGACGGTGCGGGCTATGTCCTCCTGCGCGAGGCCGCGCGCGACGCGGTGTTCGCGCAGGGTCCGCGGCGCGCCGATGATCTCTCCCGGGGAGCACCACAACACCCCCGCGAGCGCGGTGAGTTCGGGTCCGCTCGGTGCGGTGGTCCCGCGTTCCCAGGCGGCGACGAGATCGGGTGTGACGTAGGGCATCCCGTACGAGGCTCTCATTCCGTAGGCGACGTGCTCGGGCCTCATGCCGAGTGCCGTCCTCAGTCTGCGGGCGGCCTGAGCGTTGAAGGGCGGTGTGGGCTGTTGGGCCTGCGGTCGCTGCACGCGCACAAAATATGGGGTCGGGACAGCGCTGACTACATTCTGTTCAGCCACAATCACAGATCGTAGGAACATACGGTTCCGGTCGGCGCGTCCCGTGAGGCGTCGGCGCGGCAGGCTTCCCGGGTGCTCCGTTCAGCCCTTGACCGCTCCGCCCAGCGCGAACCCTCCTCCCAGCCGCCGCGCCACCAGCACGTACAGCAGGATCACCGGCGTCGAGTAGATGACCGAGAACGCGGCCAGCTGCCCGTAGACCACCGTCCCCCGGTTCCCGAAGAAGTCGTTGATGCTCACCGACGCGGGCATCTGGTCCGGCGTCAGCAGCAGCATGAACGGGACGAAGAAGTTCCCCCACATCATCACGAACGAGAAGACCGTCACCACCGCCACCCCGGGTCCCATCAGCGGCAGCACGATCCGCACCAGGGACTGCAGTGACGACGCGCCGTCCGTCCACGCGGCCTCCTCCAGCTCCCTCGGCACTCCGTCCATGAAGTTCTTCATCAGCCATATGGCGAAGGGGAGTTGGGAGGCGGCGAAGAAGAAGATGGTGCCCTGCACGGTGTCGATGAGGTTCACCCGCACGAACAGCGCGTACACCGGAACCATGATGGCCGTGATCGGCAGGCAGGTCGCGAAGAGGATGGTCAGCAGGAAGGGGCGGTTGAGACGCGAGCGGAACCGTGAGAGCGGATACGCAGCCAGAGCCGCGCACACCACCGTCAGCGCGGTTCCCCCGCCGCACAGGACCAGGCTGTTCAGCAGCGGCGTGAAGGTGATGTCCGGCTTCAGCACCGCCTCGAAGTTGTGCAGCGTGAGGCCGTCCGGGACCCGCACCCGCAGATCGGCGTGCGCGTCCAGCGACGACAGCACCACCCAGGCCAGCGGGAGCACGAACGCCGCGGCCACGAAGAGGAGTCCCGCGTCCGCCGCCAGACGCCTTCCCACCCGGCGGGACCGGAGTGTGGCCCCCGTCAGCGGAGCCATCTCAGACCTCCGTCCGCAGGAGCCGCATGTAGACCACGGAGAACAGCGCCCCGACCACCAGCAGCAGCAACGCGACCGCCGTCCCGTATCCGATCATGCTCTTCTGGAACGCCTGCTCGTACATGAACAGGGGAAGCGTCTGGCTCCTGTTGCCGGGGCCGCCCCGCGTCATCACCCAGATCAGCCCGAACACCGAGAGCGTCTGAAGGGTGTTGAGCATCAGGTTCGTGGCGATCGACCGGCGGATCATCGGCAGCGTGATGTGCCACATCCGGCGCCAGCCGCCCGCCCCGTCCACCTCCGCCGCCTCGGTGATCTCCTTCGGGATCTCGTTCAGCGCCGCCGAGTAGACCAGCATCGAGAAGGCCGTGCCCCGCCACACGTTGGCGAACGACACCGCCAGGATCGGGAGGGTGAACAGCCAGTTCTGGGTGGGGAGATGGAGCCGGTCCAGGATCGCGTTCAGGGTGCCTTCCCGCCGGAAGAACGCGTACAGCAGGAAGCCGGCCACCACCTCCGGCAGCACCCACGCCGTGATCACGATCCCGCCGACCAGCGTCCGTACCGGCTTGGACGCCCGCTGCATCAGCGAGGCCAGCGCCAGCCCGAGCGTGTTCTGGCCGACGAGTGACGACAGGACCGTGAACACCAGCGTCAGCCACACCGCGTTCAGGAACGCCTCGTCCTTGAACGCCGCCCGGAAGTTCTCGAAGCCGACGAACGAGGAGTGTGCCTGACCCGTCAACTGGAGGTCGGTGAAGGCGATGTACGCGCAGTAGGCGATCGGGCCGGCCAGGAAGAGGAGCAGCAGGATCACGGCCGGCGCGAGGGGCAGCGCGCGGGCCAGGACCCGGGGGTGCCCCGGCCGGCGCGGCGACACGGTCTTCGCGGCGGCCGGGGCGGCGGGTGCCGCCCGCGTGCCCACGCTCACTTGCGCACCACCTGGCCGTCGGTGGCCGTCTTCAGCTCCTCGTCGTAGCCGCTCGCCGCCTTGTCCACCGAGCTGTCCCCGGTCGTCACGCCCTCCATGGCCTCCTGGACGGCGGTCGAGACCTTGGGGTAGGCGGGGTACGCAGGGCGGTAGTGCGTGCTCGCGACCAGGTCCGTGAAGAACTTGATGCCGGGCTGCGCCTGTACGTACGCCGGGTCGGACGCCACGTCCTTGCGCACCGCGATACCGGAGTTGGCGATGTACCACTTCTGGGCGTTCGCCTTCGTCTGCATCGTCCGTACGAACTTGAAGGCCAGGTCGGGGTTGCTGGCCTTGGACGGGATCGCCCAGGTCCAGCCGCCGGACATGCTCACCTTGCCGGGTGCCTGGCCGTGCTGGGTCGGCATGTACGCGAGGCCGAGCTTCTGCGACCACTCGGGCCACTCGTGCCCCGCGCCCTTCTGCCAGTCCTGCGGGAGCCAGCTGCCGTCCAGGTTGATGCCGAGCTTGCCCTTGGGCAGCAGTTCACCGCGGACGGTGGTGCCGAAGTTCGGGTCCAGGGCGTCCGAGACATCGGGGCCCAGCTTCTCCTTGTAGACCGTCTCCACGAAGGTGAGCGCGTCCTTGAACGCCTGACTGCCCGCTACCCACTTCTTGGCGGCCGTGTCGTACAGGGGGTCGGTCTTCCCGTCGCCCGTGCCGTAGAGCAGCATCTCGAAGCCCTGCATGGTGGCGGCCTCGCCGGCCGGCTTGCCCGTGTAGACATTGAGCGGGGTGACGCCCGGGACCGTCCGCTTGATGGTGCGGGCGGCGCTCAGCACGTCGTCCCAGCTCTTCGGCTGCCAGTCGGCAGGCAGCCCCGCCTTCTGGAAGACACCCTTGTCGAACCAGAGTCCGCGGGTGTCGGTGCCGTCCGGGACGCCGTACGTCTTCCCGTCCTGCGCCTTGGCCGCGGACTTCGCCGTGTCGATGAACTGGTTCCAGTCCGGCCACTTGTCCAGGTAGGCGTCCAGAGGCTTCAAGTACCCGCTGGTGATGTCGGAGTTGATGAGGAAGGTGTCCTCGTAGACCAGGTCGGGGGCCGTCTTGGGCGATCTGAGCATCTGCTGGAGCTTGGTGTAGTACTCCGAGTCGGGTGCCTTGATCGGGACGAGCTCCACCTTCTTGCCGGGGTTCGCCTTCTCGAACTCCTTCTTCATCCGGCCCAGATAGGTGTCCATGACGCGGATCGAGTTGTCCGTGGACTGCTTGAAGGAGATCTTGACGGTGTCCGGACTGCTGCCGGAGCCCGATCCGCAGGCGCTGAGCGCGGTCGCGGTGAGCAGAGTGGCGAGGAGAAGTGGGGTGGCGGTAGGGCGCACGGGCACGACCTCCTACTGGCCGACGTCGTCGGTGGCCGGGTTGTCTGCCCGGTGAACCTAAGAGCGTGGACTAGTCCAGGTCAATGACCTTGCACTGCCTTGGGACCGAACTCGGCCTGGAAAAAACCCTGTTGAGGACCGCATACGGAACTAGCCCTTCACCCAGCGGTACTGCAGTTCAGGCCGTCCGACCTGCCCGTACTGCGGTGCGCGTGCGGCGCGCCCCGCGTCCACCAGGTGCTCCAGATACCGCCGGGCCGTGATCCGCGAGATACCCACCACCTCGGCGACCCCGGCCGCCGTGAGGCCGTCCGCACAGTCCCGCAGCGTGCGGGTGACGCGCTCCAGGGTCGGTGCGCTCAGCCCCTTGGGCAGTGCCGCCGGGCTCGGGGCGCGCAGGGTGGCCAGGGCGCGGTCCACCTCGTCCTGGCCGCTCGCCTCGCCCGCCGCCGCGCGGAACTCGGCGTACCGGACGAGCCGGTCGCGCAGGGTGGCGAAGGTGAAGGGTTTCAGGACGTACTGGACGACCCCGAGCGAGACCCCCTCCCTGACGACCGTGAGGTCCCGCGCGGAGGTCACCGCTATCACGTCCGCGTGGTGGCCGGCGGCGCGCAGCGAGCGGGCGAGCTGCAGACCGTGCACGTCGGGCAGATGCAGATCGAGGAGCAGCAGGTCCACCGGGGTGCGGTCCAGGGCACGGCGCGCCTCGGCGCCGGTGCGGGCCTTGCCCACCGCCGTGAAACCGGGGACCCGCCCGACGTACATGACGTGCGCGTCGGCGGCCACCGGGTCGTCCTCGACGACGAGGACACGGATGGGCTGGGGGTCGGTCATAGGTCGCCTCCGGGCAGGGCGGGCTGGACGTGCTGGGGGGCGAGGTCCTCCGGGGCGTCGGCCACGGACCCGGCCGCCTCGCCGTCGGCGGCCGGAGCCGTCCTGGGCAACGGCAGCCGCACCTCGAACTCCGCCCCGCCCCCCGCCGCTTCGGCCACCGTCAGGGTGCCGTCGTGACGGTTCACCGCCTGGCGTACGAGGGCGAGGCCCAGCCCGCGGCCGGCCGGCCCCGCCGGTTTCGTCGACCAGCCGCGCCGGAAGACCGCCTCCGCGTGGGCCGGATCCACTCCGGCGCCGGTGTCGGCGACCCGCAGCACCAGACCGGAGCCGTCCGTGAAGGCCGTGACGGTCACCCGCGCCCGTACCGTGCCCTGGGCCGCGTCCATCGCGTTGTCTATCAGGTTGCCGAGGACGGTCACCAGGTCACGGGCCGGCAGGCCGGCCGGCAGCAGAGCGTCGTCGATGCCGCTCTGCTCCGAGATCACCAGCTCCACGCCCCGCTCGTTGGCCTGGGCCGCCTTGCCCAGCAGCAGGGCGGCGAGGACCGGTTCGCTGACGGCCGAGATCACCTCGTCGGTGAGTGTCTGGGCCAGTTCCAGTTCGGCCGTGGCGAAGTCGACGGCCTCCTCGGCGCGGCCCAGCTCGATCAGCGAGACCACCGTGTGGAGACGGTTCGCGGCCTCGTGGGCCTGCGAGCGCAGGGCCTGGGTGAAACCGCGCTCGGAGTCGAGTTCGCCCGTCAGCGCCTGGAGTTCGGTGACATCGCGCAGGGTGACGACCGTGCCGCGGCGCTCACCGCCGGTGACCGGGGAGGTGTTGACGACCAGCACCCGGGACGCCGTCAGGTGCACCTCGTCCACCCGGGGCTCCGCCGACAGCAGCGCGCCGGTCAGGGGTGCGGGCAGGCCGAGTTCGGCCACGGAGCGGCCGACCGCCGCGTCGCCGACGCCCAGCAGCTCCCGGCCGCCGTCGTTCATCAGCGCCACGCGGTACTGCGCGTCCAGCATCAGCAGCCCCTCGCGCACGGCGTGCAGCGCGGCCTGGTGGTAGTCGTGCATGCGGCTCAGCTCGGCCGCGTTCAGGCCGTGCGTGGAGCGGCGCAGCCGGGCGTTGATGACGTAGGTGCCGATGCCGCCGAGGACGAGGGCGCCGCCCGCGACGCCGATCAGGGCGGTCACCTGGTCCTGGACGCGCTTGGTGATCGCCTCCACCTTGATGCCCGCGCTGACCAGGCCGACGAGGTGGCCGTTGTCCAGGACCGGGGTGACGGCGCGTACGGACGGGCCGAGGGTGCCCGTGTAGGTCTCGGTGAAGGACTTGCCGCGCAGGGCTGGGCCGATGTGCCCGAGGAAGTGCCGCCCTATCAGCGTCTCGTCGGGGTGGGTCCAGCGGATGCCCCGCGGGTTCATGATCGTCACGAAGTCCACGTCGGTGTCCCGCTGCACCTGGAGGGCGTACGGCTGCAGGGGCTTCGTCGGGTCCGTGGTGCGGATCGCGTCCCGGACGGAGGGGGCGTCGGCGACCGAACGGGCCACGGCCATCGCCTGGCGGCCCGCCGCCTCCTCGGCCTGGCTGCGGTCACTGACGTACGTGAACAGCGCGTATCCGGCCACGAGCACCGCGATGAGCACGGCCTGCATGGCGAAGAGCTGGCCGGCCAGGCTGCGGGGTCTCGGGACGCGGGGGAGACGCATGGCGTCAGTCTGCCTCCCCTTGTAAGCGTGAACTAAATGAACGGAAGGGTGACCGCCCTCACACACCGGGAGATAGTCACCGCATCCCCCGGGCGCACGCCCCCCGGGTTCTCCCGGAGGCGTGTGTCCCGATTCCCCGGACGTGAGCCGCACGCCGGATGATGCCGACGACGTCGTCAAGGAGGGCAGCCGTGGCCAGCACCCCAACGGCACCTGCCGCACCCGCCGCCAAGCGGGACCGCACCCACTATCTCTACATCGCGGTGATCATCGCGGTCGCCCTCGGCATCGGCGTCGGGTTCGCCGCGCCGGACTTCGCCAAGGAGCTCAAGCCGATCGGTACGGGCTTCGTCGCCCTGATCAAGATGATGATCTCGCCGATCATCTTCTGCACGATCGTGCTCGGGGTCGGCTCGGTGCGGAAGGCCGCCAAGGTCGGCAAGGTCGGCGGTCTCGCGCTCGGCTACTTCATCTGCATGTCGTTCGTGGCCCTGGCCATCGGCCTGGTGGTCGGCAACATCATCCACCCGGGCAGCGGAATGCACCTGACCGAGGCCGTGAAGGGCGTGGGGCACACGCAGGCCGAGGCGGCCGCCGAGGGGCCCGTCGACTTCATCCTCGGGATCATCCCGACCACCTTCGTCTCGGCCTTCACCGAGGGCCAGGTCCTCCAGACGCTGCTGATCGCGCTGCTCGTGGGCTTCGCGCTACAGGCCATGGGCCGGGCCGGACAGCCCGTGCTGCGCGGCGTCGAGCACATCCAGAAGCTGGTCTTCCGCATCCTCGGCATGATCATGTGGGCGGCGCCCGTCGGTGCCTTCGGCGCCATGGCGGCCGTCATCGGCGAGACCGGCATGGACGCGCTGAAGGCACTGGGCACGATCATGCTCGGCTTCTACATCACCTGCGCCCTGTTCGTCGTGATCGTGCTCGGCACGCTGACGAAGCTGGTGGCCGGGATCAACGTCTTCCAGCTGCTGAAGTACCTGGGCCGGGAGTTCCTGCTGATCGTCTCCACCTCGTCCTCCGAGTCCGCGCTGCCGCGGCTGATCGCGAAGATGGAGCATCTGGGTGTCAGCCGTCCGGTCGTCGGCATCACCGTGCCGACCGGCTACTCCTTCAACCTCGACGGCACGATGATCTACCTGACCATGGCCTCGCTGTTCATCGCCGACGCGATGGACCAGCCGATGAGCATCGGCCAGCAGATCGGGCTGCTGCTCTTCATGATGGTCGCCTCGAAGGGCGCGGCGGGTGTCTCCGGCTCCGGTATCGCCGTACTGGCCAGCGGTCTGCAGTCGCACAAGCCGGCGCTGGTGGACGGCGTCGGCCTGATCATCGGCATCGACCGCTTCATGAGCGAGGCGCGCGCCGTCACCAACTTCGCGGGCAACGCGGTGGCCACCCTGCTCATCGGCACCTGGACCGGCGAGGTCGACAAGGAGCGGGTGGACCGGGTACTCGCCGGTGAACTGCCCTTCGACGAGCGGACGCTGCTGGACGACGCCGACGCGGACGAGGACGTCTCCGCCGAACTGCCCGAGCAGGGCGGCGACAAGGAGCTGGCGAAGGCCTGACACCACCCGCCTGCTCCACGCGCCGGCGCCGCTTCCCCCGGACGGGGCGCCCCCCCACGGGGCGCTCCTCCTGACAGGGCGTCCCCCGTGGACAGGGCCGGCGCCCCGGACCACCGAGCGGCCGGGTCCTTCCCCCCGACAGACCTGGCCGCTCGGCGCGTCAGCGAGGCAGCCCGCGGGCTGCCTCGCTCTCGTTCACCCCTCCTCGCTCAGCTTCGCCACCAGAGCGGTGGCGCGGGAGGCGGGTACGCCCGCCGTGGTCAGCATGGTGACCGCGGCGGAGCGGCCAGCCTCCCGCGCCGCGAGCAGACCGTCGTTCACCGCCTCCATCAGCGCGAACAGCACCTGCTCGTGCACGTACGCCAGCGCCGGGGCCGGCAGCGGGGACTCGAACACGCCGCGTTCCAGGCCGCGTCGGAGCACCTCCGCGCAGGCTTCGCGCACCGGGGTGAGCCGCTCGCGGATGCCCTGCACGGTGACGCTGCGCTGGGCCAGCGCGACCAGCAGCCGGTAGCGGTCGGCGATCTCCCAGACCGCGAGCGTCGAGCGGACCAGTGATTCCGCCGGGTCCCCGACGCCCTCCCGGCCCGCCGCGTGCGCTGCGGCCACCGCTTCCACGGCGCCGTCGGTCAGGGTGCTGACGAGCACCTCGCGGCTCGGGAAGTGCCCGTACACGGTGCGCCGTACGACGCCCGCGGCCCGTGCGATCTGGTCCATGGAGGCGTCGGGGTCGCGCAGCAGCTCGGCGAGCGCGACGTCGAGGATGCGGCGGCGGTTCGCGTCCGCGCGGCTGGCACTGCCCGTGGTCATGACTGCCATTCTGCACGCCCCGCGCGGCGCCGGTCCGCTCCTGCGCCATGGGCTCCGCCCCATCGATTTGCACAGTGGTGTGCATCGTCGTAGATTGCACACCGTCGTGCAATTACACGACAGTGTGCAAATCGAGTGAGGAGAGGGCGGCCGTACCCATGCGTCTCGTCATCAACGAACCGGTCGAGCGGATGGACCGGCCCTACGCCCGGCGCTGGTGGGCGCTGCTGGTGCTCTGCCTGAGCCTGCTGATCATCGTGATGGCGAACACCGCCCTCACGGTGGCGGCCCCCGACATGACCCGGGACCTGGGCCTGTCCAGCGCCGACCTGCAGTGGGTCATCGACGGCTACACCGTCCCGTACGCCGCGCTGATGCTGCTGCTCGGCGCGATCGGCGACAAGTACAGCCGGCGCGGCGCGCTCGTGCTGGGGCTGGTGGTCTTCGGCGGCGGCGCGGTGGCGGGCTCGCTCGTGGACAGTTCCGCCGGGGTCATCGCGGCCCGCGCCGTGATGGGGGTCGGCGCCGCGCTGATCATGCCCGCGACGCTCTCCCTGCTCGCCGCGACCTTCCCCCGCGCGGAACGCGCGAAGGCGATCACCCTGTGGACCGCCACGGCCGGACTCGCCATCGCGGCGGGCCCCCTGGTCGCGGGCGCGCTGCTGCAGCACCACGGCTGGTCCTCCACCTTCCTGATCAACGTGCCGATCGCCGCCGTCGCGATCGCAGGCGCCCTCGTCCTCGTACCGCCCTCCAGGGCAGCCCACCGGCACCGCGTCGACCACGTCGGCGGCCTGCTGTCGGTCGTCTGGATCGGCTCACTGGTCTACATGATCATCGAGGGGCCGCACTTCGGCTGGGGCGTCCGGGCCGTCACGGCGGCGGTCGTCGCGGGACTCGGACTGGTGGCCTTCGTGGTGTGGGAGCTGCGCCACCCGCGCCCGGTCGTCGACGTACGGCGGTTCGCCCAGCGCCGGTTCGCCGGCTCCAACCTCGCCGTCGCGCTCTTCTTCCTGGCCGTCTTCGGCGCCTTCTACTACCTCACCCAGCACCTGCAGTTCGTGCTCGGATACGACGCGCTCGACACCGGCGTGCGGATGCTGCCGCTCGCCGGGGCCGTCTTCGCCGGCTCGGCGCTCACCGGCTACCTCACCCCGCGCGTCGGCATGAGGATCACGGTGACCGCGGGCATGGTCGGCGGTACGGCGGCGCTCGCGCTGCTCACCCGGGTGGACGCGGCATCGTCGTACGGCGACTTCGTCCTGCCCCTCGTCATCCTCGGCCTCGCCATCGGGCTCGCGCTCTCGCCGTGCACGGACGCCATCATGGGCGCGTTCCCCGAGTCCGAGCTCGGTGTCGGCGGCGCGGTCAACGACACCTCGCTGGAGCTCGGCGGTTCGCTCGGCATCGCCCTCCTCGGCTCGGTGCTGGCGAGTTCGTACTCCTCGCACCTCTCGGACGCGACCAGGGGCGGCAAGCTCCCGGCGGACGCGCTGGCCACGGCCCAGGACTCGGTCGGCGCGGGCTACGCGGTGGCCCAGGGCATCGGTGACAAGGCCCGGCAGCTCGGCGAGCAGGCGGCGCGGGCCGGGCACGCCGGGAACACCGAGAAGGCCGCGCAGCTGAAGGCGCAGTCCGACCAACTCGCCCACGGGGCACGTCAGATGGCGGACGCCGTCGGCTCGTCCTTCTCGGACGCGGTGGCGCACACCAGTCTGATCGGGGCGGTGATCCTGGGAGTGGGGACGGTGCTGGTGGCGGTGCTGCTGCCGTGGAAGGAGCGCGCGGCGGGGATGCGGGCGGCCGAGGGGGCCGAGGGGGCCGAGGGAGACGTCCGGGACGCCGGTGACGCGAGCGCCGACGGTGGCGCCGGGGTCGCCGGAGCCGCGACCGGAGCCGAAGCCGCGACCGGAGCCGGGGTGGAGACCGAGGCCGGGGAGAGTGCCGCGGCGCGCTGACCGTGTCCCGCGACGGTGTTCCCGGAACCGTGGGCCCCGGGCCTCCGTCTCGAAGAACATGCACTACCGTGCCGTGCCGGACCTACCGGCACGGCACGTGATGTTCTGCATGTTCTGCATGTTCTGCGGAGGGCACCGAGTATGAAGATCGACTGGGACCGGCGGACGTGCGCGCGTCGCGGCCACGCGACCTACGCCCCGGACGAACCGGGGCTGCGCGAGCGTCTGCGCGCCGCGACCAGCCTCGGCGAGGCCTGGCGCTGTCTGCGCTGCGGCGACTTCGTGCTCGGCGAACCGCACGGCGCGGGGCCCGCGGAGGAGGCACCGCTCGTGCCGCGCGGCAAGGTGCTGCGGGATCTGTTCATCCTGCGCTTCCTGGCGATCGAGCGGGCCGTACGCGGGGTGTTCATCGTGCTGGTCGCGGCCGCGGTGTGGAGGTTCAGCAACAGTCAGGACTCCGTGCGCCGCCTCTTCGACGAGTACCTGAACGTCTTCCGGCCGGTCTTCAGGCACTTCCACTACGACCTCGACCACTCGCCGGTCGTCGGCACCATCCAGAAATCCTTCGGCTACAAGCACTCCACGCTCGTCCTGGTGGCCGCGCTGCTGCTGGCGTACGCGCTGATCGAACTCGTCGAGGCGGGCGGCCTCTGGTACGCGAAGCGCTGGGCGGAGTACCTGACGGTGGTCGCCACGGCCGCCTTCCTGCCTCTGGAGATCTACGAGCTGACCGAGCACGTCAGCTGGCTGAAGATCGCCACCCTGGTCCTGAACATCCTCGCCGTCCTCTACATCGCCCTCGCCAAACGGCTCTTCGGGCTGCGCGGCGGACGCGCGGCGTTCGACGAGGAGCGGCAGAGCGCGTCGCTGCTCGAGGTCGAGGAGTCGGCGGGCGTGGCGGCCCACGCCTGACCACGCCGCCGCCACCTGCCTTGCCCTGACGCCGACGTCAAGGATTACGTTCGGGGCATGCGAATCGGCGAGCTGGCGACGAGGGCCGGGACCACCACGCGCACTCTGCGCTACTACGAGTCGCGGGGGCTGCTGCCCGCGCGGCGCACCGGCAACGGCTACCGCTCCTACGACGAGGACGACCTGAGGCTGCTGCGGCAGATCAGGACGCTGCAGGACTTCGGGTTCGACCTGGAGGAGACGCGGCCGTTCGTGGAGTGTCTGCGGGCCGGGCATCCGGAGGGGGACTCGTGTCCCGCCTCGCTCGCGGTCTACCGCCGCAAGCTGGATGAACTCGACGCGCTGATCGGTGAGTTGCGGGCGGTTCGGAGCGAGGTCGGCGCGCAGTTGGCGCGGGCCGAGCGGGCCCGGGACGAGCTGGCCGCCGACGCGGCGGTTCCGGGGGGTCCGGAGCCGGTGTGCGAACTGGGAGGGCGGACACGGTGATCGGTTCGACCGGCGTGGCTTCGGTGACGGACGCGGACTTCGAGGCGGAGGTGATCGGCGCGGAGCTGCCCGTGCTGGTGGAGTTCACCGCAGACTGGTGTCCGCCGTGCCGGCAGATGGGGCCGGTGCTGAGCGCTCTCGCGGCCGAGGAGGAGGGGCGGCTCAAGGTCGTCCAGCTGGACGTCGACACGAATCCGGAGACGACCAACGCCTACCGGGTGCTGTCGATGCCCACGTTCATGGTGTTCCGCGGCGGTGAGCCGGTGAAGTCGATGGTGGGCGCCCGGCCCGGACGGCGGCTGCTGGAGGAGCTGTCCGACGTGCTCTGAGCAGGCGCGCCGGACGCGGCCGGCACAAGGAAAACCCCCGGGGGAATTGCACCCGGGGGTTTTCCTTGCGTATATTGAATGGTTCGCGACTTGAATTTATCAAGTCGTGGAGAAGTTCACTGGCCACAGTATATCCGGGCGGGAGCGGAATTGTCAAACAGGGGCTCAAACGCAGAATTTCCCGATGTTGAATTGCAGCAGGAGCAGGAATTCATCGACGGGCTGTACGCGCGCGTCGACGTGCTGCGGGGCGACACCGAGGCCTCCGTCGGCGACGCGCTCGCGCAGGGCAACACGCCGATGCAGGCCAGACTCGAACGCGATGTGCTCGTCGCCGAGCGCTCGGGGCTGCTGGCCGCGCTGAACGCCGTGGACGGCTCGCTCTGCTTCGGCCGGATCGACCTCACCTCCGGCGTCAGCCACCACATCGGCCGTATCGGTGTCCGCGCCGACGACACCGAGCACACCCCCATCCTCATCGACTGGCGGGCCCCGGTCGCCCGCCCCTTCTACCTCGCCACCGGGCACACCCCGATGGACCTGCGCCGCCGCCGGCACATCAGTACCGAGGGCCGCCGGGTGACCGACGTGCACGACGAGATCCTCGACCTCGGCGACCACCGGCGCACCGGCCACGAGGACCCCACCGGCGACGCCGTCCTGCTCGCCGCGCTCAACTCGGCGCGCACCGGACGCATGAGCGACATCGTGCAGACCATCCAGGCCGAGCAGGACCGCATCATCCGCGCCCCGCACCGGGGTGTGCTGGTGGTGGAGGGCGGCCCCGGTACCGGCAAGACGGCCGTGGCGCTGCACCGGGCCGCGTTCCTGCTGTACGAGTACCGCGAGCTGCTGGCCAAGCGCGCCGTCCTGATCGTCGGCCCGAACCCGGCGTTCCTCGGCTACATCGGCGAGGTGCTGCCCTCGCTCGGCGAGACGGGAGTCCTGCTCGCGACCGTCGGCGAGCTGTTCCCCGGGGTGAAGGCCAAGGCCGCCGACACCCCGCGGGCCGCGGCGGTCAAGGGCCGCGCCGACATGGCCGAGGTACTGGTCTCGGTGGTCCGCGACCGGCAGGCGCTGCCCGACCCGGTGATCGCGATCGAGCACGACCGTGACGTCCTGATGCTCGACGCCGGGCTCGTACGGGTCGCCCGCGATCGCACCCGTGAGGCCGGTCTGCCGCACAACGTGGCCCGCGAGTACTTCGAGGGCCACATCCTCAACACGCTCACCGACATGCTCGCCGAACGCATCGGCACCGACCCCTTCGACGGGTCCAACCTCCTCGACGCGAGCGACATCACCCAGATCCGTGACGACCTCGCCGAGAACCCCGAGGTCTGGTCGGCCATCGACCAGCTGTGGCCGCGGCTGACCCCGCAGCGGCTGGTCGCGGACTTCCTCGCCGAACCGGAGGGCTACGTCGGCGAGGAGGACGCCGAGGCGATCCGCCGTCCGGTCACCGGTGCGTGGACCGTCGCCGACGTCCCCCTCCTCGACGAGGCCGCCGAACTGCTGGGCGAGGACGACCGGGTCGCGCGGGCCCTGGCCGACCAGGAGCGCCGCGCGCAGGTCGCCTACGCGCAGGGCGTGCTCGACGTGTCCTACGCCTCTCGTACGTACGAGTTCGAGGACAAGGAGGAGGAGGACTCCGAGGTCCTGTCCGCCCACAACATCATCGACGCCGAGCGGATGGCCGAGCGGCACGAGGAGGACGACCACCGCAGCGCGGCCGAGCGGGCGGCGGCCGACCGGACCTGGGCGTTCGGCCACATCATCGTCGACGAGGCGCAGGAGCTCTCGCCGATGGCCTGGCGGCTGCTGATGCGGCGCAGTCCCACCCGGTCGATGACGCTGGTCGGCGACCCGGCGCAGACGGCCGAGGCGGCCGGGGTCGGGTCGTGGGAGCGGATCCTCGCCCCCTATGTCGAGGACCGCTGGGAGCACACCCGGCTCGCGGTCAACTACCGCACCCCGTCCGAGATCATGGAGGTGGCGGCGGCGGTGGTCCGCGCGGAGCACCCCGGCTTCGAACCGCCGAGTTCGGTGCGGACGACGGGCGTGCGTCCGTGGGCCCGCGCGACCGACGACCTGCCCGGCGCGGTGGCGAAGGCGGTGGCGGAACTGACCCCGGCGGAGGGCCGCCTCGCGGTCGTCGCCCCGCGCGACCTGCACCCGGAGCTGGCCGCTCGGCTGGACGGCGTGACGGCGGGCGGCGAGCCCGACCTGACCCGGGCGGTGGTCCTGCTCGACCCCCGCCAGTCCAAGGGCCTGGAGTTCGACTCCGTGCTGGTGGTGGAGCCGGGACGGTACGGCACGAGCGATCTGTACGTGGCCCTGACCCGGGCCACGCAGCGGCTGGGCGTCCTGTACACGGGGGAGCTGCCGGAGGCGCTGGCCGGAGCGTTCGAGTAGGAGCGGTGCGGGCACGACGACGCACCGGAGCCGTCACCGCGGACGGCGCCGACAGCGGGGCGGGGAGCTCTGCCGTCGGCGCCGCGGAGGCCGCTGTCCCGCGGAGGCCGGGTCTCAGGCCGGCCGGAGCCAGACCGTCGACAGCGGGGGCAGGGTCAGGCGGATGCTGGCCGGGCGGCCGTGCCAGGACTGGAGTTCCGGCTTGACGACGTCCGGGTTGGTGACGTCGCTCCCGCCGTACCGGGCGCTGTCGGTGTTGAGGGTCTCCTGCCAGGCGGGGACGGAGTCGGGGACGCCGAGGCGGTAGGCGTGACGGACGACCGGGGAGAGGTTGGAGACCGCGAGCAGCGGGACGCCCTCGGCGTCGAGACGCAGGAACGCGAAGACGTTGTCCTCCGCCGCGTCGCCGACCACCCACTGGAAGCCGGACGGGTCGGTGTCCTGCTGCCAGAGCGCGGGCGTGTGGCGGTAGACGGTGTTGAGGTCGCGGACCAGGTCACGGACGCCCCGGTGGTCGGCCTCCGCGGGGTAGGCTGGATCGAGGAGCCACCAGTCCGGTCCGTGGGTCTCCGACCATTCGGCGCCCTGGGCGAACTCCTGTCCCATGAAGAGGAGTTGTTTGCCGGGGTGGGCCCACATGTAGCCGAGGTAGGCGCGGGTGGTGGCGCGTTGCTGCCACCAGTCGCCCGGCATCTTGGAGACGAGTGACTTCTTGCCGTGGACGACCTCGTCGTGGGAGATGGGCAGGACGTAGTTCTCGCTGTAGGCGTAGACCATCGAGAACGTCATCTCGTGG
>NZ_JBHVPP010000031.1:0-6420 GCF_042887295.1 Streptomyces sp. NPDC057950
AAACGCCCGGTTACATTCCGAACCCGGAAGCTAAGCCTCACAGCGCCGATGGTACTGCAGGGGGGACCCTGTGGGAGAGTAGGACGCCGCCGAACTAATATTAAAAGAGCTGGTCCCCGAACTTCGGTTCGGGGACCAGCTCTTTTTTGTTGTGCGTCACTTTGCGTTCACTTTTCGCGACCACCATCCGCGTCATGGGTACTGCTGCAATGCTCAGGGCCGCGGGCGTCGGAGCCGGTGACGAGGTCATCGTGTCGGCGTTCGGCAACGTCGAAGTCACGGAGGCCGTCACCCAGGCCGGAGCCTCGACCGTCTTCGCCGACATAGACCCGGCGACCTACTGCCTCGACGCCGGCGCGGTCGAGGCGGCCGTGACCGCACGATCCATGGCCGTCGTCGTCGTCCACCGCTTCGGACGGTCGGCCGACATGGTGCGGCTGCGTGACGTCGGGCAGCGGCACGGACTCCTCGTCCTCGAACTGGGCGAGTCCGAAGCGCCGTACGAGGACATCGCGCAGCGCCGGGAGCGGGCCGCCTACCTCGACGGGCGGTTGAGCGGCGTGCGCACACCGGCGGGCGGCGACGGGCACACGTACCAGCAGTACGTCGTGCGGGTGCCGGGCAACGGGCGGCCGGACCGGGACGCCTTCGCACGGGCCGTACGGACCCGCGGAGTCGAGTGCCGGGTGCCGGTGAAGACCCCCGTGCACCGCATGCCCGGATTCCGGCGGGACGTGTACCTCCCGGAGACCGAGCGGGCCGCCGACGAGACGCTCGCGCTGCCCGTGGACGCGTCGCTGACGAAGCGGGAGATGCAGCGGATCGTGTCCGCCTGCAACGCGCTCGGCGGTCTCCTGCAGCCCGCCTTCTGATCCGGCCGACCTCACAGGGCGTCAGCGGGACTGATTAGGAGCACGCTTCTGTTCGGGGTATGATCTATTTCGTTGCCGCGAGGGAAACCTCGAAAAGGTGACAGGCCCCCCTAGCTCAGTCGGCAGAGCGTCTCCATGGTAAGGAGAAGGTCAACGGTTCGATTCCGTTGGGGGGCTCCACAGCAGAAAAGGCCTCGCCCTTCCGGGCGGGGCCTTTTCGCTGTTCCCGTCGGGGAGGCTTCAGTCCACCTGCAGGCCCGGTACCCGCATCGCCAGAATCGCCATGTCGTCGGACGGGGCGTCGGAGGCGAAGCGTTCCACCGCGCGCATCACACGGGCGGCCACCGCGCCCGCCGTCAGACCCGTACACGTGGTGAGGACGTCCGTGAGACCGTCGTCCCCCAACATGCGGGTGCCCTCACGGCGTTCCGTGACGCCGTCCGTCACGCACAGCAGCACGTCACCCGGATCGAGGGTGACCGTCTGCTCGTACAGTTCCAGGTCCTCCATGACGCCGAGGAGCGGCTGCGGTTCGGCGGCTGCCTCCACCGTGCCGTCCTGGCGCAGACGGAGCGGGAGCGGATGACCGGCGCAGACCACCTTCAGCACGGCACTGCCGTCCTCCTGGGGCCACAACTCGCCGTACAACAGGGTCAGGAAGCGGCTGCGGGCGCCCTCGTCGAGGATCGCCGAGTTCAGCCGCTCCAGGACCGCCGGGCCACCGAAACCCTCGCGGGCCAGCAACCGCAGCGCGTGCCGGGCCAGACCCGTGACCGCCGCGGCCTCCGGGCCCGTACCGCAGACGTCACCGATGGCGAAGCCGTAGGCACCGTCGCGGATCGGGAAGAGGTCGTAGAAGTCGCCGCCGACCTCGTTGCCCTCGCCGGCCGCGCGGTAGATGACCTCGACCTCGACGCCTTCGATGTGGGGGAGTTCCGGGGGCAGGAGGCTGCGCTGGAGGGACTGGCTGATCGCCGTGCGCTCCGAGTACAGGCGGGCGTTGTCGAGGGCCAGGGCGGCCCTTCGGGAGAGGTCCTCGGCCAGCTCCAGGATCTCCTGCCGGAAGTGCTCGTCGGACGGCTTGCCGAGCGTCAGCATCCCGATGACCCGGTTGCGGGCCACCAGGGGCAGGACGACCGTCTCGCCCCCGACCGCCGCGGCCGTCGCCAGCGTCGTGCCGATGCCGGAACTCACCGGTGAACGCTCGCCGAGGCCCAGGCTGCGCATGGAGGTGCGCAGTGCCGCCTGATGGGCCGCCTCGGCGGGGGCAGGCCAGACACGGGCGCCCGGAGTGGGGACCGGGTCCGGCGGGGCGATCTTCGACAGTAGGGCCTTGAGGCCGTCGATGCGTTCCTCGTCCTCGTGCAGGACATAGGAGAGATACGGGTCCGATGCCTGGTCGGCGATCGTGTAGACGGCACACCAGGTGGCCAGCGTCGGGACGGTCATCTGGGCCATCAGGGCCAGGGTCTGGTCACGGTCGAGCGTGCCGGCGAGGAGGTCGGACGCCTCGACGAGGAAGGAGAGCGAGCCGCGGCGCAGGCGTTCCAGCTCGCCCAGGCGGGCCGATTCCACCGCCAGCGCGATACGGTCCGCGGCGAACTGGAGGCGCAGCGCCTCCTCGTTGGAGTATCTGGAGGGCGACTCGGCGGCGACACCGAGAGAGCCCGTCAGGCGTCCCTCGACCTTCAGCGGGACCGTGACCACCGAACGCATGCCGGTGCCGCCCAGCAGGGGAACGGCGCCGGGGACGACCGTCAGGTCCTCGTGGACGGCCGGCATCCGGGCCGAGCCGTAGCGGCCCGGTCCCGCCTCGACCGGCACGCGGGCGAAGCGCTGGCGGGCGGAGGGCAGGCCCGTCGAGGCGCGTACCTCCAACTCCGTTTCGTCGTCGGTGGCCAGGAGCAGGAAGGCGGAGTCGCCGTCGAGCATGTCGCGGGCGCGCTCCACCGTGCGCTGGAGAAGTCCGTCCAGGTCATCGGGGGCCGGAGAACCGATGAAGACCTCGAAGGGGTCCGTGGCCTGGCCCTCGGAGCTGGTCGTCGTGTCCGTGGCGGAGGCGCGCAACGGGGTCTGCAGCACGGCCCGTTCGTGGTCGCGCACGAGGAGGCAGACGGTCGAGGGCTCGCCGCCCGTGTCACGGACCCGGAGGTGGGAGGCGTAGACGGGGGTGACGCGGCCGCTCGCGCCGCGGATGCCGTAACTGCCCTCCCAGCGCGAGAGCTGAAGGGCCTCGACGATGCCGGTGCTGGTGCCCGGGGTGTGCGGCCAGGCCGCGAGGTCGGTCAGGGGTTTGCCGGTGACCTGCTCGGCCGCGTACCCGAAGAGGTCTTCCGCGTCCTCGTTCCACGCCGAGATGGAGCCGACGCGGTCGATCTGGATGACCGCGACGCGCACCCGGCCGTCGGCGAGCGGAAGGAGATGGGCGGGGAGGGAAGGGCCCGCGGCGCGTGTCCCCACCGGGCGCTCGGGGAGGTCGAGCTGGAACCAGACCTGCTTGTGGGTGGGGGAGTACTCGACGCCCCAGTGGCCGGCCAGCGCCGCGCAGAGCTGGAGGCCGCGGCCGCCCTCGCGGTCCGGGCTGCCCATGTTCACGGCCGACGCCTGGAGTGGAATCTCGCGTTCTGGGTAGCGGTCCGCCACCTCGATGCGTACGCCGTCGTCGCTGCGCAGACACAGGACGTCGGCGGAGGTGCCCGCGTGCACAACGGCATTGGTGACCAGCTCGCTGGTCAGGACCACGGCGTCGTCGACGATGTCGGCGAAGCCCCAGCCCTGGAGGGTGTCGCGGACGAAGGAACGGGCGGTCGCGACCGATCGTCCCACGGGGTCGAAGCTGGCGGCCGCGCGCGCGGTGATCACAGAACTCCCTGTCCGGTTGTCGGCGTGCAGCGGTGCCGGCCCGGCCTGCTCCTGCCGGGGCAGCGCCTGGTTCCCTGTCGGCCGAGGATCCTGAGGCGGTCCCCCAGGATGCAGTCCGGTGGTCATGGTGCGGTGCCCCTCCGATGCCTGCCCGCTCGTTCTCGTGCCACCGCCCAGGCCGGACGGACCGGTGTGGCTGGACAGCCGCATGCAAGGTTACTTACCTTCGCGGTCCGTGCGGATGCCGGTCACCAGTGTTTCCGCCCGGAGAGGGCCCATGTTTCCCTCCGGAGGGTCCTCTGGTTCGCGTCGGAACCGTGTGCGGACGATGTGCGAAGCTGCCGAACTGTTATGGCCTGGTTCAGCAGGGGTGAAACACTGGGCAGGCTCCAGTGGGAAGGTCCCGGCAGGCTGAGGGCCTTCCGGTTCGCCGAGCAGCAGTATCCCAGTACGCCGAGCAGTGATGGTCGACCCTTGCGGGAGGGACACAGTGGAGTCTGGCGCAGCGACGCGGGGCACTAAGACGCGCGCGAAAGACGGACAGTCCCTGAACAGCCAGCGCGCGCCGCGCAACGGCACCACCGAGGTGGACTCGGCGGCTCTGAACAGGCTGCTGGCCGCCCTGGTGTCGATGCGGGACGGCAATTTCCGCAAGCGCCTCACGGTCTCCGGTGACGGCGTGATGTCGGAGATCGCCGCGGTCTTCAACGAGGTGGCCGACCGCAACCTGCATCTCACGGGTGAACTGTCCCGGGTGAGGCGGATGGTCGGGCGTGAGGGCAAACTCACGGAGCGGCTGGAGACGGGCGCCTGCGAGGGTTCCTGGGCGGCGGCGATCGACGCCTCCAACGCGCTCGTCGACGACCTCGTACGGCCTGTCTCCGAGGTCGGCCGGGTGCTGTCCGCGGTGGCGGAGGGTGATCTGTCGCCCCGCATGGAGCTGCGGGCGCAGGCGGCGGACGGCAACGGGCATCCGCTGCGCGGGGAGTTCCTCAAGGTCGGGCGCACGGTCAACAACCTGGTCGACCAGCTGTCGACGTTCACCGACGAGGTCACCCGGGTGGCCAGCGAGGTCGGCACCGAGGGCAAGCTGGGCGGACAGGCCCGGGTGCGCGGTATGTCCGGTTCGTGGAAGGACCTCACGGACTCGGTCAACACCATGGCGTACCGGCTGACGGCTCAGGTGCGTGACATCGCTCTCGTCACGACGGCGGTCGCCAAGGGTGACTTGTCCCGGAAGGTCACGGTTCACGTGGCCGGCGAGATGCTCGAGCTGAAGAACACCGTCAACACGATGGTGGACCAGCTCTCCTCGTTCTCCTCGGAGGTGACGAGGGTCGCGCGCGAGGTGGGCACCGAGGGTGAACTCGGTGGCCAGGCGCAGGTGCCCGGTGTGGCCGGCGTGTGGAAGGACCTCACCGATTCGGTGAACCTGATGGCCGGCAACCTGACGGCGCAGGTGCGCGGGATCGCGCAGGTGACGACGGCGGTCGCGAACGGTGACCTGTCGCAGAAGGTGACCGTCTCCGCACGTGGCGAGGTCGCGCAGCTCGCCGAGACGATCAACCAGATGACCGAGACGCTGCGGACGTTCGCGGACGAGGTCACGCGTGTGGCCAACGAGGTCGGTGGCGAGGGGCGGCTCGGCGGGCAGGCGAACGTGCCGGGCGCGGCGGGCACGTGGAAGGACCTGACGGACTCCGTCAACACGGTTTTCCGGAACCTCACGACCCAGGTGCGGGACATCGCCGCGGTGACCACGGCGGTCGCCAACGGTGATCTTTCGCAGAAGGTCAGCGTCGAGGTCGCCGGCGAGATGCTGGAGCTGAAGAACACCGTCAACACGATGGTGGACCAGCTGTCGTCCTTCGGTGACGAGGTCACGCGCGTGGCGCGGGAGATCGGTGTCGAGGGTGAACTGGGCGGTCAGGCGCAGGTGCCGGGCGCGGCGGGTACGTGGAAGGACCTGACGGACTCCGTCAACACGGCCTTCAGGAACCTGACCGGACAGGTCCGCAACATCGCGCAGGTGACGACGGCGGTCGCCAGCGGTGACCTGTCGCAGAAGGTCAGTGTCGAGGTCGCGGGCGAGATGCTGGAGCTGAAGAACACCGTCAACACGATGGTGGACCAGCTGTCGTCCTTCGCCGACCAGGTGACGCGGATGGCCCGGGACGTGGGCACGGAGGGCCGCCTCGGCGGGCAGGCCCGGGTGGACGGCGTGTCCGGTACGTGGAAGGAACTGACCGACTCCGTCAACTTCATGGCGGGGAACCTCACCTCGCAGGTGCGGCAGATCGCGCAGGTCACCACGGCGGTGGCGCGGGGTGACCTGTCGCAGAAGATCGACGTGGACGCGCGCGGCGAGATCCTGGAGCTGAAGAACACCATCAACACGATGGTCGACCAGCTCTCCGCCTTCGCGGACCAGGTGACGCGGGTGGCCCGTGAGGTGGGTACGGAGGGCCGGCTCGGCGGGCAGGCCCAGGTGCCGGGTGTCGCGGGCGTGTGGCGTGACCTGACGGACTCCGTGAACGGCATGGCGGGGAACCTGACCGCACAGGTGCGCAACATCGCGCAGGTCGCGACCGCGGTGGCGCGGGGTGACCTGTCGCAGAAGATCGACGTGGACGCGCGCGGCGAGATCCTGGAGCTGAAGAACACCCTCAACACGATGGTGGACCAG
>NZ_JBHVPP010000031.1:6516-106701 GCF_042887295.1 Streptomyces sp. NPDC057950
ACGGCGGTGGCGCGGGGTGACCTGTCGCAGAAGATCGACGTGGACGCGCGCGGCGAGATCCTGGAGCTGAAGAACACCCTCAACACGATGGTGGACCAGCTCTCGAACTTCGCCGAGCAGGTGACGCGGGTGGCGCGTGAGGTGGGTACGGAGGGCCGGCTCGGCGGGCAGGCCGAGGTGCAGGGGGTCTCCGGCACCTGGAAGGACCTCACGCAGTCCGTGAACTTCATGGCGAACAACCTGACCATCCAGGTGCGCAACATCGCCGAGGTGACCACCGCCGTCGCCATGGGCGACCTGTCCAAGAAGATCACCGTCGACGCCAAGGGCGAGATCCTCGAACTGGTCACCACCGTCAACACGATGGTCGACCAGCTGTCCTCGTTCGCCGAGCAGGTGACCCGGGTGGCCCGTGAGGTGGGCACCGAGGGCCAGTTGGGCGGTCAGGCGCGGGTGCCCGGGGTCACGGGCATCTGGAAGGACCTGAGCGACAACGTCAACCTGATGGCCTACAACCTCACGATGCAGGTGCGGAACATCTCGCAGGTGGCGGCGGCCGTCGCCAACGGCGACCTGACCCGGACGGTGACGATCGAGGCGCGCGGCGAGGTCGCGCAGCTCGCCGACACCTTCAACACCATGGTGAAGACGCTGAGTTCGTTCGCCGAGCAGGTCACCAAGGTGGCCCGCGAGGTAGGTACGGACGGCATCCTGGGCGGCCAGGCGCACGTTCCGGGAGTCGCCGGTACGTGGAAGGACCTCACGGAGTCCGTGAACGGGATGGCGTCCAACCTGACCGGCCAGGTGCGCAACATCGCGATGGTCACCACGGCCATCGCCAAGGGCGACCTGACGAAGAAGATCGACATCGACGCCCGCGGTGAGATCCTCGAACTGAAGACCACCATCAACACGATGGTCGACCAGCTGTCGTCCTTCGCGGAGGAGGTCACCCGGGTGGCCCGCGAGGTGGGCACCGAGGGTCAGTTGGGCGGTCAGGCGCGGGTCCGCGACGTCGACGGGACCTGGCGCGACCTCACCGAGTCGGTGAACGAGATGGCCGGGAACCTGACCCGGCAGGTGCGTGCCATCGCGCGCGTGGCGACCGCGGTGACCCGCGGTGACCTGAACCTGAAGATCGACGTGGACGCCTCGGGCGAGATCCAGGAACTTCAGGACTACATCAACAAGATGATCGCCAATCTGCGTGACACCACCATCGCCAACAAGGAACAGGACTGGCTCAAGGGCAACCTGGCCCGGATCTCCGCGCTGATGCAGGGGCGCCGGGACCTCGACGACGTGGCCTCGCTGATCATGAGCGAGCTGACGCCGGTGGTCTCCGCGCAGCACGGCGCGTTCTTCCTGTCGATGCCGCTGGTCGACGGGAGGGACGCGAGCGCCGAGGACGAGGAGGCGTACGAGCTGCGCATGCTCGGGTCGTACGGCTACTCGATGGGCTCGATGCCGACGTCGTTCCGGCCCGGCGAGGCGCTCATCGGGACGGCCGCGCAGGAGAAGCGCACGATCCTGGTGGAGAACGCGCCGAGCGGCTATCTGAAGATCTCCTCGGGGCTCGGCGAGGCGCCCCCGGCGCAGGTCATCGTCCTTCCGGTGCTCTTCGAGGGGACCGTGCTCGGTGTGATCGAGCTGGCCTCCTTCACGCCGTTCACGCAGATCCAGAAGGACTTCCTGAACCAGATCGCCGAGATGATCGCGACGAGCGTCAACACCATCTCCGTCAACACCAAGACGGAGGTGCTGCTCAAGCAGTCGCAGGAGCTGACCGAGCAGCTCCGGGAGCGGTCGGCGGAGCTGGAGAACCGGCAGAAGGCCCTTCAGGACTCCAATGCGGAACTGGAGGAGAAGGCCGAGCTGCTGGCTCAGCAGAACCGCGACATCGAGGTCAAGAACACCGAGATCGAGGAGGCCCGCCAGGTCCTGGAGGAGCGTGCCGAGCAGCTCGCGGTGTCCATGCGCTACAAGAGCGAGTTCCTGGCGAACATGTCGCACGAGCTGCGGACACCGCTCAACTCCCTGCTGATCCTGGCCAAGTTGCTCGCCGACAACGCGGAGTCGAACCTCACCCCGAAGCAGGTCGAGTTCGCCGAGACGATCCACGGCGCGGGGTCCGACCTGCTCCAGCTGATCAACGACATCCTGGACCTGTCGAAGGTCGAGGCCGGGAAGATGGACGTGTCGCCGACGCGTATCGCGCTGGTGCAGCTCGTCGACTACGTGGAGGCGACGTTCCGTCCGCTGACCGCGGAGAAGGGTCTCGACTTCTCGGTCCGGGTGTCGCCGGAACTGCCCGCCACGCTGCACACCGACGAACAGCGGCTCCTGCAGGTGCTGCGCAACCTGCTGTCCAACGCGGTGAAGTTCACCGACTCCGGAGCGGTCGAGCTGGTGATCCGGCCCGCGGGCGCGGATGTGCCGGTGGCCATCCGGGAGCAGCTTCTGGAGGCGGGTTCGCTGCGGGACGCCGACGCCGATCTGATCGCGTTCTCCGTGACCGACACGGGCATCGGGATCGCCGCCAGCAAGATGCGGGTGATTTTCGAGGCCTTCAAGCAGGCGGACGGCACGACGAGCAGGAAGTACGGCGGTACGGGACTGGGGCTGTCCATCTCGCGGGAGATCGCGCGTCTGCTGGGCGGTGAGATCCACGCCCAGAGCGAGCCGGGACGCGGTTCGACGTTCACGCTGTACCTGCCGCTGCACCCGAGCGAACTGCCTCCGCAGGGCTACGGGCAGCTGGCGCCCACGCTGGGGGCGGGGGAGCTGCTCGCGTCCGAGGCGGAGCGGGCCGGGGCGGACATCGGGACGCCGGCCGAGGTGAAGTCGTACCAGGAGACCCAGAACGGGCCCGCCGCGCTCTTCAGGAGGCGCCGCAGGGCACTGCCGGTGGCCGAGTCGCGTCCCGGGCTGACGGCGCAGCCGAACGGGGCGGGCGGCCCCGTTCAGGAACAGTGGCCGGTCGCGGCGCAGCAGGAGACGGCGTCGCAGGCGCGTGGAGGCATCCGGTTCGAGGGTGAGAAGGTGCTGATCGTCGACGACGACATCCGCAACGTGTTCGCGCTCACCAGCGTCCTGGAGCAGCACGGTCTCTCGGTGCTGTACGCCGAGAACGGCCGTGAGGGTATCGAGGTTCTGGAGCAGCACGACGATGTGACGGTTGTCCTGATGGACATCATGATGCCCGAGATGGACGGCTATGCGACGACCACGGCGATTCGTCGGATGCCGCAGTTCGCCGGACTGCCGATCATCGCGCTCACGGCGAAGGCGATGAAGGGCGACCGGGAGAAGGCCCTCGAGTCCGGTGCGTCCGACTACGTCACCAAGCCCGTCGATCCCGATCACCTGCTCTCCGTGATGGAGCAGTGGATGCGCGGGGAGTGAACGGGGTGCGGATCACTGTACGGTTGCCGCGTCCAGGACGCGGCGGTGTGCGCGTCGGCGGCTCGCCGCGGCACGCCCGACGTCGGACAACCGGCTGTGGGCGAAGCCGTGTAGAAGCGCTGGATTCGGGGAACCTTCTGGTCCCCCACTACGTTTCTGCTACGTGCACAGTGACATCGCGGTGACAGGGTGTGGCGACAGGCGGGGTGCGGCTACCATGACCGGCACAAGGACGGACGGCGCAAGGGAGCCGTCCCCTGGGGCGGCGCCCGGTGCACTGCCGGGACGAGGAGGGCGGGCCATGGTGCAGAAGGCCAAGATCCTCCTGGTCGATGACCGGCCGGAGAATCTGCTGGCGCTGGAGGCGATCCTCTCCGCGCTCGATCAGACACTGGTGCGGGCATCGTCCGGGGAGGAAGCGCTCAAAGCACTACTCACGGACGACTTCGCGGTCATTCTGCTGGACGTACAGATGCCGGGCATGGACGGATTCGAAACCGCCGCGCACATCAAGCGGCGAGAACGGACCCGGGACATCCCGATCATCTTCCTCACCGCGATCAATCACGGTCCGCATCACACCTTCCGGGGGTACGCGGCGGGCGCGGTGGACTACATCTCCAAGCCGTTCGACCCGTGGGTGCTGCGCGCGAAGGTCTCGGTCTTCGTCGAGCTCTACATGAAGAACTGCCAACTGCGTGAGCAGGCCGCGCTGCTGCGGCTCCAGCTGGAGGGCGGCGGCAAGGTGGCGCTCGGCAGCGCCAAGGAGCCGGCCGGTCTCCTCGCCGAACTCTCGGCGCGGCTCGCGGCCGTCGAGGAGCAGGCCGAGGCGCTGTCCAAGCAACTCGACGACGACTCGGCGGACGCGGCGGCGGTGGCGACCGCCGCCCATCTCGAGCGCAAACTCACCGGACTGCGCCGGGCGCTGGACGCGTTGGAGCCGGGCACGGGCAACGGCGCGGCGTCGGTTCCCTCGCAGAGCTGACCTCCGGTCCCGCGCCGGGCGTACGGCGAACCGGCCTTCGGGCCCGCGAGGTGAGGCGGGCGAAACGCGGAGGCGCCGTCCGGTGGACGAGCGTTCGGGGGCGACGGCGCGCGGTGATCCGGCGTCAGTTCCGTGCCCCGGCAAGGGCGACACGATCGGGTGAAGCTGTGGGCACACGTGTCCCTTGTCGTCTCCACCGGTAACCTCACACCCATGGCCTCACGTCAGTCCGCAGCCCAGAAGCCGCCCGCGAAGAAGGCGGCCGCTCCGACGAAGGCCGCGCTGAAGAAGGCCCCCGCGAAAAAAGCGGTCGCCAAGAAGGCGCCCGCCAAGAAGGCCGCGGCGAAGAAGCCCGTACCCGCGCCGGCGCCCAGCCCGACCACGGGTGTGTACAGGCTCGTACGCGCCGTGTGGCTGGGCCTCGCGCATGCCGTCGGGGCGATGTTCCGCGGCATAGGGCGAGGCGCGAAGGGGCTCGACCCGGCCCATCGCAAGGACGGCCTCGCGCTCCTGCTGCTCGGTCTCGCGCTGATCGTCGCGGCGGGCACGTGGTCGAATCTGCGCGGGCCCGTCGGCGACCTCGTCGAGATGCTGGTGACCGGTGCCTTCGGCCGGCTCGACCTGCTCGTCCCGATACTCCTCGCCGTCATTGCCGTCCGCTTCATCCGGCACCCCGAGAGGCCCGAGGCCAACGGCCGCATCGTGATCGGTCTGTCCGCGCTCGTCATCGGCGTGCTCGGACAGGTCCACATCGCCTGCGGGGCGCCCGCGCGCAGCGACGGCATGCAGGCGATAAGGGACGCCGGCGGCCTCATCGGCTGGGGTGCGTCCACCCCGCTGACGTACACCATGGGCGACGTCCTCGCCGTACCGCTCCTGGTCCTGCTCACGGTCTTCGGTCTGCTGGTCGTCACGGCCACGCCCGTCAACGCGATCCCGCAGCGGCTGCGGCTGCTCGGACAGCGGCTCGGCATCGTCCAGGGCGACCCGGACGAGAGGTTCTTCGACGAGGACGACGAGCGCTACGACGAGCAGTGGCGTGAGGCGCTCCCCGCGCGCTCCCGCAGAGGCCCGGGCGGCCCCGGCGAGTACGACCCCGAAGGCGCCGAGGAAGAGGCGCTCACCAAGCGCCGTGGCCGCCCCCGGCGGGCTCCAGCGCGCCAGCACGACCCGAACCGGCCGATGGACGCGGTGGACGTCGCCGCGGCGGCCGCCGCGGCGCTCGACGGCGCCGTGATGCACGGCATGCCGCCCTCCCCGCTGGTCGCCGACCTGACGCACGGCGTCACCGTGGAACGCGACGGGTACGAGGAGACGACTCCGGTGCCGGCCGCCCGCGCCAAGGCCGTTCCGGGAGCCAAGCGGCCCCGGCAGGAGTCGCCGGCCGTCGACTCCGTCGTGCCCGACCTCACCAAGTCGGCGCCCGAGGCGCCGCGCGACCTGCCGCCGCGCGCCGAGCAGCTCCAGCTCTCCGGCGACATCACCTACTCCCTGCCGTCACTCGACCTCCTGGAGCGCGGCGGCCCCGGCAAGACCCGCAGCGCCGCCAACGACGCGGTGGTCGCCTCGCTCCAGAACGTCTTCATGGAGTTCAAGGTCGACGCCGCCGTCACCGGCTTCACCCGCGGTCCGACGGTCACCCGCTACGAGGTCGAGCTCGGCCCGGCCGTGAAGGTCGAGCGGATCACCGCGCTCACCAAGAACATCGCGTACGCCGTCGCCAGCCCCGACGTGCGGATCATCAGCCCGATCCCCGGCAAGTCGGCGGTCGGCATCGAGATCCCGAACACCGACCGCGAGATGGTCAACCTCGGCGACGTGCTGCGCCTCGCGGACGCGGCCGAGGACGACCACCCGATGCTCGTCGCGCTCGGCAAGGACGTCGAGGGCGGCTACGTGATGGCCAACCTGGCCAAGATGCCGCACGTACTCGTCGCCGGAGCCACCGGTTCCGGTAAGTCCTCCTGCATCAACTGCCTGATCACCTCCGTGATGGTCCGCGCGACCCCCGAGGACGTCCGGATGGTCCTCGTGGACCCCAAGCGGGTCGAGCTGACCGCGTACGAGGGCATCCCGCACCTGATCACGCCGATCATCACCAACCCGAAGCGGGCCGCCGAGGCCCTGCAGTGGGTCGTGCGGGAGATGGACCTGCGCTACGACGACCTCGCGGCGTTCGGCTACCGGCACATCGACGACTTCAACCAGGCCATCCGCGACGGCAAGCTGAAGACGCCCGAGGGCAGCGAGCGGGAGCTGAAGACCTACCCGTACCTGCTGGTGATCGTCGACGAGCTGGCCGACCTGATGATGGTCGCGCCGCGGGACGTCGAGGACTCCATCGTGCGCATCACCCAGCTCGCGCGCGCGGCCGGCATCCACCTGGTGCTCGCCACACAGCGGCCGTCGGTGGACGTCGTCACCGGTCTGATCAAGGCGAACGTGCCGTCGCGGCTCGCCTTCGCCACCTCCTCGCTCGCCGACAGCCGCGTCATCCTCGACCAGCCGGGCGCGGAGAAGCTGATCGGCAAGGGCGACGGGCTCTTCCTGCCGATGGGCGCGAACAAACCCACCCGTATGCAGGGCGCCTTCGTCACCGAGGACGAGGTCGCCGCGATCGTGCAGCACTGCAAGGACCAGATGGCGCCGGTCTTCCGGGACGACGTCACGGTGGGCACCAAGCAGAAGAAGGAGATCGACGAGGACATCGGTGACGACCTCGACCTGCTGTGCGCCGCCGCCGAGCTGGTCGTCACGTCGCAGTTCGGGTCCACCTCGATGCTCCAGCGCAAGCTGCGTGTCGGTTTCGCCAAGGCGGGACGGCTGATGGACCTCATGGAGTCGCGCGGCATCGTGGGGCCGAGCGAGGGATCCAAGGCACGTGACGTGCTGGTGAAGGGCGACGAGCTCGACGGCGTGCTCGCGGTGATGCGCGGGGAAGCGGAAGCGTGAGCCGATGCGGCCCGGGAAACCGGGACGCATCGGTCATCGGACCAGGGGGTACACGACATGTTGATATTCGAACGTGACTCACCCGTAAGGAGCCGCAGGGCAACCGTTTCCCTTCGGCGAACGTCAAGTTGAGCGAGGGGACAGGTACATGTCCCGCATCAGGATGACCGGCCATTCTGATGGCGTACAAAGTCCAACCGCCCGGTTGCCCCACCCTTTCGCACCCCCCCTAAACTGAACCTCCAGCACAGGTGGCTACACGCTCGAAAGGCGCCCCCGTGTCCATCGGCAACTCCCCTGACGGCAACATCCCCGAAGACGAGCGCCCGTTCGAAGAGCACCACGAAGAAGGTCCCTCGGTCGGCCGTGCTCTGCAGCGGGCCCGCATCGAGGCCGGACTGACCGTCGACGACGTCAGCAACGCGACCCGGGTCCGTATCGCCATCGTGCACGCGATCGAACAGGACGACTTCAGCCCCTGTGGCGGTGACGTCTACGCACGCGGTCACATCCGGACCCTGGCCCGCGCCGTACAGCTCGACCCGGTTCCGCTGCTGGCCCGCTACGACGCCGAACACGGCGGGCGTCCCGCGCCGACCCCCGCCGCCCCGCTCTTCGAGGCGGAACGTATCCGTCCGGAGCGTCGCGGGCCGAACTGGACCGCGGCCATGGTCGCGGCGATCGTCGCCGTGATCGGCTTCGTCGGCTTCACCGCGATCAAGGGCAGCTCGGGCGACGGCGCGAAGTCGAACGTCGCCGAGGGTTCCACGCCCACCACCGGCAAGTCGCCCGTCTCGGCCAGCCCCAAGATCAGCAAGCCCGCCGACCCGAAGCCCGATCCGTCCGACAGCGCCATCGCGGCCGCCCCGCAGGACAAGGTGACCGTGCAGGTGAGCGCCCCCGACGGGCGCAGCTGGATCTCCGCCAAGGACCACAACGGCCGGCTGCTCTTCGACGGCCTGCTCAAGAAGGGCGAGTCCCAGACCTTCCAGGACAAGTCGAAGATCGACCTCGTGCTCGGCGACGCGGGCGCGATCCAGCTCTATGTGAACGGCAAGAAGATCGACGACCAGTTCCAGTCGGGCCAGGTCGAGCGACTGACCTACACCAAGGGTGACCCCGTCGTCGGATAACGGGCCCAGGGCGCAGGCGGGGACGGGGTTGGCCAAGATCGGCCAACCCCGTCGACGTGGGCTGTCAGCGAGACAAAGTAGTCTTGAGCCCATGCCTGAACGCCGTACCGTCGCACTCGTCACCCTTGGCTGCGCCCGTAACGAGGTGGACTCGGAGGAGCTCGCAGGCCGCTTGGAGGCGGACGGCTGGCAACTCGTGGAGGACGCCGAGGACGCGGATGTCGCCGTCGTCAACACCTGTGGCTTCGTCGAGGCCGCCAAGAAGGACTCCGTGGACGCCCTCCTCGAAGCCAATGACCTCAAGGGCCAGGGCAGAACCCAGGCCGTCGTGGCCGTGGGCTGCATGGCCGAGCGGTACGGCAAGGAGCTCGCCCAGGCCCTGCCCGAGGCCGACGGCGTGCTCGGCTTCGACGACTACGCGGACATCTCCGACCGCCTCCAGACCATCCTGAACGGCGGGATCCACGCCTCGCACACCCCCCGCGACCGGCGCAAGCTGCTGCCGATCAGCCCGGCCGAGCGGCAGAGCGCCGGCGAGGAGGTGGCCCTTCCCGGCCACGGCGCCCCCTCGGACCTGCCCGAGGGCGTGGCCCCGGTGTCCGGCCCCCGCGCACCGCTGCGGCGCCGTCTGGACGGCTCGCCGGTCGCCTCGGTGAAGCTCGCCTCCGGCTGTGACCGGCGCTGCTCCTTCTGCGCCATCCCGTCCTTCCGCGGGTCCTTCATCTCCCGGCGCCCCAGCGACGTACTGAACGAGACCCGCTGGCTGGCCGAGCAGGGTGTCAAGGAGGTCATGCTGGTCTCCGAGAACAACACCTCGTACGGCAAGGACCTCGGCGACATCCGCCTGCTGGAGACGATGCTGCCCGAGCTGGCCGAGATCGACGGCATCGAGCGGGTGCGGGTCAGCTACCTGCAGCCCGCCGAGATGCGCCCCGGGCTCATCGACGTCCTCACCTCGACGCCGAACATCGCGCCCTACTTCGACCTCTCCTTCCAGCACTCAGCGCCCGACGTACTGCGCTCGATGCGCCGCTTCGGCGACACCGACCGCTTCCTCGAGCTGCTCGACACGATCCGCTCCAAGGCACCGCAGGCCGGTGTGCGGTCCAACTTCATCGTGGGCTTCCCCGGGGAGAGCGAGGCCGACCTCGCGGAGCTCGAGCGGTTCCTCACCCATGCGCGCCTCGACGCGATCGGTGTCTTCGGGTACTCCGACGAGGAGGGCACCGAAGCGGCGACGTACGACCACAAGCTGGACGAGGACGTCGTCGCCGACCGCCTCGCGCGGGTGTCCCGGCTCGCCGAGGAGCTGGTCGCGCAGCGCGCGGAGGAGCGCGTCGGCGAGACCGTGCGGGTGCTGGTGGAGTCCCTCGACGGGGAGGACGGCGCGTACGGCCGGGCCGCGCACCAGGCGCCCGAGACGGACGGACAGGTCCTGTTCACGAGCGGCGAAGGCCTGACCGTCGGCCGTATCGTCGAGGCCAAGGTGGTCGGTACGGAAGGTGTGGACCTGGTGGCCGAGCCCCTCCCGGGTTCGCTTTCCGGTACTGAGGAGGCGGGCAGATGACCGGAGTCCCGGCGTCCGCGGCGGGCGGCTCCCCCAGCGCGAACGGCGCGGCGGGCGCTCCCGGCGCTCCGGGGGACTCCAAGCCGGCGCGGGGCGGGAAGCTGGGCGCTGCGGCCGTCAACCAGGCCAGCCTCTGGAACATCGCGAACATCCTGACCATGATCCGGCTCGTCCTGGTGCCCGGCTTCGTGGCGCTGATGCTGGCCGACGGCGGGTACGACCCCGTCTGGCGTGCCTGGGCCTGGGCGGCCTTCGCCGTCGCCATGATCACCGACATCTTCGACGGTCACCTGGCGCGCACGTACGACCTGGTCACGGACTTCGGGAAGATCGCCGACCCCATCGCCGACAAGGCGATCATGGGCTCTGCGCTGATCTGCCTGTCCTCGCTGGGTGATCTTCCGTGGTGGGTGACGGGCGTGATCCTCGGGCGCGAGCTCGGTGTCACCCTGCTGCGCTTCGTGGTGATCCGGTACGGCGTCATTCCGGCCAGTCGCGGCGGCAAGCTGAAGACCCTGGCGCAGGGCACGGCGGTCGGCATGTACGTCCTCGCGCTGACGGGCGGCCTGGCCACCCTGAGGTTCTGGGTGATGGCCGTGGCGGTCGTCCTGACCGTCGTCACCGGGCTCGACTACGTGAGGCAGGCCATCGTGCTGCGCCGGAGTGGAATCGCCGCGCGCCGGGCGGCGTCCGTGGAGGCCGAGCGGTGAGTCCGGAGGCCGCCGAGGTGCTGCGACTACTCAGGGTGAGGGGCGAGACCCTCGCCGTGGCCGAGTCGCTGACCGGCGGTCTGGTGGCGGCGGAGATCACCGCGACGCCCGGAGCGTCCCGCGCCTTCCGGGGCTCCGTGACCGCGTACGCCACCGAACTCAAGCACCGGCTGCTGGGCGTCGACGCCACTCTGCTGGCCGAGCGCGGGGCGGTGGATCCGCAGGTCGCGTCCCAGATGGCGGCCGGAGTGCGCAAGGCGCTCGGCGCGGACTGGGGGATCGCGACCACCGGTGTCGCGGGACCCGACCCCCAGGACGGACAGCCGGTCGGCACGGTGTTCGTGGCCGTGGACGGCCCCGCCGAAGCGATGTTTCCCGCCATCGGGAGCGGGAAAGTGGTTCGGCTGCGGTTGAACGGCGACCGGGCGGAAATCCGTATGGAGAGTGTACGCAGCGTACTCGCGCTGCTCCTGAGAGAGCTCGCGGGCGAACAGACCGGAAATGAGCGGGCACAGGATACGGAACAGAACGGGGGGACTTGATGTTTGCAGCCCTGAGTGAACACGACATCGCTCCCCGCACGGCCGCGGCGCGAGGCGGTACGGTGGGGCGAGAAGGATGCGGCTACGCGGTCCGAGGAGGGAGCCACCGATGATTCTGCTCCGTCGCCTGCTGGGTGACGTGCTGCGTCGGCAGCGCCAGCGCCAGGGCCGTACTCTGCGCGAAGTCTCCTCGTCCGCCCGAGTTTCACTCGGCTATCTCTCCGAGGTGGAGCGGGGGCAGAAGGAGGCATCCTCCGAGCTGCTCTCCGCCATCTGCGACGCGCTGGACGTACGGATGTCCGAGCTCATGCGGGAAGTGAGCGACGAGCTCGCTCTCGCCGAGCTGGCACAGTCTGCAGCGGCCACCGACCCGGTGCCCGCACCGGTACGCCGTCCGATGCTGAATTCCGTGTCGGTCACCGGTGTGCCACCGGAACGGGTCACCATCAAGGCGCCAGCCGAGGCGGTCGACGTCGTCGCCGCCTGACGCTCACGAGTTCGCGCTCATGAGCTGAGCACGCTTGTGCGAAGGCCCCGGCCGGGGTTGTTCCAGGGAGATCTGGAGCAGGTTCGGCCGGGGTCTTCGTTTTTCTTCGAGTGACCCGAATTGTTCGTTTATGTCATGGTTAGTGGGTTGTGGCGTATCGAGCACGTGTCAGGAGAGCCGGAGGAATCGGATGTACGTCGTGAAGAGCCCGTTGGCGGACGCGGACCTGAAGACGGTGTCCGAGGCGTTGCAGGGAGCGCTGGTCGACCTGGTGGACCTCTCGCTGGTGGCGAAGCAGATCCACTGGAACGTCGTCGGACCGCGCTTCCGATCCGTCCACCTCCAGCTCGACGAGGTCGTGGACACCGCGCGGCTGCACTCCGACACCGTGGCCGAGCGCGCTTCGACGCTGGGTGTACCGCCCGACGGGCGGGCCCGGACCGTGGCCGCCGACAGCGGCATCGGCGCGACCCCGGACGGCTGGGTCAAGGACACCGATGCCGTGGGGACTCTGGTCAACGCGCTGGGTGCCGTGATCACCCGGATGCGGGCGCGGGTGGAGTCGACCGGCGAGGCGGATCCGGTGAGCCAGGACATCTTCATCCAGATCACCGCCGATCTGGAGAAGCACCACTGGATGTTCCAGGCGGAGAACGGGTGAGTGGGGGCAGGCGCGGTCGGCTCCGTATGTGCCCTGGGTGCGCCCCTGTGCCGTTGGTGCGCCCTGTCGGCACATGAGGGCGCGGGTCTAGCTTCGGGCTGGAGGTGAGCACCATGGCAGGGCGGATAGCGCGCTGGGGGGTGGCGCTGGTGCTCGGTGCGCTGTGGTGGTGGGGGGTGCTCCGGCTGGCGCTGGTGCCGGGCGCGGGTGTGCTGGAAGGAGCGGTCGTCGCCGGCGGGTGGGGGCTGAGTCTGCTGCCGGTGCACTGCGTGCCGAAGCCGGGCGTCGCGGTGGCCGCCGATGGTGCGGGGGCGGTCCGGGAACGTGGGCGGTGGCGGTGGCGCCGTGGGGCTACCACGGCATCGCGACCCCGCCGTTGGGGCGGAGGATCTGACCCGTCGTGAACGCCGATGCGTCACAGGCCAGGTACAGCACGGCGTGGGCGACGTCCTCGGCCTCGCCGACCCGGCCCAGCGGTGACAGCCGGGCCATGGCCGCCTCGGTGCGCGCCTGTGCCTCACCGTGGTGGTCGGTCATCGGTGTGCGTGTCCAGCCGGGCGCGACCGCGTTGACGCGGATGCCGTGCGGGCCGATCTCGGTCGCAAGCGTCTTCGTCAACTGCACGACGGCCGCCTTCGCGGCGCCGTAACAGAGCAGTCCGCGCCCGCCGGTGTCCACGGCGCCCGACGCCATGGTGACGATGCTGCCGCGGATGTTCCGCTCGATCATGAGGAGGGCCGCCTCCTGGCAGGAGTGGAGGACCCCCTTGAAGTTGACCCCCAGAACCCGGTCGAGGTCCTCGTCCCGGGTCTCCAGCACTTCGCTGGTGTGCATGATCCCGGCCACCGCGGCCATGACGTCGAGGCGCGGGCACGATCTGACGGCCCGGCGGAGCCGCTCGCGGTCGGTGACGTCGAGCGTGTGCGCGTGGGCCGTGCCGCCCGCGTCCTCGATGAGGGTGACCGTCTTGTGCAGGCCCTCCGGGTCCAGGTCCGCGCAGTGGACGGTGGCTCCCGCCTCCGCGAGCAGCACGGCCGAGGCGCGGCCGATGCCGCCGGCGGCGCCCGTGACGAATGCGGTGCGCCCGGTGAGGTCGTACGCCTTCACGGCCATGTAGGGACGGTACGAGGACTTCTGACGGTCCGTCAATTGCTGGGAGGCGGGGTCCTCGTACGGTGTTCGGTGGCGTTCGGCGTCCGGCCCGGGTCCGGGGCGGTGCCAGGGGGCGTGGTGGAGCCGGGTCCCGGGGTGGGGCCGGATGTCGGGGTAGGGCCCGGCTGGCAGTTCGGGCACCAGTACGTGGGGCGTTCGCGGGAGCCGTCGCCCTGGTCGGCCCGCCGGATCGACGTACCGCAGCGCAGACAGGGGCGGGGCGCGCGTCCGTACACGAAGAGGTTCTGGTCGGGGCGGCCCGTGGTGCTGCGGACCGGACGGTCGCGGTTGGCCTCCAGGAGCCTCTTGGCGAGGACGGGCAGCAGGTGGGCGCGGTCGGTGGGGAGCTCGCCGACGGGGAGCCACGGGGTGACCCTGAGGAGGAAGCAGAGTTCGCTCTTGTAGACGTTCCCGATTCCGGCGAGGTTGCGCTGGTCGAGCAGCGCCTCCCCCAGGGAGCGGGCGGGGTCCTCGAGGAGGTTCGACAAGGCCTTGTCGGGGTTCCAGTCGGGGCCGAGGAGGTCGGGTCCGAGATGGCCGACGGCCCGGTCCTCGTCGGTGGTGCGCAGCAGTTCCAGAACGGGCAGCCGGTACCCGACGGCCGTACGGTCGGCGGTGCCGAGAATGGCCCGGATCTGGTGGGCCGGACCGCCACTCCAGCGCCGGCCGGGGGCGTACACCTTCCAGGAGCCGTCCATCCGCAGATGCGAGTGGAGGGTCAGACCGCCCTCGATCCGGGTGAGCAGGTGCTTGCCTCGCGGGGTGACGTCCAGGACCGTGCGGCCGGTGAGGTCGGCGGTGGCGAACCTGGGGACCCGCAGGTCGGAGCGGGTCAGGACCTTGCCCGCGAGGGCGATGTGCAGCCGTCTCGCGGCCTGCCAGACGGTGTCTCCTTCAGGCATGCGTTCCAGGGTGGCACGGGTGTGGGCGGGATGCTCGGGTGCGGGTGCGGGTGCGGGTGCGGGTGCGGGTGCGGGTGTGGGTGTGGGTGTGGGTGTGGGTCGGGGTGCGGGGTGTGGGGTATGCGGCGGGTCTGTGGTGGTCAGGCGCGCAGGCGCAGTCCGCGGGGGGTCGCGATGAAGCCGGCACCTTCCAGAAGGGTGCCGAAGGGGGAGGTCAGGGCGGAGGCGCCGTTCACGCGCTCCACCGTGACCGTGCCGAGGGAGCCCGCGCGGGCAGCGGCGGCGAGCGCCTCGGCGGCCGCACCCAGACGTGCGTCGTCCGTGACCGCGCCGTCCGGGTCGGAGGGCCAGGCCAGCAGTGTCTTGCCGCCGCGCTCCATGTAGAGGGTCAGCTCGCCTTCGACGAGCACGACCAGGGAACCCGCCTTGCGCCCGGGTTTGTGCCCGGCGTCGGTGGGCGGCTCGGGCCAGGCGAGGGCCGCGCCGTACGCGTTCGCGGGGTCGGCGGCGGCGAGCACCACGGCCTGGACGGTCGGGCGGTGGCGCGGGCGGGTGCGGTTCGGGGGCAGGGTGTGGATGGAGTCGTCCGCGGGGTGGGCGGAGAGCGTCGAGAAGGCGGCGTCGGCCGGGAAGCCGTGGTCGTCGGCGTCCACGGAACCCGGACCGTCCGGGAAGTCGGCGAAGCCGCTGGAGCCGCGCGGGTCGGCGAAAGCGCTGGAGCCGGGGAAGCCGTTCGGGCCGGCGAAGGCGCTGGAGGCCGGGAAGCCGTTCGGGCCGGGGGCGCCGTGCGGGACGTCCAGGCCGCCGAGGGCCTCGCCGCGGTCCCGTGCGTTCGCCGCCGCGCGCAGCCGGTCGACCGCGCCGTCCATCGCGAACTGGGCGGCACCGAGCCCCTCCACGACATAGCCGCGGCGCGCCTGGCCGCTGTCCTCGAAGGCGGACAGGATGCGGTACACCGCGGAGAAGCCGCCCTCGACACCCTCCGCGGCGACCGCGCCCCGGGTCACCACACCGTGCCGGTCCAGCAGGGTGCGGGCCAGGGCGTGGGCGCGCACGGTGGCGTCGGCCTCACGGGCGGGGAGCAGCGACCAGCGGCCGGCCACGGTCGGGGGGCCGGTACGGGACTGGGGGCGGGCGGCGCCGGTCAGGGAGCCGTAACGCCCGCGCGGGACCGTGCGCTTGGCCCGGTGGGCCGTGGAGCCGGCGGTGCGGCCCGAGCCGAGCAGGGAGCGCATCGGTGCGAGCGTGTCGTTCGTGAGCCGTCCGGACCACGCCAGGTCCCAGATCGTGTCGGCGAGTTGGGGATCCGTGGCGTCGGGATGCGTGGTGGCGCGGACCTGGTCGGTGATCTGGCGGAAGAACAGGCCGTAGCCTCCGGAGAGGGCGTCCAGGACCGACTGGTGCAGCGCGGTCGGCTCCAGGGGGTGCGGGGTCGGCAGGAGCAGCGGGGCCGCGTCCGCGAGATACAGCGAGACCCAGCCGTCCTTGCCGGGCAGCGATCCGGCGCCCGCCCAGAGCACCTCTCCGGCGGCGGTGAGCTCGTCGAGCATCGCGGGAGCGTAGCCGGAGACCCGGGAGGGCAGCACCAGCTTCTCCAGGGCGGAGGCGGGCACCGAGGCCCCCTGCAACTGCTCGACGGCGCGCACCAGTCCGTCGATGCCGCGCAGCCCGTGCCCACCGCCGACGTGCTGCCACTGCGGCAGGAACTGCGCGAGCGCGGCGGGCGGTACGGGCTCCAGCTCATGACGCAGGGCCGCGAGGGAGCGGCGCCGCAGTCTGCGCAGCACGGCGGCGTCGCACCACTCCTGACCGATGCCCGCCGGATGGAACTCGCCCTGCACGACGCGGCCGTTCGCGGCGAGGCGTTGCAGCGCTCCGTCCGTGACGGCCGTGCCTAGACCGAAGCGGGCGGCGGCCGTGGTGGACGTGAACGGGCCGTGGGTGCGGGCGTAGCGGGCGAGGAGGTCGCCGAGCGGATCCTTGACGGGCTCCGTGAAGGCCTCCGGGACACCGACGGGCAGCGCCGTGCCCAGCGCGTCGCGCAGACGGCCGGCGTCCTCGATCGCCGCCCAGTGGTCGGCGCCGGCGATCCGGACCCGGATGGCGCGGCGGGCCGCCGCCAGCTCCCCGGCCCATTCAGGGGCGGCGCCCCGCTCGGTCAACTCGGCCTCGGTGAGCGGGCCCAGCAGGCGCAGCAGGTCGGCGACGCCCTCGGAGTCCTTGACGCGCCGGTCCTCGGTGAGCCACTGGAGCTCGCGCTCGAGCTCGGTCAGCACCTCGGCGTCGAGCAGTTCGCGCAGCTCGGCCTGACCGAGGAGTTCCGCCAGCAGACGCGAGTCCAGGGACAGCGCGGCCGCCCGCCGCTCGGCGAGCGGTGAGTCACCCTCGTACAGGAACTGGGCGACGTATCCGAACAGGAGTGAGCGGGCGAAGGGGGAGGGCTCGGGTGTCGTGACTTCGACGAGGCGCACCTTGCGGGACTCGATGTCGCCCATCAGTTCCGTGAGACCAGGAACGTCGAAAACATCCTGGAGGCACTCGCGGACCGCCTCCAGGACGATCGGGAAGGACCCGAACTCGCTCGCCACCTGCAGCAGTTGAGCCGCGCGCTGGCGCTGCTGCCACAGCGGGGTGCGCTTTCCGGGGCTGCGGCGCGGCAGCAGCAGCGCGCGGGCGGCGCACTCGCGGAAACGGGCCGCGAACAGCGCGGAGCCGCCGACCTGGTCGGTGACGATCTGGTTGACCTCGCCCTTGTCGAAGGCGACGTCGGAGGCGCCCACGGGCGCTTGTTCGGTGTCGTACTCCGTGCCCGTCCTGGCGGGTTCCTGGTCGAGCAGGTCCAGGCCCATCAGATCGGCGTCGGGCAGACGCAGCACGATGCCGTCGTCGGCGTGCATGACCTGGGCGTCCATGCCGTAGCGCTCGGAGAGCCGGGCGCCGAGCGCGAGGGCCCACGGGGCGTGCACCTGGGCACCGAAGGGCGAGTGCACGACCACCCGCCAGTCACCCAGCTCGTCGCGGAACCGCTCGACGACGATCGTGCGGTCGTCCGGGATGTGGCCGCACGCGTCGCGTTGTTCGGCGAGGTACGACAGCACGTTGTCGGCGGCCCAGGCGTCGAGTCCGGCGGCGAGCAGCCGGAGCCGGGCGTCGTCCTTGGGCAGCGAGCCGACCTCGCGGAGGAACGCGCCGACCGCACGGCCCAGTTCGAGCGGGCGGCCGAGCTGGTCACCCTTCCAGAAGGGGAGCCTGCCAGGCACACCGGGGGCGGGCGAGACCAGGACGCGGTCGCGGGTGATGTCCTCGATGCGCCAGGAACTCGTGCCGAGTGTGAAGACGTCTCCGACGCGGGACTCGTAGACCATCTCCTCGTCGAGCTCGCCGACCCGGCCGCCGCCCTTCTTGGGGTCGGCCCCCGCGAGGAAGACCCCGAAAAGCCCTCTGTCGGGGATGGTGCCGCCGGAGGTGACGGCGAGGCGCTGCGCTCCCGGGCGGCCGGTGACCGTGCCGGCGACGCGGTCCCACACCACGCGGGGCCGGAGCTCGGCGAAGGCGTCGGAGGGGTAGCGGCCCGCGAGCATGTCGAGCACGGCGGTGAACGCCGACTCGGGGAGCGAGGCGAAGGGGGCGGCACGCCGGACGGTGGCGAGCAGGTCGTCGACTTGCCAGGTGTCGAGCGCGGTCATGGCGACGAGCTGCTGCGCGAGCACGTCCAGGGGGTTGGCGGGGACCCTGAGGGACTCGATGGAGCCGGTGCGCATCCGCTCGGTGACGACCGCCGCCTGGACGAGGTCGCCGCGGTACTTGGGGAAGACCACACCGGTGGAGACCGCGCCGACCTGGTGGCCCGCCCGGCCCACGCGCTGGAGACCGGAGGCGACGGACGGCGGGGACTCGACCTGGATCACGAGGTCCACCGCGCCCATGTCGATGCCGAGCTCCAGGCTGGAGGTGGCGACCACGGCGGGCAGGCGCCCCGCCTTCAGGTCCTCCTCGACCAGGGCCCGCTGCTCCTTGGAGACGGAGCCGTGATGGGCGCGGGCGATGACGGGGGGAGCCCCCTGGGCCGCGCCGGAGCCCCCCATCAGCTGGGCCGGGGCGTGGGCTTCCTCGAGGGGTTCGCCGGTCGCCCGCTCGTACGCGATCTCGTTGAGCCGGTTGCAGAGGCGCTCCGCCAGGCGGCGGGAGTTGGCGAACACGATCGTGGAGCGGTGGGACTGGACGAGGTCGGTGATCCGCTCCTCCACGTGCGGCCAGATCGAGGGCTTCTCCGCGCCCTCCTTGCCGTCGGCGACCGGGGAGCCGCCCAGCTCGCCCAGGTCCTCGACCGGGACGACCACCGACAGGTCGAACTCCTTGCCGGAGGGCGGCTGGACGATCTCCACCTTGCGGCGGGGGGAGAGATAGCGCGCCACTTCGTCGACCGGACGGACCGTCGCGGACAGGCCGATGCGGCGGGCGGGCCGGGGCAGCAGTTCGTCGAGGCGCTCCAGGGTCAGCGCGAGATGGGCTCCGCGCTTCGTACCGGCGACCGCGTGCACCTCGTCCAGGATCACCGTCTCGATGCCCGTCAGCGCGTCGCGCGTCGCCGACGTCAGCATCAGGAACAGGGACTCGGGGGTCGTGATCAGGATGTCCGGCGGGCGGGTGGCCAGCGCGCGGCGCTCGGCGGGCGGGGTGTCACCGGAGCGGATGCCGACCTGCACCTCGGGCTCGGGAAGCCCCCGGCGCACCGACTCCTGGCGGATGCCGGTCAGCGGGCTGCGCAGATTCCGCTCCACGTCGACCGCGAGGGCCTTCAGCGGTGACACGTACAGCACCCGGCAGCGCTTCCTGGGGTCGGCCGGAGGAGGTGTCGAGGCCAGCTGGTCGAGCGCGGCGAGGAAGGCGGCCAGGGTCTTGCCGGAGCCGGTCGGGGCGACCACCAGCACGTCCGAGCCCTCACCGATGGCTTTCCACGCCCCGGCCTGGGCCGCGGTGGGCGCGGAGAACGCCCCCGTGAACCAGCCGCGGGTCGCGGGGGAGAAGCCGTCGAGGGCCCGGTGTGCGGAGCTGACCATGCGTCCATCCTGCACCCCGCCACTGACAACCGCCCTGACCTGCGCGAATGTGGCCGCTGGGAAATCCGGCACGGCCGGACCGGGACGGGCCGAGGGGCGAACCGAGTGGTCGGCGTCCGGCCGTGGCGTCGCGGAGAATGAGGAGGTGGCAGGTTCGGGACAGGAGCGGGCACGGCACTGGCAGTACGCGGAACTGCCCGGTGTCGACCTGCTGCGCGCCCGCTTCGTCGAGAAGGTCTTCGTGCGGCACACCCACGAGAACTTCGTGATCGCCGCCATCGCCGACGGCGTCGAGGTCTTCCACCACGGCGGCGCCGACCAGTACGCGGGTCCGGGCACCCTCGCGCTCGTCAACCCGGACACCCCGCACACGGGCCGGGCGGGTGTCCCCGAGGGCTGGCGGTACGGGGCGGTGTACCCGTCCCCCGAGCTGATGGCGGAGATCGCCGCCGAGACCACCACGATCCGCGGCACCCCCGGGTTCACCCGCCCGGTGCTCGACGACCCGTACGCCGTGAGCCTGGTCCACGAGGTGCTCCGGGCCGCCGAGGAGGGCAACGCGCTCGCCGCCGACACCCTGCTGAGGGTCGCCGTGACCCGGCTGCTCCGTCTGAACGGGGGCCCTCTGCCGCGGCGGGCCGTGCACACCGCCGGTTCCCGCGTCGCCGCTCGCGCGCGTGCCGTGCTGGAGGAGCGGATGGCCGAGCCGCCGACCCTGGAGCGGCTCGCCACCGACCTGGAGACCAGCCCGTTCGCCCTGCTGCGCGCCTTCCGTGACACCTACGGCATGCCGCCGCACACCTGGCTCACCGACGCCCGGGTCCGCAGGGCCCGCCGGCTCCTGGACACCGGTTCCGCGCCCGCGGACGCGGCCGTCACCGTCGGCTTCACCGACCAGCCCCATCTGAACCGCCACTTCACGCGGATCGTGGGCGTGCCCCCGGGCGCCTACCAGCGTGAGCGCAAGAACGTACAAGACGCCGAGCCGGGGCCGTACCTACCGTCCGGGGTGTGGCAGAACAGACAGCTCACGCAGCGACACACAGGAAAGAAGACGGCGGAAGACCCGACGCCGCCGTCGTCCGGGACGCCCTGGGAGTCGGGATCGCCGTCGGACTGTCCGGCTTCGCCTTCGGGGTGACCTCGGCCGGCAGCGGACTCACGGTGCCGCAGACCTGCGCGCTCAGCCTCCTGGTGTTCACCGGCGCCTCCCAGTTCGCGCTCGTGGGCGCCCTCGCGAGCGGCGGCAATCCGCTCACGGCTGCCGCGGGCGCCTTCTTCCTCGGAGTGCGCAACGCCTTCTACGGACTGCGTCTGTCGCAGTTGCTGGCCCTCCCGCGCGCGGTGCGTCCGTTCGCCGCGCAGTGGGTGATCGACGAGACCACGGCCGTGGCGCTGGCCCAGCCGAACCGCCGCAGCGTCCGGATCGGCTTCACCGTCACCGGGCTCACCCTCTACGTCCTGTGGAACCTGACCACGCTCCTGGGCGCCGTCGGGGCCGACGCCATCGGGGACACCGACGCGTGGGGGCTGGACGCCGCCGGGCCCGCCGTCTTCCTCGCACTGCTCGCACCGATGCTGACGACCACCACGGAGCGCGCGGTCGCCGGTGCCGCCGTCCTCCTGGGGCTCGGTCTGCTCTCCGTGCTGCCCGCGGGAGTCCCGGTACTGGTGGCCGCGCTGGCCGCTCCCGCCGCCCTCTACCTGGAGGGACGCCGGCGCCCGGGGACCGACGGACGGCCGGGGACCGACGGACGGCCGGGAACCGGCCATCACGCACCGGGGGAGGACCGTTGAACATCTGGATCGCGATCGGTGCGACCGCCGTCGGCTGCTACGTGGTCAAACTCACCGGGCTGCTCGTTCCGGCGGGCGTCCTGGAGCGCCCGCTCGTCAAGCGCCTCGCCGCCCTGCTGCCCGTCGCCCTGCTGGCCGCGCTCACGGCCCAGCAGACCTTCGCCGACGGGCGCGTCCTGGTCGTGGACGCGAAGGCCGCCGGACTCGCCGCGGCCGCCGTGGCACTGCTCCTGCGGGCCCCCTTCCTGCTCGTGGTCGGCGCCGCGGTGGTCGTGACGGCGGGGGTGCGGGCCATGACCGGCTGAGGGCGCGGGCGACGACCGGCGGCACCGGAGGCGGGCGGCGGGGAAACCCGGCCCGTGACGGCCGGCGGACCGGATCCGTGCCCCGGGGTCAGCCGATGGCCCGCCCGTGGGCCCGCAGGGTGCGCAGTGCCTCGATCGTCACCATGGGACGGCACTCCAGGGCGGTGCCCGGTGCCCAGGTCCGCCAGCGGACCGGCCAGCCGCCGTCGTTCCGCTGTTCGTCCGCGAGGAAGTCGAGGGAGCGGGCCATCTCCTCGTCGGTGAACCACGCGCGCGCGAGTGAGCCCGGCGTCTTCACGTAGTCGTACGGGAAATGGTGCTCGCCCGGCGCGTAGCCGGAGGCCACCGGGAACGCGTCGAGGCGCTCCGGGTCCAGCGCGGCGAGCCGTTGCTCGCGCACCAGTCGGCCGAGCCGGTCGGCGGCGGCCTCCGCGCGCGGGCGGTCGGGCGCGGAGTCCAGGAAGGCCACGGCCGCCTCGACCTCGTAGGGATGGGACTTCTCCAGGGAGTCCACCGCCTGCCAGCAGAAGTCGGTGGCCCGGAACAGCCAGGCGTGCCAGACCTCGTTGCGGTGCAGCAGACCCACCACGGGCCCGGTGGCCAGCAGTTCGCTCGGCGGATCGTCGACGACCGGCACGAAGGGGGCGTGAGGATACCCGCGCTGACTGGGGCGGACGGCCGGCAGCGCGCCGTCCGCCGTCGAGACGGAGGTCAGATAGCGGCACACGCGGTCCACGCGCTGCCCGCCGCAGCGCCCGATCGAGTCGAGCACACGCAGGGCGTGCGCCGTGTGCAGTGGCTGGCTGACCGGGCCGCGCAGATCGGGTTCGAGCGCATGACCGTATCCCTCGTCGTCGTTGCGGTAGGCGGCCAGCGCGGTCTCGACCGCGTCGGCGCCGCCGTCGTCGTCGCCGTTCAGGAAGTGGTACACGAAGCGGCGCTGCTCCAGCACGCGAGCGGTGAGCCAGACGAAGTGCTCGGCGCGTGAGAGCGGGGTGTGCGCCGGGGGCGTCGGGGGGAGTGGGGATGCTCCGGTTTCGGCCATGCCTCAGACCGTAGGACGGAAAGCGGTCTCGGCAAGGGGTCCCGGCCGGGACCCACTCTCAGGGGCGGGATACTGGAGTCATGCGGTTGACGGTCTTCTGGCAGCGGATGGCGGAGCACTTCGGTGCGGGGTACGCCGACACCTTCGCGCGCGATCATGTGATGACGGATCTCGGCGGCCGGACGGTGCACGAGGCCCTGGACGCCGGCTGGGAGGCCAAGGACGTGTGGCGCGTGGTGTGCGCGACCATGAACGTTCCGTACGAGAACCGCTGACGGGACGGGAACTTCCGGGCGAAAGCCGCTGACCGGCCACGAAGGTCCGGGGCCGGGCACCGATTGTCGGTGGCGTGGGCGAGACTTGCACCGTGGCCCCGACAGACGAGACCGCACAGGTCCACCAGCAGACATCACCGTTCGGCACGACGCCGCCCGCGCCGCCTCCCGGCAGCGACGCCGCGGGGCAGGGCGCCCGCATGCCGCGGTGGCTGCCGCGCGCCATGGTGCTCGCGCTCACCCTCATCGCGGTCTTCCAGCTCGGCAGTTGGGCGTTCCACCAGCTGATAGGCCTGTTGATCAACATTCTCATCGCGTTCTTCCTGGCGCTCGCGATCGAGCCCGCGGTGAGCTGGATGGCCTCCTACAACATGCGCCGGGGGATGGCCACCTTTCTCGTCTTCTTCGGCCTGCTCATCGTGACCGCCGGATTCGTCGCCCTGCTCGGCTCGATGCTCGCGGGCCAGATCATCAAGATGATCGAGGGTTTCCCCGAGTACCTGGACTCGGTGATCAACTGGATCAACTCGACCTTCCACACCGACCTGAGACGGGTGGACGTCCAGGACAGCCTGGTCCACTCCGACTGGCTGCGGAAGTACGTGCAGAACAGCGCGACCGGCGTCCTGGACGTGTCCGCGCAGGTGCTCGGGGGCCTCTTCAAGCTGCTGACGATCACGCTGTTCTCGTTCTACTTCGCGGCCGACGGGCCGCGGCTGCGGCGCGCGCTGTGCTCCGTGCTGCCGCCCGCGCGGCAGGCCGAGGTGCTGCGGGCGTGGGAGATCGCGGTCGACAAGACCGGCGGCTACCTGTACTCGCGCGGTCTGATGGCGCTGATCTCCGGCATCGCGCACTACATCCTGCTGGAGTCCCTGGGCGTGCCCTACGCGCCCGTGCTCGCCGTCTGGGTGGGCCTGGTCTCGCAGTTCATCCCCACCATCGGCACGTATCTCGCGGGTGCCCTGCCGATGCTGATCGCCTTCACTGTCGATCCCTGGTACGCGCTCTGGGTGCTGGTCTTCGTCGTGATCTACCAGCAGTTCGAGAACTACGTACTGCAGCCGAAGCTGACCTCCAAGACCGTCGACATCCACCCCGCGGTCGCCTTCGGCTCGGTCATCGCGGGCACCGCGCTTCTCGGTGCCGTGGGCGCCCTGATCGCCATTCCCGCGGTCGCCACGCTGCAGGCATTCCTGGGCGCGTACGTGAAGCGGTACGACGTCACGGACGACCCCCGGGTGCACGGGCGGCGGATCAGGCGACCCACCCCCTTCCGCGCGCGGCTGCGCGGGCTGTTCGGCGGATGAGGCCCAGCGGCGGGCGAGCCCGGCCGGGACCGTCCCGCGGGACCTGCGGCGCGCCGGGCCTCACCAGGTGAGGACCGCCCAGGCCGCGGCGCCCAGGACCGCCGCCCACCAGCAGCCGACCGCCGCGTACATGATCCGCAGCCGCGTCCGGCCGCTCCACGAGGTGCGTGACAGCAGCCCGGCCAGTGCGGGCAGGACCAGCACCGCGTGCAGGCTCACTCCGTGCAGGGGCTTGAGCGGGGCGGTCGAGTGATACGCCGCCTCCTGGTGGCCGGTACGGGTGAGGACGACACCGCGCGCGATCATCGCGGCACCCGACAGCAGGGCGACGAGCAGGATCGCGAACCCGGAGCGCACCGCGAGCGGCATTCCCGTGGGGCCCGCGGGCCGGTTCCGGAAGGAGGCGACCGCGAACACGGTGAGCAGCACCACCAGGACCCCGCCGCCCACCGCGAGCGTCATCGACACCGCCGTGTCGAAGGAGGTCCCCATGTTGAGGTGCGAGGGCACCCGGCGCCACGCCTGAAGGGTGATCCCGCCGACCTCCACGGCACAGTCCGCGGCGAACACGACGAGCAGCGCGGTGCGCAGACGCGCTCCGACGCGCAGGTACGACGTGACCCAGGTGAGCGCGATCAGCGTCAGTCCGAAGGAGAGCCCGAACGTCACGGGCTTGCGCCAGGAGACGGGCCCGTCCCAGGGCCCGCCGTCCACGGCGAGGACGACCAGGTGCGCCAGCCCGGAGAGCGTCAGCACGGCTCCGGTGCCGTGGCAGAGGCGCTCGGAGGGACGGACCGCGCGCCACGCGGCACGGACACCCCTGCCCTCGCGGTGACCCGGGCGCGGCGCGGGGGCGGTGGCCGGTGGAGTGGTGAGGGTGGGCGGGTGTGTCCCGCCGCGGTGTTCCGCGAGGCTCTCCGGATGGTCCATGGGTTCAGCTTCGACGGCCCGGAGCACGGGGTCGTCGTACCGCCGAAGACTCCCGCCGTACGCCGCGGAGAGTATGCGGAGGACACGACCGGGCCGGTGGGGCCGATATCCCGACGTCCGTCGCGTCGCATCCCCGCCCGGACAGGGCTCGGTGCCGGGGCCCGGCCGTTGTCAGACCGTGACCGTAGTCTCGGAGGTGCCGCGTGGTGCGCTTGACACCGAAATCGAACATCCATTCTTATGGAATCTCCGGCGGGGCTCATGGCGGGGATTCCGGCAGGGCTTTCGTGGAGATGTGCCCGAGTTATCCACAGGTCGGGCGGGCGTCGGGGCGCATTGTCAGTGGCAGGCGTTAGCGTCTTTGACGTGAAGCGATCGACTCAAGCAAATCGGGTGGAACCCATGGCAGGTACTGACCGCGAGAAGGCGCTCGACGCCGCGCTCGCACAGATTGAACGGCAATTCGGCAAGGGCGCGGTGATGCGCCTGGGCGAGCGCCCGAACGAGCCCATCGAGGTCATCCCCACCGGGTCGACCGCGCTCGACGTGGCCCTCGGTGTCGGCGGCCTGCCGCGCGGCCGAGTGGTGGAGGTGTACGGCCCGGAGTCCTCCGGCAAGACGACGCTGACGCTGCACGCGGTGGCGAACGCGCAGAAGGCCGGCGGCCAGGTGGCCTTCGTGGACGCCGAGCACGCCCTCGACCCCGAGTACGCGAAGAAGCTCGGCGTCGACATCGACAACCTGATCCTGTCCCAGCCGGACAACGGTGAGCAGGCTCTGGAAATCGTGGACATGCTCGTCCGCTCCGGCGCGCTCGACCTCATCGTCATCGACTCCGTCGCCGCCCTGGTGCCGCGCGCGGAGATCGAGGGCGAGATGGGCGACTCGCACGTGGGTCTGCAGGCCCGTCTGATGAGCCAGGCCCTGCGCAAGATCACCAGCGCGCTCAACCAGTCGAAGACCACCGCGATCTTCATCAACCAGCTGCGCGAGAAGATCGGCGTGATGTTCGGGTCCCCGGAGACCACGACGGGTGGCCGGGCACTGAAGTTCTACGCCTCGGTGCGTCTCGACATCCGCCGCATCGAAACGCTGAAGGACGGCACGGACGCGGTCGGCAACCGCACCCGCGTCAAGGTCGTCAAGAACAAGGTCGCGCCCCCCTTCAAGCAGGCCGAGTTCGACATCCTCTACGGGCACGGCATCAGCCGTGAGGGCGGCCTGATCGACATGGGCGTGGAGCACGGCTTCGTCCGCAAGGCCGGCGCCTGGTACACGTACGAGGGCGACCAGCTCGGCCAGGGCAAGGAGAACGCGCGCAACTTCCTGAAGGACAACCCCGACCTCGCGAACGAGATCGAGAGGAAGATCAAGGAGAAGCTGGGCGTCGGCGTGAGGCCGGCGGAGCCCACCGTCGAGCCGGGCGCGGACGCGGCGGCCCCGACCGCCCCGGACGAGGCCGCGAAGACGGTCCCGGCCCCCGCGGTCAAGACCACCAAGTCCAAGACCGCGGCGGCCAAGAGCTAGTCCATGACGCGACGAACCGACTGGGCCGAGTACGCCGACCCCGTGCCACCTGAGGGGCGGGGGTACGGGGGGCCCGGCGATGCGGTCGGAGACAGCGGAGGAGCCCACGGCGGGGCGTACGGCTCCGACGGGTTCCCCGGCGGGAACCCGGACGGACCGGACGGCGAGGGCCGTTGGAGCGGAGGCCCCCGCGGCCGTGTCGGACGCGGCGGCACGGACGGTCCGGCGGGCCACGGCGACGTTCCGGCGGACCCGCACGGTTCGCCGGCCGACGGTTCACGCCGTGGCGGTGCCGGCCGGCGCGGCGACGGAGGGCCGCGCGGTGGACGAGGGCGTCGGAGAAGCGGCGGTTTCGGTGAGCCGTCCGGCGATCCACAGGATGGAGGCACTCCCACCTCGTCGAGGGCCGAGAAGGGGGAGCCCCCAGGGGACCCGGCTGAGCGGGCGCGGGCGATCTGTCTGCGCCTGCTCACCGGGACCCCGCGTACGCGGAAACAGCTCGCGGACGCGTTGCGCAAACGTGAGATCCCCGACGAGGTCGCGGACGAGGTCCTGTCACGCTTCGAGGAGGTCGGTCTGATCAACGACGGCGCCTTCGCGGACGCCTGGGTGGAGTCCCGGCACCACGGCCGGGGTCTGGCCCGGCGGGCCCTCGCACGGGAACTGCGGACCAAGGGCGTGGACTCGACGCTCATCGACGAGGCCGTCGGACAGCTCGACTCCGAGCAGGAGGAGACGACGGCGCGCGAACTCGTGGCCCGCAAGCTGCGCTCCACGCGTGGCCTCGACCGCGACAAGCGGCTGCGCCGCCTCGCGGGCATGCTCGCCCGCAAGGGCTACCCCGAGGGCATGGCCCTGCGGGTGGTCCGCCAGGCCCTGGAGGAAGAGGGCGAGGACACGGAGGGGCTCGGGGACGAGGGGTTCTGACCCGACGGGGTCGCGGGCACCGAGGGCTCCGGCCCGGCGGGCATTCCGGACGGGGGGTTCGGACCTGACGGGATTCCGGGCATCCGGTTCCGAACGACGGGAGCGAGGGCCGGTACGCCGACGCGGCCGCCTCTTACAGCAGAGGCCGCCCACCCTGGCGGAACGGAACCACCTGACCCGCGCCCGGAACCACCTGACCCGCGAGATCTGCCTGGCCCACGGCGCCCACGGCGCCCACGGCGCCCACGGCGCCCACGGCGCCCACGGCGCCCACGGCGCCCACGGCGCCCACGGCGCCCACGGCGCCCACAGCGACTACGGTGACGGCGCCGTCACCGGTAGACCGGCCGCCTTCCATGCCTGGAATCCTCCGACCAGGTCGGTCGCCCGGCGCAGTCCCACCTGGCGCAGGGACACGGCCGCGAGACTGGACGCGTACCCCTCGTTGCAGATCACGACGACCCGCAGATCGTGGCTGGTGGCCTCGGGGACGCGATGGCTGCCCCGGGGGTCGAGCCGCCACTCCAGTTCGTTGCGTTCGACGACGAGGGCACCGGGGATCAGCCCGTCGCGGTCACGCAGGGCGGCGTACCGGATGTCGACGAGAAGGGCTTCGCCCGCGCGTGCGGCGTCGTGTGCCTCCCCGGCCTCCACCCGGTCGAGTCCGGCGCGGACCTCCTCCAGCAACGCGTCGATGCCCACCGGGGCTTGGGTGCGGTCGCTCACTGCCAGTCCTCCGGTCGTTCGACCTGCTCAAGTCGGAGGATCTGCCCGGTACGGCTGTAGCGGCGGATCCGGGGCAGCGGCGGGTAGTACGCGTGGACGGAGATCGCGTGCTCCTCGGTGGAGTCGTTGAGCACCTCGTGCACATGGTGGCGGCCGAAGGAACGGCCCTTGCCGGCCGGCAGCCGCCGCTCGCGGTCGACGCCCTCGGTCAGTTCGAGGGTCTTCCAGCCGTCCGTGGGCAGCCGTGCGGCGAGCGAGTACTCCCTGAGCCCGCCGGCCGCGGTGACGAAGGCGCCGACCGAGTCGGCGTGGTCGTGCCAGCCGGTTCCGGTACCGGGGGGCCAGCCGATGAGCCACGCCTCGCTGCCCCCCGGACCTTCCAGGCGGACCCAGGTACGGCCATGGGGGTCGAGCGGAAGGGAGGCGACCAACCCGGTGTCGGCGGCGGCGCGGCGCACGAAGTCGAACAGGTCGGCCTGCGAGGGAGCTCGTGGGGGCGCGGAGACAGAGGGGGACACAGACACTTGTACCGTCCTGAGGGTTCGCGTGGGGCGCGCGTCAGCACGGAGGGCGCGCACGGGAAGAGGGGAAGCGAATTCAGCAGGACGGTCGACACACGCAGCCCGCATAGCGGAGGAGGTCCATATGGACCCTCCGCCACAGGCGCACACAGGTGTCGGTCACGATCCGGAGTACACCATGACGGTTCGGACCGGTCAACTCACTGTCACTATGTGGACCAGCCAGTCACCCGGGGTGGCTCGACGGATTCCGGGCCGGCGGGACACCGGCCCTCGGGTGCGGCGGACACGGACGAGGCCGGTCCGGGAGCTCACGGGCGACGGTGAGCCGGAAGAACGCGAGGTCCGGGCCGCTCCGGCAGTCGGCCCAGCGTCCGCGCGATCGACCACGCGGGCGTACGGGCACCACCCCGGGGGTGTTCGGGCGGCGGCCGTGCCGACGGCCGTCCGCGGGGTACACCTCGTCACTGCGTGCGATCCATCACGTGTGCGGTGCGTCACGATGGCGTCGTCGAGGCCCGGGACCGTACCGGCGAGGCGGGCCCGGGAGGCCCGCCTCCGCCCATGGGCACCGCGAGTGCCGGCTGCCCGTCAGATTCGGGCGGGTTCGGGCGGGTTCGGGCGGCTGCGCGGGAGAACGGCCCGGCCGTCAGCCCGTACGCACCGCGTTCTCCGCCCTCGCCTCCCGCTCCGCTTCGGCCGCCGGCCCGGCCGGGCCGCCGAGTGCCGCTTCGGCCGCCGAGTAGAGGTCGGCCGGGCGCACTCCGCTCAGCGCGGTGACCAGGTGACCGTCGGGCCGCACCAGCAACACGCTGTGCGCGGCCGCGCCGGGATAGCTCTCGGCCACCAGGAGCTCGGCGGGGTGGGGCAGCGCGGTCACGGCGGCCGCGAGCCGGGGCATGATCCCGGCCGTCACCCAGTGCTTCCGCTCCCACACGCCCGTGCCGGGTGCGATCAGGACGACGAGCAGCACGCCGCGCCCGAGCCGGTCCCGCAGGGGTACGAACGTGCCGTCCTCCGCGGTCACCCGTACGTCGACGACCGGCGCGCCGGGCGCCGTGTCCACCGGAGTCCGCGACTCGGAGGGGCGCGGTGCGAGGGGTGAGTCGGCGTACGTCCCCGGCCTGCCCAGCGGGCCGCGTCCCAGGTGGCCGTCCGTGAGCAGGACGTCGTGGCCGCGGGCCGATCCGGGCACGTACGCCCGCAGCCCTCCGCCACCGCGCAGCACCGGAAGCGCCTGGTCGGCGGCGCGCAGCCGGGCGGCGACGACGGCGCGCCGCTCCACCTGGTAGCTGTCGAGCAGCGCCTCGTGCGGGCCGTGGTGCCAGGCCACCGCCAGCTTCCAGGCGAGGTTGTCGGCGTCCCGCAGACCCTCGTCCAGACCTTGGGTGCCGAGTGCGCCGAGCAGGTGCGCGGCGTCCCCGGCCAGGAACACCCGGCCGGACCGCCACCGGCGCGCGAGGCGGTGATGGACGGTGTGGACGCCGGTGTCGAGCAGTTCGTACGGGGGTGTGGGGCCGCCGCTCCAGCCCGCGAGGGTCTCCCGGATACGCGTCACCAGCAGGTCGGGGGTGACCAGGTCCTTGCCCGGCGGCAGCAGCCAGTCCAGGCGCCACACGTCGTCGGCGAGGGGGCGGGCGGTGACCTCACCGGCTGAGGGGCCGGAGGTCCGCCACGGTGGCATCCGGTGCAGCAACGCTTCGCCCGGCCAGGGCAGTTCTGTCCGCAGCGCGGCCACGGCGTGCCGTTCGACGGCCGTGCGTCCGGGGAAGCGGATGTCCTGGAGCTTGCGCACGGTCGAGCGCGGACCGTCGCAGCCCACTAGGTAACTGCCCCTCCACCAGGTGCCGTTGGAGCCCCGAGTGTGTGCGGTGACGCCCGAGGTCTCCTGCTCGATCGAGTCGAGGCGGCTGTTGACGGCGAGTTTGATCAGCCGCTGGGTGGCGATGGCCTCGCGCAGGGCGGTCGTGAGGGTGTGCTGGGCGAGATGCAGCGGAGGCGCGAGCACCTCGTCGTCGCCGGGCTCCCCAGGGCTCCCGGTACTTCCCGGCCCGCTGGACTCGCTCGCGTCGAATCTGATCTCGCGCATCACCTGCTTGCGCCGCATCGACCGCCATCCGGCCCAATGGAAACCGGCCGCGGAGAGGGGGAGATCCGTCAGGCGCTCGACGAGCCCGGCGGTGTCCTCGCGCAGTACCACCGTCCGCGCGAGCCGCTGTTCGTCCTTGCCCGGTCCCTCGTCGAGGACCACGGAGGGGACTTCCTGGCGGGCCAGCGCAAGGGCCAGCGTGAGGCCCACGGGCCCCGCGCCGACGATGATCACCGGGTCCACGGCGCGGCGCCCCCTGCCCGCAGCGGTGCCCCGAGGGACGTAGGTGAACAGGAAGACGGAGCAGGGTGCACGATCACAGAACGTATGCAACCTATTGCCGCTGCTTGCGTCAAGTGACGGGGGCAGCGGCGATCATGCCGCTTCCCCCGTCGCGCCGAGCCAGGGTGAGGCTCCGTCAGATGAAGGTGCCGCCGCCCGTCCCGGTCGCTTCCGTGCCCGCGACCGCGGCCGGCGGCAGTACCGTGCCCGTCGACTTCCTGCCGCGCCGCAGCCGTCCCTCCAGCCAGCTCGCGAAGCTCGTGAGGCTGAAGTTGATCGCGATGAAGATCAGGGCCGCGACGGCGAAGCTGGCGATGGTGTTCGCGCCGTAGTACGCGCTCATCGGACCGACGGAGGCGAGCAGGTCGGGGAAGGTGAGGACCGCGCCGCCGATCGCGGTGTCCTTCACGATCACGACGACCTGGCTGACGATCGCCGGGAGCATCGCGGTGACCGCCTGCGGAAGCAGGATGAACCGCATGACCTGGTTCTTGCGCAGGCCCACGGCCAGGGCCGCCTCGGACTGGCCCTTGGGGAGCGACAGGATGCCCGCGCGGACGATTTCCGCGAGCACCGAGGAGTTGTAGAGCACCAGTCCGGTGACGACCGCGTAGAGCGAACGGTCGTCCGAACTGACGGTCGTGTACTCGGAGTACGCGGCGACGGCGAAGATCATGAGGACCAGCACCGGGATGGCGCGGAAGAACTCCACGACCGCCGCCGCCGGTATCCGGATCCAGACGTGGTCGGAGAGCCGGGCTATGCCGAAGAAGGCGCCGAGCGGAAGGGCGATGACCATGGAGAGGGCCGCGGCCTTCAGCGTGTTCTGCAGCCCCGGCCACAGGTACGTGCTCCAGGCCTCACCGTGGACGAAGGGCTTCCACTTCTCCCAGGCCAATTGGTCCTTGTCGTCGAGGCTGGTGATCACCCACCACAACAGGGCCGCGAAGGCGACCAGGAACAGTGCCGAGTAGAGGATGTTGCGCCGCTTGGCACGGGGGCCCTGGGCGTCGTAGAGGACGGACGTCATCGCTTCACCGCCACCTTCTTGCCCACCCAGCCGAGAAGGAGGCCGGTCGGCAGCGTCAGACACATGAATCCGAACGCGAAGACAGCGGAGATCGCGATGAGTTGTGCCTCGTTCTCGATCATGCTCTTCATCAGGGTCGCCGCTTCGGCGACACCGATCGCGGCCGCGATCGTCGTGTTCTTCGTCAGGGCGATCAGTACGTTGGTCAGTGGACCGACGACCGAACGGAACGCCTGCGGCAGCACTATCAGCGTCAGCACCTGGGTGAAGTTGAGGCCGATCGCGCGGGCCGCCTCCGCCTGGCCGACAGGCACGGTGTTGATGCCGGACCGCAGTGCCTCGCAGACGAACGCCGAGGTGTAGGCGGTCAGACCGAGCACGGCGAGCCGGAAGTTGATGGTGTCGAAAGTGTCCGCGCCGAGACTGACGCCCAGGGTCTGGTTGAGGCCCAGGGACGTGAACAGGATGATCACGGTCAGCGGGATGTTCCGCACGGTGTTCACGTAGGCGGTACCGAAACCGCGCATGAGGGGCACCGGGCCGACCCGCATGGCGGCCAGCATCGTTCCCCAGATCAGGGAGCCGGCGGCTGAGAGGACGGTGAGTTTCACCGTCACCCAGAAGGCTCCCAGCAGGTCGTAACCTTGAAGAAAGTCGAACACGATCTCCCGCGCTTCCGCGTGTGGTGGTGCCCGGGTGCGCCGCCCCCCGAGGGCGGCGCACCGGCGGGCCCTTCATCAGCTGACGATGTTGCCGATCTTCGGCGCAGGCTCGTTCTTGTACTGCGCCGGGCCGAAGTTGGCCGTCACGGCCTTCTCCCACGAACCGTCGGAGACCATGGACTCCAGAGCAGTGTTGATCTTGGCCTTCAGGGCGCTGCCCTTCTTCACGCCGATGCCGTAGTTCTCGTTGGACATCTTGAAGCCGCCGAGCTTGAACTTGCCCTTGAAGGTCGCCTGTGAGGCGTAGCCGGCGAGGATCGAGTCGTCCGTGGTCAGGGCGTCGATCGCCTTGTTCTGCAGACCGGTCAGACAGGCCGAGTACGTCGGGTACTTCTGGAGCTGGGCCTTGGGCGCCAGCTTGTCGTGCACGTTCTGTGCCGAGGTCGAACCGGTCACCGAACACAGCTTCTTGCTGTTGAGGTCCGAAGGCGACTTGATCGTGTCGTCGTCCGCCCGGATCAGGACGTCCTGGTGCGCGAGCAGGTAGGGGCCTGCGAAGTCGACCTTCGCCTGGCGCTCCGGGGTGATGGAGTAGGAGGCGGCGATGAAGTCGACGTCACCGCGCTTGAGCGCGTCCTCGCGGTCGGCGCTCTTCGTCTCCTTCCACTGGATCTGCTTGGCGCTGTAGCCCAGCTTCTCGGCCACGTACGTGGCGACGTCGACGTCGAAGCCCGAGTAGCCCTGGGGCGTTTTCTGCCCGATGCCCGGCTGGTCGAACTTGATACCGACGGTGATCTTCTTGCCGCCGCCGGAGTCGCTGTCCTTCTTGTCGCCCGAACCGCATGCCGTGGCGGTCACGGCGAGCGAGAGCGCGACGGCCGCCGCGGCGGTGACCTTACGGAGCTTCATGGTGAACGTCCTTCGTGTGGGGAGGAGTCGCAGGTCTTCGGTCAGGGTCTTCAGGGAGGGGTTTCGAACAGGGGCTTCGCCGAGGACCGTCAGTTCGGAAGTGAACCTCGGTGGTGAGGAAGCGCGGGCCGTCAGTGGTGCAGGATCTTCGACAGGAAGTCCTTGGCGCGCTCGCTGCGCGGGCTGCTGAAGAACGCGTCGGGCGCGGCCTGTTCGACGATGCGGCCGTCCGCCATGAAGACCACGCGGTTCGCGGCCGAGCGTGCGAAGCCCATCTCGTGGGTGACGACGATCATGGTCATGCCGTCGCGCGCGAGTTGCTGCATGACCTCGAGCACCTCGTTGATCATCTCGGGGTCGAGCGCCGAGGTCGGCTCGTCGAAGAGCATGACCTTGGGGTCCATCGCCAGCGCCCGCGCGATCGCGACGCGCTGCTGCTGGCCGCCCGAGAGCTGGGCGGGGTACTTGTCCGCCTGCGTGCCGACGCCCACCCGGTCGAGCAGGGTCCGGGCCTTCTCCTCGGCCTGCTTCTTGTCCGCCTTGCGGACCTTGATCTGCCCCAGCATCACGTTCTCGAGCACCGTCTTGTGCGCGAAGAGGTTGAAGGACTGGAAGACCATGCCCACATCGGCGCGCAACCGGGCGAGCGCCTTGCCCTCCTCGGGCAGCGGCTTGCCGTCGATCGCGATGTCGCCCGAATCGATCGTCTCCAGGCGGTTGATGGTGCGGCACAGGGTGGACTTCCCGGACCCGGAGGGCCCGATGACCACGACGACCTCGCCACGGGCGATCGTCAGGTCGATGTCCTGGAGCACGTGCAACGCGCCGAAGTGCTTGTTGACGCTCTTCAGGACGACCAGGTCCTCGGTCGCGGCCACGGCATCCTTGGCCACCGATACTTCGGTCATCGCTCTGGGGCTCCGTCCTCCTCGGTTTCGGTGGACAGTAGTGAGCCCGTGCGACCAGCGTCATTACATCTGAGGGGAACTTGAGCATCACGATCGGATAGCAATCGGACACGTGTCGTAGCCGCACGCGGACACCCGGTGCGCGCCCGGCGGGCGGCAGGGTACCGGCTGGGTAACGGAAGCCCTCCGCAACCGGAACCCCCTTGACGCCGTCCTTGTCCATCGGCGTGACTTCCAGGGGGCACGCGCGTGTGCCCTGGTTGTACAGAACGAGACTGTTTGAAGTTGTACAAGTTGGGCCCGTCCGCGGCTGTCCGGGCCGCTGTCCGGGCCGCGACCGCACGAGCGAAAGACACGAACGAAAGAACCGTGCGAACGAAGCACCGTATGAGCGAAGAACCGGGGCGGACGACCGATGGACCGGAGGGGGCCGGAATGAGACTGCTGCTCGTCGAGGACGACAACCACGTCGCCGCCGCCCTGTCCGCGGTGCTGGCACGGCACGGCTTCGAGGTCACGCACGCCCGCAGCGGCGAGGAGGCTCTGCGGGCACTGGTCCCGGAGAGCGACTGCTTCGGTGTCGTCCTGCTCGACCTGGGCCTGCCCGACCAGGACGGCTACGAGGTCTGCGGCAAGATCCGCAAGCGCACCGGCACCCCGGTGATCATGGTCACGGCCCGCTCCGACGTACGCTCCCGCATCCACGGCCTCAACCTCGGCGCCGACGACTACGTGGTGAAGCCGTACGACACCGGGGAACTGCTCGCCCGTATCCACGCCGTCAGCCGCCGCAGCGTCCACGACGACGCCGGAGTGGCCGGCGACGGCGCCCTGCGGCTCGGCCAGGTCCGCATCGAACTGGCCACCCGCCAGGTCAGTGTGGGCGGTTCGGTCGTCCAGCTGACCCGTAAGGAGTTCGACCTGCTCGCGCTGCTCGCCCAGCGGCCCGGAGTGGTCTTCCGCCGGGAACAGATCATCAGCGAGGTCTGGCGCACCAGTTGGGAGGGGACCGGGCGCACCCTGGAGGTGCACGTCGCGTCCCTGCGCTCCAAACTGCGGATGCCGGCGCTGATCGAGACCGTGCGCGGTGTGGGGTACCGCCTCGTCGCCCCCACGTCGTAGCGTGCACCGTGCGCACCCGCCTGCTTCCGCTGCTCATCGTCCTGATGGCCGCCGTGCTGCTCGCGCTCGGCATCCCGCTCGCCGGGAGCGTCGCGGCCGCCGAGCAGCAGCGCGTGGTCGTCGACCGCATCGACGACACGGCGCGCTTCGCCGCCCTCGCGCAGTTCGTCACCGACCAGCCGACGGGCCCCAGGGAGAGCGCCGTCGACGAGCGCCGGCAGACCCTGATCAAGGAACTCGCCGCCTACTACGACGTGTACGGCATCCGCACGGGCGTCTTCTACCGCAACCTCGCCGTCATGGCCAACGCGCCGGAGACCTTGTACCTGCCCGCGCAGGGCGAGGGCCGCGAGGCATTCAACGAGGCGCTCCTCGGCCGCCGCAGCCACGACCCGGAGCAGGTCTGGCCCTGGCAGCGGCACCGGCTCGTCGTCGCGTCCCCGGTCATCCGGGACGGTGACGTCATCGCCGTCGTCGTCACCGACTCGCCCACCGGGCAGATGCGTTCGAAGATCCTGCACGGCTGGCTGATCATCGGCGCGGGCGAGATCGCCGCGATGCTCCTCGCCCTCGGCGCGGCGCTGCGGCTGACCGGCTGGGTGCTCAGGCCGGTACGGGTCCTCGACGCCACCACCCACGACATCGCGACCGGCCGCCTGAAGTCCCGGGTGGCGGTCGCCGGCGGGCCGCCGGAACTCAGGCGGCTGGCAAGGTCGTTCAACGAGATGGCGGACAACGTCGAGGACGTCCTGGAGCAGCAGCGGGCCTTCATCGCCGACGCCTCGCACCAACTGCGCAACCCGCTCTCGGCGTTGTTGCTGCGCATCGAGCTGCTCGCCCTCGAACTGCCGGAGGACAACGAGGAGATCGCCTCCGTCCGCACCGAGGGCAAGCGGCTCGCCGAGGTCCTGGACGACCTGCTCGACCTGGCGCTCGCCGAGCACGCGGAGGCGGATCTGCGGCTCACCGACATCGGCGAGCTGACGGCCGAGCGTGTCGCCTCCTGGTCGCCCCTCGCCGACAGCGTGGGCGTACGGCTGACCGGTACGTGTCCGGCCACCACTGCCTGGGCCGATCCGATCACGCTCTCCAGCGCCCTGGACGCGGTGATAGACAACGCCCTGAAGTTCACGCCGGAGGGGGAGACCGTCGAGGTGGTGGTCTCCTCGAACGGCGAGGTCTCGAAGGTCGTCGTCGCCGACCGCGGTCCGGGCCTGAGCGACGAGGAACTCGCCCGCATCGGCGACCGCTTCTGGCGCAGCGCCGGCCACCAGAACATCAAGGGGTCGGGGCTCGGTCTGTCCATCTCACGGGTGCTGCTCTCGGTCGGCGGCGGCTCCCTCTCGTACGCCCATCACGAGCCGCGCGGGCTCAAGGTGACGGTGACGGTGCCGAGGTCCGGACCGGCGTCCTGACACTTGACACTTGGCGCGTGACACTTGGCGCGTGGCGCGTTCGAGTGCCACGACGCATGTCGGCTTCCGGCGGGATGTCCTTCCCCGGCCGGTGCCGGCGTGGCCTACGGCTTGACGGAGCGGTAGTAGCGCCGGGCGCCCTCGTGCAGGGGCAGCGGGTCCGTGTAGATCGCCGTCCGCAGGTCCACCAGCTGGGCCGCGTGCACCTGGGAGCCGATGTGGTCACGGCTGTTGATCACCGTTCGGGTGAGTTCCTCCGTGAGCCGCGCGTCCGTGTCTTTCCGGGTGATCAGGAAGTTCGCCACCGCCAGTGTCTGCACGGAACCGCCCTGCTGTGCCGCGGGATAGGCGTCGGCGGGCATCACGGCGGCCCGGTAGTAGCGGGAGGCGCCCCCCTGCTCGTGCAGCTTCGCGACCAGGCCGCTGCTGATCGGCACCAGCCTGACGTCGAAGTCCTTGGAGAGCTTCTGGACAGCGCTGGTCGGCAGGCCGCCCGACCAGAAGAAGGCGTCGATCTTGTGGTGTTCGAGCAGGTCGGGCATGGTTCCGATGCCGTCGGAGAAGGGCGAGATGTCGTTCTTCGGATCGAGGCCGGCCGCCTGGAGCACATGCTCCGCTATCAGCCGTACCCCGGAGCCGTCCGGCCCCACGGCGACCTTCCTGCCCCGCAGGTCCGCCACCGACCGCACGGACGAGGTGCGCGCGACCACCAGGTGCACGTAGTCGTCGTAGAGCCGCGCGCAGCCGCGCAGCCGGTCCGCGCCCGGCCTGTTCCCCAGCAGGTACGTCTCCACGGCGTCGGCCGCCGCGATGGTGAAGTCGGCCTGTCCCGTGGCCACGCGGCGCACGTTCTCCTGCGAACCGTCACTGTTCTTCAGGCGTACGTCCAGGCGTGGCATGTCCTTGGCGATCGCGCTCTGCAGGAGCACGCCGTACTTCTGGTAGACCCCCGTCGGTGTGCCCGTGCTGAAGGTGATCGATCCGCCCGGCGACTCCTCGCCCAGTGGCAGCAGCCACCAGAGCAGCAGCCCGCACACCGCGAACGCGGCCGCCGAGCCGAACAGCGCGCGGCGCCTGCCGATACGGGGGAGTGCCTGGAACATGCGCGCGATCCTGCCAGCCCGGAGACCCTTCTGGCCAGGGCGGGTCAAGTCGGTAGGGTCGGACGATGCAGTCCTCCACACCCGACTCCCCCGCCGTTTCATCCGACTCCCCCTCCGTGGTTCCCTCGCCCGCCGCCCTGGTCCGCGCGTTCCATCTGGCCTTCGGTCTCGCCGCCCGCAGCACACCGACGGAGGTCTCCCCGGCGCTCGCCGCCCACCGGGGCGAGCTGCTCGCAGAGGAGGCCGCCGAAGTGGCCGAGGTCTCGGTCACGGGTCCGCTGGACCGGCTGGCGCACGAGCTGGCCGACGTCGTGTACGTGGCGTACGGCACCGCACTCGTCCACGGCATCGACCTCGACGAGGTGATCGCCGAGGTCCACCGGTCGAACATGACCAAACTGGGGCCGGACGGTCACGTCGCCCGCCGCGCCGACGGCAAGGTGCTCAAGGGGGAGCACTACCGCGCGCCGGACGTGACGGCGGTGCTGCGCGGGCAGGGGTGGCGGGGCGCGGACGCGTGAGGCGTACGGCCTCGGTGCGGACGCGTGAGCCATCGGCCCTGTCGCGGACGAGTCAGCCCTCCGGGACGGCCGTGCGCCGGCGTAGGCCGTCCTCGCGCTCCGCCTCGGCCTCCGGTGTCGTCCACTCCTCCGTCTCTGCGGGGCGCCCGGTGGCGCTCGCGCGTGCGGGGCTGCCGCCGAACCGGGCGGTGAGACGTGCCGCCAGCGGCTGCGTGTAGCGGGCGGTGAGCGGGCCGAGTACGACCAGGATCAGCACGTACGCCGTGGCCAGCGGGCCGAGTGACGGCTCGATACCGGCGGTGACCGCGAGTCCGGCGATGACGATGGAGAACTCGCCGCGCGCGACCAGCGCACCACCCGCCCGCCAGCGGCCCTTGACGGAGATACCGGCCCGCCGTGCGGCCCAGTACCCGGTCGCGATCTTCGTCAGTGCCGTCACCGCGGCCAGCGCCAGCGCGGGCAGCAGCACGGGTGGAATGCTCGCCGGGTCGGTGTGCAGCCCGAAGAAGACGAAGAAGATCGCCGCGAACAGGTCCCGCAGCGGGCTCAGCAGCGTGTGCGCGCCCTCCGCGACCTCGCCGGACAGGGCGATGCCGACCAGGAACGCCCCCACCGCGGCGGACACCTGAAGCTGCTGCGCGAGGCCCGCGACGAGGATCGTCAGGCCCAGCACGACCAGCAGCAGCTTCTCGGGGTCGTCGCTGGAGACGAAGCGGGAGATGACACGGCCGTAGCGGACGGCCACGAACAGGACGAGTCCCGCGGCCCCCAGCGCGATCGCCAGCGTCACGCTCCCGGCGGCCAGTCCCACCCCGGCCACCAGCGCGGTGACGATGGGCAGGTAGACCGCCATCGCCAGGTCCTCCAGGACCAGGATGCTCAGGATCACCGGGGTCTCCCGGTTGCCGACCCGCCCCAGGTCGCCCAGCACCTTGGCGATCACTCCGGACGACGAGATCCAGGTGACACCCGCCAGGACCACGGCGGCCACCGGACCCCAGCCCAGCAGGAGCGCGGCGGCGGCTCCCGGCAGGGCGTTGAGCGTGAAGTCGACCAGACCCGACGGATAGTGGGCCTTGAGGTTCGAGACCAGATCGCTCGCCGTGTATTCCAGGCCGAGCATCAGCAGCAGCAGGATGACGCCGATCTCGGCGCCGGTGGCGACGAACTCCTCGCTCGCGCCGAGCGGGAGCAGCCCGCCCTCGCCGAAGGCGAGACCCGCCAGCAGGTAGAGCGGGATGGGGGAGAACCGCAGCCGGGCCGCGGCGCGGCCGAGCAGGCCGAGACAGAGGATGATGGCGCCGAACTCGATCAGCAGGACCGCAGAGTGCACGCGCTCACTCCCGTCCGAGTATCGTCGCGGCGCCGTCGACACCCTCACGGGTCCCGACGACGATCAGGGTGTCCCCGCCCGCCAGCCGGAAGTCCGGGGTGGGGGAGGGGATCGCCTCGGCTCGCCGCAGCACCGCCACGACCGAGGCGCCGGTCTCGGTCCGTATCCGGGTCTCACCGAGCACCCGCCCGTTCCACCGGGCCGTCGCGGCGATCTCGATGCGCTCGGCGATCAGCCCGAGGTCGGTGGTGTACAGCAGGCTCGGGCTGTGAGGGGAGGGCTTCAGGGCGTTGATCAGCGAGGCGGCCTCGCCGCTCGACAGCCGCAGTGACTGAGCGCAGGAGTCGGGGTCGTCGGTCTGGTACACGCTGACGGTGCGGGCGCCGTCGCGGTGCGCCACCACGGACAGGTGGCGCTGTTCACGGGTCACGAGGTCGTACTGCACCCCGATACCCGGCAGTGGCGTCGCCCGCAGGCGTGGAGCCGACATGATTCTCCCCTTGTTCGTTGCTCGGTTCTTGTTGCTTGTTGCGCGTCGGCACGATGCGGCCCGCGAAAAAGCCCACCCAAAACGGTCATGCTGCCATCTCGCCGTACCGTTGCGACATGGGTGCTGGCACGGATGGACAGGGCCGCCCGGCTGTTGCGAGGCTGTTGGGAGCGGTGGCGCGGCCGCGGGTCGGGAAGGGCGGGGTGTCCGCCGCGGGGCGGGCGAATACAGCCGGGAGGAAGCCGACCGGAAGGGACGGACAGAGGAACGTGTCGCTGTTCCGGCGGATCTTCCTGCTCAATGCCGCGGGCCTGACCGTGGCGACCGCGCTGTTGCTGGGACCGGTCACCGTCTCGACGCCGGTGCTTCCCGGCGAGGCACTCGTCGTGGTGCTGGGACTGGCGCTGATGCTCGTCCTCAACGCGGTCGTCCTGCGGATCGGCCTCGTCCCGCTGCAACGGCTGGGGCGGGCCATGGCCACCGCCGACCTCACCCATCCCGGAACCAGGGCGCCCGTCACGGGCCCGGCCGAGGTGGCCGAGCTGATCACCACGTACAACACCATGCTCGACCGGCTGGAGACCGAGCGCGCCACCAGTTCGGCCCGCGCGCTGTCCGCGCAGGAGGGCGAACGCCGGCGCGTCTCCCAGGAGCTCCACGACGAGGTCGGCCAGACCCTGACCGCCGTCCTGCTCCAGCTCAAGCGGGTCGCCGACCGGGTGCCTGGGGAGCTGAGGGAGGAGGTGAGCCAGGCGCAGGAGGCCACCCGCGGCAGCCTGGACGAGATCCGCCGCATCGCCCGGCGGCTGCGCCCGGGGGTGCTGGAGGAGCTCGGACTGCACAGCGCGCTGCGCTCCCTCGCGGGCGAGTTCACCACCCACGGGCTGTCGGTGGTCCACCACCTCGACGCCGATCTGCCTCCGCTCAACGACGAGGCCGAACTCGTGGTCTACCGGGTGGCGCAGGAGGGGCTGACCAACACGGTCCGGCACGCGGGCGCCGACCGCGCGGAACTCCGGCTGCGGCGCGTCACGGACGGCGTCGAACTCCTCGTACGGGACAACGGCAGGGGACCGGGCCGGGCGCGGGAGGGAGCGGGCATCACCGGGATGCGCGAGCGGGCGCTGCTGGTCGGCGCCGCGTTCTCGCTGGGCCCGGCACCCGGGCGGGGCACCGACGTACGGCTGCGCGTCACGGCGAACGGCGGGCAGCCGCAGCCGCAGCCACGGCCGGGCGCCGCCACCGCCGTCGACACCGCGTCCGACACCGCGTCCGGCACCGCGTCCGGCACCGCTTCCGAGGGAGACCGATGATGTCCGCGCCCGCCGGGAGGCCCACGCGCGTCCTGCTCGCCGACGACCACACACTCGTGCGCCGCGGTGTGCGGCTCATCCTCGACGGTGAACCCGATCTGAGGGTGGTGGCGGAGGCCGGAGACGGTGCCGAGGCCGTCGCCCTGGCCCGCGAGACGGAGGTGGATCTCGCCGTCCTCGACGTCGCCATGCCGCGCATGACCGGCCTGCAGGCGGCTCGCGAACTGTCCCGGCGCCTGCCCGACCTGCGCATCCTCATCCTGACGATGTACGACAACGAGCAGTACTTCTTCGAGGCGCTCAAGGCCGGCGCCTGCGGTTACGTCCTGAAGTCCGTCGCCGACCGGGACCTGGTCGAGGCGTGCCGGGCGGCGATGCGCGACGAGCCGTTCATCTATCCGGGCGCCGAGACCGCGATCGTACGCACCTACCTCGAACGTCTGCGCCGCGGCGAGGGACTGCCCGCGCGGGCCGTCACCGACCGGGAGGAGGAGGTGCTGAAGCTGGTCGCCGAGGGGCACACGACGAAGGAGATCGGCGAGCTGCTCTTCATCAGCGCCAAGACCGTGGAGAGCCACCGTGCGAACCTCCTGCAGAAGCTCGGTATGCGCGACCGACTGGAGCTCACCCGGTACGCGATCCGCGCGGGGCTCATCGAGCCGTGATCCGGCGGCCGCCTCCTGCTCGGGCGCCGCGTACTCAGAACCGGGCTGGGTATTTTCGCTCAGGACCCGGACGCCCCGGGGCGCGACGCTTGTCGTATGACGTCTTCCCCGGAGTCCGCCCGGCGGCTGAGTCCGTTCGCCGATGTCGCGCTGGCCGTCACCCTGCTCGTCGTGGACGTCGTCGCCGCGGTCGTCGCGCTCGTGACCGGTCTGAACGCGGCCGGGTACGCGTTCTTCGACACGGGCGCCGACCGGGAGGCCGTCAGCGTCGTCGAACCGGTCGTGCACGTCTCGGTCGTCGGCGCGCTCGTGCTGGCCTCCGCGCTCCTGGCCCACCGGGGCGGGGCGATCGGCACCACCTGCGTACAGACGTTCGTCGGCCTCGCGCTCGTGCTCGGTGCGGTGACCGGCCTGACCGCCGGACACGGTGGCGGCGGCCGTCCGCCCGCACCGAGCCCGAGCTCCAGTGGCCCGCAGTCGCAGTGCCGGTCCGGCGGCGACAACAGTGAGTGCCTAGGTTCCTGACAACAGCGAGTGGCTCGGTTCCTGACGGGAGCGAGTGGCTCGGTTCCTGACTGAGGTGAAGCCTTGGTCGCCTTCGGTCAGTCGACCGGCCGCATGTCGCCCCCGTACACCGTGCGGTAGTCCGGGACGACGATCCGGCTGTCCGGGGACGCCTGGCGCACCTTGGCCACGAACGCGTCCAGGTCCATCGACGGGTCGCGGCGCGGGGGAGCGGTCAGGGGCTCCTCGAAGTTGTCCCAGTGCACGGGCACCACGACCCCGGGCCGGTCCAGGGCCCGCAGCAGCCTGGGCACGTAGTCGTGGGTCGCGGTGCCGGCCGGCACCGCGACCATGGCGAGATCGGGGCGCAGCCCCCGCACCGCTCGTTCGCTGAAGTCACTGGCGCCCATCAGGAACGCCGACGGACCGCCGCTCCCGGCCGTCACCAGGAAGGCGAGCGTGTCGCCCTCCGGCAGGTCCGAGATGGTCCTCGGAGGTGTCGCCGGCGGCGCGTTCAGGGTGCCCGGGGCGAAGTAGGAGTACTTCTTGTTGCGGCTGTGCAGACTCGCCACGACCTCGACGGTGAGTCCGCCGCCGAAGTCCAGCACCTCGCCGCCCTTCACCACGGAGATCTGCCCCGGGTCGACGCCGGACGCGACCAGCAGGTGGTACGTCGTCTCGGTGCCGACGACACGGGCGCCGGTGGTTTCGGCGATGTGCGGCACATCGGCGAGGTGGTCCCAGTGGGCGTGGCTGACCAGGACGAGTTCCGGATGTCCCACGTGTTCCCGCACCAGGTCGGGATCGGTGCGCAGTTCCGTGCCGGCGTCGAAGGCGCCGTCGAACAGGCCGGTCCTGAAGCGGGTGAGGTACGGGTCGAAGAGCACGGTCCGGCCGTCGACGTCGATGCGCCAGCCGGAGGTGCCGAACCAGCGTAGGGAGGTCGCCCCCGACGCCGCCCCCGGTGACGGTGACGGTGATGGTGACGATTCGGGCGTGGGCGTTACCGGGGGAGTGGCCGCCTCGGCGGCTGCGGCGGACAGGAGCGGGGCGGCCGTGCCGAGCGCGGCGCCTCGCAGCACCGTGCGGCGGCCGAGCAGGGGGGAACCCTGGGGGTTGTCGTTGTCGCGCATGGCGTCAGGAGATCAGGGGCCGGCCACCCCCGTCCAAGATCAGTACCATGCCCTGCTGATACGCGGACGCATATGAGACCTGGTCACAGCCCCGCGCTCCGCAGGAAGTCGACGGCGATCCTGGCCGCGGCGCCGATCGCCGCGTCCACCTCCGGCCCGGTGGCTGCGAGTTCGCGGGTGCGGGCGAAGACGGCGACGGCGTAGCACCCGCCGTCGGGATACCGGACGACTCCCGCCTCCGTGTGCAGCCCCGGAAGGGTCCCTGTCTTCGCCGCGACCACCGTGCCGCCGGGAAACCCCGACACGAGCCGGTGCCGGAACAATTGACGGCTCATCAAGTCGCGTACCTGGGCGCAGACTTCCGGTGGACCCGCCTCGTCGCGCCAGATGAGACGCAGCAGTTCGGTGGTCTCGCGGGGTGTGCCGGAGTTGGTCCGAAGGGGGTCCAGGACCGCCATCCGCCGCTTGCGGTCCTCCGGCAGGGCCGGGTAACGGGCGGCGAACTCGGTTGCGTCGCGTGCCCCCACCTCGGCGAGCATCGACTCGAGGACGTCCCTCGGTCCGCCCACGACGCGGGTCCGGTCGAGCCCCAGTTCCTTGGCGAGCAGCCGTACGGTGTCCAGCCCGACCCGGTCGAGCAGCAGATCGGCCGCCGAGTTGTCGCTGACCGACATCGCGAAGAACGCCAGGTCGCGCAGCGACAGTTCGACGTCGTCCGCGCAGCCCGCCGTGCCCCAGCCACCGAGCCTGTCGGCCGCCGTCACCCGTACCCGCTCCCGGGGATCGAGCTGCCCGGCCGCCACCTGCCGGGCGAACTCCAGGACCAGCAGCACCTTGAACACCGAGGCGAGCACGACGGGTTCGTCGGCACCGACGGCCACCTCGCACCCGCGCGGCTCCACGCGGACGGCCGTCCCGGGCACGCCGGGGTCCGCCCGCGCGACACCGGTGGGATCCGCCCGTCCGGCGCCGATGGGGACCGCGTGCAGGAGGCCCTCGGCGCCCGCCTCCGCGAAAACCGCGCGGATCTGTTCCTCGGCCATCGGCCGGCCCGCCTCCTCGCGTAAGGTCCATGGTCGTGGATCTCTTGCGCCACCTGCGTCTGTTCGTCACCGTAGCCGAGGAACTGCACTTCAGCCGGGCCGCCGACAGGCTGGGCATGGCTCAGCCGCCGCTCAGTCAGGCGGTGCGGCGACTGGAGAGGGAGCTCGGCGCCGAGCTGTTCGACCGGTCGCACCGCCGGATCGGACTGACCGCCGCCGGGGTGTTGTTGTGGGACGAGGCCCGTGAACTCCTCGCCCGCGAGGACCGGTTGCGGATGCTGGCCCGGCGTGCGGGGGACGGCGGCCTGGGCACCCTGCGCGCGGGCGTGCCCCCCGACACCGCGGCCGCCGTGCTGACCGCGCTGCTCGCCGCCTGCGCCGAGCGTGCCCCGGGGCTCTCCGTCGACCTGCGGGAGGTCACCACCGGGGAACAGGTGACGTTGCTCGCCTCCGGCGGACTCGACGTCGGACTGGTGCACCGTCCCGCCGACACCACCGGCCTGCTGCTCGGTCCGGAGGTCTCGGTGGACCTCGGTGTCGTCCTGCCCCGCACCTCGCCGCTGGCCCGGCGGCCGGAGGTCGCGCTCGGTGAACTGTCCGGCCACGACCTGGTGCTCTTCCCGCGAGCCCACGCCCCGGGCCGGTACGACGAGGTCCTCGACGTCTGCCGCGCCGCGGGCTTCGTGCCGGGCCGGGTACGGCACGCCTCCAGTTCCGAGTTCCTGTTCGGCCTGGTGACGGCCGGGCGCGGCGTCGCCTTCGACCAGGGGCCGGTGGCCCGTAAGGAGCCCCGTGTCGCCTGGCGGCCCCTGGCGGGGCGCCCCCTCGTCCAGCGGCTGAGCGGCGCGTGGCCCGCCGGACGTACCGCCCACCCGGCCGCCCGGACCTTCGCGGAACTCGCCGCCGAGGTGCTGGCCGGCGACCGCGCGGCGGCCCCGAACCGCACCGAGGGTGCGGGCCCCACCGCGGGAGGGCCCCGCCCCTGGACGGTCGTGTACGGCTAGCGGGGCGGGCCCCTCCGTGGCCGGTGGTGTGCCGCGGCCGACGGGGCGGGGACAGGCCCGCGCATGTCCCCGCGCCACCGCCTGGCGCCGGCCCGAGCCGGAGACTCCGGTGCCGGGACGACGTACTCCCGGCACCGCCTACCCTTGTCGCATGAGCAGCAGCGACCGGAGCCACGCGGTGGACGTTCAGGATTCGAAGACCTACGAGGTGCGCACCTACGGGTGCCAGATGAACGTCCACGACTCCGAACGGCTCTCCGGGCTCCTCGAAGGCGCGGGCTACGTACGGGCGCCCGAGGGGTCCGACGGCGACGCCGACGTCGTCGTCTTCAACACCTGCGCCGTGCGCGAGAACGCCGACAACCGGCTGTACGGCAACCTCGGCCGCCTCGCCCCGATGAAGACGAAGCGTCCCGGGATGCAGATCGCGGTCGGCGGATGTCTGGCGCAGAAGGACCGCGACACCATCGTGAAGAAGGCCCCCTGGGTGGACGTCGTCTTCGGCACGCACAACATCGGCAAGCTGCCCGTCCTGCTGGAGCGCGCCCGCGTGCAGGAAGAGGCGCAGGTCGAGATCGCCGAGTCGCTCGAGGCGTTCCCCTCGACGCTGCCGACCCGCCGCGAGAGCGCGTACGCGGCCTGGGTGTCGATCTCCGTCGGCTGCAACAACACCTGCACGTTCTGTATCGTCCCCGCGCTGCGCGGCAAGGAGAAGGACCGCAGGACGGGCGACATCCTCGCCGAGATCGAGGCACTGGTCGGCGAGGGCGTCTCCGAGATCACGCTGCTCGGACAGAACGTCAACGCGTACGGCAGTGACATCGGCGACCGGGAGGCCTTCAGCAAGCTGCTGCGCGCCTGCGGGCGGATCGAGGGCCTGGAGAGGGTCAGGTTCACCTCCCCGCACCCCCGCGACTTCACCGACGACGTGATCGCGGCCATGGCGGAGACGCCGAACGTGATGCCGCAGCTGCACATGCCGATGCAGTCCGGTTCGGACACCGTCCTGAAGGCGATGCGCCGCTCGTACCGCCAGGACCGCTACCTGGGCATCATCGAGAAGGTCCGGTCCGCCATCCCGGACGCGGCGATCACCACCGACATCATCGTGGGCTTCCCCGGTGAGACGGAGGAGGACTTCGAGCAGACCCTGCACGCGGTCCGCGAGGCCCGCTTCTCGGCGGCCTTCACCTTCCAGTACTCCAAGCGCCCCGGCACCCCGGCGGCCACCATGGAGGGGCAGATCCCCAAGGAGGTCGTCCAGGCGCGCTACGAGCGTCTCGTCGCCCTCCAGGAGGAGATCTCCTGGGACGAGAACAAGAGGCAGGTCGGCCGGGTCCTGGAGCTGATGGTCTCCGAGGGCGAGGGCCGCAAGGACGGCGCCACCCACCGCCTCTCCGGCCGCGCCCCCGACAACCGCCTGGTCCACTTCACCAAGCCCGACCAGGATGTACGCCCCGGTGACGTCGTCACCGTCGAGATCACCTACGCGGCCCCGCACCATCTGCTCGCCGAGGGCGCCGTCCTCGCCGTGCGCCGCACGCGGGCGGGGGACGCCTGGGAGAAGCGCAACGCGGCTCAGGCGGCGAAGCCGGCCGGCGTGATGCTGGGTCTGCCGAAGATCGGCGCTCCGCAGCCGCTGCCCGTCGTGACCGGCAGCGGCAGCGGCTGCGGCTGCGACTGACCCCGCTCGCGCGGCGAAGGGCTACGCTGCCGATCATGCTTGTAGCCGCCGCAGCCTGCCCCTGTCCGCCGCTGCTCGTGCCCGGGATCGCCGCCGGGGCGGCGCCCGAGCTGGCCGCCGCGCGAGACGCGTGCGCGGACGCGCTCGGCGTGCTCGCGGCCTCCCGGCCCGACGTGCTGTTCGTCGTCGGCCCCGCCGAGGACGACCAGCACGGGACGTACCCCGAGGGGACACCGGGCTCGTTCCACGGGTTCGGCGTGGACCTCGGCGTCCGTCTCGGGCGGGGCGGCACGGCGCCGGCGTCCGCGCAGCGCGCGCTTCCGCCCTCGCTCGCCGTCGCCGCCTGGCTGCTGGAGCGCACGGACTGGTCCGACGCCCCGGTCGCCGGTCTCGCGGTGGCGGAGACGTTCACGGCCGAGCGGTGCCGGAGTGCCGGAGCGGAGGCCGCGGGACGGGCGGCGCGGGTGGCCCTCCTGGTGATGGGCGACGGCAGCGCGTGCCGGACGCTGAAGGCGCCCGGTTACCTCGACGAGCGCGCTGCCGGCTTCGACGCGGAGGTCGCCCGAGCGCTGGGGACGGCGGACGTCGCCGCCCTGCGGACGCTGGACGCAGGGCTCGCCCGCGAGCTGAAAGCCTCCGGACGCGCCCCCTGGCAGGTCCTCGCGGGCGCGGCCGAGGACGCGGAGCTGGGCGGCGCCCTGCTGTACGAGGACGCGCCCTACGGGGTGGGGTACATGGTGGCGGCCTGGTCGTAGCGCCGCACCGGAACGGCCGCCCGCCCGCGGACACGGCGGACGGCCGGGAGCCCTGGGCGCTCCGCGGCCGTCCGCCGATGTGTGCCGTTCAGAACGTGGGGGGCGGTGGTGGTGCGTCCGGCGGAGGCATGGTGCCGCCGTCCTTGTGCGCCAGCCGGTCCATGGCGCCCTTCGCCTTGCCCGTGCCCGTCTGGATCTTGTCGCTGTACTTGCCCTTGGTCTTCTCGTCGACCACCCTGGCGGCCTTGTCGAGACCGTGGGTGACCTTGTCCCCGTGCTGCTGCGCGAGGTCCGAGACCTTGTCCTTGGCAGGTGCGAGCTTGGCTTTCAGATTGTCCAGGAGACTCATGGTCCACCTTCCCTCGCGGGACAGTTACTTACGGGCGCCCTCGCCGGCCCCGTTGTCGGCGGCCTTCTCGGCGGTCTGCTGCTGAGGGATCTCGACGTCCTCCGAAGCCGTGGCCCCCGTCGCCACGTGAGCCGCCTCGGCCTTGCGGCCGCACTCGACCGTGTTCTCGCCCTCGGGCGATCCCGCGGCCTCCTCCGTCACCGGCTCCGCCACGCCGTCGGCGTCCGCCGGGGGCTCGGCACCGGCCGTGACGTCGGCGTCGGTCGTCGTGACCTCGGCGTCGGTCGTCGTGACGTCGGCGTCGGTCCCGGCATCGGATTCGGCCGTCCGGGTGCCGGCCGGCACCTCGGCGGTCGACGCCTCCTCCGCAGTCCTCGACCTCCTGAGAAGTCGTGCAAAAACGCCCATATCCACTCCATACGTTACTCGTGAGGACGAAATTCCGCGTCACCCGGTGCGTCCCATTGCGCCGCCCGGGGCGCCGGTCCTCGAAAACCGGCGGCCGGAACCTCGCAACAGGCAACGACCCCGAACCTGTGGCGTCACGCGGCTCGTCGGAGGAGGGCCCCCGGGTTTGCGAGACTGGGGCGGTGAGCAGCGCACCCCCCGCCCCCCGAGTCATCGCCGTCGTCGGACCGACCGCGGCAGGAAAGTCCGACCTGGGCGTTTTTCTCGCCCGCCGTCTCGGAGGCGAGGTCGTCAACGCCGACTCCATGCAGTTGTACCGAGGGATGGACATCGGCACCGCCAAGCTGACGTCCGAGGAGCGGGCCGGGATTCCCCACCACCTGCTGGACATCTGGGACGTGACCGTCACGGCCAGCGTCGCCGAGTACCAGCGGCTCGCCCGCGCCCGAATCGACGCCCTGCTCGCCGAGGGCCGCTGGCCGGTCCTGGTCGGCGGCTCCGGGCTGTATGTGCGCGGCGCCGTCGACAAGATGGAATTCCCCGGCACCGACCCCGAGGTGCGTGCGCGCCTGGAGGAGGAGCTCGGGCTGCGCGGCTCGGGCGCGCTGCACGCGCGACTGGCCGTTGCCGACCCCGAGGCCGCCCAGGCGATCCTGCCCAGCAACGGCCGCCGCATCGTGCGCGCGCTGGAGGTCATCGAGATCACCGGCAAGCCCTTCACCGCCAATCTCCCCGGCCACGACTCGGTGTACGACACCGTCCAGATCGGTGTCGACGTCACGCGGCCCGAGCTGGACGAGCGGATCGCCCGCCGCGTCGACCGGATGTGGGAGGCCGGCCTCGTCGACGAGGTGCGGGAGCTGGAGGCGCGGGGCCTGCGCGAGGGGCGCACGGCGTCGCGCGCGCTCGGGTACCAGCAGGTGCTCGCGGCGCTCGCCGGGGAGTGCACCGACGCCGAGGCGCGCGCCGAGACCGTACGCGCCACCAAGCGCTTCGCACGACGTCAGGATTCATGGTTCCGGCGCGATCCCCGGGTGCACTGGCTCAGCGGTGCCGCGGCGGACCTCACGGAACTTCCACAACTCGCGCTGGCGTTGGTCGAACGACCGGTCACAGCCTGATCACGTCATGGCATCGGGACGCTCCGGCCGCCATCGGGGCCTCCGGCGCCGTGCCATCATCGAGCTTCGATCGACAATGTGGAGTCCGAGTTGGGAGGGCGCGTGGCGATGGAGGCCGGCCCTCGCAACACCGCACAGGACGCGGAGCAGGACACCGCGCAGGAGCAGCAGCGACCGCGGGGCCTCGACGGGGACCTGCTGAGCCTCGACGGGGACCCGGTGGGCCACGACGAGCGGCCGCTCTCCGACGGCGATCCGCTGATCTCCGACGGACCCGAGGAACCTCCGGGCGGTGTCACCGCCGACGGGCCGGGGCCGGACGAGATGTCCCCGGGACCCGAGGTCGAGGTCGAACTGCGTCCGCAGCGCCTGCTGCGTATCTGGCAGCTCGCGCCGATCGTCGTCCTGGCCGCGACGGGCTCGCTGATGTTCGCGTTCCCGCTGGCCTTCGAATTCGGCGACGGCGGTGCCGTGGTCGCCATGCTCGGCCTGCTGATCTGTCTGTGCGCCGCCGGCTGGGGCATGATGGCCGGCCGCCGCGTGGGCTACACCCTGCCTGGTTTCCCCGCGCGCGGCTCCGGCCGCCGCCTGGACTGGCGCGTCGTGCTCGCGTACGTCGTGGTGGTCGCCGCGGTGGCGGTGCTCGCCGTGGGACGCGTGGCCCGGCTGCGCTGATCCGCCGGGGGCGGGTACCCGGCGCGGACGGAGCGCCGGACCGACCCCGTACGATCGAGGAATGAGCACGCGGATCGCCTTCCTCAAGGGCCACGGGACCGAGAACGACTTCGTGATCGTCCCCGACCCGGAGAACGCCGTCGACCTGCCCCCGGCCGCCGTGGCCGCCCTGTGCGACCGCCGCGCGGGCATCGGCGGCGACGGTCTGCTGCACGTCGTACGGTCCGCCGCGCACCCCGAGGCCGCGGAGATGGCGGCCGAGGCGGAGTGGTTCATGGACTACCGCAACGGCGACGGCTCGGTCGCGGAGATGTGCGGCAACGGAGTGCGTGTGTTCGCGCACTACCTCCAGCGGGCCGGACATGTGGCCGAGGGGGACATCACGGTGGCCACGCGCGCGGGCGTGAAGCGCGTGCACCTCGCCAAGAACGGGGACGTCACCGTCGGCATGGGCAAGGCGGTCCTGCCCGCGGGGGACGTCACCGTGAGCGTCGGCGAGCACAGCTGGCCCGCGCGGAACGTGAACATGGGCAACCCGCACGCCGTCGCGTTCGTCGAGGACCTCGGCCAGGCGGGCAACCTGTTCACACCGCCGCCCGTCACGCCCGCGTCGGCCTACCCGGACGGGGTGAACGTCGAGTTCGTGGTCGACCGGGGCCCGCGCCATGTCGCCCTGCGCGTCCACGAGCGCGGCTCCGGCGAGACGCGTTCGTGCGGCACGGGCGCCTGCGCGGTGGCCGTCGCCGCGGCCCGCCGCGACGGCGCCGACCCGGCCGTCACCGGGACTCCGGCGACGTACACCGTCGACGTGCCCGGCGGACGCCTGGTGATCACCGAGCTTCCGGACGGCGGGATCGAGATGACCGGCCCCGCGGTGATCGTGGCCGAGGGCGAGATCGACGCGGAGTGGCTGGCCGCCGTCCGGCTCTGACCGAACGCCTCGTCACCTCGTCGCGCGAGCTGCCGCACGCCCGCGGGACGCGCCCGCGGGACGCGCCCACGGGACGCGCCCACGGGACGCGCCCGCGTCTGGTCCGACGAGGTGTCGCACAACTCCGCGCGGTCCACTGCCGTGACCCCTGGTCCGACGCGCTGCCGTGACCCCTGGTCCGACGCGGTGTCGCGTCGCCCGGCCCCTCCCGGAACCTCGAAACCGCAAACCCCTGAACCTTCGCTCGAATGGGTGATCCGTTTCACGCTCGGCGAGAGGTGGTCAGCCGGGCGTGGTGGGCTCGGTAGCATCAAGCACCGGCCCGGACGGGGGATCGACACCAACCCCTGAGCCGAGTACGCCATGGGCACCCCGTCCGCCGGTCTACGCAGCCGGAGGTGCCCATGAGTGCGGAGGCGACGAATCCCGCGACGCCAGGCCCTGCAACGCCCTCCCCCCAGCGCGCGGTTCCGCTGGAGCAGGGGGGATCGGCGGCGCGCAGGAAGGGCCGCCCGCGGATCGACCTGCGCCGCCTCGGCCGGGCCGCGCTGCTCGGCCCCACCGCTCGTGACCGGCTGCCCGACGCGATCGGCCACGTCGCCGAGGCCCACCGCGCCCACCACGCCGACGCGGACATGGAACCGCTGCGCCGGGCGTACGTGCTGGCGGAGTCCTCGCACCGGGGCCAGATGCGCAAGAGCGGAGAGCCGTACATCACCCACCCGCTCGCGGTGACCCTGATCCTCGCCGAACTCGGCGCGGAGACCACGACGTTGACCGCGTCCCTGCTCCACGACACCGTCGAGGACACGGAAGTGACGCTCGATCAGGTGCGTGCGGAGTTCGGTGACGAGGTCTGCTATCTCGTGGACGGCGTCACCAAGTTGGAGAAGGTCGACTACGGAGCCGCCGCCGAACCCGAGACCTTCCGCAAGATGCTCGTCGCGACCGGCAACGACGTCCGCGTGATGTCGATCAAACTCGCCGACCGGCTGCACAACATGCGGACCCTCGGTGTGATGCGCCCCGAGAAACAGGCCCGGATCGCCAAGGTGACCAGGGACGTCCTGATCCCGCTCGCCGAACGCCTCGGTGTCCAGGCGCTGAAGACCGAGCTCGAGGACCTCGTCTTCGCGATCCTGCACCCCGAGGAGTACGAGCACACCAGGGAGTTGATCGTCGACAACGCGTCGCGTGCCGGCGACCCGCTCGCGGCGATCGCCGAAGAGGTGCGCGGTGTCCTGCGCGAAGCCGGGATCCAGGCCGAAGTCCTCATCCGGCCAAGGCACTTCGTCTCCGTGCACCGCGTGTCGCGCAAGCGCGGGCCCATGCGCGGCGCGGACTTCGGGCGAATCCTGGTGCTCGTGAACGAGGACGCCGACTGCTACGGCGTCCTCGGTGAACTGCACACCTGTCTCACGCCGGTGGTGTCGGAGTTCAAGGACTTCATCGCGGTCCCCAAGTTCAACCTGTACCAGTCGCTGCACACGGCCGTGGCGAGCGGCGACGGCCAGGTGGCCGAAGTCCTCATCCGCACGCACCAGATGCACAAGGTCGCCGAGGCCGGCGTCATCGCCCTCGGCAACCCCTACACCGCTCCCGCGGAGGAGCAGACGGACGGCGACGGCGAGCGGGCGGCGGACGGCGAGCGGGTCGACCCCACCCGCCCCGGCTGGCTCTCCCGGCTCCTCGACTGGCAGCAGGGCGCCCCCGACCCGGACACCTTCTGGTCCACCCTGCGCGAGGACCTCGCCCAGGACCGCGAGATCACCGTCTTCCGCGCCGACGGCGGCTCGTTGGGCCTGCCCGAGGGCGCCAGCTGTGTGGACGCCGCCTACGCGCAGTACGGCGAGGACGCGCACGCCTGTATCGGCGCCCGGGTCAACGGGCGGCTCGCGACGCTGAGCACGGTGCTCAAGGACGGCGACACCGTGCAGCTCCTCATGGGGCAGGACCCGGCCTCGGAACCCTCCAGGGAGTGGCTGGAGCACGCCCACACGCCCGCCGCCCGGATCGCCATCCAGCGCTGGCTGGCCGCGCACCCCTCGCCCCCCGACAAAGCGCCGCCCGAAGAGCCCGCCGCGGCGCCCAGACCGGCCGCCGAGGCACCCGCGGCCCGCCCCGCCGCGAACGCCGTCGTCGAGCAGCCGGGCGCCTCCGTACGCCTCGCGGGCTGTTGCACCCCCGTACCGCCCGACCGCGTGACCGGATTCGCCGTACGCGGGGGAGTGGTGACCGTGCACCGCGTCGAGTGCGCCGGGGTGGCGCGGATGAAGGGCGCGGGACGCGCGGAGGTCGAAGTGAGCTGGGGCGACACCACCGAGTGCCGTGTCACGCTGGTCGCCGAGTCCTTCGGGCGCCCCCATCTCCTCGCCGACCTCACCGAAGCCATCGCCCTGGAGGGCGCCGCGATCGTCTCCGCGACCGTCGAACCCCCCAGCCAGCAGCGCGTACGCCACACCTACACGCTCCAACTCCCGGACGCGGCCCGCCTCCCCAGGCTGATGCGGGCGATGCGGAACGTGCCGGGCGTGTACGACGTGAGCAGGGCGCAACACGCGGCGGCCGCCGCGCAGTAGCACACGTTCGGGTGGGCCCGGAGCGCGTCGCCACCGCGACGGCGACGACCGCTGGTAGCGGTGGTCCATGCTGCTCACCCCCCGCCCCAGGACCGACCACCCCAGCACGTCCGGCGCCCCGGGCACGACGACACCCGCCCCCACCGCACCCGGCGCCACGCCCCCCGGCTCCCGGAGCCGCCGCGTCCGGGCGGCACTGCTCGCCTCCGCCGTCTCCGTCTGCCTGGTCGCCGCGAGTGCCCCGTCCCCGGTGACGCCCCTGGGCATCGGCGACCGGCTCTTCCCGCACCTGGGCAATCCCGGGTACGACGTCACGTCGTACGACCTCTCCTTCGACTACACCGGCAAGAACACCGAACCGCTGGCGGCCGTCACGACGATCGACGCCGTGACGTCGCGCCGCCTCGAGCGCGTCAACCTCGACTACGCGCACGGCACGGTGGGATCGGTCGAGGTCAACGGGGAACCCGCGGCGTTCACGAACGCCGGGGAGGATCTGGTGGTGACCCCCGCACGACCGGTGCCCGCCGGCGGCTGGATGCGGATCACCGTGCGCCACCACAGCGACCCGGCGGTCCGCGGCAACCAGGACGGCGGCTGGGTGCGGACCAAGGACGGGCTCGCCATGGCCAACCAGGCCGACGCCGGCCATCTCGTCTTCCCGTGCAACGATCACCCCTCCGACAAGGCGATGTTCACCATCCACGTCACCGCGCCCGAGGGATACACGGCCGTGGCCAACGGTCTGCCCACCGGGGTGGTCCGCGCCCCCGGGGCCACCACGTGGACGTACCGCACCCAGCACCCCATGGCCACCGAGCTGACCCAGGTCTCCATCGGCCGCTCCACGGTCCTGCACCGCACCGGCCCGCACGGACTGCCGGTGCGCGACGTCGTCCCCACCAAGGACCGCGAGCGGCTCGAACCGTGGCTCAGGAAGACTCCCGGCCAGATCGCCTGGATGGAGCGCAAGGTCGGCCGGTACCCCTTCGAGACGTACGGCCTGCTGATGGCCCAGGCGCAGACCGGCTTCGAACTCGAGACACAGACGCTCTCCCTCTTCGAGCGGGAGCTCTTCACCCAGCCCGCCTACCCCAAGTGGTACGTCGAGTCGATCATGGTGCACGAGCTGTCGCACCAGTGGTTCGGCGACAGTGTCACTCCGCGTGACTGGTCGGACCTGTGGCTCAACGAAGGGCATGCCACCTGGTACGAGGCCCTGTACGCGCAGGAGAAGGGCAAGAAGCCCATGGAGACCCGGATGAAGGCGGCCTACCGCGCGTCAGACGCCTGGCGTGCCGCCGGCGGCCCGCCCGCGGCACCGAAGGGGCCCAGGCCGGGCCAGAAGATCAGCATCTTCCGGCCGAACGTCTACGACGGCGCCGCGCTCGCCCTGTACGCGTTGCGCCAGGAGATCGGACAGTCCGCCTTCGAACGCCTGGAGCGGGCCTGGGTCGCCGTCCACCGGGACGGCACGGCCTCGACCGCGGACTTCGTGCGGCTCGCCTCCAGCATCGGCAACCGCGACCTGAGCGGCTTCTTCCAGGCGTGGCTGTACGGAAAGAGGACACCCCCGATGCCCGGTCACCCGGACTGGAGGAGTGACGCCCCGAAGGCCCCCAAGGGCGCCCGGTAACTCGCATGACGAGACGGGCCGTGCCGTGCGACCATCTCCAGGTCGGCGGCGCGGCCCCCGCGGAGGGTCGGCCCGGTGGAATCGGGGAATCTCCCGGTCGCGCCGGACGTTGTTCCCACAGACGGGCGCTGTCCGTCGCCGACCCGGTGTCGCCAGTGACGCACCGGAGCACCCATCGACGTAAGGATCCAATGACCTCCTCTTCTTCCCCTTCCCAGGACGCGCAGAGCCTCGCGCAGAACTACCCCGAAGGTCTTCGGGCCGATGCCCTGATGGAAGAGGACGTCGCCTGGAGCCACGAGATCGACGGAGAACGGGACGGCGACCAGTTCGACCGCTCCGAGCGCGCGGCCCTGCGCCGTGTCGCCGGCCTCTCCACCGAACTCGAGGACGTCACCGAGGTCGAGTACCGACAGCTCCGCCTGGAGCGCGTCGTCCTCGTCGGTGTCTGGACCTCGGGAACCATCCAGGACGCGGACAACTCGCTCGCCGAGCTGGCCGCCCTGGCGGAGACCGCGGGCGCGCTCGTGCTCGACGGTGTCGTCCAGCGCCGCGACAAGCCCGACGCGGCCACGTACATCGGATCCGGCAAGGCCAACGAGCTGCGGGACATCGTCCTGGAGACCGGCGCCGACACCGTGATCTGCGACGGTGAGCTGAGCCCCGGCCAGCTGATCCACCTCGAGGACGTCGTCAAGGTCAAGGTCATCGACCGTACGGCCCTGATCCTCGACATCTTCGCCCAGCACGCCAAGTCCCGTGAGGGCAAGGCGCAGGTCGCGCTCGCGCAGATGCAGTACATGCTGCCGAGACTGCGCGGCTGGGGTCAGTCGCTGTCCCGTCAGATGGGCGGCGGCAAGGGCGGCGGCCTCGCCACCCGTGGTCCCGGTGAGACCAAGATCGAGACGGACCGGCGCCGTATCCGCGAGAAGATGGCGAAGATGCGCCGGGAGATCGCGGACATGAAGACCGGCCGCGAGATCAAGCGCCAGGAGCGGCGCAGGAACAAGGTGCCCTCGGTCGCCATCGCCGGTTACACCAACGCCGGCAAGTCCTCCCTGCTCAACCGCCTGACCGGCGCGGGCGTCCTGGTCCAGAACGAGCTGTTCGCCACCCTGGACCCGACCGTGCGCCGTGCCGAGACGCCCAGCGGGCGGATCTACACCCTCGCGGACACCGTCGGCTTCGTACGGCACCTGCCGCACCACCTGGTCGAGGCGTTCCGTTCCACGATGGAGGAGGTCGGCGACTCCGACCTGATCCTGCACGTGGTCGACGGATCGCACCCGGCGCCGGAGGAGCAGCTGGCCGCCGTGCGCGAGGTCATCCGTGACGTCGGCGCCACCGGCGTCCCCGAGATCGTCGTGATCAACAAGGCGGACGCGGCCGACCCGCTGGTCCTCCAGCGCCTGATGCGGAACGAGACGCGCTCCATCGCGGTCTCGGCCCGCACCGGCCTGAACATCGACGAGCTGCTCGCGCTGATCGACAACGAGCTGCCCCGCCCCTCGGTCGAGATCGAGGCGCTCGTGCCGTACACACACGGCAGGCTGGTCGCGCGTGCCCACTCCGAGGGCGAGGTGATCTCCGAGGAGCACACCCCGGAGGGCACGCTGCTCAAGGTGCGGGTCCACGAGGAACTGGCGGCGGACCTCGCGCCGTACGTTCCGGCGCCGGCGTTCTAGCTCCACCCGGTGCGCCCGGGTTCCGGGCACCCCGGTCCCGTGCACGTACGAAGGCCCGCCCCCTCGCGCAGGGGGCGGGCCTTCGTACGTGTGGCGCCGCGGGCACCGGTCCCGGCAGCGCCTACCGGCCGCCGTACGTCCCGCTCACGCCCGTCGCCCTACCGTCCCGCGAACTTCTTGCTCACCGAGTCGTACACACCCTTGGCCACATCGCCCAGGTGCGGGCCGGCCAGCCAGCCCGCGCTGACCGGGCCGATCGAGGTGTTGGAGACCAGCGCGGGCTTGCCGTCCGGGCCGGCGGCCACCCAGCCGCCGCCCGAGGAGCCGCCGGTCATGGTGCAGCCGATGCGGTACATCGTCGGATCGGCCTGGGCGACCGAGAGCCGGCCGGGCCTGTCCGTGCACTGGTACAGCTTCTGGCCGTCGAACGGCGCCGCCGCCGGGTAGCCCGTCGCCGTGATGCTCGAGACCTTCGGTACGGCCGGGGCGTTGAAGTCCACCGAGAGCGCGGCGCCGACCGTCTCCTCGAGGGACTTGCCGTCGCCGCCCTTCTCGGGCGTCACGTGCAGCACGGCGTAGTCGTACGGCGCGCCCTGACCGCCCGTGGGGCCGCCCCCTTCGATCCACTGGTCCGAGGTCTGCGCCCAGTCGCTCCACCAGACACCGTACGGAGCGACCTCCGTCCGGTCGGCGTTCTGCAGCTCGGCGGACGACTTGCCGGCGCTGTTGTACGAGGGCACGAAGGCGATGTTGCGGTACCAGCCGCCCTTCTTGCCGGCGTGCACGCAGTGGCCGGCGGTCCACACGAGGTTCGACTTGCCCGGGTGCGCCGGGTCCTCGACCACGGTCGCCGAGCAGACCATGGTGCCCTCGGGGGAGTCGAAGAACACCTTCCCCGCCTCGGGCACGCTGTCGTGGTAGGCGGGGCTCACGGCCTTCGCCGCCACCGGATCGGGGGTCGGATCGGTGACGCCCTGGTCACCGGAGAGGTCGTTCTCGTCGACGCCCTTGTTCTTGTCCGGGTCGTCGGCGCCGCGCATCCGGTCCGGGTTCCACAGCCCCTTGATGATGGGGTTGACGAAGTCGTTGGCCTCGCGCAGCCAGTCGTCCCTGTTCCAGTTCTTCCAGGCGCCGTTCTTCCACTTGTCGATGTCGATCCCGTGCTCTTTGAGCTTGTTCTTGATGTCGTCCGGGATCTTGATCTTGTCGTCGCCGTTCTGCGACGCCGGCGTGCTGGGCCGGTCGCCCGCCGTACTGCTGCCCGAGTCGCAGGCGGTGGCGGTCAGCGTCAGCGCCGCGGCCAGGCCGACCGCGGCCAGGACGGGGGAGGTCGTGCGGCGCGCGCTCCCGCCGCGACGGGCGGTGAAGGGCGGGCGTATGGATGGCATGGTGTAACTCCCCCTGGACGTAAGAGAACTTGTCAGGATCCGCCGGTCCGGAACACCTGGCACGGGACCGCGGGCGTCGACCGGCCGGCCGGAACCGGCGATCGTTCGATATCGCTGAACGGCACCACACACTATGCGCTCGCTGTAGGGGACATCCCACGGAACGGCAACGGTTCCGTCACGGCAAGGATCTTCGCCGCACCCGCTTCCCCACGCCGGTCACGTCGTTGATACGTACGGGGGGCCTGCACCGTGCGTTCAGAACCCCCCGCCAACTCGCGTCTGCACAGCGGGAGGACCTGAAGTCGTGGCGGTGACCGAGTCTGCGGTGGTGCCGGTGGGGCGCGAGCCCGAAGAGACGCGGGAGGGTTCGCCGGGCGTCTCCGAGGGGGCGCACGCGGCGCACGAGGGGATTCTGCGGCGCCAGTCGGCGCGCGAATCGGCGGCGCGCACCTATGCGCGCGCCCTGCCGATCGTTCCCGTACGGGCACGCGGGCTGACCATCGAGGGTGCGGACGGGCGCCGTTACCTCGACTGTCTCTCCGGGGCGGGGACGCTGGCCCTCGGCCACAACCACCCGGTCGTCCTGGAGGCGATCAGGAAAGTCCTCGACTCCGGGGCGCCGTTGCACGTCCTCGACCTCGCCACACCCGTCAAGGACGCCTTCACCACCGAGCTGTTCCGCACCCTGCCACCGGAGTTCGCCGCACGCGCGCGGGTGCAGTTCTGCGGACCGGCCGGGACCGACGCCGTCGAGGCCGCGTTCAAACTGGTGCGCGCGGCCACCGGACGCACCGGAATACTCGCGTTCACCGGCGCCTACCACGGGATGACCGCGGGGGCGCTCGAGGCGTCCGGCGGCGCGAGCGAGGTCAGGGTCGGCCGCCTGCCCTACCCCCAGGACTACCGCTGCCCCTTCGGCATCGGCGGCGAGCGTGGCGCCGAACTCGCCGCGCGCTGGACCGAGTCCGTGCTCGACGACACCAAGTCGGGCGTGCCCCACCCCGCCGGGATGATCCTCGAACCCGTCCAGGGCGAGGGCGGGGTGATTCCCGCGCCGGACGCCTGGATGCGGCGGATGCGCGAGATCACGGCGGCCCGGTCCATCCCGCTGATCGCGGACGAGGTCCAGACGGGAGTCGGTCGGACCGGCACCTTCTGGGCGGTGGAGCACAGCGGGATCACCCCGGACGTGATGGTCCTGTCCAAGGCCATCGGCGGCAGCCTGCCGCTGGCCGTCATCGTCTACCGCGACGACCTCGACGTCTGGCAGCCGGGCGCCCACGCGGGCACATTCCGCGGCAACCAACTCGCCATGGCCGCGGGCACGGCGACCCTCGCGTACGTACGCGAGAACCGACTGGCGGAGCGCGCCGCGACCCTGGGCACCCGCATGATCGCCGAACTCCGCCGCCTCGCCGGGGAGTTCTCCTGCATCGGCGACGTACGGGGCCGCGGGCTCATGATCGGTGTCGAGCTGGTGCGGCCCGAGGCGCCGTCGGACCCCGCAGCCGACGGACCCCGGCCCGCCGCGCCGGAACTCGCCGCCGCCGTGCAGCGCGCGTGCCTGCGCCGCGGCCTGATCGTCGAACTGGGCGGCCGGCACGCCAGCGTCGTGCGGCTTCTGCCACCCCTGACGATCACCGACGAACAGGCGGCCGCGGTACTCGACCGGCTCGCGGACGCCGTGGGCGCGGTGGCGCGAGGGGGATCGGGCTGAGGGGGCGCGCCGACCGGTCCCCGGTCCGGCCCCGTCCCGGCGGGCTCGTCGCCGCCCCGCACACCGCCCGGCCCCGGCCCGACGACGTCCGCGGCCACCGCCCCCGGCAGCCGTAAAAGGCGAAGAGCCCACGCCCCCAGGTACCGCCCCGACCCGTCGCCGCACGAGTCCGAACGACCCCACGAGGATCTCTCTTGAACGCCACCCCCGCACCCGACGGCCGTTTCGTCACCCCCGAGCGAGCGGGGCGTGGCCCGCACACCCCGCTCGCCGCGAATGCCGAATCGGTCCCCCGGCAGATGGGAGGGGCCCGGCGGGCCGAGCGGCTGCGCGGCGCCACCACCGACCCGCTGGAGCACCCCGTCGCGCACACCGCGGCCCAGGCGGCGGCGGTGGAGAACCTGCTGCGCTGCTGGGTACGGGAGAACGACCTCGCCGCGCCCGTGGACGGCACGCTGCGCATCCCCCTCCCGGCCAGCGGAACGGCCCTGCTGGTCCCGGTCCACTACTGGTCCCCGACGGGCTGGCACCGTTTCGGGCTCCCGTATCTCGCCGACGCCCCCGAGGGAGCACCGCCCGCCGACGCGGTCACGGTGGCGGCACTCCTCGCGCGCCAGTCGGCGCCGGGCACCGGGACGGCGTCCACCATCGGCGGGGCACCGGCAGACGATGCGGCGCCGACGTCCGGAACGGACCGTGCGCCGGCGTCCGCCACGACTTCCGCGCCCACGTCGGGCATGGCGTCCGCGCCCACGTCGGGCATGGCGTCCGCGCCCACGTCGGGCATGGCGTCCGCGCCCACGTCCGACATGGGCGGCGGTGCCCGCACCGACATGGGCGGCGGTGCCCGCACCGGCACCGGCACCGGCACCGGCACCGGCATCGACACCGGCATCGACGCCGGCATCGCGCGCGGTACGGATTCCGCGCTCCCGTGCGTCACGGATCCCGCTCCCGCCCACCACCCCGTCGGTGACGGATCCGACCTGGTCGGACGGGTCGCCGACTCCGTACGCCGGACCGTGGCGTTCCTCAGCGACCGCAGAGAGCGGCCCGCCGACACCTCCGACCTCTTTCTCGCGGCCGAGCAGGCGCTCCTGCTGGGCCACCCCCTGCACCCCACCCCGAAGAGCCGGGAGGAACTCTCCGAGGCCGAGATGCCGCTGTACTCACCCGAGTTGCGCGGTTCGTTCCCGTTGCACTGGATGGCGGTCGCCCCCTCGCTGCTGGCGTCCGACTCGGCGTGGACGGAGCGGGGACGCCCCGTCAGCGCACAGCAGCTCGCCGTCCGGCTGGCCGGGGCCGGCCTGCCGCTGCCCGACGGGTACGCCGCCCTGCCGCTGCACCCCTGGCAGATGGGCGAGGTCCGGCACCGCCCCGGGACCGCGGCCCTGCTCGACGCGGGGCTGCTCCAGGATCTCGGCCCGTACGGCTCCCCCTGGCACCCCACGTCCTCCGTCCGAACCCTCTACCGCCCCGGCGCCCCCGCGATGCTGAAGCTGTCGCTGGGCCTGCGGATCACCAACTCCCGCCGGGAGAACCTCCGTAAGGAACTCCACCGCGGTGTCGAGGTCCACCGGCTGCTGCGCGGCGGCCTGTCCAAGCAGTGGCAGGCCGCCCACCCGGGCTTCGACATCGTCCGCGACCCGGCCTGGCTCGCCGTCAACGCCCCCGACGGCACTCCCCTGACCGGCCTCGACGTGATGATCCGGCACAACCCCTTCGGCCCCACGGACGACGTCGGCTGCGTCGCCGGGCTCGTCTCGCCCCGGCCGTACCCCCAGCCCGGCGCACGGGCCGACGCCGAGCCGAGGCCCGTCATGCGGTCCCGGCTCGCCGAGATCGTCACCCGGCTGGCCGGCCGCGCCGGCCGGTCCCGTGGAGCCGTCGCCACCGAGTGGTTCCTGCGCTACCTGGAACACGTCGTCCGCCCCGTGCTCTGGCTGGACGGCGAAGTCGGAATCGCGCTGGAGGCCCACCAGCAGAACACCCTGGTCGTGCTCGACCGCGAGGGATGGCCCGTCGGCGGCCGCTACCGCGACAACCAGGGCTACTACTTCCGCGCGTCACGACGCGCGGAGCTCGACGCCCGGCTGCCCGGCATCGGTGTGCGCAGCGACACCTTCGTCTGCGACGAGGTCACCGACGAACGCTTCGCCTACTACCTCGCCATCAACAACGTGTTCGGCCTCATCGGCGCGTTCGGCTCCCAACACCTCGCCGAGGAGCGCCTGTTGCTCGCCGCGTTCCGCCGCTTCCTCACCGAGGCGGCGGCGGGCCCGGGGCGCCTCGACACGCCGCTGCCGTCCCTCCTGCTCGACTCGGCCGTTCTGCGCTGCAAGGCCAACCTGCTCACCCGGCTGCACGGCCTCGACGAACTCGTCGGCCCGGTCGACACCCAGTCCGTCTACGTCACCGTCACCAACCCCCTTCGTTCCTGAAGGACTTGACCCACCCCGTCTCCTGAGAGGAGCGTCGCCGTGCCTCCCACCGATGCGAGCGCCGACGCCGGTACCGCCCCCGACACCGATCCCGGCGCGGACCCGTACCCCGGGCCGGGCACGGACTGCGAGGACACTCTCGACCTGCGCCTGCCCGACGAGCTGATCGCCCTGTTCGGCGGCACACCCGCGCCGGTCGAGCGCGGCGGGCCGGTCGAGCCGATCAGCTCGGCGGGGTCGGTCGCGTCGGCAGGACCGGCTCACTCGGCCGAGTCGGTCGGCCCGGTCGGCCCGGTCGGTTCAGCCGGTTCAGCCGGGGAATCCCGGGGAGACGGCCGATCCGGGGAGGCCCACGCCCACTCCCGCGCGTCCGGGGCACCAGCGGTCGGCGGAAGCCGGCCCGGCGGGGACCGTGCGGGCGACGCCGGAGACCACCGCGCCGCGGGCGCGGCCCACTCCGCTTCCGTCGGTCCAGCCCGTGAGGACCTGCTCGGCGGCATCGGCGACTGGGGTCCGACCAGCACCCCCGTGGGCACCTTCCAGCTGGTTCCGGTACGAGTCGAACGCGATCTCCCACTCGTCACCCGATGGATGAACGACCCCGCCGTCTCGGCCTTCTGGGAGCTCGCGGGCCCCGAGTCGGTGACCGAGGAGCATCTGAACCGACAGCTCGCCGGCGACGGACGCAGCGTGCCCTGCATCGGCCTGCTGGAAGACACCCCCATGAGCTACTGGGAGATCTACCGCGCGGACCTCGACCCACTCGCCCGCCATTACCCCGCCCGCCCGCACGACACGGGAGTCCATCTGCTCATCGGCGGAGTCGCCCACCGCGGGCACGGTCTCGGCTCGGCCCTGCTCAGAGCCGTCGCCGATCTCGTACTGGACCGGCGTCCCGCCTGCGCACGGGTCGTGGCCGAACCCGATCTGCGCAACATCCCCTCCGTCTCCGCCTTCCTGAGCGGGGGCTTCCGGTTCTCCGCCGAGGTCGAACTGCCCGGCAAGAAGGCGGCACTCATGATGCGCGACCGGGCCCTGCGCGACCTGATGTAGATCCGTCACTCTCCGTACTCCACTCGTCCCGTCCCGGTTCCCCGTCGAGGAGTCCCCGTGCCGAATCCGTCCGCAAGCCCGGCCTCCGAAGGACTGTCCGCCCTGTACGACCCGCCCGAGCTGCGCGAGGACCGCTGGGAGCAGGCCGGCCGTCGACTGCTCGCGAAGATGATCGGGGAGTTCGCGCACGAGGAGATCGTCCGGCCGGAACAGGGTCACCCACGTCCATCGGCGCATCGCGACTCCCCGCACCCCGACGCTCCCCACGCCGGCGCCCTTCGCCCCTACACCCTCCGGCTCGACGCCGGCGACAGCCTCTCCTTCCGCGCCCGCCGCCTCTCGTACGACAGCTGGCGTGTCGACCCCGCCTCGCTCACCCTCACCGAAGAGGGGAAGGAACCGTGTCCGTTCACCGACCCGCTCGGCTTCCTCACCCGGGCCCGCGGCACGCTGGAACTGGACGGCGCGACGCTGGGCCACGCCCTGCGCGAGCTCAGCACGACACTCGCCGCGGACGTGCGCCTCGACCGTGACGCCCGTACGGCCGCCGAATTAGCCGACCTCGGGTACGCCGAGCTGGAGGGCCATCAGACCGGCCACCCCTGGATCGTGCTCAACAAGGGACGCCTCGGCTTCTCCGCGCGGGACGCCGCCGCCTGGGCCCCCGAGGCCCGCCGGGCCACGCCCCTTCCCTGGATCGCGGTGCACACGACGCTGGCCACCTACCGAGGCGTCGGCGGCCTCGACACCGCCGAACAGCTCTACGCACGCGAACTGGCCCCCGCCACCCGCGGGGCCTTCGACGAGGTCCTCCGCACCCGCGGGCTCGCACCGGAGTCGTACCTCTATCTGCCCGTCCACCCGTGGCAGTGGGACGACGTCGTGCTCCCGCTGTTCGCGCGGCACGTCGCCGCGGGGGCGATCGTGCCCCTGCCCTCCGACGGTGATCTGCGCCTGCCCCAGCAGTCGATCCGCACCTTCCTCAACGTCTCGCGCCCGGACCGGCACACGGTGAAGCTTCCGCTGTCCGTCCTCAACACGCTGGTGTGGCGGGGCCTCCCCACGAAACGCACGCTCGCGGCCCCCGCCGTCACCGCCTGGATGCGGACCCTGCGGGACGCCGACCCGTTCCTGCGCGACACCTGCGGGGTGATCCTGCTCGGCGAGGTCGCCTCGGTCACCGTCCACCACCCCGTGTACGACGGCCTCCCCGAAGTGCCTTACCAGTACCGGGAACTGCTCGGCGCGATCTGGCGCGAGCCGGTCTCACGGCACCTCGCACCCGGCGAGCGTGCCCGCACCCTGGCCGCCCTCCTGCACACCGACCCCCAGGGCCGCGCCTTCACGGCGGAGCTGGTCGCCCGCTCGGGTCTCGCCCCCAGGGCCTGGCTGCGCCGCCTCTTCACCGCGCTCCTGCCGCCGCTCCTGCACTTCCTCTACCGGTACGGCACGGTGTTCAGTCCGCACGGGGAGAACGCGATCGTCGTCTTCGACAACCACGACGTACCGGTCCGACTCGCCGTGAAGGACTTCGTCGACGACATCAACGTGAGCGCGGATCCACTGCCCGAACACTCCTCCATGCCGGACGAGGTGCGCGAGGTGCTGCTGTCCGAGCCGCCGGCCTTCCTGACCCAGTTCATCCACTCGGGGCTCTTCGTCGGGGTCTTCCGCTATCTCGCGCCGCTCTGCGAGGAACAACTGGGTGTTCCGGAGGCCGAGTTCTGGTCACTCGTCCGCGCCGAGGTCGTCCGCCACCAGACCCGCTTCCCCGAGCTCAAGGAACGTCACGAGACGTTCGACCTGCTCACTCCGCGTATCCAGCGGCTGTGCCTGAACCGCAACCGGCTGCATCTCGACGGATACCGCGACCGCTCCGAGCGCCCGCACGCCGCCGTGCACGGCACCGTGCCGAACCCCCTTCACGCGTCGTGATCACCCGCCCCGCGCCCGTGCTCACGACCCGTCCCGCGATCGTCCTGATCGTGTCCGTCCACCGGGCCGTGATCGCCCGGTTGTCAGTGGAGCCCCGTAGGCTGGCATCGCTATGACAGAGCCCTCACTCCCCGAACTCCTGCACGCCGCCGTCACCGCCGTCGGTGGCACGGAGCGCCCTGGTCAGGTGACCATGGCCGAAGCCGTCGCGGGTGCCATCGACGACAGCTCCCACCTGCTGGTGCAGGCGGGCACCGGCACCGGAAAGTCCCTCGGCTATCTGGTGCCCGCGCTCGCCCACGGGGAGCGCGTCGTCGTGGCGACCGCCACCCTGGCGCTCCAGCGGCAGCTCGTGGAGCGTGATCTTCCACGGACCGTCGACGCGCTGCATCCCCTGCTGCGCCGCCGCCCCGAGTTCGCGATGCTCAAGGGCCGGTCGAACTACCTGTGCCTGCACCGGCTGCACGAGGGTGTGCCGCAGGAGGAGGAAGAGGGCCTCTTCGACCAGTTCGAGGCCGCCGCGCCCACCAGCAAACTGGGCCAGGACCTGCTGCGTCTGCGGGACTGGTCGGACGAGACCGAGACCGGTGACCGCGACAACCTCACGCCGGGCGTCTCCGACCGCGCCTGGAGCCAGGTGTCCGTGTCGTCCCGGGAGTGCCTGGGCGCGAGCAAATGCGCCTATGGAGCGGAGTGCTTCGCCGAGATGGCCCGCGAGCGCGCCAAGCTCGCCGAGGTCGTCGTCACCAACCACGCGCTGCTCGCGATCGACGCCATCGAGGGCGCACCGGTCCTCCCGCAGCACGAGGTGCTGATCGTCGACGAGGCCCATGAGCTGGTCTCCCGGGTCACCGGCGTCGCGACCGGCGAGCTCACCCCCGGCCAGGTCAACCGCGCCGTCCGGCGCGCCGCGAGGCTCGTCAACGAGAAGGCGGCCGACCAGCTGCAGACCGCCGCCGAGGGCTTCGAGCGGCTGATGGAGCTGGCGCTTCCCGGTCGTCTGGAGGAGATCCCGGAGGATCTCGGATACGCGCTGATGGCGCTGCGTGACGCCGCGCGCACGGTGATCTCCGCGATCGGCTCCACCCGCGACAAGTCCGTCCAGGACGAGGACGCGGTCCGCAAGCAGGCCCTCGCCGCGGTGGAGTCGGTCCATGACGTGGCGGAGCGCATCTCCAACGGCTCCGAATGGGACGTCGTCTGGTACGAGCGCCACGACCGCTTCGGCGCGTCGCTGCGGGTGGCCCCCATGTCGGTGTCCGGTCTCCTCAGGGAGAAGCTCTTCTCGGACCGGTCGGTCGTCCTGACGTCGGCCACCCTGAAGCTCGGCGGCGACTTCAACGGGGTGGGGGCGTCGCTGGGGCTCGCCCCGGAGGGCACCGAGGGCGAGGACCTCCCGCAGTGGAAGGGCGTCGACGTCGGCTCGCCCTTCGACTACCCCCGGCAGGGCATTCTGTACGTGGCCAAGCACCTGGCACGCCCCGCGCGTGACGGCGACCGCGGCGACATGCTGGACGAGCTCACCGAACTGATCCAGTCCGCCGGGGGCCGCACGCTGGGCCTGTTCTCCTCGATGCGGGCCGCCCAGCTCGCGGCGGAGGAGCTGCGCACGCGCATCCCCGAGTACCCCATCCTGCTGCAGGGCGAGGAGACGCTCGGCGAGCTGATCAAGAACTTCGCGGCCGACCCGAAGACCTGTCTGTTCGGCACGCTCTCGCTCTGGCAGGGCGTGGACGTCCCCGGTGCCAGCTGTCAGCTGGTCGTCATGGACAAGATCCCGTTCCCGCGCCCGGACGACCCGCTGATGAGCGCCCGCCAGAAGGCCGTCGAGGACAAGGGCGGCAACGGCTTCATGGCCGTCGCCGCCACGCACGCCGCGCTGCTGATGGCGCAGGGCGCCGGCCGCCTCGTACGCGCCACGGGGGACCGCGGTGTGGTGGCGGTGCTGGACCAGCGCCTGGCCACGGCTCGCTACGGCAGCTATCTCAAGGCCTCGCTGCCCGACTTCTGGTACACGACGGACCGCAACCAGGTCCGGCGGTCGCTCACGGCGATCGACGAGGCGGCGCGCAAGGCGGAGGACGCGGTGCACGAGCAGAAGGCGGAGGAGGCGGAGACGCCGGGGCCGGCCGAGGAGGCGTAGCGGCTGCATGCCGGCGGCCGGTCGTGCCGGCGGCCGGTCGGTTCGGGCGGTGCTCCGGTGGAGTCGAGGGCCTGGTTCGAGCGGTGCCCAGGTGGAGTCGAGGGCGTCGGATGCCCGGGTCGCCACGATCGACGGACACCTCGAGGTCACCGTCGAGGTGTATCGAGGCCGGCGCGCCTTGAGGGTCAGCGTCGAGGTGTATCGAGGCCGGCGCGCGGGTGTGAGACGCCGGGGCGTTCCGCGGCCCGTACCGATCTCACCGGGCGCGGCCGCGGGGCCGCGCGGTGGAACGTGCAGGGCCCCGGAACCGGCGCAGTTGGTCCCGGGGCCCGGTCAGGGGCGGGGCGGACGGTGCCGCCCGGCGCGCGCTGTCACACTCGCCGCAGTACGGCCACCACCTTGCCCAGGATGGTCGCCTCGTCGCCGGGGATCGGCTGGTAGGCGGAGTTGTGCGGGAGCAGCCACACGTGGCCGTCCTCGCGCTTGAACCGCTTCACGGTGGCTTCGCCGTCCAGCATCGCGGCCACGATGTCGCCGTTCTCCGCGACGGGCTGGCGGCGGACCGTCACCCAGTCACCGTCACAGATGGCCGCCTCGATCATCGAGTCACCGACGACCTTGAGGACGAACAGCTCACCGTCACCCACCAGCTGCCGGGGGAGCGGGAAGACGTCCTCCACGGACTCCTCGGCCAGGATCGGGCCACCGGCGGCGATACGGCCCACGAGCGGGACGTATGACGCGGCCGGCTTGCCCGCGGTGTCCGTGGGCTGTGCCGAGGACTGGTCGGAGCCCCTGACCTCGTACGCGCGCGGGCGGTGCGGGTCTCGGCGCAGGAAGCCCTTGCGCTCCAGTGCCATCAGCTGGTGTGCGACCGAGGAGGTGCTGGAGAGGCCTACCGCCTGTCCGATCTCCCGCATCGACGGCGGGTAGCCGCGTCGCTGCACGGAGTCCCTGATGACCTCGATCACCCGGCGTTGCCTGTCGGTGAGTCCCGAGCTGTCCGCACGGATGCCTGGAGGTCGGCCCGGCAGGGAACGCTTGGGCCCCTCATGGTTCGTGGCTTCGTTCATCGCATGCACCGGCTCGAGTCGGCCCTGGGAGCGGTCCTGGGCAGTGATGGTGGCGCTGTCTGCGGTGGTGGTCACGTCGGCCCCTCTCGATGGTCTCCCTGCTGGACAACGGTAGTTGCTTTCGAAAGGTTGCGCCAAACACACGTTCGAGTGAAAAAACGCGGATTGCCCCACGCGATCATGTGGCTAGGTGTATGGCTGATGCCGCATCCGTCGGACAAAAGGTCTCATTGCTGTACTCTTCAGCGCCGAGGCGATGACCGTGCCGGCGGATGTGGGCCGCGCCCCAGTCTGCCATCCGGCACCCCGTCCGGCGGGTACCGACCCCCCGTCCGCGCGCTGACCACGGTATCCCCGTGTGTCCGGGATCGGTACGCCCGTGCGGCACATGCCCATACGTGCGCGACACGCGCGCCCTGGGCGAATTTACGGGTCGATCCCCACATCTAGTGGTTGGATTGCCGGAGCGGCCCAGAAGTTGTGGTCCCCCGGGTCTTCGAGCCTCCGGTCATCGCCTATGCTTGGGGCTGCTCCGAGAGGCCCGTGAGGTCTCGCGGGGTCTATGAGTCGTGCTGTGAAGGAGGGTTGGAGCCATGCACTGCCCCTTCTGCAGGCACCCCGACAGCCGCGTCGTCGACAGTCGTACGACCGATGACGGCACGTCGATCCGCAGGCGCCGCCAGTGCCCCGACTGCTCCCGTCGTTTCACGACCGTGGAGACGTGCTCGCTGATGGTGGTCAAGCGGTCCGGCGTCACCGAGCCCTTCAGTCGTACCAAGGTCATCAACGGCGTGCGCAAGGCGTGCCAGGGGCGGCCCGTCACCGAGGACGCGCTCGCCCAGCTCGGCCAGCGGGTCGAGGAGGCGGTGCGAGCCACCGGAAGCGCCGAACTGACCACCCACGACGTGGGGCTGGCCATACTCGGCCCGTTGCAGGAACTCGACCTCGTCGCCTATCTGCGGTTCGCGTCCGTCTACCGGGCGTTCGACTCGCTCGAGGACTTCGAGGCCGCCATCGTGGAACTCAGGGAGACGGGGCGCTGCCCCGCCGCGGGGAACGAGGGAGGCGCGGGCGCCGCGGACGCGGAGCGCCCGGAATGCGACCGCGGGTCCGGAGGGACCGTCCAGGTCCCTGTGCCCGCCACCGCCGCCGACTGACGGGAAGGCCGGCTCGGGCCGGCCGCCCGGCGGCGACCACAGACCTGCCGCGCAAGGCCGTACGGACGGCGCGCGCGGCATCAGACACACAACGTGCCATGGGAAGAACGTGGCACTTCAGGGCGTTTTAGCCTGAAACAGGGAGGCGGCATGACAGAGACGGCGAGCGGTCCGGCACGAGGTTCCCGCGCCAAGGGCACCAAGGCCAGCAAGGGACTGCGCATCGAGCGTATCCACACCACCCCCGGCGTGCATCCGTACGACGAGGTGGAGTGGGCGCGCCGTGACGTCGTCATGACCAACTGGCGCGACGGCTCGGTCAACTTCGAGCAGCGTGGCGTCGAGTTCCCCGGCTTCTGGTCGGTGAACGCGGTCAACATCGTCACCAGCAAGTACTTCCGGGGTGCCGTGGGCACCCCGCAGCGCGAGGTGAGCCTCAAGCAGCTCATCGACCGCATCGTGAAGACGTACCGGAAGGCCGGCGAGGACTACAAGTACTTCGCCTCGCCCGCCGACGCCGAGATCTTCGAGCACGAGCTGGCGTACGCGCTCCTGCACCAGATCTTCAGCTTCAACAGCCCCGTCTGGTTCAACGTCGGGACGCCGCAGCCCCAGCAGGTCTCCGCCTGTTTCATCCTGTCCGTCGACGACTCCATGGAGTCGATCCTCGACTGGTACAAGGAAGAGGGGATGATCTTCAAGGGCGGCTCCGGCGCCGGCCTGAACCTCTCCCGTATCCGCTCCTCCAAGGAGCTCCTCTCCTCGGGCGGCAACGCCTCCGGTCCGGTCTCCTTCATGCGCGGTGCCGACGCCTCCGCAGGAACGATCAAGTCGGGCGGCGCCACCCGCCGCGCGGCCAAGATGGTCATCCTCGACGTCGACCACCCCGACATCGAGGACTTCATCGAGACCAAGGTCAAGGAAGAGGAGAAGATCCGCGCCCTGCGCGACGCGGGCTTCGACATGGACCTGGGCGGCGACGACATCACGTCCGTCCAGTACCAGAACGCCAACAACTCGGTCCGCGTGAACGACACGTTCATGAAGGCGGTCGAGTCGGGCGGCAAGTTCGGCCTCACCTCGCGCATGACCGGCGAGGTCATCGAGGAGGTCGACGCCAAGTCGCTCTTCCGCAAGATGGCCGAGGCCGCCTGGGCCTGCGCCGACCCGGGCATCCAGTACGACGACACGATCAACCAGTGGCACACCTGCCCGGAGTCCGGCCGTATCAACGGCTCGAACCCCTGCAGCGAGTACATGCACCTGGACAACACGTCCTGCAACCTCGCCTCGCTGAACCTCATGAAGTTCCTGAAGGACGACGGCAAGGGCCGCCAGTCCTTCGAGGTCGAGCGCTTCGCCAAGGTCGTCGAGCTCGTCATCACCGCGATGGACATCTCCATCTGCTTCGCGGACTTCCCGACCCAGAAGATCGGCGAGAACACCCGCGCCTTCCGTCAGCTGGGCATCGGCTACGCCAACCTCGGCGCCCTCCTGATGGCGACCGGTCACGCGTACGACTCCGACGGCGGCCGCGCCCTGGCCGGTTCCATCACCTCGCTGATGACCGGCACCTCGTACCGCCGCTCCGCCGAGCTCGCCGCGGTCGTCGGCCCGTACGACGGCTACGCCCGCAACGCGCAGCCGCACCAGCGCGTCATGAAGCAGCACTCCGACGCCAACGCCGTGGCCGTCCGGGTGGACGACCTGGACACGCCGATCTGGGCCGCCGCCACGGAGGCGTGGCAGGACGTGCTGCACCTCGGTGAGAAGAACGGCTTCCGCAACGCGCAGGCCTCGGTCATCGCCCCGACCGGCACCATCGGTCTCGCGATGTCCTGCGACACCACCGGCCTGGAGCCCGACCTCGCGCTGGTCAAGTTCAAGAAGCTGGTCGGCGGCGGCTCGATGCAGATCGTGAACGGCACCGTCCCGCAGGCCCTGCGACGCCTGGGCTACCAGGAGGAGCAGATCGAGGCGGTCGTCGCCCACATCGCCGAGAACGGCAATGTCGTCGACGCCCCGAGCCTCAAGCACGAGCACTACGAGGTCTTCGACTGCGCCATGGGCGAGCGTTCCATCTCCGCGATGGGCCACGTCCGCATGATGGCCGCGATCCAGCCCTGGATCTCCGGCGCGCTCTCCAAGACGGTCAACCTGCCGGAGACGGCGACCGTCGAGGACGTCGAAGAGGTCTACTTCGAGGCGTGGAAGATGGGCGTCAAGGCGCTCGCGATCTACCGCGACAACTGCAAGGTCGGCCAGCCCCTCTCCGCCAAGACCAAGGAGAAGTCCGCGACCGACGCCGTCACGGCGAAGGCCGAGGCGACCATCCGTGAGACGGTCGAGAAGGTCGTCGAGTACCGCCCGGTGCGCAAGCGCCTCCCCAAGGGCCGTCCCGGCATCACCACCTCCTTCACGGTGGGCGGCGCCGAGGGCTACATGACCGCCAACTCCTACCCGGACGACGGTCTCGGCGAGGTCTTCCTGAAGATGTCGAAGCAGGGCTCCACCCTCGCGGGCATGATGGACGCCTTCTCGATCGCGGTCTCCGTGGGTCTGCAGTACGGCGTGCCCCTGGAGACGTACGTCTCGAAGTTCACCAACATGCGCTTCGAGCCGGCCGGCATGACGGACGACCCGGACGTGCGGATGGCGCAGTCGATCGTCGACTACATCTTCCGCCGCCTGGCGCTGGACTTCCTGCCGTTCGAGACGCGTTCCGCGCTCGGCATCCACTCGGCCGAGGAGCGTCAGCGTCATCTGGAGACGGGTTCCTACGAGCCGTCCATGGAAGATGTCGACATGGACGTCGAGGGCCTCGCCCAGTCCGCGCCCCGCGCGCAGGAACTGAAGGCCGTCGCCGCCCCCGTGGCCGAGGTCGCGGTGGCCGAGCCCGCCCCGAGGCAGGCTCACACCAGTGCCGAACTGGTGGAGATGCAGCTGGGCATCCAGGCGGACGCCCCCCTGTGCTTCTCCTGTGGCACGAAGATGCAGCGGGCCGGTTCCTGCTACATCTGCGAGGGCTGCGGTTCGACCAGCGGTTGCAGCTGATCACACCGGCGAAGGGCGGCACGACCACCGGTCGTGCCGCCCTTCGGCGTTTTCGCGGCCCTACGGAGAGGGCGGTTTCTTCGGGTGCGGTTCAGGAGCCGTGCCGGCGGCCCATGATCGCGGGGAACGCCGCCGGGTCCGTGTCGTAGCCGTGGATGCCCGGGTGGAAGGTCCACTCCCCGGAGTCGTCGCGGAGGAACTCACCGACCGTCGCGGCCGTCGCGCCCAGGACACCGCCGAAGCTGTCCTCCGCCAGGACCGTGTAGCCCTCGCGCATCCGCAGACCGGGGTTGAGCACGCCGACGAACGCCTTGTGGCCGGAGCGCTGCTGGATCAGGACGCCGACCACCACACGCGTGTACCGGCTGTTGAGACGGTCCAGCTCCAGTGTCATGACCTCGTCCCAGCCGAAGCCCTTGCCGTCCTTGCTGTCCCGGTTGAGGTAGATCGTGCCGTCCGGGGAGCGGCTGTCGAAGTGCACCACGTAGACAGGGCTTCCGTACGGGTCGTCGGCCCCGTAGGTCGCCGCGATGATGTCGAGGTCGGTCGCGGGCTCACCGACGGGACTGGGGTCCCATTTCACCGCGAGCTCGACCTTGCGTATCCCCTTGTTGAGACCGTTCATCCGAATTTCCCCTCCCCGCGTTCCATCAGTTTCCTGCCCCAACTGCTGTGCGGTCAGGTTCGGTTGCCCATCGTGCCACGCGCGCGGGAGCGCTCGCGCGGGTGGACTCCGCCGGAGCGTGACCGACGCCACGCTCCGTGGCCTTACGATGGCGCGGTGCTGGTCAAGTGGATTCGCTGCACCGTGGTGGACCGTCGCGGTTTCGAGCGCGGGCAGCGAAAGTGGGCGGGGCTTCTGGGCGAGCCCGGATTCCGAGGACAGGGTGGGGGCTGGAGCCGGGGGCGGCCCGGTGTGGCGCACCTCTTCACCTTCTGGGAGAGCCGTGCCTTCTACGACTCCTTCATGGCCCGCTCGCACGATCGGCTCGCCACCGCTCAGTCCGGGACCTTCAAGGACGCGCAGGTCAAGCTCTTCGATCACCGGTTCGACGTGAAGACCGGCTTCGAACCGCGCTTCGCGGACGCCGACGTGCTGCGGGTGGCCCACTGTCGTGTCCACGAGGAGCGGGCCGAGCACTTCGCGCTGATGCAGGAGAAGGTATGGAACCCCGCGATGGCCGGGTCGCCCGGCATGGTGCGGGGGCTGTTCGGCGAGGCGCCCGGCCACGAGTTCCTGATCCTGTCCATGTGGCTGTCGGCCGCCGAGCACGGCAAGTACCGAGCCGAGCGTGTCGAGCGGCTCACACTGCGTGCCCAGACGGACGCCGATGTCGCCGCCCTCGCGGGCGACATAGTGGCGCTGGAACCCGCCTGGACGGTCTGAAGGCGTGGTGACCATGGGTGCCCGATGTGGGGGACGCGTGTGATCTGTGCCGTATGGAGCCCGTACGAGTGCTCGATCGGCCATCACCCGAATTAGGGTCTTGGCATGGTAAGACCACGGCGCATCGTCCTTGTCCGGCACGGCGAGTCAGCGGGCAACGCGGACGACACCGTGTACGAACGCGAACCCGACCACGCTCTCGCGCTCACCGAGAAGGGGTGGCAGCAGGCCGAGGAGACCGGAAAACGGTTGCGGGAGGTGCTGGGACGCGAGCGCGTCAGCGTGTACGTCTCCCCGTACCGGCGTACGCACGAGACGCTCCGTGCCTTTCACCTCGACCCCGAGCTCATGCGGGTGCGCGAGGAGCCCCGGCTGCGCGAGCAGGACTGGGGCAACTGGCAGGACCGCGACGACGTACGTCTTCAGAAGACGTACCGGGACGCCTACGGGCACTTCTTCTACCGCTTCGCCCAGGGTGAGTCCGGCGCCGACGTGTACGACCGGGTCGGCGGCTTCCTGGAGAGCCTGTACCGCAGCTTCGAGGCGCCCGACCACCCGCCGAACGTGCTCCTGGTGACCCATGGTCTGGCCATGCGCCTGTTCTGCATGCGCTGGTTCCACTGGACGGTCGCCGAGTTCGAGGCACTGTCGAATCCGGGGAACGCGGAGATGCGGATGCTCGTTCTCGGCGACGACGACAAGTACACCCTCGACCGCCCGTTCGAGCGCTGGCGTGATCCGGAGCCGTACGGGGTCAGCGGGATAGAGTGGCAGGGCGATGACCGCTGACACCTCTCACGACGCACGCATGGGCCGCGCCCTGGCCAGCCTGCGTGGACTCGCGGTGGGGGACGCGCTGGGCTCACAGTTCTTCGTGCCCGCGAACTACCCGCTGCTCAAGCGCCGCGATCTTCCGCCCGGCCCCTGGCAGTGGACGGACGACACCGAGATGGCCTCCTCCGTGGTGGCCGTCCTGGGCCGGCACCGCCGCATCGACCAGGACGAGCTCGCCCGCTCCTTCGCCGAGCACCACGACTTCGACCGCGGGTACGGTCCCGCGGTCAACCGGCTGCTGCGACAGGTCCGGGAAGGCGGCGACTGGCGACAGCTGGCCTCCGCCCTCTTCAAGGGGCAGGGCTCGTGGGGCAACGGCGCGGCGATGCGGATCGCCCCCCTGGGGGCCTGGTACGCGGACGACCCCGAGCAGGCGGTCCACCAGGCGGAGATCTCGGCGTACCCCACCCATCAGCACCGTGAGGCCGTCGTGGGCGCCATGGCTGTCGCCGCGGCCGCCGCCCTCGCGGCCGACCCGGCGGGGCCGCCGAGCCCCGGGGCGCTGCTCGACGGCGTCATCGCGCTCGTGCCGCGCAGCGCCGTCGGTGCAGGGCTGCGCAGGGCCCGGGACATGCTCGACTACGGGGACACCGCGACGGTCGCGGCCGTACTGGGATGCGGGCGGCGCACCACGGCGCACGACACGGTGCCGTTCGCGCTCTGGTCGGCGGCACGGACCCTCGGGGACTACGAAGCGGCCTTCTGGGCGACGGCCCAGGTGGGCGGCGACATGGACACGACCTGTGCCATCGTCGGCGGAGTGGTCGGCTCCGGTAAGGCGGGGGCCCCACCGGGGGAGTGGGTGACGCGGACGGAGAGCCTGCCGCGGTGGATGGCTGTCGCGGCGTAGGCGGGGTGTCGCTCGGGTGCGGGTGTCCTCCGCGCCCGTGAAGGTTCAGGTGCGGGTGTCCTCCGCACCCGTGAAGGTTCAGGTGCGGGTGTCCTCCGCACCCGTGAAGGTGATGCGAGCGGTCCCGCGGCGCCCCGGGTCGGTCGATGGGCCTCCTGGGACCGTCCATGGGGCCCATGGGTCCACCCAGGGGGGCCATGGACGGGCCCAGAGATCCAACCCTGGGCCCCTTGCGCCCGTCGATGGGCCCCAGAGAGCCGTCCTCGGGGCAGTGGAGCGGTGACGCGTCCCGTTTGCGACGCGGGGTCGGGACGGTGTTCCGTCCGTGACGCGGGGTCGGGACGGTGTTCCGTCCGTGACGCGGGGTCGGGACGGTGTTCCGTCCGTGACGCGCGACGGCACGGTGCCGCGCGCTGCGGAGGGCCGGACCGTGGACCGTACCGGTCATCCCCGGGCCGGGCCCGCCCTCCGCAGCCCTCCTCGTCAGGCTCCTGCCGGTCCCGCCGTGCCCGCCAGGGCTTCCAGGTCGCTCTTGCGGACGCGGATCACCACGGAAGCGGTGAGCAGGGCCAGTACCGCCATCGCGACGGCCGGTACGAAGGCGGTCGAGATGCCGTGGGCGAGCACGTCATGGCCCCAGGGCGCGGGCAGTTGACGCGTCTTGGCGAACTCGGCCTTCTGCTCCGGCGAGGAGCCGGTCAGGAACTTCGGCACCTGCTTCTTCGCCTCGTCCCGGCTCGCGGTGCCGAAGACCGTGGTCAGGATGGAGAGACCGAGCGAACCACCCACCTGCTGCGTGACGTTGAGAAGTCCGGACGCCGCGCCCGCCTCGTGCTGGGCGACACCGGAGACCGCGGTGACGGTCAGGGTCACGAAGTTCAGTCCCATACCGAAGGCGAAGAGCAGCATCGGACCGAGGATCCCGCCGACATAGGTGCTGTCGGGGCTCATGAACGTCAGCCAGCCGAGCCCGACCGCCACCAGCGCGGAACCGCCCATCATGAAGGGCTTGGGCCCCAGTACGGGAAGGAACCGCTGCGACAGGGCCGCGCCGATACCGATCGCCGCCGTCACGGGGAGGAAGGCGAGGCCCGCCTGGATCGGGGTGTAGCCCAGAACGTTCTGCACGAACAGCACGATGAAGAAGAACATCCCGAACATCGCCGCCGCCAGGCTCAGCATGATCACGTACGTGCCGGAGCGGTTGCGGTCGGCGAACATCTTCAGCGGGGTGATCGGCTCCTTCGCCCGGGTCTCGGTGAAGGCGAAGGCCAGCAGCAGGAGCAGTGCCGCGACGAACGACCCGATGGTGAGACCGTCCCGCCAGCCTTCCGCCGCAGAGCGGATGAAGCCGTACACGAGGGTGGCCATACCGGCCGTCGAGGTCAGCGCGCCCGTGATGTCGAAGCGTCCGGGATGGCGCTCGGACTCGTTTATGTACATCGGCGCGAGCACCGCGATCAGCACACCGATGGGCACGTTGACGAAGAGCACCCAGCGCCAGTCGAGCCACTCGGTGAGCATGCCGCCCGCGAGGAGTCCGATCGCGCCACCGCCCGCGGAGACCCCGGCGAAGACGGCGAAGGCCCTGTTGCGTTCCGGGCCTTCGGGGAAGGTCGTGGTGATGAGCGCCAGCGCGGTGGGCGACGCGATCGCGCCACCCACGCCCTGGAGGGCACGCGCGGCCAGCAACTGCCAGGGTTCCTGGGCGAGTCCACCGAGCAGCGAGGCGAGCGTGAAGAGCAGGATGCCGGTCATGAAGACCCGGCGACGACCGAGGATGTCGCCTGCCCTGCCGCCGAGCAGCAGCAGGCCACCGAAGGTGAGGGTGTACGCGCTGACCACCCAGGTCAGGTCGGTTGTGCTGAACTTGAGCGCGTCTTGAATGTGCGGGAGGGCAATGTTCACAATCGTCGCGTCGAGTACCACCATGAGTTGGCAGGCCGCGATGACGGCGAGCGCGAGGCCGGGATGTCCTTCCCGACGGGCCGCTCCTGGCTTCGATTCCTGAATCAACTGAGAGGTTGTCACTATGGGTCCCCCACAAGTGCGTTAGTGAACGCTCGCGTTCACTGTCGCGTCAACGGTAGTGAGTCCCCGACAGTGAACGCAAGCGTTCACTGAAGTCGCTGCCGCGTGACGTCGGTCGGGCGCTCGTACCGGTCCCGAGTTCGCCTACCGCACCCGACCGCGGCGGCCCTCCCCCCAGGAGGTCTCGCCTTCGGCCTCACCCCAGGTCCCGCCCCAGTCCCCCGCCTCCTCGCACAACGGAGACACTCAGATGGTTACTTCGCGTTGGACGGCCGCCCCCGCTCAGGCGGCCTCCCTGCGCCGACGCGGTGCTGTGCTCGAACGCGCGATCCTCGAAGCCGCACTGGAGCAGCTCAGTACGGTCGGCTGGAGCGGCCTCACCATGGAGGGTGTCGCCGCGCGGGCCCAGACCGGAAAGGCGGCGGTCTACCGTCGCTGGCCCTCCAAGGAGGACCTTGTCGCGGACGCGCTGAAGGCCGGGCTGCCGAGTCTGGCCGACGCCCCCGACCTGGGGAGTGTCAGGGAGGATCTGCTGGAGCTGTGCCGGCTGGTGCGGGAGGCGATGTACTCGCAACCCGGATTCGCGCTCCGATCGGTACTTCACGAGTGCGACGCGGCACAGGCCGAACGCTTCCACGGCGTGATTCTCGGCGGGGTCATCGAGCCGACGACGCATCTGCTGCAGGACATCGTCCTCCGGGGGATCGAGCGGGGAGAGGTGCGTCCGGACGCCGCGAACCCCTACGTCTTCGACGCCATTCCGGCGATGATGATGTACCGCTCGAAGGTGTGCGCGAGCGAATGGGGCGAGCGGGATCTGGAGGAGATGATCGACCAGCTGATGGTTCCGCTGCTCCGGCGCGACGGTGCCTGAACCGGGTCGGGGGCGGGGCCCCGGCCGCCGTGGGAAACCCTGGTGTCGCGAGGGGCTCCGGGCGGCGTAGGCTGAGGTCGCCATGCCGTACGAACCACCCACCCACACTGTCGAGCGCTCCCTCCGCGCCACGACCGGAGCGAAGATCATCGCCGGTGTCGACGAGGTGGGCCGCGGTGCATGGGCCGGCCCGGTCACCGTCTGTGCCGCGGTCACGGGTCTGCGCCGTCCCCCCGAAGGTCTCACCGACTCCAAGCTCCTCACCGTCAAGCGGCGAACCGCCTTGGCCGTGGAGTTGGAGAAGTGGGTGACGTCGTACGCCCTGGGGCATTCCTCTCCCGAGGAGATCGACGAACTGGGGATGACGGCGGCCCTGCGCCTCGCGGCGGTGCGGGCCCTGGAGGCCTTGCCCGTCCGGCCCGACGCGGTCATCCTCGATGGGAAGCACGACTACCTCGGGTCGCCGTGGCGGGTCCGCACGGTGATCAAGGGTGACCAGTCCTGCGTGGCCGTCGCGGCGGCCTCGGTGATCGCCAAGGTTCAGCGCGACAAAATGATGGCCGAACTGGGTGTCGGCCATGCAGACTTCGCCTTTGCGGCCAACGCCGGGTATCCGTCTCCCGTGCACAAGGCCGCACTGGCGGAGCGGGGCCCCACCCCGTACCACCGGCTGACATGGGCGTACCTTGATGCGCTGCCCCAGTGGCGGCACCTCAAGAAGGTCCGCAGCTGGGCGGACGGAAGCGCTCCGGAGATCGAGGGTCAGCTCGGCTTCGATTTCTGACGGTTCCGTTCGCACTCATGTGCCACCCGCCGACGCGAGTCGTGTCGGCGTTTGATAAAAATCAGCTCATGCCTCTCATTCCCGAGGAGCCTCAGATTCACGAGAGTGCCCAGGGTCCCCGCGCGACTCCGGCCAGTGGCCGTACCGCGCCGACCCCTCGTCCCGTACCCGGTCCCCGTCCCGTGGCTCCGCCGCGTCCCGGACGTCCGGGACCTGTCAGGCCGATGCCGGCCCAACGCACCCCGCGCGAGCCGGTCGTGGCCGCGTCGGGGCCGTCCGTCCCGGTGGCCGCACCCGCTGCCGCCACCCCGAAGATCCAGCTGATCCCGGCTCCGGCCGAGGGTGCGCTGGACGCCGCCGAAGAAGCGGTCGATCTGCTGTTGGAGTCGGGCCGTGCCCCCGGTGAGGTGCTGGTGATCACCACCGGCCAACCGCACCCGTGGGCCGCGCACGAGCTCTCCTTCGGCGAGACCGCCTACTGGGCGCAGCTCGACGCGGGCGACGACGTGTTCTACGCCGATGCCTCCGTCGTGGGCCGGGCCAAGTCCCGTCCCGTCGTCGTGGTCGCCGTCAACGGCGGTTCCGACACTGTCGCCACCGCTCTGCCCCTGGCCCTCGGCCGGGCCGGCGCCCTGTTGATCGTCTGCGGTGACCCGCAGCAGATCAACTCGGTTCTGGGCGCCGGAGTCTGAACGAGTCCCGGACGCCGTCCGAGGCCGTCCGGGGCTCGCTCGGAGCCGCCGCCCGCCGGTGAGTCGGCGTGGTGACGTACGCGGGGTGATCGTTTCGGCGTGCCCGCAGATCACTGTGTGCGCCGCGATCACGCCGCGACCGCGGTGACGGCTCCCTCCCTCGGACACCTTTCGTCGTGGTTCCGCCGGACACCTTTCGTCGTGGTTCCGCCGGACACCTTTCGTCGTGGTTCCGCCGGACACCCTTCGTCGTGGTTCCGCAGGTCGCTGCGGGCTGCGAACTGTGGATCGCGGGCTGTGCGCCTCGGTCCCGGGGCCATGTCCTGTCGCGCGGGGTTCCACAGGGGAGTACCCGAGCCGTCGGGTGCCGGGTTCGGGTGCCGGGTTCGGGTGCCGGGTGCCGGGTGCTGGGTTCGGGTGCCGGGTGTGGGTTCGGGCGTCGGGTTCCGGTGTTGGGTTCGGCTGTCGAGTGCGGGGTGTCGACTACGGAGCGCTCACCGGTGTACGCCGTTTTCGTACGGTTCCGAAGACCGGCGGCAGGCCATGAAGGGCCTCGTCGACGGGTCGCCCCATGGGCGCCGGCGCCGCTGCTATGCCGGCGGGTGGCGGGTGGCGGGTGGCGGATGTCGGATGGCGGATGGCGGATGGCGGGCTGAGGTTCACCGAAGCGGGTCCGCGCGCGGGCTCGCCTGTAGGTGACTGCTGGCGGAGACGGCCTGTTCGTCGCGGAACCGTGGATGGTGGGCCCTCCGGTATCCGGTGCGGCTGATCGACAACGCCGCTGTCGGCGATCGGCAATGCCGCGGTCGACGAACGGCCCGTCGGCGGGCCCGCCCTCTCCCAGGCGGCCTTCTGGACGTCCTGAGCCGCTCCGAACTGGCCGAATCATGCAGCGCCGAGGCGGTCCGCGTCGGCGCGGGTGACCTTCCCGCCCCCGGGTGCCTCCCGCGCGGTGAACGCCCATCGGGTGCGGTCGTCCCGCCCGGTGGCCGCCCGCCGAGCGGCTGCCCGCCAGGAGGCCGGTGCCGGGGCACCGACGGTTCGAGGATGGTCGGCGGTGCCCGAAGCCGCCGCCGGTGGCGGTGTGGCCGAGGACCAGCGTGGAACGAGGCGTTTGAATCAGCGGGCGGCCGCCCGCCGCAACACCTCCGACGCGACGCCTCCGGTGCGCGGCAGCGGCGGCGGTGCTTCGGACATCGCGAAGGACTCCGGTGGTGAGTCCGCGTTCGGACGACGTCCACCCCGGCCCTCGCCGAGAACCTGCCAGCCGTCGTGCGTCAGCGTGATGTACGCCCCGCAGCGCAGCCCGTGCAAGGTGCACGCGTCACGCAGTCCCCACATCCACGCCCCGTCCTCCTGTGTCCAACGCGCGTCGCCCTCGCGGCAGTAGAGCAGGACCGCCGTACGAACCGGGGTGCGCCGCCGCAGGTCGTGCGGGATGACCCGGCGCAACTGCGCGAGCAGGGCGTTGCGGAACATCCAGCCGTCGGCCGGAGCCGGCCGCCGCACGAACGAGGCGCTCGCGCTCAGCCGCTCGTCCGCGTCGAGGACGGCCACGATCGCCGTCGCCGGTCCGGGCCGGTGCCGAGCGTGCAGACCACTGACGACCTCACGGGGATTGCGCAGAAGCGGAATGCCCGCGGCCGCCCATTCAGCGGGTTCGAGCATGCGGGTCAGTGGGTTGGCGGAAGCGACGGACAGATCGGCAGACGTCGACATCGATGCCGCCGAGGACGGAGCGAATCCGAAGGTCACGGTCCTCCCTTCGGCTACGCGCCCACACTGCGGGCGGGGTCGGACTTGGGGGAGCGCACGTCGCGGCAGAGCCCTACCGGACCACGGGCGAGCCGTGCGGGGAGCGGACTTCAATTCTTCCTGTCGAACTTGGTTGCGGCAACGAGCAATTGGGGCCACCGACCGAATTCTTGCTATACGCCGTTTATATCCTTGCCCACTGTTCTTGATGACGACACATGGTTCACGCCTGTACGGCCAGGACCAGCGGCAACACTCCCTGCGCCCCGGACTTGCGGAGCAGTCGCGCGGCGACCGCGAGCGTCCATCCGGTCTCCGTCGCGTCGTCCACGAGCAGCACCGGGCCGGCCGCGGCTCTCAGTGCCTCGGCCAGTGGGGGAGGCACGGACAGTGCGCCGTCGAGAGCCTTCAGGCGCTGGGCGCTGTTGCTCCGCGAGAGCTGCGAGGCCTCGCCGACGTACTCCACGGACCCCAGCAGCGGCAGTCGGCCGATCTCCGCGATCCGCGCGCCCAGCGACTGGATCAGTTGCGGACGGGTGCGTGAGGCCATGGTGACGACGCCCACGGGTCGCGGCTGCGCGTCGGGCCGTCCCGATGCCCAGCCGCCCGGCCCCTTCGCCCAGTCGGTCAGCACACCGACCACGGCCTTCGCCACATCGTCAGGCACAGGTCCGTCGGAGGCCTGGCGGGCGAGCAGGGGGCGCAGTCGGTTGCCCCAGCCGATGTCCGAGAGCCGTCCCAGGGCACGCCCCGCCGCGGCCTGTTCGCCGGCCGGGATACGGCCCTTCAGATCGACGCCGACCGCCGGCAGGCCCGTCGGCCACATCTTGCGCGGCTCGACGTCGACGCCCGCGCGGCTCAGCTCGCCGTTGGCGGCGTCGAGTGCCGACGAGGAGACGGAAGCCTCGAACCGGGCTCCCGCGCAGGTGTCGCAGCGCCCGCACGGCGCGGCCCGCTCGTCGTCCAGCTGCCGCCTCAGGAACTCCATCCGGCACCCGGTCGTCGAGACGTAGTCGCGCATCGCCTGCTGCTCCGTGGCCCGCTGTCTGGCCACCCACGCGTAGCGCTCGCTGTCGTACGTCCAGGGGACGCCGGTGGAGATCCAGCCGCCCTGGACACGTCGTACCGCTCCGTCCACGTCGAGCACCTTGAGCATCGTCTCCAGGCGGGACCGGCGCAGCTCCACCAGGGGTTCGAGGGCGGGCAGCGAGAGCGGCCTGTCGGCGCGGGCCAGGACGTCCAGGGTGCGGCGCACCTGCTCCTCCGGAGGGAAGGCGATCGACGCGAAGTACTGCCAGATCGCCTGGTCCTCCTTCCCCGGCAGCAGGAGTACTTCGGCGTGCTTCACGCCGCGGCCCGCACGTCCCACCTGCTGGTAGTAGGCGATGGGAGAGGACGGGGAGCCCAGGTGCACCACGAATCCGAGGTCGGGCTTGTCGAAACCCATGCCCAGCGCCGACGTGGCGACCAGGGCCTTGACCCGGTTGGCGAGCAGGTCCTCCTCGGCCTGCTGGCGGTCCGCGTTCTCCGTTTTCCCGGTGTACGACGCCACCGTGTGCCCGGCCTGCCGGAGGAAAGCGGTGACCTCCTCGGCTGCGGCCACGGTCAGCGTGTAGATGATGCCGGAACCCGGCAGGTCGTCCAGGCGCTCGCCGAGCCAGGCCATCCGGTGGGCCGCGTCCGGCAACTGCAGCACGCCGAGACTCAGGCTCTCCCGGTCCAGCGGCCCGCGCAGGACGAGCGCGTCCGTGCTCGCACCGGTGCCCAGCTGCTCGGCCACATCCGCGGTCACGCGCGCGTTGGCCGTCGCCGTGGTGGCCAGGACGGGGACACCGGGCGGGAGATCGGCGAGCATCGTGCGCAGTCTGCGGTAGTCCGGCCGGAAGTCGTGCCCCCAGTCGGAGATGCAGTGGGCCTCGTCGACCACGAGCAGGCCGGTAGCCGCCGCAAGCTTGGGCAGCACCTGATCGCGGAAGTCCGGATTGTTGAGCCGCTCGGGACTCACCAGGAGCACGTCGACCTCGCTCGCGGCCACCTCGGCCTGGATGGTCTCCCACTCCTCCGTGTTGGACGAGTTGATGCTGCGCGCGTGGATGCCGGCACGGGCCGCCGCCTCCACCTGGTTGCGCATCAGGGCGAGGAGCGGGGAGACGATGACGGTGGGCCCGGCACCCCGCTCGCGCAGCAGCGCGGTCGCGACGAAGTACACCGCGGACTTGCCCCAGCCGGTGCGCTGCACGACCAGCGCTCTGCGCTTGTCGGCCACCAGGGCCTCGATGGCGCGCCACTGGTCCTCGCGCAACCGGGCCTCGCCCGCCGGGGCGCCGACGAGGCGGGCGAGTACGGCATCGGCCGCGATGCGCAGGTCTTCGCCGGACGTGGGTCGCGGGTCTTCGTTGGTCATGGCCCCATGCAACCCGATGAGTCGGACATCGCGCGAATGAGGCCACCGCGTTGTGGACAACTCGTGTCGTGCTCATGGCCATGGTTATCCACAGGTCGAAGCGGGATTTCGTGATCCGCGGGATGGTCACGGCATGACGAATCACAGCGAAGCGGCCGGTGCGTCCGGCGACAGCGACATCAGCGGGCGCGGCGGGCGCGGGGGAGAAGACGTGCACGGCGGACGCGATGAGGGCGGTGCGCGCGGAGTGCATGACGAGTGCGGGGCCCGCGGTACGCGCAGCGGACGGTGGAAGAAGCGGCCGGGGCACGACGGACGCGATCTGCCCGGCGGACACCAGGTCACCCTGCGGACACCGGCCGAGCTGGCGGACGCCCTGCCGTACCTGCTCGGGTACCGGCCGGAGGACAGCATCGTGCTCGCCGCCCTGCACGACGGGGAGAGGCGAGGCCGCTTCGGCGGGCGGGCGCGGCTCGGCATCCCGGCCCAGGCGGACGACTGGCCGTCCGTGGCCGAGCAGCTGGCGCACGGGCTGGTGAAGGGGAGCGAGCGCAGAGGCGCCCGGCCGGGGAGCATGGTCGCGTACCTCTGCCAGGAGCCCGGGAGCGGCGAGTCGGGCCGGGACGTCATGGAGCGCCTGCGCCCGCTCGCCCAGTTGCTGCGGACGGCCTGCGGCCGCCTGGACGTGCCGGTGATCGAGGCCCTCTGCATCTCCGACGGACGCTTCTGGTCGTACTGCTGCCCCGGTCAGGGATGCTGCCCATCGGACGGAGAGGCGATGGGACTGCCCGGCACCTCCGTCCTCGCCGCCGCGGCGACCTACGCCGGCCTCCAGGTGCGCGGAACTCTGCGGGAGCTCACGGCTCGCCTCATCCCCTGGGAGCGCGGGGCCGCCGTGGATCAGGAGCTGGCGCTCGATGCCGCGAACAGGGCGCTGATCCCCAGGATCCTGGACGACGAGAGCCGCGCGGCCCTGTCCGAGGAGACACTCGGACAGGCGCGACGGCTCCTGAAGCGGTTCGCGGACGCTCCGCCCGTCTCCGGTGTCCGTCCGGCCGACCTCCGCGACGACGGACTCCTGGATGCCGAGGAGGCCGCCACCCTGATCCTCGGCCTTCAGGACCGTACGACCCGTGACCGCGCCGCCGAGTGGATGGAGGGCGACGAGGCCGGTCCGGCCCTGCGCCTGTGGCGAGCGTTGGCCCGCCGTTGCGTCGGCTCCTACGGCGAACACGCGGCGGCCCCTCTCTCCCTCGCCGGATGGGTCGCCTGGTCGAGCGGTGACGAACTGGAGGCCCGAGAGGCCCTGGCCATGGCTCTGGGCGCCGATCCCGACTATCTCTTCGCCCGCCTCCTGCATCAGGCCTGCAACGAGGGACTGGACCCCGAGTCGATCCGCCGGTGCCTTCGCGCGGAACGCACCGGCAGGCCGGGGGCGGAAGCGGCGCGGACGTCGGAAGCCGACCGCGCGGCACCGCTCGGAGCCGCGGAGCCGTCACCGGACCCGGGAGCATCGGCTCCTGCCGGATCGTCCGATCCTGCCGGATCGTCCGACGTCACGTCGCGGCCCGCCGGAGCGGCCGGCCGGCGTCGGCGCAGGGCGCGACCGGCGGGGAGCGGAGGGACGCGCGTGAGCCGCCGCTCTCCCGGGGCACGCGCTCTCCCCGTGCTCGGTCCCGCCGAGGACACCTCGCCCACCGGGGAAGGACCGGGGCGTGCGTTCGGGCGGACGACCGATCGGGCTCGCCGCGAGGGCGGTCGCCGGGATGCGGAGGAGGCGACATGAGCGGTCGGTCCCACCGAGCACCTGGAGGCAAGGCACGCGCACCCGTGTTCGCCCGGCGAATCCCCGGCGTGTTCCGTCGGCCCGTCAGCCTCCCCGCCACGGACGGCCGTCCGTCCCGCCGCCATTCGGTCGGCTTCCGGCATCGAGGGCGTGACCCGGAGCAGGTCCGTTCCGTTCACCTGTGTGGCGGTACCAGCGGCCGGGCCGCGCCGCCGAACGCCCCCGACCCTCCGGAGTCCCCGACCCGGCGCCGAGCGCGCCCGCAGCGCACCGAGCGCGGAGGAAGCCGCATGCCCATGTCCAACCCGCCCTCCGAATCCGACGGCGACGTCCCGCCGCCGCGCGGCCCCGCGCGACACCTCAACCGCCGAGGCGGTTCGGCACCCCCGTTCGCAGGAGTGGAGACCGCATTGAGCCCTTTCGCGGCGACGGCGGGTGCCCCCACGGCCCGCCCGGCACCGGTTCCCTTTCCGCGCCGCTCCACCGACCTGCCTCCCGTGCACACGTCGCTCGTCTGTGTCGCCCTGCCGGGACTGGCGATCTCCACGGAACAGGGACAGCTGACCGGTCGCGGACTGGACGGGTTCTACCGCGCGGGCCGGCGGATGCTGTCCCGCTGTCAGGTAAAGGTGGCGGGGCGCGAACCGCTCCCCGTACAGGCCCGGATGATCGGCGCCGACCGGGCCCGCTTCGTGGGGACGGTGCGCGCGTCCACCGACTCGGGCCCCGATCCGGACGTGATCGTGGAACGGACCAGGAGCGCGGACGGCACGGAGGCGATCGTCCTGCACAGCGCCGCCTCCCGCACGTTGCGCCTCTCGCTGGAGGTCGCCCTCGGCACGGACCTCGCGGAGCTCGCTTCGGTCGCCTCGGGCCGAGCGGGACCCGAACTGCCCGCCACCGTCAACGACTCGGGCCTCCGGTGGACCTGCGCCACGGGAAACTCCACCGTCACCGCCGACCCGCCACCCGCCGACGCGCTGGCTTCCGCGGGACTGCTCCGCTGGGAGCTGGAACTGCCGCCGGGCGGCACACGCACCGTGGAGCTGCGGGTACGGCCGGACGGCGCGGGGCCCCACAGAGCCGTGGGGCGTGGCGCGACGAGCCCGCTGGCCCAGGTCCTGGCGGTGGGCGACGACCCCAGGATCCAGGCGCTCCTGCACACCGGCGTGGAGGATCTCCGGGCCCTGCTGCTGCGCGACCCCGCGCATCCGTCGGACCCGCACCTCGCGGCCGGCGCGCCGTGGCGCTGCGGCCTGGCACCGGCCGACGCGCTCGCCGCGGCCCGGATGACGCTGCCGCTCGGCACCCGCCTTGCGGCGGGCACCCTGCGGACTCTCGCCCGGACCCAGATCGTGGGCCAGGGAGCACGGTCCGGCCTGATCCCCGGGCCGCTCCGGGACGCGGGTCCCTATCTGCCGCCGGGATGCACGGCAACCGAGGCGACCCTGCTTTTCCCCGTGCTCCTCGCCGAGGCCCGGCGCTGGGGGCTGGCGGAGCAGGCCACCGAGGAACTCCTGCCCGCCGCCCAGCGGTGCCTCGCCTGGTTGCGGGCGACGGTGGGCGACGGCACCTACCTGCCCGACCCGCAACCCGGCGGGCCGTACCGCTGCGAGACGCAGGCCCACGCCCATCGGGCGGCCGTGCTGGGTGCCGACCTGCTCGACGAGACGGGCCGGCCCGGTGGCGCGGGACTACGGCAGTGGGCGCAGGACCTGCGGGCGGCGTTCCACGAGGACTTCTGGGTCGAGGACAGAGGCGAGGAAAGACCCGCGGCCGCCCGTGCCCCGGACGGGCGGCCGGTGCCCCAGCTCGGCGCGGGCACAGTCCACCTCCTCGACACGGGACTGCTCGGCTCCGGAGCCCTGGCCCCCGGCCTGCTGGACAAGACGCGGACCGAGCAGTTCGCGCGGGCGCTCGCAGGCCCCGCCATGGACTCGGGCTGGGGGCTGCGCAGCCTCGGCGCCAAGGACGCGGCGTACAACCCCTTCGGCCACCGCAGCGGCGCCGTACGGGTCCACGAGACCGCCGTCGCCGTCGCCGGGCTGATCGCCGCCGGGTACGAGAAGGAGGCGAACGCACTGCTTCAGGGACTCCTGGCGGCCGCCGAGACGTTCGGACACCGGCTGCCCGAGATGTACGCGGGCGAGCAGCGCACCCAGGGAAGCGCGCCGGTGCCGCATCCCACGGCCTGCCGGCCCGCGGCCACGGCGGCGGCCGCCGGGGTGCTGCTCGTCACCGCCCTCGCGGGCATCCGCCCAGACGCCCCGGCGAGGACGGTGACACTGCGTCCGGCCGGCAGCGCACCGCTCGGTGAGATCGGGCTGACGGGACTGCGGATCGCGGACGGTCCCTTCTCCGTACGCGTCAGCAGGCTCGGCCTCGCCATGGTCGAGGAGGCCGCCGACGGGCTGCAGTTGGGAGTGTGACCTCGCGGTGGGCCTCCTCGGACCGTGCTCCGCGGCGTCCCCCGGAAACCTGTCGCGAACGGAAGTGGATCACGGTCGGACGTGGTCGGCGAAGCACGTGTTTATCGTCAAGGAGACGACTATGATCGCGGCATGCCCTACGACCCGTCTGCCTTTCCGCCCTTTGCCGTGACCGTGGACCTGGTCGTGCTGACCGTGCGCCGCCATGCCCTGTGCGCGCTGGCGGTACGCAGGGGCGAGCAGCCGTTCCAGGGCCGGTGGGCGCTGCCGGGCGGGTTCGTACGGGCCGACGAGAATCTGGCGCAGGCGGCGGCGCGCGAGCTGGCCGAGGAGACGGGGCTGCGCGCCCACGACCCGTCCGTGCCGGCGCAGGACAACGGCGCGCACCTCGAGCAGCTGGCGACGTACGGCGACCCCGAACGCGATCCGCGCATGAGGGTCGTCAGCGTGGCCCATCTCGCGCTCGCCCCCGACCTGCCCGCGCCCAGGGCCGGCGGTGACGCCAGGAGCGCGCGCTGGGCGCCGGTGGAGGAGCTGCTCCAGCAGGGCGGTTACGGCCGCGACGGCGAGCAGGCGGCGCCACTCGCCTTCGACCACGCGACGATCCTCGGGGACGGCGTGGAACGCGCCCGGTCCAAGATCGAGTACTCGTCGTTGGCCACCGCCTTCTGCCCGACCGAATTCACCGTCGGAGAGCTGCGCCGTGTCTACGAGGCGGTGTGGGGCGTCGCGCTCGATCCGCGCAACTTCCACCGCAAGGTGACGGGCACGCCGGGCTTCCTCGTGCCCACGGGCGGGACGACCACGCGCCAGGGAGGACGCCCCGCCCAGCTGTTCCGCGCGGGCGGCGCCACCCTGCTCAATCCGCCGATGCTGCGCCCCGAAGTCTGACGATCGGACCGGCGCCGGGGCAGGAAGGTCACGCGACAGGGGGACGGCCTGGCAGAGACCGGCCGTCCGGTGCCCGAAAAAACGTAAATGTCGCGCTATCTTGCTGTGAGTGATCCAGGCCATCGGACTGACCAGCAACCCCCGCAGAGAGCTTCCGCCCGCCGTCGACGACGTGTCCTTCGAGGCGCGCGCGGGCCACGTCACAGCCCTCCTCGGAGCTTCGGGTGCGGGAAAGACAACGACGCTGAAACTCATGCTCGAACTCCGGCAGGGCCGAGGAATCACCTACTTCCGAGGCCGGCCGCTGCACCGGATCGCCCATCCGTCGCACGAGGTCGGCGTACTTCTCGGCGATGTGCCCGGCCATCCCGCGCGCACCGTCCACGGCCAGCTCCGCATGCTGTGCGCCGCGGCCGGTGTTCCGGTACGGCGCGCCGACGAGGTCCTCGAAGTGGCCGGGCTCGTCAGCCTGCGCGACGAGCGCCTGAGCTCTCTCTCGCGCGGCCTGGACCGCCGCCTGGGCCTCGCCTGCGCCCTGCTGGCCGACCCGCACACCCTCGTCCTCGACGACCCCGCCGCCGGACTCTCCGCCCGTGAGGGCCGCTGGATGCACGGGATCCTGCGCGCGCACGCGACCCAGGGTGGCACCGTCCTGTTCAGCACGGGCGACGCCAAGGAAGCCGCCCGGGTGGCCGACCGCGTCATCACGTTGCGGGAGGGCCGCCTCGCCGCCGATCAGGAGGCCGCGGACTTCGCCCGCACCCGGCTGCGCCCCCGGGTGGCCGTCCGCAGCCCGCACGCCGCCCGCCTCGGCGCCCTGGTCGCCAAGGAGGCCCGGACCGGCCAGCGCTCCGTCGAGGTCGTGCGCGAGGACGGCAACCGGCTCTCGGTGTACGGCAGCACCTGCGCCGACGTCGGCGAGACCGCCTTCCGGCACGGCATCCTCGTCCACCAACTCGCCGACGAGATCGGTGACATGGGAACTCCGCCCGACCCGTCCACCCGTGGCGAGGCGCTCGGCAGTGACGATTCTTCCCGGGGCGGGACACCGGCCACGGAGGGGCGGCCCGCGCTCCCGCCCCCCATCGCCGTACGCCAGGCACCGAGTCCCCTGCGTCCGCTGCGCTACGAACTGCGCCGCGCCGCCGGTATCGGCACCGGCTACCGCACCTCCGCCGCCGTGCTGCTCGTCTCCGCCCTCCTGTCCGTGTTCCTCGCCAGAATCGGTCACACCCCCACCACGCGGCTGCTGGTCGCCTGGCCGCGCGAAAGCCCTTTGCCGCCCGCGGCGCTCGGCGCGGGACTGCTCGGCGCGATCGCCTTCGGCGAGGAATTCCGCTACCCCGCTCTGGCCGCGGACCGCGGAACCGTCCCCCGGCGGCTGGGACTGCTGGCGGCCAAACTCCTCGTCTCCTCGGGTACCGCGCTCATGCTGGCCTTTCTCACCGTGGGCTGCGACCTCGAAATCCTCTATCTCGTGTACGGGCGGGAACTCACCGCAATTCCCGGCGATTGGCTTTCCCTGGGCGCGAGTTGGGCCTGCCTGGTGGTCGGCTGCGCCTGGGCCGGGGTGCTGGCGGCGGGTCTCTTCCGGTCCACCACCGCCGGGCTCGCGGCCGTTCTCGCCGTTCCGGTCGTCGTCGTCCCACTCGTACAAAAGGCATTGTCGGGGCCATCCGTGCGGACGGCGGCCGGGTTCCCGGAGCGGCTGCGCGAGCTCACGCTGGTGCAGTGGCCCTTCGGGGGAGCGCGTTATCTGGCGGCCATGGCACGGCTGGTCGCCCAACCCGTCGGCGGCGCGCTGACGTTGTCGCTGACCGCACTGCTCTGCGCATATCTGCTCACGACCCTGCGGAGCCGGGTTCGATGACGACCGTCGGCGCCCTTCCGTTTCCGCCCTGCTCACAACTCCTTGGAGAACGCCCATTTCTTTCCGATAAGGCGTCAATTGCGACGGGGTGAGCGATCACCCTTTCGTGTGCTTTTCACCAAAGACCTCAAGGGAGTTGGAGACAGCGCCGACAAATGATCCGTGAGTACCCTTGCGCACGCCATGATGACCGCCGCCCGCTCCACAGACTCCGGCCTGGCCGGCCCGGGCGAACTCGACCGCTACCCCTATAGCGACTCCCCCGGCACCGAACGCCTCGGTGTCCCGGCGTGGGAGAACACCGACCAGGAGCTCGGCCGCGTGGGCCGACGCAGCGCGGGCAACCGCGGACGCGGACTCCACGGACAACTCGTTCAACAGCTGGGTCAGATGATCGTCTCCGGCGACCTCGGCGCGGACCGTCCGCTCGTCCCCGAGGAGATCGGACAGAGGTTCGAAGTCTCGCGGACCGTCGTCCGTGAATCGCTCCGCGTCCTGGAGGCGAAGGGCCTGGTCAGCGCCCGGCCCAACGTCGGTACGCGGGTGCGCCCCGTCAGTGACTGGAACCTTCTCGACCCGGACATCATCGAATGGCGTGCCTTCGGTCCGCAGCGCGACGATCAGCGGCGCGAGCTGAGCGAGCTGCGCTGGACGATCGAACCGCTCGCCGCCCGCCTCGCCGCCGGGCACGGCCGGGAGGAGGTGCAGCAGCGTCTCGGTGACATGGTCGAGATCATGGGCCACGCCTTGGCGCAGGGTGACTCGCTCACGTTCTCGCGGGCCGACTCCGAGTTCCATTCGCTGCTCATCCAGGTCGCGGGCAACCGCATGCTGGAGCACCTTTCCGGGATCGTGTCGGCCGCGCTCCAGGTCTCCGGTGGTCCTGTCACCGGCTGTGAGCGGCCGACCGAGGCCTCTTTGGTGCACCACGGCCGCATCGTCGACGCGCTGGCCGCGGCGGACGGCACGGCGGCCGAGACCGCCATGCGCCAGTTGCTCACGGTCCACCCCGAGGTGGAGCGCGTGGTGCCCGCGCCGCGCGAGCACTGACCGCGCTCCGAGGGCGGCGCGGTAGGGGGCATGTGTCCTCGTGTGGCATCGCTCGGCCGGTGAACCATCTTTCGCCGGACCCCTTCGGATCCTCCCGGATCCGGCGGGGTCCGGTGATGTGATGAGGTGATGCACCCGTCGGTTTGAGGTGATGAGTCCATCAGCTGACCCTCTCTGACCGTATCTGGCCGCTTTTGGGCTCTTACGGGGTGTGACTCGGGCCACGCAGATTGGGCGTAACGCTCTTCGGAACTGCGCGATGACCTAAGAGGTGACAGCCGAGGAAGGAATACGGACGCCGTTCACGGCGCTGTGAATCTTCCCGGCCCCCGCCCGCGCCGTCGACCCATCCCCAAGTCGGCGGTCGTCGGTCCCTGTCCGTACCGGACGGGGCCGGAAGCCGTTTTCCAACGTTCCGAGAGGTTGTTCGTGTCGGCCAGCACATCCCGTACGCTCCCGCCGGAGATCGCCGAGTCCGTCTCTGTCATGGCGCTCATCGAGCGGGGAAAGGCTGAGGGGCAGATCGCCGGCGATGACGTGCGTCGGGCCTTCGAAGCTGACCAGATTCCGGCCACTCAGTGGAAGAACGTACTGCGCAGCCTCAACCAGATCCTCGAGGAAGAGGGTGTGACGCTGATGGTCAGTGCCGCGGAGCCCAAGCGCACCCGAAAGAGCGTCGCAGCGAAGAGTCCGGCCAAGCGCACCGCCACCAAGACGGTCGCGGCGAAGACGGTGACCACCAAGAAGGCCACCGCCAGCGCAGCTCCGGCCGCCCCTGCCGCCCACGATCCGGCCGAGGACGCGTCCGACGGCCGGGTCGCCGCCAAGAAGACGGTCGCCAAGAAGGCCGTCGCGAAGAAGACGGTCGCCAAGAAGACGGCGGCCAAGAAGACCACCGCCAAGAAGGACGACGTCGAGTTGGTCGACGACGAGGCGGCCGAGGAGACCCCGGGCAAGCCCGGTGCCGAGGAGCCCGCCGAGGACGGCGCCCAGGGCTTCGTGCTGTCCGACGAGGACGAGGACGACGCGCCGGCGCAGCAGGTCGCCGCCGCCGGTGCCACCGCGGACCCGGTCAAGGACTACCTGAAGCAGATCGGCAAGGTCCCCCTGCTCAACGCCGAGCAGGAGGTGGAGCTGGCCAAGCGCATCGAGGCGGGCCTCTTCGCCGAGGACAAGCTGGCCAACGCAGACAAGCTCGCGCCGAAGCTCAAGCGCGAGTTGGAGATCATCGCCGAGGACGGCCGTCGGGCGAAGAACCACCTCCTGGAGGCCAACCTCCGTCTGGTGGTCTCCCTGGCCAAGCGCTACACCGGCCGCGGCATGCTCTTCCTGGACCTCATCCAGGAGGGCAACCTCGGTCTGATCCGCGCGGTGGAGAAGTTCGACTACACCAAGGGCTACAAGTTCTCCACGTACGCCACCTGGTGGATCCGTCAGGCGATCACCCGCGCCATGGCCGACCAGGCCCGCACCATCCGTATCCCGGTGCACATGGTCGAGGTCATCAACAAGCTCGCGCGCGTGCAGCGCCAGATGCTCCAGGACCTGGGCCGCGAGCCCACCCCGGAGGAGCTGGCCAAGGAACTCGACATGACCCCGGAGAAGGTCATCGAGGTCCAGAAGTACGGCCGCGAGCCCATCTCGCTGCACACCCCCCTGGGTGAGGACGGCGACAGCGAGTTCGGTGACCTCATCGAGGACTCCGAGGCCGTCGTCCCGGCCGACGCGGTGAGCTTCACGCTCCTCCAGGAGCAGCTGCACTCCGTACTCGACACTCTCTCCGAGCGCGAGGCGGGCGTCGTCTCGATGCGTTTCGGTCTCACCGACGGTCAGCCGAAGACCCTCGACGAGATCGGCAAGGTGTACGGCGTCACGCGCGAGCGGATCCGTCAGATCGAGTCCAAGACGATGTCGAAGCTGCGCCACCCGTCGCGCTCGCAGGTGCTGCGCGACTACCTCGACTAGGTCTCGGCCGTACGTCACCGAGGGCCCGACTCCCGCTGGGGAGCCGGGCCCTCGGTCTGTGCGCGGAGTGCGCGTCGTCACGCGCTGGATCACTCTGGGTGTTCCAGGACCATCCCAGAGTGAGGAGCGCGCATGCGCCGCCCCCTTGTCGCCTCGCTGGCCCTTGCGGCCGCCGCGGCCATGATACCGCTGGCGTCCCCCGCCCCGGCCGCGACCGGTGGCGTCATCATCGGAGGTCAACCCGTCGATATCGCCCAGAGCCCGTGGACCGTGGCGCTGTCCAGCCGTGACCGGTTCGGGGGTACGCGGGCCGGGCAGTTCTGCGGCGGTGTGGTGATCGGCCCGACGCTCGTACTGACCGCGGCCCATTGCATGGGGTCGGTCGTGCTCGGGGGGCCACCCCAGGAAGTCCGCGACCTGAAGGTCATCGCGGGCCGGGGGAACCTGATGTCCGCCAAGGGTGAGGAGGTCCGGGTCGGCAAGACCTGGGTCAACCCGGCCTACGACGCCGCCGCGAACACCGGGGACTTCGCGGTGCTGACGCTCGCCTCCCCGCTGCCCCAGAGCTCGGTCATCAGGATGGCGGCCTCCGGGGACGCCGCCTACGCGCCCGGTACGGAAGCCGCGGTCTACGGCTGGGGTGACACGTCGGGCGGCGGTGACTACGCGCTCACCCTGCGGTCCGTGGGCGTGAACGTGCTGTCCGACGCGGTCTGCGAGCGAGCCTATCCGGGAAACGAGGACGGCACCTACAGGGCCGCCTCCATGCTGTGCGCCGGCGAGATCGAGGGCGGGCGGGACGCCTGCCAAGGTGACAGTGGAGGGCCGCTGGTCGCTCGGGGCCGACTGATCGGTCTCGTGTCATGGGGCAGCGGCTGCGGGCAGGCGGGGAGCCCCGGGGTGTACACACGGGTCTCAGACGTCGTCAGGGCGCTCGGCTCGCGCCGCTGAGGGCCGCGCGGGCCGAAAGCGGGCCTGTCGGACCTGCCGGTCGTTCCAGGCGGGTGCGGAGGCCGTGGAAGCCCGGGAAGGCCCTTCGAGCCGGGTCGGCCGGCGTACGGAATCCGCGTGCTTCCGGAAGCTGTGCGGCCCAGGGTCGCGTGCCAGGTGTCTCCGGGGATCCCGGCCGTCGAGGCCGCGCCGTCCCTGGTGCTCGAAGCGGCTGAGGCCGCACGCGCCGGGGCGGCGCGGCTCATCGGGGTGCGGCGGAACGCATACGGGCGGCCACCCCCATTGGCAGGGATGGCCGCCCGTACACCCGGCCTGTGCCGGAGGTGGCTCGTCGTTGATGCGAAGAAGTGTCAGCGCTCTTCGTCGTCGGACGTTGCAGGGACCGACGTCAGTCGTTCCGTCTCGTCCTGTATCTCAGCGGCGATCTTCTTGAGTTCCGGCTCGAACTTACGCCCGTGATGGGCGCAGAAGAGCAGCTCACCGCCGCTGAGGAGGACGACGCGCAGATATGCCTGGGCGCCGCAACGGTCGCAGCGGTCAGCGGCCGTCAGCGGGCTCGCGGGGGTCAGAACAGTAGTCACGTCGCCTCTTCTCTAGCTCGACGAGCTGTCGTACCAGGGTCAACATCCAACCAGGCCGAAAACGTTCCCGCTCGTGGCTTTTCCTCGAAAATTTCTCTCCGAGGCGGCTGTCTGCTGCCGGGTGGCGGCGAATGAGCCGTATTGCGTCTTCGCGTCTTACGGGTTCGCGCTGTCTGTCAGGGTCGGTCCTCCCCGGCTGGCTTGCCGGTTGTTCATGAGGACGTGCCCGGAGCCTAAATGGTTCATGCCCCGAAGGGAACGTGATATGTACTTCACTCCATCGAGGGATCGAACACCCATGCGACCCTGGACTAGTCTGAGTTCATGCGAGGGTGGCGTCACAACGGCTCTACCAGGCCTCGGTACCCTCTCAGCGGTGACCGAAGCCGGCCCCTTACCCAAAAGGGCCCCATCTGAAATTCAGCGAGGAGCGAACCGCGTGACCGCCGACACGTCCGTGCCGTCCACAGCGTTGCTGACCGGATCAGACCGGGACGGTTCCAACTACACCGCGCGGCACCTGCTCGTCCTCGAGGGGCTCGAAGCCGTCCGCAAGCGCCCCGGCATGTACATCGGGTCGACCGACAGTCGCGGTCTGATGCACTGCCTGTGGGAGATCATCGACAACTCCGTGGACGAGGCCCTCGGGGGCTACTGCGACCACATCGACGTGATCCTCCACGACGACGGCTCGGTGGACGTGCGGGACAACGGCCGCGGCATCCCGGTCGACGTGGAGCCCAAGACCGGCCTGTCCGGCGTCGAGGTCGTGATGACCAAGCTGCACGCCGGCGGCAAGTTCGGCGGCGGCTCGTACGCGGCTTCCGGCGGTCTGCACGGCGTGGGCGCCTCCGTGGTGAACGCGCTCTCCGCCCGTCTGGACGTCGAGGTGGACCGCGGGGGCAACACGCACGCGGTCAGTTTCCGGCGCGGCACCCCGGGAGCGTTCAAGGCGGACGGTCCCGAGGCCGCCTTCGACGCGACGAGCGGGCTGCGCAAGCTCAAGCGGATCCCCAAGACCCGCACCGGCACCCGCGTGCGCTACTGGGCCGATCGTCAGATCTTCCTCAAGGACGCCAAGCTCTCCCTGGAGCACCTGCACCAGCGTGCCCGGCAGACCGCCTTCCTGGTCCCGGGCCTGACCATCGTCGTACGTGACGAGTACGGGCTCGGCGAGGGCGGGAGCAAGGGCGAGGAGTCCTTCCGCTTCGACGGCGGCATCAGTGAGTTCTGCGAGTACCTGGCCGCCGACAAGCCCGTCTGCGACGTTCTCCGCTTCTCGGGGCAGGGCAGCTTCAAGGAGACCGTCCCGGTCCTCGACGACCACGGGCAGATGACGCCGACCGAGGTCACCCGCGAGCTCGGTGTGGACGTGGCGATGCGCTGGGGCACGGGCTACGACACGAGCCTGAAGTCGTTCGTGAACATCATCGCCACCCCCAAGGGCGGCACCCATGTCGCCGGCTTCGAGCAGGCCGTGGCCAAGACGATGAACGAGGTGCTGCGGGCCAAGAAGCTGCTGCGCGTCGCCGAGGACGACATCGTCAAGGACGACGCCCTGGAGGGCCTGACCGCCGTCGTCACCGTGCGTCTCGCCGAGCCGCAGTTCGAGGGCCAGACCAAGGAGGTCCTCGGGACCTCGGCGGCCCGCCGCATCGTGACCAACGTGGTCTCCAGGGAGCTCAAGGCGTTCCTGACCTCCACCAAGCGGGACGACGCCGCGCAGGCCCGCGTCGTGATGGAGAAGGCGGTCGCCGCCGCGCGCACGAGGATCGCCGCGCGCCAGCACAAGGACGCGCAGCGCCGGAAGACGGCCCTCGAGTCCTCGTCCCTGCCCGCCAAGCTCGCCGACTGCCGCAGCGACGACGTCGAGCGCAGTGAGCTGTTCATCGTCGAGGGAGACTCCGCGCTCGGTACGGCCAAGCTGGCGCGGAACTCGGAGTTCCAGGCGCTGCTGCCGATCCGGGGCAAGATCCTCAACGTTCAGAAGTCGTCCGTGACGGACATGCTCAAGAACGCCGAGTGCGGTGCGATCATCCAGGTCATAGGGGCCGGGTCCGGGCGGACCTTCGACATCGACGCGGCGCGCTACGGGAAGATCATTCTCCTCGTCGACGCCGATGTCGACGGTGCGCACATTCGGATCCTGCTGCTCACGCTGTTCCAGCGGTACATGCGGCCGATGGTCGAGGCCGGGCGGGTGTTCGCGGCGGTGCCGCCGCTGCACCGCATCGAGCTCAGCCAGCCCAAGAAGGGGCAGGACAAGTACGTCTACACGTACTCGGACCGTGAGCTGCGGGAGACGCTGCTGGAGCTGCAGCGCAAGAACGTGCGGTACAAGGACTCGATCCAGCGGTACAAGGGTCTCGGTGAGATGGACGCCGATCAGCTGGCCGAGACCACGATGGATCCCAGGTACCGGACGCTGCGCCGGATCAACATCTCCGACCTGGATGCATCCGAGCAGGTGTTCGATCTGTTGATGGGGAACGACGTGGCTCCGCGCAAGGAGTTCATCTCCAGGTCCGCGGCGACGTTGGACCGCTCGCGTATCGACGCGTAGAGGCTGCGCGGGCTGTCGCGGGTGCGGGGGCGTCCGCGGGCTCGGGCGCGCGGGTGGCGCGGTGCGGGCGTGCGGGTGGCGCGGGCGTGCGGCGCGGCGCGGTGCGGGCGTGCGGGTGGGGCGGGGCCGTGCCGGTACGTCGAGCCCGTCGCCGTTGGATCAGGCGTGGGCCGGGTAAGGGAGCCGTTGCTCGATCCGGGCGTAAGCGACGGGCTGCGACGTACCGGCACGGCCCCTCGCGTGCGTCGCCGGGTGCGGG
>NZ_JBHVPP010000032.1:0-9228 GCF_042887295.1 Streptomyces sp. NPDC057950
TGCGTTTCCGACTCTATCAGACCGTTTCCGTATCCGATTTCCTCGGCGCTTTCCAGGTTTCCGCTCTCGCGTTTCCCTTTCCGGCGGTTCCGACTTTACCAGATCCGTTTTCCGTTCCGTTTCCGGTCGGAATTCATTTCCAGTGGCCGTTGGAAGGGCCTTTGCCTATTCGCGCCTTGCGGCTCTCTTTCGGCGAGTCCGACTTTATCAGAAGCTTTTGACCGGCCTTACCGGCCGCTCGGTCCTGATTAATCGGGGGGTGCTTCTCGGAATCGCGTTCACAAGAAGCTCGCAGATGCTAACCGCCACCGACTGGACGTGTCCAGTTCTAGGCAACTGTTCGAATCTACCTCCCCACCGGCTCCATGTCAATGGCTCCTGTGGGGCGAAGAGGAGACTAGCAGGTCAACAGCGGTAGTCGCACATCACGCGGCCGTCGGCAGTGTGGCGCTGCGTTCGGTCTCCTCGACGTCACCGGTGTCACCGGCCCGTACCGCACGGCCGCCCAGGACATAGACGTACGTGAGGAAGGCCAGTTCGGCGGCGATCCCTATGCCGATGCGGGCCCAGGTGGGCAGGCCGGAGGGGGTGACGAAGCCTTCGATGGCGCCCGAGACGAAGAGGACCAGCGCCAGGCCGATCGCCATGCCGAGGGCGGCTCGGCCCTCTTCCGCGAGTGCCGTGCGGCGGGAGCGGGGGCCGGGATCTATCAGGGTCCAGCCGAGTCGCAGTCCTGTGCCCGCGGCCACGAAGACGGCCGTCAGTTCCAGGAGGCCGTGCGGGAGGATCAGGCCGAGGAAGGTGTCGAGACGGCCGGCCGACGACATCAGGCCGATGCCGACGCCCACGTTGAGCATGTTCTGGAAGAGGATCCAGAGCACGGGTATCCCCAGGAAGACGCCCAGGACCAGGCACATCGCGGCGGCCTCGGCGTTGTTCGTCCACACCTGGGCGGCGAAGGAGGCCGCCGGGTGGCTCGAGTAGTAGGTCTCGTACTCGCCGCCGGGGCGTGTGAGCCGGCGCAGTTCGGCGGGAGCCGCGATCGAGGACTGGACCTCCGGGTGGGCGCCGATCCACCACCCCAGGAGGACCGCGACGGCCGTGGAGACGAGTGCCGTGGGCACCCACCAGTGGCGCGAGCGGTAGACCGCCGCGGGGAACTGCTGGGTGAGGAAGCGGGTGACATCGCGCCAGGAGGCTCGGCGGGTGCCGGTCACGGCGCTGCGCGCGCGTGCCACCAGTTGGCTGAGGCGCCCGGTGAGCTGCGGGTCCGGGGCGCTGGACTGGACGAGGGAGAGATGGGTGGCCGTGCGCTGGTAGAGGGCGACGAGTTCGTCGGCCTCGGCTCCGGTGAGCCGGCGGCGACGGCGCAACAGGGTGTCCAGGCGGTCCCACTCCGCGCCGTGCGCGGACACGAAGACGTCGAGGTCCATCGGTTCTGCTGCTCCTCGTCCTCTCGTACCGCGTGTCAGCTTGTCGTACCGCGGCGCGATGTTGCCCTCAGCTTGGCAGACTGGCGGTTCTCGGGGCAGGTCAGGGGAAGGACGGACGAGCGTGAGTGAGCTAGTGACGGGCGAGGCGGTGGCGTTGGAGCTGCGCCCCGCGAAACTGCCGAGCCGTGCGCTCGCCGTGCTGCTCGACCTGGTCGTGGCGATGGCGGCCTATGTGATCGTCACCATCGGGCTGGTCGCCGCGACGGCGGCGCTGGACGAGGCGGCGCAGATCGCGGTGTCGATCGCGAGTTTCGTTCTGCTGCTGGTCGGTGGGCCCATCGCGGTGGAGACGCTCAGTCACGGCCGTTCGCTGGGGAAGCTGGCGTTCGGGCTGCGGGTGGTGCGGGACGACGGCGGGCCGATCCGGTTCCGGCACGCGCTGGTGCGCGGTGCCATCGGTGTGGTCGAGATCCTGATGACGTTCGGGATCGTCGCGTGCATCGCCTCGCTCGTGTCGGAGCGGGGGCGGCGGCTCGGTGACGTGTTCGCGGGGACTCTCGTCGTGCGGGAGCGGATTCCGGCCGGGCGGAGCGCCTTCGTGCCTCCCCCGCCGCCCTGGTTGGCGGGACGGTTCTCCGGGCTCGACCTGTCGGCGGTGCCGGACGGGCTGTGGCTGGCCGTCCGCCAGTACCTGACGCGGATGCGGCAACTGGATCCGCAGGTCGGGGCGGCGATGGCGGAGCGGCTGGCCTCCGATCTCGCCGCCCGTACGGGGGCTCCTGCGCCGCAGGGTGTCCCGGCGGCCGCGTATCTGGCGGCCGTGGTGCACGAACGGCAGACGCGGGACGCCAGGCGGGCCTTCGCGGGCGGGCCGGCCGCCTCCGCGGTGCCGGGAGGTCCGGGCGGGTCCGTCGCAGGGGTGCCGGGTGTGAGTGGCCCGGTCGTGCGGCATCCGGGATTCCCGGATCGGCACGCGGGTCCCGCCGCCACGCCCACGGGCGGGGTGCCCCACGCGTCGCCGTCGCCGGTGGCGGACGGCGACGGGTCGCCGGGACGGCAGCCGGTCCGGCCCTCGGTGGCGCGGGAGGAGCGGGCCGACCGGCCCGCGACCGGATTCGCGCCGCCCGCCTGACGTCCGACGGGCCGGGGCCGCGCTCAGGCGAAGGTCGACGGTGGTGTTTCGAGGTGTTCCAGCTCGATGCCGGGTGCCGCGAGGACGACGTCCCCGGCGAGGTGCACGGCGTGCTGTTCCCCCGTGTCCAGGGCTGTGACCTGGTACGCGTCCACGGTCAGGGGGCCGTTGTCAGTGCCGTGTGTTTCTCTCGAGACCAGGGCCCAGGACTGGTCGAGGGTGCGCGGGGCGAGGACCGGGTCGGTGAAGGCGACGAGGCGTACACGGGTGGCCGGCCCGGTGGGGGTGAGGCGCAGGAGACGGGCGGTGGCGACGAGGAACGCGGGGGACGTGCCGGTGAAGGCGTGCGCTCGGACATTGCCCTCGGCGGCCTCGGTGCCCGTGGGATCGGTGCGTACCCAGGTGACGCCTTCGAGCGCGGCGCCCCGGACCTGCCAGCTCGCGGCGTGCAGTTCGAGCCGGATGGGGCGGCCCAGCTCGTCGAGGGCCAGGTCGACGGAGCCGGCGTGGTCGCCGGAGGGTGCCGTCAACTGGGAGACGTAGCGCCAGCCGGAGGGTCCCGGCGCGCAGTGGAAGTGTTCTTCGGCCAAGGGGGTGTGATCGTGCGGATCGTGGAGCGAATAGCGGCCGCGTGGCATGGGCGTTCAGGTCCTCATCGGGGACAGGCCCCCGCCACGGGGGCGGGGGCCTGCCGACATCCGTACGCCGCGCGGTCGGTGCGGCCGCCCGGCGGGGGTGCTCAGTAGCGGTAGTGGTCCGACTTGTACGGGCCCTCGACCTCTACGCCGATGTAGGCGGCCTGCTCCGGGCGGAGCGTCGTGAGCTTGACGCCGAGGGCGTCGAGGTGGAGGCGGGCGACCTTCTCGTCGAGGTGCTTGGGCAGCACGTAGACGTCGGTCGGGTACTCGTCGGGCTTGGTGAACAGCTCGATCTGGGCCAGCGTCTGGTCCGCGAAGGAGTTGGACATCACGAACGACGGGTGACCGGTGGCGTTGCCCAGGTTCAGCAGGCGGCCCTCCGACAGCACGATGAGCACCTTGCCGTCGGGGAACTTCCAGGTGTGGACCTGCGGCTTGACCTCGTCCTTGACGATGCCCGGGATCTGCGCGAGGCCGGCCATGTCGATCTCGTTGTCGAAGTGGCCGATGTTGCCCACGATCGCCTGGTGCTTCATCTTGGCCATGTCCGAGGCCATGATGATGTCCTTGTTACCGGTCGTGGTGACGAAGATGTCGGCCTTGTCGACGACCTCGTCGAGGGTCGCGACCTGGTAGCCGTCCATCGCCGCCTGCAGGGCGCAGATCGGGTCGATCTCGGTGACGATCACGCGGGCGCCCTGGCCGCGCAGGGACTCGGCGCAGCCCTTGCCCACGTCGCCGTAGCCGCAGACGACGGCGGTCTTGCCGCCGATCAGGACGTCGGTGGCGCGGTTGATGCCGTCGATCAGGGAGTGGCGGCAGCCGTACTTGTTGTCGAACTTCGACTTGGTGACGGCGTCGTTCACGTTGATCGCCGGGAACAGGAGGGTGCCGTCGCGGTGCATCTCGTACAGACGGTGCACACCGGTCGTGGTCTCCTCGGTCACGCCGCGGATCTCCGAGGCGAGCTGGGTCCACTTCTGCGAGCCGTCGGTGATGGTGCGGTTCAGGAGTTCGAGGACGACGCGGTGCTCGTCGGACTCGGCGGTGTCGGCCGAGGGGACCTTGCCGTCCTTCTCGTACTCGACGCCCTTGTGGACGAGGAGGGTGGCGTCACCACCGTCGTCCAGGATCATGTTCGGGCCGCCGGTGGGGGTGTTCGGCCAGGTCAGGGCCTGCTCCGTGCACCACCAGTACTCGTCGAGGGTCTCGCCCTTCCAGGCGAAGACCGGGACGCCCTGCGGGTTGTCGGGCGTGCCGTTCGGGCCGACGGCGATGGCCGCGGCGGCGTGGTCCTGGGTGGAGAAGATGTTGCAGGACGCCCAGCGGACCTCGGCGCCGAGGGCGACGAGGGTCTCGATGAGGACGGCGGTCTGGACCGTCATGTGCAGGGAGCCGGTGACGCGGGCGCCGGCGAGGGGCTGCGCGGCCGCGTACTCCTTGCGGATCGACATCAGGCCGGGCATCTCGTGCTCGGCGAGGGTGATCTCCTTGCGGCCGAAGTCGGCCAGGGAGAGATCGGCGACCTTGAAGTCCTGTCGGTTGTCGACAGTCGTCATGGGGAGCTGCTCCTCGGGATTGTGGCGAGGTGGGTACGGCTGTTCTGCGCGACGGCGGGCACAAGGGTGCCCCCGGGCACAGGTGCGCCCGGTGCGCGCAGCTCAGTCCGTCGGAGGCCCTCTCTCCCTCGGCCGGTCCGCGGTGGGACCGCCCGACCGCCATCAGCAGCGACGTCTGGCTCAGTCACCAAGCTACACCGGTCACCCCGGGCCTCCCCAGTCCGGCTCCGGCCATAGTGTGCCTCGGCCGTTTCCAGGAAACCCCTAGTGTCCGTGTGCGCGGGTGCCCGCGCAGGGGCTCGCTCGCGGCGCGCACGTCGCCGGGGTCGGCGGTCAGTGTTCGGCCGGACGTGCCGGGCCGCCGGGGGTCGCGTCGGGGTCCGGGCCCTTGGCCGCCTCGGCCTCGCTGTAGATGTCCGGCTCCAGGTAGATGACGCGCGCGATCGGGACGGACTCCCTGATGCGGGCCTCGGCGGCGTTGATCGCCGAGGCGACCTCGCCTGCCGTGTCGTCGTGCCGGACGGCGATCTTGGCGGCGACCAGGAGTTCCTCCGGGCCGAGGTGGAGCGTGCGCATGTGGATGATGCCGGTGACCGTGGCGCCGTCGACGATCGCGGTCTCGATCCTCTTCACGTCGTCGACGCCCGCCGCCTCGCCCAGCAGCAGGGACTTGGTCTCGGCCGCCAGGACCAGGGCGATCAGGATGAGCAGGATGCCGATGCAGAGCGTGCCGATGCCGTCCCAGATGCCGTCGCCGGTGAGGAGTGCCAGGCCGACGCCGCAGAGGGCGAGGACCAGACCGATGAGCGCGCCGAAGTCCTCCAGGAGGACGACCGGGAGCTCGGGGGCCTTGGCGCGGCGGATGAACTGCGACCAGGACAGCTTCCCGCGCAGCTCGTTGGACTCCTTGATGGCCGTGCGGAACGAGAAGCCCTCGGCGATGATCGCGAACACCAGGACGCCCACCGGCCAGTACCAGTGTTCGATCTGGTGCGGGTGCTTGATCTTCTCGTAGCCCTCGTAGACGGCGAACATGCCGCCGACCGAGAACAGGACGATCGAGACGAGGAAGGCGTAGATGTAGCGCTCACGGCCGTAGCCGAAGGGGTGCTGGGGCGTCGCCTCGCGCTGGGCCTTCTTGCCGCCGATCAGGAGCAGGGCCTGGTTGCCGGAGTCGGCGAGCGAGTGGACGCCCTCGGCGAGCATCGAGGACGAACCGCTGAAGGCGAACGCGACGAACTTGGATACCGCGATCGCGAGGTTGGCGCCGAGTGCCGCCACGATCGCCCTGGTGCCGCCTGAAGCGCTCATCTGCTCCTGCTGTCCCTTCGTACGCCGTCCCGGGCCCCGTCCGTACCCTCGTACCCCGGTCCGGGCTTTGCCCGCCCTTTGCGGTGGGTCATTCTTGCAGCCCGGTCCGGCGGCGGCGCGGCTGGGCGTCCCGGCGACCGGGCCGGGCGGCCGCCGTCGCCCCGTCAGGCGACCACTGTCGCACGGAAGATCGTGCCGGAGCCGGACACCTCGGCCTTTTCACCGGCCGGTACGAAGACCGACTGGCCGGGGGCCAGAGCCTCGCCGTCCGCGTGGACGGAACCCGCCGTGCAGAGCAGGATCTGCGGGGTCTCGCGGGTGAGGTCGTGCGGGGCCGCTCCCTCCGCGACGACGTAGCGGGAGAGGCGGAACTCGTCGATGGGGGTCGCGTAGACCTCCTCGCCGCCGGGTGACTCCTCCGGGCGCAGGACACCGGGGTCGCTCGCCTCGAAACGGACGACGCGCAGCAGTTCGGGCACGTCGACGTGCTTGGGGGTCAGGCCGCAGCGAAGGACGTTGTCGCTGTTGGCCATGATCTCGACGCCCAGGCCGTTCAGGTACGCGTGTGGCACGCCGGCGCCGAGGAACAGGGCCTCACCGGGCTGGAGGCGGACGTGGTTGAGGAGCATCGCGGCGATGACGCCGGGGTCGCCGGGGTAGTGGTGGGCTATGTCGGCGTAGGGGGCGTAGGCGCCGCCGAGGCGGTCGCAGGCGGCCGCGGTCTCGGCGACCGTGCGGGCCATGTCGTCGGGGTCCGCGCTCAGCACCGCCGTCAGGACCTCGCGCAGGGCCGCGTCCCGCGGGTGGGCGCGCAGGAGGTCGACGTACGGTTTGAGGGAGTCGACGTCCAGGGCGGCGAGGAGTGCGGCCGCCTCGTCCGGGGCGCGGAAGCCGCACAGACCGTCGAACTCGGTGAGCGCGCAGATGAGTTCCGGCTTGTGGTTGGCGTCCTTGTAGTTGCGGTGCGGGGCGTCGATCGGGATGCCCCGGCGCTCCTCGTCCTCGTATCCCTCCCTCGCCTGTTCGAGGTTCGGGTGCACCTGGAGGGAGAGAGGTGCGCCCGCGGCGAGGATCTTCAGCAGGAACGGCAGCCGGGGGCCGAACTTGGCGACGGCCGCGGGGCCGAGCTCCTTCTCGGGGTCCTCGGCTATGACCTCGGTGAGGGGACCGCGCGCGGTGAGCGAGGGGGCGCCGGGGTGCGCGCCCATCCACATCTCCGCCTGCGGTTCGCCGGTCGGCTCGACGCCGAGCAGCCGCGGTATGGCGGTGGTCGAGCCCCAGGCGTAGGGGCGGACGGTGTTGTCGAGGCGGTCCATGTGTGCTGTTTTCTCCGTACGTACGCTGCTCTGCGGTCGTTTCCCCACCAGGTGGGCGCCCGTGCGCCGCGGTGGGGCGTCAGCGGGTGTTGCTCGAGGTCAGGCCCCCGCGGCGAGCGCCAGGTACACGGCGGCGAAATCCGTGACGGCGATCAGTTCCGCGAGCGTTTCGAGGTCGCCGCCCTCCTCGGGTTCGAGCTCGCTGATCGCGGTGTCGTGGCTGAGGGCCAGCTCGCGGGCGGCGGGCGCGGCGGTGAGGCCGCCGGCCGGACGGTCGCGCAGGAGCACCACGCGCGCGTGCAGGACCTGCTGCTCCTCGACACGGTCGCGGAAGAAGTCGTCGGGGTCGGCGGCCGCGGCCAGCGCGCCCGAGAGCAGGACGCTGTGGGCGGCGAGCGCCTCGGGAAGTTCCGCGGCGAGAGCGGGGCGGCCCGCCAGTTCGGCGAGCGCGGCGGTGAAACGGCGGCCCGCGGGGCCCGCGGAGGTGCCTTCCGTCCAGATCACCGGGAGTGCTTCGGCCAGATCGGCGGCGAGCGTCTTGGCGGGGTTGCCGTAGGTCGCGATGGCCGGGCCGCAGCGTTCGGCCACACGGTCGAGGCGGTCGGCGACCTTCTGCAGCGCCTCGGGCGGGGCCGAGACCAGGCCGGTGCGGTCCAGCAGGGCCAGCAGCGGGGTGAGCAGCGCCCACAGGACTCCGGGGGCGGAGGCCGCGAGGGGTGAGTTCGGCTCGTACGGGGCGGTCGCCATCGGTACGAACAGGCCGTGCGTGCCCTCCACGGCTTCCGCGATCGGGGTACCGGTGGGGGCCACCGCGACGACGGAACTGCCGCGCCGGTACGCCTGCTCGACCAGGAGTTCGAGTCCTGGTTCGCTGCCGTCCGGGGTGGCGATCAGTACGAGGTCCACGGGGCCGGCCCAGCCGGGCAGCTCCCAGCGCAGGGCGCCTCCCGCGGGGGCGACGCCGGTGGGGGTGAGCCGGGTGACGGGGCAGCTGGCCCCGGCGAGCGTGGCGAGCAGTTCGGCCACTCCGGTGGCCGCCAGTCCGGGGCCGGCGATCAGGACCGCGCGGGGGCGGCCGTCCGGCTTCAGTTCCGGGATCCCGGCCTCCGTGGCGTGCCGGGCCGCGGTACGCACGCGGGCGCCGGCCTCGGCGGCGCCTCGGAGCAGCTCACGACGGTCGGCGCGGGCGAGCGCCTCTGGGTCGTCGAGCAGCGAGTCGTCGAGCATGGGTCGGCAGCCTCCCGATCGCCGGTGTGTCGCCTTTGTCGCTGTGGTGCGGGGTGGGCGCCCTGGTGGTGGCGGCGCCCGGTGGCTCGCTCAGGCGGGGCGGCGGGCCTCGTCGACGAGCAGTACGGGGATGCCGTCCCGGACGGGGTAGGCGAGGCCGCAGTCCTGTCCCGTGCAGACCAGCTCGCTCTCCTGCTCCTTGAGCGGGGCGTGGCAGGCCGGGCAGGCGAGGATCTCCAGGAGGCCGGCTTCGAGCGGCATGGGGTGTCCTTTCGAACAGGTGGATGCGGCCTGGTCAGAGTACCGCTGTGGGGGGCTGGGTGCCGGAGTTAGGTGACCGGGGGCTTCGTCGTCCTGGGCCTGGGGCTCCGCCCGGGACCCCCGCCGGTCCTGGCGTCGGCCTCCGGCGGGGCTCCGCCCCGCATCCAGCCAAGGGGCCGCGCCCCCTGGACCCCCGCACCGCCCGAAGGGCTCGTCCTCGAACGCCGGACGGGCTGGATATGCGGGCCCGCGCTGGAAGGTTCCGGACGGGCCGGAGGCCTCAGCCATCGCCGCACGGTCCAGAACCAGCCGGATGCCTCAGCCCGCGCCGCACCGTCCCGATCGAGCCCG
>NZ_JBHVPP010000032.1:9324-98389 GCF_042887295.1 Streptomyces sp. NPDC057950
CCGGAGCCGACAGCCCGCGCCGCACCGTCCCGATCGAGCCCGAGCCGACAGCCCACGCCGCACGGTCCCGGACGAGCCCGAGCCGACAGCCCACGCCGCACGGTCCCGGACGAGCCCGAGCCGACAGCCCACGCCGCACGGTTCCGGACGGTTCCGGACGGGACGGAGGCGTGGGCCCGCGCCGCGAGGGGCCGTGCGGCCGGCCCCCCGCCGTCGTCCGGGCCCGGTTCAGCCTCGGATGAGGTCCAGTACCTCGTCGCGGACCTTCGCCACCGTGGCCTCGTCCCTCGCCTCGGCGTTGAGCCGGAGGAGGGGCTCGGTGTTGGAGGGGCGGACGTTGAACCACCAGTCGTCCGCGGTGACGGTCAGCCCGTCGAGTTCGTCGATGGTGACGCCCTCACGGCCCTGGTAGGTGTCCCTGATCGCGGTGAGGCGGGCCGTCTGGTCGTCGACGGTGGAGTTGATCTCACCGGAGGCGGCATAGCGGTCGTACGCGGCGACGAGCTCGGAGAGCGGGCCGTCCTGGCCGCCGAGCGCGGCGAGGACGTGGAGGGCCGCCAGCATGCCCGTGTCGGCGTTCCAGAAGTCGCGGAAGTAGTAGTGCGCGGAGTGCTCGCCACCGAAGATCGCACCGGTGCGGGCCATCTCGGCCTTGATGAAGGAGTGGCCGACGCGGGTGCGGACCGGCGTGCCGCCCTGCTCGCGGACGACCTCCGGGACCGACCAGGAGGTGATCAGGTTGTGGATGACCGTACCGCCGCCGTGCTTGGCGAGTTCGCGGGAGGCCACCAGCGCGGTGACGGCGGACGGGGAGACCGGATCGCCGTGCTCGTCGACGACGAAGCAGCGGTCCGCGTCGCCGTCGAAGGCGATGCCGATGTCGGCGCCCTCGTCACGGACGCGCCGCTGGAGGTCCACGATGTTCGCCGGGTCCAGCGGGTTCGCCTCGTGGTTCGGGAACGTGCCGTCCAGCTCGAAGTACATCGGGACGAGGTCCAGGGGCAGACCCGCGAAGACGGTCGGGACGGTGTGCCCGCCCATGCCGTTGCCCGCGTCGACGACGACCTTCAGGGGGCGGATGGAGGTCAGGTCGACGAGCGAGCGCAGGTATCCCGCGTAGTCCTCCAGCGTGTCGCGCTGGGTGATCGTGCCCGCAGTGGCGTCCGAGGCCGGGGCTCCCGAGTCGAGCCAGGACTCGACGAGTTCGCGGATCTCGGAGAGGCCGGTGTCCTGGCCGACGGGGGACGCGCCCGCGCGGCACATCTTGATGCCGTTGTACTTCGCGGGGTTGTGCGAGGCCGTGAACATGGCGCCGGGCAGGTCGAACGCGCCCGACGCGTAGTACAGCTGGTCCGTCGAGCAGAGCCCGATCTCGGTCACGTCGACCCCGCGTGCCGCCGCCCCGCGCGCGAAGGCCCGCGACAGGCCGGGCGACGAAGGCCGCATGTCGTGCCCGATCACGATGGCTTCCGCTCCGGTCACCTGGACGAAGGCGGCCCCGAACAGCTCGGCCAGCGACTCGTCCCACTGGTCCGGGACCACCCCGCGTACGTCGTACGCCTTCACGAGCTGCGACAGATCAGCAGTCACGGCCAACCCTCCAGAAGTCCACTTCGGTCACCCCAAGCTACCCGTCCGTGCTGACGGTCCGCTGTGCGGCGGCCGATCGGACGCGCATCCGTCACCTGGGGAGCCCCACTCGTCACCCGGCGACAACGCACGGACCAGGTCCCGTCAGGGCAGCATCCACCCGAGGACGGGCGAGCTCTGCCCCAGCACGATCAGGCACATGATCAGCAGCAGCCCCCCGCTCCACGGCAGCACCTTGCGCAGCAGATCCCCCTCGCGGCCGGCGAGTCCGACCGCCGCGCACGCGATGGTCAGGTTCTGCGGCGAAATCATCTTGCCGAGGACGCCTCCCGAACTGTTGGCGGCGGCGAGCAGTTCGGGAGAGAGCCCCGACTCCTGGGCCGCGCTCACCTGGAGGGCGCCGAACAGGGCGTTCGCCGAGGTGTCGGAGCCGGTGACGGCCACGCCGAACCAGCCGAGGACGGGTGACAGGAAGGCGAGGCCCGCGCCCGCCGCGGCCACGAACTGACCGATCGTGGCGGCCTGCCCCGACAGGTTCATCACATAGGCGAGGGCCAGCACGGACGTGACGGTGAGGATCGCGAACCTCAACTCACGGACGGTGGCTATCCATTCCTCGACCGCCACGCGCGCGTGCACGCCGAGAACGGCGGCCGTGCACAGCCCGGCGAGCAGTACGAGGGTGCCGCCGGTCGCGACGACCGGGAGCGTGAAGACGTTGCCGGCGACCGGTTTGCCGGCCGGGTTCACGACGTTCAGGAAGGGCCAGTCGAACACCCTTGTCGCTCCCGCCAGCCAGTCCTTGACCGGCGGGATCTGCGCGACCGAGAAGACGATGACGATCAGGGCGTACGGGGCGTAGGCGCGCACGACTTCGGGGCGAGGATCCTCCTCGTCCAGATCCTCGCTGCGTACACCGGTCAGTACCGCGACGCGCACGGGCTCGGGGGCGGGTCGGCGCGCCCGCGGCAGGGCGACCAGGGCCGCGGCGCCCGCCAAGGCCGCGGCGATGTCGGCCAGTTGGGCCGAGACGTAGTTGGAGGCGGCGAACTGGGCGAGGGCGAAGGCGACTCCGCACGCCAGGGCGGGCGCCCATGCCTCCCGCAGCCCGCGCCGCCCGTCGACCAGCGTCACCAGCAGCAGGGGCACCACGAGGGCCAGCAGGGGCGTCTGACGGCCCACCACGGACGCCACCGAGTCCAGGGGCAGGCCGGTGACCTGGGCGAGGGTGACGACCGGTGTGCCCATCGCGCCGAAGGCGACCGGCGCCGTGTTGGCGACGAGTGCCACCACCGCCGCGCGCACCGGGTCGAAGCCGAGCGCGACCAGCATCACGGAGCAGATCGCGACGGGTGCGCCGAAGCCCGCGAGCGCCTCCAGGAGCGCGCCGAAGCAGAAGGCGACGACGAGTGCCTGGACGCGCGGGTCGTCGGAGAGGCGCCCGAAGGAGCGTCGCAGGATGTCGAAGTGCCGGGTGCGGACCGTCATCCGGTACACCCACAGGGCGTTGACGACGATCCACAGGATGGGGAAGAGGCCGAAGGCGGCTCCCTGGGCGGCGCTGGACAGTGTCTGGCCGACCGGCATCCCGTACGCGAACAGGGCGACCAGGGCGGCGGCGAGGAGACCGAGGAGGGCGGCCAGGTGCGCCTTCATGCGGACGCCGCCGAGCAGCACGAGGACGATGAGCAGGGGCAGGGCCGCGACGAGGGCGGACAGGCCGAGCGAGCCGGCGACGGGTTCCACTTCCTGGACGTACACGGGCGCCTCCCCGGGTTCGGCCGCACAGGAGATTCCGCGATGCGGAAAGCGATGTCTCACGGGTGCCGAAATAGTCGTGTCCGCGACAACCAGCCGTCAATGGGCGTGCACGGCCCTGTGACACCGGGGCGCGAGAGCCACGGTCGCCGGGCGCGTCGGGCGGCGGAGCGCGGGAAGCGGACGGCGAGAGCGCCCGGGTGTCCGGTGAGCCCGGAACGTAGGAAGTCGGCGGAGAGGACGCTCAGCTGTCCGGTGAGCCCGGAACGTAGGAAGCCGGCGGCGAAGGCGCTCAGCTGTCCGGTGAGCCCGGAACGCGGGAAGTCGGCGGCGAAGGCGCTCAGTTGTCCGGTGAGCGCAGCACCCGCAGGTGGCCGCGGCGGGCGACCTCCATCGGGTCCGCCGACCGCGCGCTGCCGCCGGCCTCGGCGGCGCGCTGCTGCGGACGGGCCGCCTCACGCACCGCGTTGGCGAGCGCCTCGAGGTCGTCACCACTGGGGCGGGAGGGGGCCGAGGCGTCGGCGAGCCGGACGACCTCCCAGCCGCGGGGCGCGGTGAGGCGCTCGGAGTGCTCGGCGCACAGGTCGTAGCAGTGGGGTTCGGCGTAGGTGGCGAGCGGGCCGAGGACCGCGGTCGAGTCGGCGTAGACGTACGTCAGCGTCGCGACGGCCGGACGGCCGCAGGCGGTTCGCGAACAGCGACGTACAGGGCTCACGACGTTGGACGGTACCGCACTCTTGAGCGGGCCGCGACGACTCTCCCCCAGGTCACCCCACCGTGTCGTGCTGTGAGACCGCCCACAGGGGCCTCCGGGGCCCCCTCGCCGACCTGGGGCGACCCCCGCCGCCGGAAGGCCGAACGGACCTGAATCCGTTCGCCACTTGGAACAAATCATGTCAATTGCCATGCGTGTGGCGGTCCTGGAGAGATACGGAATCGAGCCGAAGCTTGGCTGGAATGGTCATCCGGCGACATCCGGAACGCGCACCGGGCCCCGCCGCGGGCCCGCGGGCAGCCGCGTGGGGGCCGGGCGCGCGGTCGTCGCGGGGACTACGCTTCGTCAGTGATGGACACCCCTGTACCGCCCCGCGCCGCAGCACCCGGGCCCCGCCGCCGTGATCGCCACGGAAGGGGCATGCGCGGCCCCGTCGCGCCGCCCCAGGTGCCGCTGGCCGCGAGCCGCGCCGAGGTCTTCGCGGACCTCGTGCAGGACTCCGTGGAGCGTCTGGAGCGGCGCTGGCCGCAGCTCGCCGACATCGACTTCATGGTCCTGGAGGTGCCGCGCCTCGACGGCCCCGGCGAGAGCTGGAACGACGAGGCGGTGCCGCTGGGCGGCACGATCGCGGCGCACGAGGGCCATCCCGCGCGCGTGGTCGTCTACCGCCGCCCGGTCGAGATCCGCACCAAGGGCCGCGACGAGCGAGCCGCGCTAGTGCACGAGGTCGTCGTGGAGCAGGTCGCGGAACTGCTGGGTCTGACTCCGGAGACGGTGGACCCGCGGTACGGCGAGGAGTGAGGATCCACCGCGTCCGCCCGGGACCCGGTGGATCACCCGTACGGGATCACCCGTGCGTGATCAGCTCTTGAGCAGTACCGACAGGTCCTGGTCCGCCTCCGGGACCGCCACCGTCCCGTGGTCGTCCGGGAGCGTCTGGATCGTGAAGCCGGGTACGCCCTCCTGGGTGGAGGCGAGCGTCCGCGAGGCGTAGACGGACCCTCCGGAGACCGACTCGACCGTCAGGGCGTACGTCCCCCGCAGACCGCTCGGCGCGGGGGCGTCGACGTCCTGGGTCGTACCGCCCTTGATCGTGTACGTCTTCGTCGCCGGGGTGCCGCCCTCGCTGCCCGCGGACGCGGTGACCTTGACCTGGGCGGTTCCGCCGGGCGCGGACAGGGCGAGTGTGGTGCCCTTGGCGCTGTTGTCGGCGACCGTCGCGCGCGCGGCGACCGGAGCCGTGGCCGGGATGAACGCCGACTCCTGCTTGTCTCCCTTGCCGCGCACCACCCGCAGGGCGGCGACGACCGGCACCGGGGTGCCCCCGGTGGGGGTGAGCACCAGGGAGCCCGCCTCGCCGCGTGTGACGTCGCCGAGGTCGACCGCGGTGGTCATGCCGGACTTGATGTGGAGCGTCTCGTTGCCGGCCGGGGTGATCAGGCCCGAGGGCGAGGCGAGCCGCACCTTCAGGTCGGCGTCCTGGTCGCCGGGCGCGAAGGCGACCAGCCGCACGGAGGTCGCGTCCTTCGGGATGCCCGGCATGACGAGGCTGCCCGCCGGGTCGGTGGAGGCGCCCAGCCAGTCGCCGCCGGTGCGGTCGTCCAGGGCCTGGACGGCCGCGCCGACACGGCCGCTGCGGACGGTCACGTGGACCGTGAGGTCGGTCTGCGGCGCGCCGGTGAGCGTGCTCAGCAGGATCGGCTCGCTGGCGTGCGGCTGGACCGTGATGCCGTCGCCCACCGTGGACTTGAGGGTGCCGTCCTTGCCGTACAGCTCGATGTCGACGACGGCGGCCGAGTCGTCCGGGTTGGTCAGGTGCACGTAGTCGGTGCGGCTGTCCGCGGTGCTGGCGCCCGGGAACCAGAACTCGGTGTCCGGTGCCGTGCAGGCGGTGCCGAGCAGGCCGCGTCCGGTGCCCGCGGTGACCTCGGTGGTCTCCTGGACGGTCCAGCCGGGCGCGAACCTGCCCTCGGCGGTGCCGACCAGGGCGGGTCCCTCGGCGCCCGAACTGTCGCCGGTGGCCGGCTTGCCGGGCGCCTCGGGCTGCACGGCGGCCTTGGACGCCTTCTTGCCGGTCTTCTTGCCGCTCGGGGAGTCCGGCGACTCCTCGGTCGCGGGCTGCAGTTCGGCCTTGCCGCCGTCGCTCGTGCCCTGGGTGACGGGCGTGAACGACGTGTACGCCGTCTCCGCGAGGTCGGACGTGCTGGGCTGGGGGCACAGCAGGCGGCTGCGCTCCACGGGCCGCTGGACGGCCGCGCCCGTGGTGCCGGCGCCGGAGGCGGCGGGCGTGTCGAGCGTGGCGAATCCGGTGACGGCGGCGAGCGCGGCCGCGCCGGCGATCAGGGACAGGGTGGTGCGGTTCACTGCTGGCTCCCGTCGGGGCGCTCACTGTCGGTGCCGTGCGGCGGCTGCGGGGGCATCGGGGGCTGCTGCGGGTCGTACGCCGTCTCGTAGCCCTGCTGGTACGTCTGGTCGTACGACGTCGTGTTCCCGTACGCGTACGGGTCGTACTGGCCGGTCTGGTAGGGGTCCGCCTGGTACGGGTCCGCTTGGTACGGCTGTTCGTAGGTGCCCGCCGGGTACTGCTGCGTGCCCTGGTACTGCTCGCCGGCGTAGGAGCCGTAGTCGGCGCCCGCGTAGTCCGGCGCGTCCCATTCGGCGTACGTCTGCTGGTGCGGGACCGCGGCGGGACCGTGCTCCGGCTCCTCCTCCGCGGGCTGGGGGAAGTCCGCGTCCTGGTCCGGCGTGGCCTCGGCCTCGGCCTCCGCCTCGGCCTGGGCGCGCAGGCGGCGGGCGCGGCGACCCTCGCCCGTGACGTCCTGGGCGGGCAGGACCGGCTCCTCGGGAAGGTCGTCGTCGATGTCCCGGCGCCGACCGGGCAGGGCGAGGACCACGAGGACGACGGCGAGCGCGCCCTGTGCCCACAGCCAGCCGGTGTGGCTCAGCGGGGCGTCGAAGGCGACGTCCAGCCTGCCGCCGTTCGCGGGCAGTTCGAAGCCCTGTGCCCAGCCGTCGACCGTGGTGCGGGTCAGCGGCTTTCCGTCCAGGGTCGCCGTCCAGCCGGCGTCCGCCGTGTCGGCGAGGCGCAGGACGCGGCCCTCGGAGCCGGCGGGGACGGTGGTGTGCAGCTCCACGGGTCCGGCGGCGATGGCCAGCGGCTCACCACCGGACCTTGGGGCGATCGAGGCGCGCGAGACCTGGCGGTCCAGACGCCACAGCGCGCTTCCGTCCTGCTGGCTGAGCCGGGACAGACCCGGCGTGGCGTCCAGGACGCGGCTCACCTCACGGGGCGCGCCCTTGCGGACCAGGACGTAACGCACGGCGAATCCGCCGAGCTGGTCGGCCTGGTCGGCCCCGGAGCCGGCGACGAGGTTGGCGACGACCTTGTCGAGCCTCTTGTTCTCGCCGCCCGAGGCCGCGAGTTCGCCGTCGCCCATGCGTGCGCCGGACCCGCGCACGAGGGTGTAGCCGACGCGGGCGCCGGTGTCGCTGTCGAGCACCAGGGTGCGCGCCTGGTCGCGGGTGCCGCTCTCCTCGGCGACGAACGCCGGGACCTGCACCGGGTCGCGGCGCTCCACGGGACCGTCCGCGCCGCCGATGATCCATCCGACGGCCACGAGCAGCGGGCCCGCGACGGAGGCGAACGCGATGAGCGCGGCGACCGGCTGACGCCAGCCGAAGCTCTGTTCGGCCACGCGGGTGCGTGCCCCGTCGGCGCCGAGCACGGCGGCTGCGAGCACCGCGAGACCGTAGACCAGGGTGGCGGGGCCGGCCCACGCCGACTTGTTGGACAGCACGGCGAAGACGAGCGCCACCAGGGCGACGGCCCAGGCGGTCCAGACCGCGCGCTGCCGATCACCGCGCAGCAGGGCGGCCAGCCCGGCGAGCACGATGCCGATGAGCATCAGTCCGCTGACCGTGCCGGGGCCGCCGGGGCTGGCGCCCAGCAGGTCGAGTGCGGAGGCCGCGCTCTCGCCGTAGGGCAGGCCGGCCTCCTTGAAGAAACCGGACGGAAGCAGCGTCAGCGACCAGGGGGCGAGGACCAGCAGCGGGGTGCCGAGCTGGGCCAGGAACCGCGGCCCGTACGTGGTGAGCTCCCTGCGGCGCACGGCGAGGAGCGCGATCCCGAGGACCAGCGCGATGGGCCACACGATCGGTGTGAACGCCGTGGTGAACGTCAGCAGCAGGGCGTACGCCCAGGTGGCGCGCCAGCTGCCGCGCGCGCCGGAGGCGTGCGCCAGCCCGCTCGCCGCGATGCCCGCGCGGGCGATGAGCGGCAGCAGGATCGCGAGGAAGGCGGTGCCGACGCGGCCGCCCGCGAGCGCGCCGGCGGCGGCCGGCAGGAACGCGTACACCACGGACGCCCAGGCGCGCAGCAGGCGCGACTCGACGAGCGGGCGGGAGGCGAAGTACGCGGCGAAGCCGGCCAGCGGCACGGAGGCCACCATGAGCACGGTGACCGCGAGTCCGGTGGAGCCGAGGAGCAGCGAGGACAGCAGCGCGACGATCGCGAGGTAGGGCGGCGCGGACTCGGTGCCGCCGGCTCCCACCGGGTGCCAGCCGTCGAGGTAGCGCGACCAGAGCTCGGAGGCGTCGGCGGGCGCGGGCAGCAGCGCGCCGCCCGCGAGCGCCCCGCCGCCGAGGAGGCCGCGGCACGCCAGCAGGGAGACGAACAGCAGTACCAGGAAGAGCATCGGGCCGGGGTTGCGGGCGATGCGCTTGAGACGGGCGAACTGCTCGATCTCGAGGAAGTCGGCGTCGTCGCCGCCGGGCCCGGACTCGACGGCGCCGCCGTGCCGGCCGACGCCGGAGGTGGCCTCGGGGTCGTCGCTGCCCATGAGGCTGCCCGCGGCCTGCTCGACGGTGGCCCGCACGGTCGCGCCCGGGGGCGGGAACAGCGCGCGCAACTCGCCCTTGTCGACCTGGGGGCTGCCTCGCCTGCGGCGGCCCGCGAGGATCCGCTCGGGCCTCAGCAGGGTTCCGAGCAGGCCGCGGATCTCGTCGACGGCCTGTCCTGGGACCTTGCCGACGAGGTAGGCGAGGGTGCGCAGCAGGGTGCCGAGGACGAGCCGGAGCAGGATCCAGGGGAGCTGTGCCGTCCGGGCGTTGACGAGGAGGGTGTAGACGGCGCCCGCCTTGTCGACCTTGTGCGGGGAGGCGGAGGTGCGCCCCACGCAGTCGACGGTGCGGCGCTCGCGGGAGGCCGCCTCGGCGTGCCGGACGACCGCCTCGGGGGCGACCAGGACGCGGTGTCCCGCGGACTGGGCGCGCCAGCACAGGTCGATGTCGTCACGCATCAGGGGCAGACGCCGGTCGAAGCCGCCGAGCTCCTCGAAGACATCACGGCGGATCAGCATGCCGGCGGTGGACACGGCGAGCACGGGGTGGACGTGGTCGTGCTGGCCCTGGTCCTGCTCGCGTCGGTCCAGACCGGTCCAGCGGCGGCCGGAGTTGGCGATGGTGACGCCGACCTCCAGGAGGGCGCGCCGGTCGTACCAGCCGCGGAGCTTGGGGCCCACGACGGCGACTTCCTTGCCGAGCTCCTGCTCGTTCTCCACGACGCGGAGCATGTGGGCGAGGGCGTCGGGCTCGGGGGCGCAGTCGTCGTGCAGCAGCCAGAGCCACTGTTCGGGTTCGCCGTGCGGAAGATCCGGCATGTCGTACGCGTCGTCGCGCCAACTGCGGGTGACGGGGTCCCAGCCGCTGGGGCGCTTCAGGTAGGGCAGGTCGTCCGGGGTGAGCACACCGGCCCCGCGGATGGCCTCCTCGACGGCCTGGCCGAAGCCGGTCCGGCGGGCGAGGTGCAGCACCCGGTCGGCGCCGAGCGCGTCGGTGAGCAGCTGGGCGGAGTCGTCCGCGCTGCCGGTGTCGGCCGCCACCGCGTTCTGCACGGGGCGCTCCTGGCCGAGCAGGCCGGCGAGCGCGTCGGGCAGCCAGCGGGCGCCGTCGTGGGAGACGAGCACCGCGGTCACCACGTGGCGCGGGAACTCAGGAGCGGCAGCGTCTTGTTGGGCTGCCGTATGGCTGTGCACGGACATCGAGGTACGGGCCCCGGTTCGATGGACTGCGGTGGACGCCTGTGTCCGGCGGGGACAGCTGGACGTCTCGGACGAGGGCCCACACTAACGGCTGGGCAACACGGCGGCCCGCCGCCTGTGGATAACCCACCTGCGACGGGCCGTTCCTTACGTGTCGGTACGGAGAGGTGTGCGCCGTTCGGTCGGACGGCGGTCCGCTTCGGGCGGGGTCGTGCGCGGTCAGACGGCGGCCTTCTTCAGGCGGCGCCGCTCGCGCTCGGACAGACCGCCCCAGATGCCGAACCGCTCGTCGTTGGCGAGCGCGTATTCAAGGCACTCGGAGCGGACCTCACAGGCGAGACAGACCTTCTTGGCCTCGCGGGTGGAGCCGCCCTTCTCGGGGAAGAAGGACTCGGGGTCGGTCTGGGCGCACAGCGCGCGCTCCTGCCAGCCGAGTTCCTCGTCCGCGTCGTCGACCAGCAGTTGCTGCACCAGCTCGGTCATGTGCGCCCCTCGTCTGTCTTTCGCGTCCCCGTGATGCTGTCGTTACCGTTTTCGGCTGAACGACACGAGTGAAATTACAAGTGTGCCGATCCGGGCCAGTCAAGCCGAGATCTGCTATTGGGCCCCTTATTCACTCTGCGGAACCAAGGCTATGCGGAAAGTGTTCAAATCGGCATAAACCATGACAGCCTCAAGGGTCCGACCGGACCTCCGACCCGCTACAGGGAAGGACGTCCAGAAGTTCGATCTCGTTCCGACGCGCACCCCGAAGCGAACCGGATCACATTTGGATCACAGGATCGCGCCGAGGTTTGCGCGCCCGGTTGTGCGCCATGTGTCCGGGGCGACTACTGAGCAAACCTTTCGCCTTACAGATGAACCGGATGAGGTGAAACATCTCCCACATACCGGACAGGAAGTTGACAGTCCGGGTGTGAACCGGTGTGCTAGTGGGCATGCTCGCGAACTTGGCACGCACCTCGACCCGCACCGCCGGGTCCCAGGGTGCTGCCCTCGCTCGCCGCAGCTGTTGTCGCTGTTCCAGCTGTTGAGCCCCACCGCGCTCCGGCTGCCTCGCCGCCACTGAGGCGAATCCCCGCCCCCTTCAAGGGCGAACGCCCGCACCAGGGCACCTCATCCCCGTCCGCGACCCGGACGGGGCGGCCCTCCCCCACGTTCTCGGCTTCGCCCGGACAGTGGGGTCCCCCGCACTCACCGCCGAGGAAACCACCGCACCCATGAACAGCGACAGCGACCTCCAGATCGCCGGCGACATCCTCGAAGTCCCGCACCTGCTCCAGCCGCCGCGCGAGCACCCCGCCACCGTGGCCGACTTCGTCGGCCTCGCCCGCGCCGTCTCCGCCGACCGCTCCCGGTGGGAGCACCTCGTCCAGTACGACGCGACCTCACGCTGGTACCACCGGCTGCACACCGGGCCCGGCTACGAGGTGTGGCTCCTCTCCTGGGTGCCCGGACAGGGCAGCGGCCTGCACGACCACGGCGCCTCCTCCGGCGTACTCACCGTCCTGGACGGCGTGTTGACGGAGCGCACCGACCGCGGCACGCGCGCGTTGGGAGCGGGCGCGCAGCGGGTCTTCGCGCCCGGGTACGCCCACGAGGTCGTCAACGACTCCCTCGAACCGGCCGTGAGCCTGCACGTCTACTACCCGGGTCTCACCGAGATGCCGATGCACGGGGCGCGGTGCGCCGTCGCCGAGGTCCAGTAGCCGACTCACACCTTGTCCTGGCCGCCTGCGAGACTGGACACCATGCGCATTGTGGTTCTGGCAGGCGGCATCGGTGGTGCCCGGTTCCTTCGTGGTCTCCAGCAGGCCTCTCCGGACGCGGACATCACCGTCATCGGCAACACCGGTGACGACATCCACCTCTTCGGGCTGAAGGTCTGCCCGGACCTCGACACGGTGATGTACACCCTCGGCGGCGGCATCAACGAGGAACAGGGCTGGGGCCGGACCGACGAGACCTTCCACCTCAAGGAGGAGCTCGCGGCGTACGGGGTGGGGCCCGAGTGGTTCGGGCTCGGCGACCGCGACTTCGCGACGCACATCGTGCGGACCCAGATGCTGGGCGCGGGCTACCCGCTCAGCGCGGTCACGGAGGCCCTGTGCGACCGGTGGAAACCGGGCGTCCGGCTGATCCCCATGTCCGACGACCGCGTCGAGACCCATGTCGCCGTCACGCTGCCGGACAGCGGCGAGCGCAAGGTGATCCACTTCCAGGAGTACTGGGTGCGGCTGCGCGCCTCCCTGGCGGCCGAGGCAGTCGTGCCCGTCGGCGCCGAGCAGGCCAAGCCCGCGCCCGGGGTCCTGGAGGCCATCGCGGAGGCGGACGTGATCCTCTTCCCGCCGTCCAACCCGGTCGTGTCCATCGGCACCATCCTCGCCGTGCCCGGCATCCGGGAGGCCATCGCCGACGCGGGGGTGCCCGTGGTGGGCCTGTCCCCCATCGTCGGCGACGCGCCCGTACGGGGCATGGCCGACAAGGTGCTCGCGGCGGTCGGCGTGGAATCGACCGCTGCGGCGGTGGCCGAGCACTACGGCTCGGGCCTCCTGGACGGCTGGCTCGTCGACACCGTGGACGCGTCCGCCGTGGCGCGCGTGGAGAGCGCCGGCATCCGCTGCCGTGCCGTACCGCTGATGATGTCCGACCTCGACGCCGCCGCACGGATGGCCCGCGAGGCACTGACGCTGGCGGAGGAGGTGCGGGGCGCTTGAGCGGCGGACCGGTCGAGGACGAGGGAGCCACGGGCGACGTGAAGGCGACGGACGACATGGGCGGTACGCGTGGCGCGGGCGACGGCAGCGGTGGTACACGCGGCTCGGGTCCGGAAGCCGCTGTGGGCTACCGGGTCTGGGCCCTGCCCGGCCTTCCGGAGGTACAGCGGGGCGACGACCTCGCCAAGATCATCGCGGGGGCCGGGCCGGGGCTGGCCGACGGGGACGTCCTGCTCGTCACCTCGAAGATCGTGTCCAAGGCCGAGGGGCGCATGGTGGAGGCCGCCGACCGGGAGGCGGCCATCGACGCCGAGACCGTACGCGTCGTGGCGCGGCGCGGCGCGCTCCGGATCGTCGAGAACCGGCAGGGGCTCGTCATGGCCGCCGCCGGGGTCGACGCCTCCAACACGCCGACCGGGACCGTCCTGCTGCTGCCCGAGGACCCCGACGCGTCCGCCCGGACGATCCGGGACGGCCTGCGGGACATCCTCGGGGTGGACGTCGGCGTCGTGATCACCGACACCTTCGGGCGCCCCTGGCGCACCGGGCTCACCGACGTCGCCATCGGCGCCGCGGGCGTACGGGTCCTGGACGACCTGCGGGGCGGCACCGACGCGCACGGCAATCCGCTGAGCGCGACCGTGGTCGCCACCGCCGACGAACTCGCCGGCGCCGGTGACCTCGTCAAGGGCAAGGCCTCCGGGCTGCCGGTCGCCGTCGTGCGCGGGCTGCCCCAGGTGGTGGCCGAGGACGACGGCGCGGGGACACGCGCGATGGCGCGGGGCGCCCACGACGACATGTTCCGGCTGGGCACCTCCGAGGCCGTACGGGAGGCGGTGACCCAGCGGCGTACCGTACGGGCCTTCACCGACGAGCCGGTCGATCCGGGCGCCGTGCGGCGCGCCGTCGCCGCCGCGGTGACCGCGCCCGCGCCGCATCACACCACGCCCTGGCGGTTCGTGCTGCTGGAGTCCGCCCGGTCGCGTACTCGGCTGCTCGACGCCATGCGGGACGCGTGGATCGAGGATCTGCGCGGGGACGCGAAGAGCGAGGAGTCGATCGCCAAGCGGGTGCGGCGCGGCGACGTGCTGCGCAACGCGCCCTACCTGGTGGTGCCGTGCCTGGTGACGGACGGGTCCCACAGCTACGGCGACGCGCGCCGGGACGCCGCGGAGCGCGAGATGTTCGTCGTCGCCATGGGAGCGGGGGTGCAGAACTTCCTCGTCGCGCTCGCCGGGGAGCGGCTGGGCTCCGCGTGGGTGTCCTCGACGATGTTCTGCCGCGACGTCGTACGGGACGTGCTGGCGCTGCCGGACGACTGGGACCCGATGGGCGCCGTCGCCGTCGGGCACGCGGCCGAGGCGCCCAGGGCGCGGCCCGAGCGGGACGCCGGGGCGTTCGTCGAGGTGCGCTGACCGGCGGCCACAGGCGTCCGGGGACCCCGGTGCCCGGGGGACCTGGGCGACTGCCGTGTCCCCGGTGCCGGGAGCGCCTACCCTCGTAGGGCGACCCGAGCACCCCTAGGACCTCCTGAGTGGCTGGACGATTCACCCCCCGGCCGACGCGTACGACCGTGCGCGGCGGACACGTCGACGTGCCCGCGGGCGACGGCGGCGGCATACCGCGGCAGTCGGACGGACCCGGACTCGGACGGACCTGGACACCGCCCGGTCCGCTCGATCTCGGTCTGGTGCTCGGGCCGCTGCGCCGGGGGCCCGACGATCCGACCTTCCGCGCGGCACCGGACGGGTCCGTGTGGCGGGCCAGCAGGACACCCGCGGGGGCCGGGACACTGCGGGTCGCGGTGCGGGCCGGGGTGGTGCGGGCCGAGGCGTGGGGGCCGGGGGCCCGGTGGCTGCTCGAACAGCTGCCCGACATGCTCGGCGCGTCGGACGATCCCGCCGCCTTCGAGCCCCGCCACCGGCTGGTCGCGTCCACGCGGCACCGGCGGCCGGGGTTGCGGCTGACCCGTACCGGGTTGGTGCTGGAGTCGCTCATCCCGTCCGTTCTGGAGCAGAAGGTCACGACGGACGAGGCCTATCGGGCATGGCGGTTGCTCGTACGGAAGTTCGGCGAGCCGGCGCCGGGGCCCGCGCCGGAGCGGATGTACGTCATGCCGGCGCCCCGGACCTGGGCCCTGATCCCCTCCTGGGAGTGGCACCGGGCCGGAGTCGACAACAAGCGGGCCTCGACGATCCTGCGGGCCGTGCGGGTGGCGGCACGGCTGGAGGAAGCGATGGGCATGGAGGCCGAGCGGGCACAGGCGCGGCTGGAACTGGTGTCCGGGATCGGGCCGTGGACCTCGGCGGAGACCGTGCAGCGCAGTCATGGGGCTGCGGACGCGGTGACGGTCGGGGATCTTCATCTGCCGGGGATCGTGGGGTACGCGTTGGCGGGGGACCGGGACGCGGACGATGCCGTGATGCTCGCGTTGTTGGAGCCGTACGCGGGGCAGCGGCATCGGGCCGCGCGGTTGATTCTGTTGTCGGGGCGGGGGCCGGCACGGAGGGCTCCGCGGATGCCGCGGGGGGATATCGGGCGGTTGTGATCCTGGAGTGGGTGGGTGGGTGGGTGGGTGGGTGAGGTGACGGGGCCGGGTGTTCCTCGCCCCCGCCGCCCCTACCCGTCCCATCCAGGGGCTCCGCCCCGGCCCCCGCCAGGGGCTCCGCCCCCGGAGCCGGGAGCCCTGAGGGCTGGTCCTCAAACGCCGGACGGGCTGAGGACGCGCCCCCGCGGCGGGTGGTTACTGGTCCGAGGAGAAGCGGAGTGCTCCCGCCGGGATGTGGGCCTCGCACCAGATGCGTACGCCCTCGCGGAGTTCGTTGTCGGGGCCGATCACCGCGCCGTCGCCGACAACCGTGCCGGACAGGACGGTGCGTTCGCCGATGCGGGCGCGGGCGCCGACGAGGGAGTCGGTGATGACGGCGCCGGGTTCGACGACGGCGCCGGACAGGATGGTGCTGCCCGCGACGCGCGCGCCCTCCCCGACGTGGGCGCCCTCGCCCACGACCGTGCCGCCCGTCAGCTTGGCGTCCGGGGCGACCCGGGCCGTGGGCAGGACCAGACGGTCGCCGCAGCGGCCGGGGACCGCCGGAGAGGGCGCACGGCCGAGGACCAGGTCCGCGGAGCCTCTCACGAAGGCCTGGGGGGTGCCCAGATCCAGCCAGTAGGTCGAGTCCACCATGCCCTGGAGGTGGGCCCCGGTGGCCAGCAGTTCCGGGAAGGTCTCCCGTTCCACCGAGACCGGGCGGCCCGCGGGGATCGAGTCGATGACGGAGCGGCGGAAGACGTACGCCCCCGCGTTGATCTGGTCGGTGACGATCTCCGCGGGCGTCTGGGGCTTCTCCAGGAAGGCCGTCACCCGGCCCGAGGCGTCCGTCGGGACCAGACCGTACGCCCGGGGGTCATCGACCCGGGTCAGGTGCAGGGACACGTCCGCGCCCGTCGACTCGTGCGTCGCCACCAGCGCCTGGATGTCCAGCCCCGTCAGGATGTCACCGTTGAAGATCAGGACCGGCTCGTGCGGGCCCGAGTGGAGGCGCGCGGCGACGTTGCGGATCGCGCCGCCCGTGCCGAGGGGCTCCTCCTCGGTGACGTACTCGATGTGGAGCCCCAGCGCCGAGCCGTCACCGAAGTACGGCTCGAAGACCTCGGCCAGGTAGGAGGTCGCGAGGACGATGTGCTCGACGCCCGCCGCCCTCGCCCGCGCCAGCTGGTGCGTGAGGAAGGGCACCCCGGCCGCCGGAACCATCGGCTTGGGGGTGTTCACCGTGAGCGGGCGCAGCCGGGTGCCTCTGCCACCGACCAGGAGGATCGCTTCTGTCACCTGTCGTCTCTGCTTCCTGCCGGGACCGGCCGAAGGGTGTTCCGGCCGGTCAGTGTATGCAGTCCGTTCGATGGCGCCTTCGACAGCGGTGGGTGTCCTCGATGGCCGGGGCCGACGACCGGGCCGGACGGCCGGGTCCGTCGGACGTGGGGCTCCGCGAGGGCCTCCAGCCCTCTCAGCGGCCCTGGTACCGGGCCGCGCTCGTCCGGGCCGAGCCGAGTTTGCCGTACAGGAGCCGTCCTGGGCACTCCGTGGCGAACCCGTCCCGATGGCCGGAGATCACGTTGAGTCGTACGTTCTTGCCTTTTCGGTAGAGATTGCCACCGCCGGACTTCAGGTATGTCTTGCCGCGCGGATTGACTCCGTAGAGACCGAGCTTCCACGCCGTGAGCCGCGCGACGGCTCCCAGCGCGGCGGCGGTCGGCCTCGTGTCGGCGAAGGTGCCGAGGACGGCGATCCCCATCGTGTCGTTGTTGAAGCCGAGGGTGTGGGCGCCCATGACGGGCTTGGCCACGCCCCCGGCCCGGCCTTCGTAGATGTTTCCGCACTTGTCGACGAGGAAGTTGTAGCCGATGTCACGCCAGCCGCTGCTCTTGACGTGGTAGCGGTAGATACTGCGGATGACCGAAGAGGCTTGCGAGCAACGGTAGTTGTTGCCGGATGCCGTGTGGTGCACGAAGGCGGCCTTCACCTTTTTGGTGTACACGAGACCCTGCTCGCGCAGCCCCTCGTCCGCGCCCCACCCGCGCCGGGTCACGATGCGCGGGCGCGCGCCGATGTACGGCTCCGCACGCGGTTCGCCCGGGTGGGCGGCGAGGTACTCGCGCTCGGTGCGGGCCTTGGAGAGTGCCGGGATCGCGGCGGCGCCGAGCGGCGCGAGCGCGGCGTTCGCGGCGGTCGCTTCGTGGGCGGCGGACGTGGTGACCGCGACGGCGTCCAGGGCGGTGGACACGGAGTCCGTCCCGGCGAAGCGGCCGCCCGCGGTCGACCTCCCCCGCGACGAGGGCTCCTCGCCGGGGTCGACGAGTTCGAGGTGCATGCCCCTGGGGAGCGGTGACTCCCCGGGTGCGGTCGAGCGTTCGTCCACCTCCGCCTGGACGCGCACCTCGACGCCGTCGGAGTCCCCGACCCACAACGGCGCCGTGGAGCCGCGCACCCGGCCCGAGGCGCTCTCGGCGCTGTCGGGGTCGGCGCCGTGTTCGTGGTTGTGCGTCTCGATGTCCCGCCAGCCGGTCCAGTGGCGGGTGCCGAAGGCGCGGGTACGGACCTGGACGCGCCCGCGCAGTTCGGTGTCGGGGTCGTCCCAGATGACGCCGACGAGCGAGAACGACCGTACGGCCCGTCTGACGACCCCTTGTTCGGGCGCGGCGGATCCGAGGGCGCGACCGTCGCCGAGCGGGACGAGCGGGAGGGATTGGGTGCTGCCCGGGACGGCGGGCCCGGTCGTCGCCGCCTGGGGTCCGGCCTGTGCCGGGGCGGACAGGGCCAGCGGAAGGGCGAGAGCGGCCGCGCAGGTGACGCCGACCGAGGAAGCAAGGAATCCACGCATGCCCCTGATCGTGGACATAGTCATACATATCTGTCCATTGGGGATGTGACGGACCGTCTGCTGCGCTCGGCCGAACCGGTGGCACGGCCGGTCCGTCCCGCGCGCGGGGTCCGCGTACGCTTCTGCGCGTGAACGCCATCGATCGCACCCCTGCCGACCTGCTGCGATCCGCGCTCGCCGCGGACCCCGCACGCCCGCTGGTGACCTTCTACGACGACGCCACGGGTGAACGTGTCGAATTGTCCGTGGCCACCTTCGCCAATTGGGTGGCCAAGACCGCCAACCTGCTCCAGGGCGAGCTGTCCGCCGAGCCCGGCGACCGGCTGGCGCTGCTGCTGCCCGCGCACTGGCAGACGGCGGTGTGGCTGCTGGCGTGTTCGTCGGTGGGAGTGGTCGCGGACGTGGGCGGCGACCCCGCCGCGGCCGGCCTCGTGGTCAGCGGGCCGGACACGCTGGAGGCGGCCCGCGCCTGCTCCGGGGAGCGGATCGCGCTCGCGTTGCGGCCGCTCGGCGGGCGCTTCCCGCAGGCGCCGGCGGGCTTCGCCGACTACGCGGTGGAGGTGCCGAGCCAGGGGGACCGGTTCGTGCCGTACGCGGTGGTGGACCCGGAGGAGCCGGCGCTGATCGTCGCCGGGGCGGAGTACACGGGGGCCGAGGTCGTGGAGCGGGCCCGGTCCGGCGCGCCCTCGCTCGGGCTGACGGGACCCGGTTCGCGGATCCTGTCGGGGCTCGCGTACGACACCTGGGAGGGGCTGAGCGCGGGCCTGTACGCACCGCTGTCGACCGGTGCGTCCGTGGTGCTGTGCCGGCACCTCGAGCTGCTGGGTGAGGAAGGGCTGGCGAAGCGGGTGGAGAGTGAACGGGTGACCGCGACGGCCCGCTGACGCGGGGCGGCGCCGGCGCCGGGGTGGGGGCGGCCTGGACTGTCGGCCGCGGCCGTGGTGGCCGGCGCGCGCTTCGTCGCGTCCCTCGCGGGACACGGCCGGTGCGACTCGCAGGATCGGACGTCGGGAACCGGCTCGGGCAGATGGGTGGCGGGGCCCGGCCGTCGGCCGCGGGTGATGTGTCGCCGGGCGCGCCGTTCCCCGCGCCCCCTGCGGGGCACCGGACGGACGGGGGGCGTCGCCCGTTCGTCCGCGTCCCCTGCGGGGCACCGGACGGGTGGGGGGCGTCGCCCGTTCGGGCTATCACCGGCCTGCCTCGGGGGGCCGGGCGGGCCATGGTCGTAGGAACACCGCGGCACGACACGCCCGTACGCCAGGAGGGGGTTCCCCGACGTGACCGACAGCGCAGGGCCGGGAGCGGGGGCGTCGGCCACCGGTACCGGGCTCGCCAGGCGGCGTCGGCGGTCGTGGGTGCGCAACACGTCCTTGGGGCTCAGCGTCTTCCTGCTGGCCGCGAGCGCGGCCGGCTGGGCGGTGTACGAGAAGCTGAACGGGAACATCACGGCCGACGACGACGCGGCCGCCGAGCTCGCCCGGTACGAGAAGGAGCGGCCCACGGCGCTCGTGCGGGGCGCGCAGAACATCCTGCTGATCGGATCGGACTCGCGCTCGGGGAAGGGGAACCGGAAGTACGGCCGCGACTCCGGGACCGAGCGCTCCGACACCACGATCCTGCTGCACCTGGCCGCGAACCGGCACAGCGCGACCGCCGTCTCGCTGCCCCGCGACCTCATGGTGCACCTGCCGGACTGCCGCCGCCCGGACGGCACCCGCAGCAGGCCGGTGTTCGCGGCGTTCAACTCGGCCTTCGAGGTGGGCGGTTCGGCCTGCACGATCCGGACCGTCGAGAAGCTCACGGACATCCGCGTCGACCACCACATGGTCGTCGACTTCCACGGCTTCAAGGACATCGTCGACGCGGTGGACGGTGTCCAGGTCTGCCTGAAGCAGCCCATCGACGACAAGGACGCCAAACTGCGGCTGCCCGCGGGCGAGGTGACGCTCAACGGCGAACAGGCCCTCGGTTACGTGCGCGCCCGCAAGAGCATCGGCAACGGCAGCGACACCGACCGGATGGAACGCCAACAGCGGTTCCTGGGCGCGCTCGTCAGCAAGGTGCGCAGCAACGACGTCCTGCTGAATCCGGCGAAGCTCTATCCCGTTCTCGACGCGGCCACCTCCTCGCTCACCACGGACCCCGCCCTGGCGAGCCTGCGCGGGCTGTACCAGCTGGTGCGCGGCATGCGCGACATTCCCGTGGAACAGGTGCAATTCCTGACGGTGCCCAGGGCGTCGTACGCCTACAACGCCAATCGCGACCAACTCGTCGAACCCGAAGCGGCCCAGCTCTTCGCGCGGCTGCGTTCGGACACACCGGTGGCGGTCGCCAAGGGTGTTCCGAAGGGGGCTCCCGCGGACGTTCCGGAGGATTCCGGAGTGAAGAGCGGAAATGCGGCGAAGGGCCGCCAGAACCTCGCGCGGAACTCGTTCGAGGGGCCCGGTGGAGGCGCGTACGAGTTCGCATTCGACTACGAAGAGCAGTCGAGTGGCGACGTGAAGTGGCCGGTCGAACAGGCCCTCTCCCCCGCCGGCACCCCTCCCCCCGCGCCGACTTTCCGGGGAAACACGGCGGCCGAGGACGCCTGCGGGTAAAGCATGCGCCAAGGACGGGAACTGCTGAGCTAAGAAGTCCCCGAGAAATAAGGCGGATTGCCCAGTTGTAGGCAAGTGGAATTCGTCACCGTCGTCGCTCGACACTGACCTGGGCAGATAGTGTGAGCGATCCGGTGCACCCGGCCACGAGGTCTGTCCTGGGGGTCGCGCACTGTTGGACCGAGAGACCCGAGCGCCTTGAGGGGGAAGGGCGCCGCGTGGCCCCGACGGAGGATTCAGACAACCGTGGACGCGCAAGGCCGTGGGCGGGCGGACAATATCGATCCCGCAGACCAGTGGGTGCTCAACCCGAACACCGGTGAATACGAACTGCGACTGAATGCTTCCGCACCGCAGTCGGGAGTCCCGAGACCGCGTCGCGGCACCCCCGCGCCGACGGGGGCGGGAGCGAGGCCGGGACAACGCGCGCGTCCGGCGCCGGAGCGGGACACGCCCGCGCCACCCGGCCCCGACGTCCCCGGGCCGCGCCGACGCCGCGGCGCCCCGCCCGAGCCGCCGCCGGGCCGCCGCCGGACGCGGACGAAGCCCAAGAAGTCGAGGGCGAAGAAGGTCCTGCTGTGGACCGGCGGGTCGATGGCCTTCGTACTGGTCGCCGCGTCGGCCGCGGGGTACCTGTACCTCAAGCACCTCGAGGGCAACGTCAGTACGACGGACGTCGGCACCGCGGGCAAGAAGGGCTTCAGCAAGAACGAGGCCTTCAACATCCTGATCATCGGTACGGACAAGCGCACCGGTAAGGGCAACGAGGGCTACGGCGACGCGAACAGCGTCGGGCACGCCGACACCAACATCCTGCTGCATGTCTCCAAGGACCGTACGAACGCGACCGCGTTGAGCATCCCTCGTGACCTGATCACCAACGTCCCGGACTGCCCGACCAAGCAGCCCGACGGCAGCACCAAGGTCGTCCCGGGCACGCAGGACGTCCGCTTCAACATCAGCCTGGGGCAGGACGGCCGCGACCCGGGCTGCACCATGCGCACGGTGAAGGAGCTCACCGGCATCTCGGTGGACCACTTCATGATGGCGGACTTCAACGCGGTGAAGACGCTGACGACGGCCGTGCAGGGCGTCGACGTCTGCCTCGCGCACCCGGTCAACGACAAGGACTCGCACCTCAAACTGCCCGCGGGCAAGAGCAAGGTCGAGGGTGAGCAGGCCCTCGCGTTCGTCCGCACCCGCCACAGCTGGGGCAACGAGGGCGACCTGGACCGGATCAAGGTGCAGCAGCAGTTCCTGGCGTCCCTCATGCGCAAGATGAGCTCCAGCGACACCCTCACCAGCCCCACCAAGCTGATCAGCCTGGCCGAGGCGGCCACCAAGGCGCTCACGGTGGACACGGGCATAGGAAACGTCAGCACGCTCAAGGACGTGGCCCTGGAGCTGAAGAGGGTGCCGACGAAGAACATCAGCTTCATGACGGTGCCGGTGCTCGACAACCCGGCCGACGGCACGGTCCACAAGACGGTCATCGTCAATCCGGCCGCGGCCCCCGACGTCTTCGACGCGATCAAGAACGACGTCTCCTTCACCGAGGTGAAGAAGAAGGAGAAGGAGGCGAAGGACGCCCAGGCCGCCCGCCTCCAGGGCACCAAGTCCGCGGCCTCCGAGGTCCGGGTGCGGATCCTCAACGGCGGGGCCGCCGGCGGCTCCGCTCAGCTGACCCTCGCCTGGCTGCAGAACTCCCAGGGTGTGCAGAAGTCCGAGAACGCGGGCAACGCGCCCGCGGTACTGAGCAAGACCGCGCTGGAGTACGCGCCAGACCAGGCGGCCCAGGCACGCAGGCTGGCCGCGATCATGGGGCTGTCGGGATCCGCGCTGAAGCCCGGCAAGAGCGTGATCAACTCCCAGGGACTGCCCGCGATGACGCTGACCCTGGGCAAGGACTTCAAGGGCGCGGGTGAACCGCTCACCGCCGCGACGAAGGCGCCGGCGGTCGACAAGTCCACGGCGGACAAGGTGAAGTGTGCCTCGTAGGTGACCTGACATGGCTCCGCCCCGCGTCCTCGGGCGCGGGGCGGAGCCATGTCAGGCGCGTGCGGACCGCGTCAGGCGGCGGGGTCGTTCAGGCGGCGGGGTCGGGCAGGGCCCGTCGGCGCGCACGCGGGCCGACGGGCCGCGACCTCATGAAGCGGCGGACTCCCGCACGGCGGGACGCCGTGAGGCGATCACCCTCGTGGCCAGCGCACGCGGGCTGGTCAGGAAGCCGAAGCCCCAGGACATGTGCATGGTGGCGAGGGCCAAGGGGATCTGCAGGCGGGCCTTGGCCCGCAGCCCCTTGCCCGCGGGCAGCGAACCCGCGGCTATCGCCGCGAGGTAGCCGCCGGGGATCAGGAAGCCCCAGGGCGTCAGGGCGGCGCCCACCACGACGCCCGCCGCGATCGCGCACACCGCGGTCGGCGGGGCGAGGTAGCGCAGGTTGATGGAGCCCTCGTGGTAGCGGGCGACGACGTGGCGCCAGCGTCCGTAGTCCTTGTACTGCTTGGCGAGGGCCCTGACGGAGGGCCGCGGCCGGTACGACACCTTCAGCTCGGGCGAGAACCAGATGAGGCCGCCCGCCTCCCGGATCCGGAAGTTCAGCTCCCAGTCCTGGGCGCGGATGAACTCCTCGTTGTAGCCGCCCTGGCGCTCCAGCGCCTCGCGCCGGAAGACGCCGAGGTACACGGTCTCGGCCGGTCCGGCCTCCCCGCCCGTGTGGAAGGCCGCGTTGCCCACACCGATCCTCGAGGTCATCGCGGCGGCGACGGCGTGCTCCCAGTCGTTCTCGCCCTCGGCGTGCATGATGCCGCCGACGTTCTGCGCGCCGGTCTCCTCCAGGAGGCGGACAGCGGTGGCGATGTAGTTCGGCGAGAGCATGCCGTGCCCGTCGACGCGGACCACGACGGGGTGCCGGGACGCCTTGATCGCCGCGTTGAGCGCGGCGGGGGTGCGGCCGGTCGGGTTCGGCACGGTGTGCACGCGGGGGTCCTCGGCCACGAGTCGGGCGGCGATCTCGTCCGTACGGTCCGTGGACGGACCGATGGCGATCACCACCTCCATCTCGCCGTCGTACTCCTGCGCCAGGATCGCTTGGACGGCTCCGCGAAGGTGCCTCTCCTCGTTGAGGACGGGCATGATCACGGATACGGCGGGGGGCTGCACGCCAGACTTCTCGCTCATCGGACGTCACGTTACCGCGAATGGGGGACACGGGCGCGCGCCGCCCTGCCTACGGGCCGGGCAGGAGATCGTATCTGCCTACCGTGCTCACGCATCCCCACGCCCACCCTCGCGGAGGTGTCCCCCTTGCCCACGTCGCCCCGCTCCGCCGCCCCGCCCCACGCCCCCGACCCCGCCCGTCCACGGCGGCCTCCTCTCCAGGGCCGCCCACAGCCGTCCCGTACCCGGCGGCCTCCGGCGCGGCCCCCCGTACGGAGGAGGAAGCCGCGCTGGGCCATGCGGGTCATCACCACGCTGTCGGTGGTGGTCCTCGCCTCGGCGGGCATCGGGCACGCGGTGGTCACCAGCCTCGACGAGGACATCGCCCGGGTCGACCCGTTCAAGGACATGAAGAACCGTCCCGCGGCGGGCCACGGCATGAACATCCTGCTGGTCGGCACCGACGGCCGCGAGAAGATCACGGAGAGCGAGCGGCGCAAGTACCGCCTGGGCGGCGCCCCCTGCCACTGCACCGACACGATCATGATCGTGCACATCGCGGCGGACAAGGAGCGCGCCAGCGTCGTCAGCCTGCCGCGCGACTCGTACGCCGAGACGCCCGCGCACACCGACCAGACCACCGGCGCACAGCACGCCCCGCACCCGATCAAGCTCAACGCGGCGTACGCGGAGGGCGGTCCGCAGCTGACCGTGCGCACCGTCGAGAACATGACCCACTTGAAGATCGACCACTACCTGGAGGTCGACTTCACCAGCTTCATGAAGACCGTGGACGTGCTCGGGGGCGTCGACATCTGCACCACGCGGCCCCTGAAGGACTCCTACACGGGACTCGACCTGACGGCCGGCCCGCACGAGCTGAACGGCGGGCAGGCGCTGCAGTACGTGCGCTCCCGGCATGTCGACGGTGCCTCCGACCTCGGCAGGATGCAGCGCCAGCAGCGGTTCCTGGCGGCGCTGATCGGCCGCGCCACCTCCTCCGGGGTGCTGCTGAACCCGCTGAGGTTCCGTGACGTCACCCGGGCCGTGCTCGGCTCGGTCCGCGCGGACCGGGGCTTCGGCACCGACGAGCTGCTGGACCTCGGCCGGGCGATGCGCAACTTCTCCCCTTCCTCCTCCGAGTTCACGACCGTGCCGATCGGGCGGATGGGCTTCGCCGTCAAGGGCATCGGCTCGACGCTGAAGTGGGACGAGCCGAAGGCCGCCCGTCTCTTCGAGTCGCTGCGCGACGACGAGCCGCTCACCGCGCCGCACCGGGCGGCGGTGCGCAGCGCGGTCGCGCACGTCGAGGTGGCCCCGCAGCAGATCCACGTCCAGGTGGAGAACGCGACCTCCACCGAGGGCCTCGGCAAGCGGGTGGACGGCGCGCTCGCCGCCACCGGGTTCCGTACGACCGGGCAGCCCGCCACCGCGCAGGAGTCGGGCCTGAAGCACACCGTCATCACCTACGACCCGCGCTGGGACCGTTCCGCGCGCTCCCTGGCGGCGGCGCTGCCCGGCAGCGAGCTGCGCGCGGTCGACCGGCAGGGGCCGGTGCTGAAGGTGCTCGCGGGGGCGGACTTCAAGGAGGTCAGACGGGTACGGGTGGACGCTCCGCCCCAGGGGGAGTCGTCTCCCGTGGTGACCGGTGACGAGGTGCTGTGCCGCTAGGGCGCATGTATGTGACAGGGCCCCGCCGATGTGCTCGGCGGGGCCCTGTCACGGGTGCGGGGCGTCGGGTCCTCAGTTGCCCGAGACCGTCACCTTTTCGTCGTTCTTCAGCTCGTCGACCAGCGACTTGACCTTGGCCTTGTCCCAGACGAGGTTGCCGCCCGTGGAGCCGGAGATCGGCATGTTCATGGACTTGCCGTCACCGCCGGTGACACCCTTCATCGCCCAGAACATGTCCGCGAGGTCCCACAGGCTCATGTCCTTGTCGACGGTGAGCGAGTCCAGGCCCGCGCCCATCGTCGGGTAGAGCGCGAAGGGGTTCAGGACCGTGGACGGGGTCGCCACCTGGTGGGCCAGGGCGGCCAGGAACTTCTGCTGGTTCTTGGTGCGTTCCAGGTCCGAGGCGGCGAAGGCGTGCCGGGTACGGACGAAGGCGAGGGCCTGCTCGCCGTTCAGTGTCTGCTCGCCCGCCTTGAAGTCGGCGCCGGAGTACTTGTCCTTGAAACCCTTGTCGAGGGTCATGTCGACGCCGCCGACCGCGTCCACGATCTTCGCGAAGCCGCCGAAGCCGATCTCCACGTAGTGGTCGATGCGCAGACCGGTGTTGAACTCGACGGTCCGCACGAGGAGCTCGGGGCCGTCCTCCGCGTACGCCGCGTTCAGCTTCACGTGCCGGCCCGTGCCCTGGTACGTCTTGCCGGAGTCGGAGCCCTTGTAGCTCGGTATCTCGACGTTCGAGTCACGGGGCAGCGAGACCAGCGTGGAGCCGTTGTCGCCGGTGTGCAGGATCATCATGGAGTCCGTGCGCTTGCCCTCGGCGGACCCGGTGTGCAGCTTCTTCTTGTCCTCGGCGGACATTCCGGCGCGGCTGTCGGAGCCGACGATCAGGTAGTTGGTGCCCTTGCCCGCGTCGGGACGGTCGATGACCTTCGACAGATCCACGTCACGGTGGAGCTTGGAGTCCGCCCAGAAGTACGTGCCGACGGAGACCACGACGAAGAGCGTGACCAGCGTGATCGCGGTCCACTTGATCCGGCGCCGCCAGTTCGGCGCGGGGCGCGGATCCCGGGTGCCGGTGCCGCCGGGACCCTGCGGGCCTCCGGGGCCGTTCGGCGAACCGTAGACCTGGCCGGTGTTGTAACCGGAGTCGTATCCGTTGTCGTAGCCGTCGCCGTACCCCTGGCCGTTCCCGTACGTCGGCTGCTGGGGCACTCCGCCGTAGGGCGGGGCGCCGGGGCCCGGACCGGGCGACGCCGGACCACGCCGAACCTGCCGCATGACGCGGGCGCTCTCGGGCTGTGCGCCCGCGCTGCCGCGACCGTAACGGTTGCCGCCGTTGTTGCGGCTGTCGTCCCACCCGTCGGGCCAATCGTTCATGCGGACCAGTGTGCAGGGCCGCACCAGGTGCCTAACAAGAGAGCGGGGAGATCTGGGTCACGCCTGTTGCAGAGCTGATGCAAAGCGGACCATGCGCGCACCCCGCATAGGGTGGAGGGCATGACAGACCAGGCGCCCACTCCGGAATCCGATATTCCGGGCAAGCCGACCTCCGCGTCCCGGACCACGCTCAGCCACATCATGACCCACAACGACACCAACCTTCTGGGCACGGTGCACGGTGGTGTGATCATGAAACTCGTGGACGACGCGGCGGGCGCGGTGGCCGGGCGGCACTCCGGTGGGCCCGCGGTGACCGCCTCCATGGACGAGATGGCTTTCCTCGAGCCCGTGCGCGTGGGCGACCTCGTCCATGTGAAGGCCCAGGTCAACTGGACGGGCCGGACGTCGATAGAGGTCGGTGTCCGGGTGCTCGCCGAGCGGTGGAACGAGTCCACGCCACCCCAGCAGGTCGGCTCGGCCTATCTCGTCTTCACCGCGGTCGACGCCGACGGCAAGCCGCGCCGCGTTCCGCCCGTCCTCCCGGAGACCGAGCGGGACGAGCGCCGCTACCAGGAGGCCCAGATCCGCCGCACCCACCGGCTGGCCCGCCGCCGGGCGATCATGGAACTGCGGGAGAAGCGCGTGGCGGACGGGCTGGACGCGTAGCGCCGCGGGCGTCGACCGGGTAGCGCCGCGGGCGCCGACCGGGTACGACCGCGGGCGCCGACCGGGTAGGCCCGCGGGCGCCGGCCGGGTATCGGGGCTCCCGGCAGCACGAAGACCACCGGCGGGAGCCGCAGCCGTCGGCGGCTCCGGACCGCCGGAGTGCCGGGACCGCGAGAGCGCCGGGACCGCGAGAGTACGGGGCCCCGCAGTACGAGGGCGCCGGAGGTCAGCGGCGCCGGAGGTCGGGAGTACCGGGGCACGGAAGCACCTGGGGCCGCGCTGGCCGGAGCGCAGGAGCACCCGGGGCCACGCGGACCGGAGCGCAGGAACACCCGGGGCCACGCGGACCGGAGCGCAGGAACACCCGGGGCCACGCGGACCGGAGCGCAGGAACACCCGGGGCCACGCGAGCCGGAGCGCAGGAACACCCGGGGCCACGCTGGCCCAGGTCCCGACGCGGGCGTGAGGGCTGCGAGGAGGGTGCGGCGGCCCGGTCGACGGCCCTGGTCGGCGGCTTCCCCGGGCCGGATGTCAGGGTGACGGCATGAGCCTTTCTCCCGCCTCCCGCCCCACCTCGGACGGTCGCCCCTTCGACGCGGTGCTCTGCGACGTCGACAACGTGATCCGCGTCTACGACCCGTCCCGCCTGAACGCGCTGGAGCGCGCCGCCGGACTGGCCGAGGGCACCACCATGAAGCTGGCCTTCGCACCGGACACGGTGCTGCCGCTGGTGGTCGGGCGGATCACGCCGGACGAGTGGGCACGGTCGGCCGTGCGGGGTCTGGCCGGGCTGGTGTCCGAGGCGGCGGCCCGGGAGCTGGGCGGGGCGCTCGTCCGGACGCCGTTCCGGGCGGACGCGGCGGTGGTGTCACTGCTGCGCGGGGCCCGTGCCCAGGTGCCCCTGGTCCTCGTCACCAACACCTCGGTGCAGCTGGAGGAGGACCTGGAGGTCCTGGGTCTGACGGATCTCGCCGACCACGTGGTCAGCAGCGCGCGGGTGGGGATCGCCAAGCCCGACCGCCGCATCTACGACATCGCCGTCGAACGGGCCGGAGTTCCGGCCGAGCGCTGCCTGTTCGTGGACGACACCCTGGAGAACGTGGAGGCGGCGTCCGCACTCGGGATGCGGACCGTCCACTACCGCGCTCCCGAGGACCTGCGCCGCGCGCTGGCCGCCCTGTGACGCCCGGCAGGCACGGGCTCCGACCCCGCCCCACCGGGCCGGCGCCCCAAACCCGCCTGGCCGACCGGCCGTTGACCAGCGGAGCTGGTGTCCGGCGTTTGGCGGGACCTTGGCCACCGTCGGACGCCCGCGAGTAAAGCGTGCGCCAAGGAACGATCTTTATTCGCCGGAAACGGGTCGATTGACCGGTTGTACGGGAGTGGCAATACTCACCGCCGTCGCTCGACGCTCGACTTGGCCGATAGTGTGAGCGATCCGGCGCGCTTGGCCACGAGTCGCGCGCTGCCCGCGCGCATGACCGGCCGAGGGGCTTTGGGGGCCGGTACACCGCGTGGCCCCGACGGAGGACAAGACGACCGTGGACACGCAGGGCCGTGGACGGGCGGACATCGATGTCCGGGCCGGCCTCCACAACGCCGACGCACCCGACGGTTCCGCCTGGACGACCCTTGTCCGGCCGCGGGGCCGCACAGGCGTACTCGCGTCCGCTCAGCTCGGCAACGCCGCCGCGGAACAGTGGAGGACGACGCGGGAGTACCCTCCTGACCAGGCCGACCAGGCGCGCGAACCGGCCGGCATCGCGGGGCCTCCGGCACCGGCCCCGAAGCCGGGCGGGAGCGCGAGCGACCCGCGGGGACTGCCCGCGAACGCGCCGCCCTCGGTGGGGACTTCAGGTGTGGGGGCGTACCGGTCACCGCTCCGGCGGAGGCACCGGCCCGGCGTTCCACGGTCGGCGGCCGACGAGGTCAGGCGCGTCCGGTGACCTCGGGGGCCGATTCTGCGTCTCACTGAGTGGAGGAGCACGGCGGCGCCACGAAATGTGCCGTGGCCGATACTTCGCCCGGCCTGTGCCCAGGCTTTCCGAGGCACACGGTCGAGGAGGGGGAAGGCGACATGGTTGCCCCGGTCCGTACTAGGGCGGGTACCGGGACGCGAAACGAAGCCGCGGTGAGGATGCCGGGGGCGGGGAGGGGCAGGAGAATGACACGAAGCAGCGTGCGCGGAGAAGGGGCTCTGCCGCACACTCGGCGCGGCGACGAACCCGGTGGGGCGGGCGAGGCGCAGGGCACCGACGGCGGACGGCACAAAGAGGGCTCGCGGGCGCCGTCCGGCGACCGCGAGCCGCAGGGCGGCAGCCGCAGGCGCGGAGCGGGGTCGAGACCGCCGCGCCCGAAGCGGCGGATACTGCGCTGGTCGGCGATGACGCTGACGGTGGTGATACTGGGGACCGCCGGGGCGGGTTACCTCTACTACGAGCACCTCAACAGCAACATCAAGAAGGACAAGCTCAACCTCGGTGACGACGCCGCGCCCAAGGCGACCGCGAACGCCGCCGGTCAGAGTCCGCTGAACATCCTGATGATCGGCTCGGACAGCCGGAACACCGCGGAGGACCTCAAGCTCGGCGGGTCCAAGGGTGATGTGGGCCGCCCGCCGCTCGCCGATGTGCAGATGCTGGTGCACGTCTCGGCCGACCGCAGCAACATGTCCGTGGTCAGCCTCCCGCGCGACACCATGATCTCCATCCCCAAGTGCACCGACCCGCACACCCACAAGGTGTACGAGCCGCTCTCCCTGTCCATGGCCAACGAGTCGCTGGGCCGCGGCGGCCCCGGCTGCACGGTCGCCACCTGGGAGAAGCTGACCGACATCCACATCGACCACTTCATGATGGTCGACTTCTCCGGGGTCGTGTCGATGGCGGACGCCATCGGCGGTGTCCCGGTCTGCGTACGGAAGAACGTCTACTCGCACACCTCGGACGGCCACGGATCGGGCCTGAAGCTGAAGGCGGGCACCACGCCGGTCAAGGGAAAGCAGGCATTGCAGTGGCTGCGCACCCGTTACGGCTTCGAGGACGGCACCGACCTCGGCCGCACCCACGCCCAGCACATGTACATGAACTCGATGGTGCGCCAGCTGCGCGCCAACGCGACGCTGAGCAACCCCGACGAGATGCGCAGGCTGGCGGAGACCGCGACGAAGGCGCTCACGGTCGACGAGGGCCTGGGAACGGTCAAGAAGCTGTACGACCTGTCCGAGGACTTCAAGCGGGTGCCCACCAAGGGCATCACGATGACGACGCTGCCCACGGAGCAGTGGTCGCAGGACCGCAACCGGCTGGTGCCGCTGCCCGGTGACGCCGACCAGCTCATTTCCATGATCCGTAAGGACACTCCGCTGAACGGCCACGGCACGAAGCCGAAGGCCGAGCAGACCTCGAAGGACCCCGCGGCACCGAACGGCCAGATCGCCGTACAGGTCCGCAACGGCACCGGAGTGAACGGCCAGGCCCCGACGCCCCAGCGGGCCCTCGCCGTCGAACAGGCCCTGCGGGCCAAGGGGTTCACCCAGGCCACGAAGGACACGGAACTGACCCCCGAGGCCGAGACCACCGTCCTCTACCCCAGCGCCGATCTGGAGGGTGACGCCCAGGCGGTCGCCAAGGCGATGGGGGTGCCGCTGAGTTCGGTGCGCAAGTCGACCGACGTCTCGGGAGTCACCGTGATCGTGGGCGCGGACTGGCGTACCGGGAAGACCTATCCGGCATCCGCGCAGCCGACGAAGGCACCCAAGTCCGCCGCCGTGCTGAGCGGTGACAAGGAGGACGCGTGCATGGAGATCCAGCAGGGGTTCACCTGGGGGTGAGCGGGACTCGCTGACCGCGCCGGCGGACAGCGCGCACGCTGGAGGTGGCCGCAGCTCCGTGAAGAGCTGCGGCCCCCGACCCCGCTAGGGAAGGTTCCTCGCCATCACGATCCGCTGCACCTGGTTCGTGCCCTCGTAGATCTGGGTGATCTTGGCGTCGCGCATCATGCGCTCGACCGGGTAGTCACGGGTGTAGCCGTAGCCGCCGAGCAGCTGGACGGCGTCCGTGGTGACCTCCATGGCGACGTCGGAGGCGAAGCACTTGGCCGCCGCGCCCTGGAAGGTCAGGTCGGCGTCGCCGCGCTCGGACTTGGCCGCCGCCGCGTACGTCAGCTGGCGGGCGGCCTCGATCTTCATGGCCATGTCGGCGAGCATGAACTGGATGCCCTGGAAGTCTGCGATCGGCTTGCCGAACTGCTTGCGCTCGCGGACGTAGCCCTTGGCGTAGTCGAGAGCGCCCTGGGCGATACCGAGCGCCTGGGCCGCGATCGTGATGCGGGTGTGGTCGAGGGTCTTCATCGCGGTGGCGAAGCCGGTGCCCTCCTCGCCGATCATGCGGTCCGCGGGGATGCGAACGTTGTCGAGGTAGACCTCGCGCGTCGGGCTGCCCTTGATGCCGAGCTTCCGCTCCGGGGCGCCGAAGGAGACGCCCTCGTCCGACTTCTCGACCACGAAGGCCGATATGCCCTTGGAGCGCTTCGTGGGATCGGTGACGGCCATCACCGTGTAGTACTCGGACTCACCCGCGTTGGTGATCCAGCGCTTCACACCGTTGAGGACGTAGGAGTCGCCGTCGCGGACCGCCTTCGTCTTCATGCCCGCCGCGTCCGAGCCCGCGTCCGGCTCGGAGAGGCAGTACGAGAACATGCCGTCGCCCGCCGCCAGGGGCGCCAGGTACTTCTGCTTCAGGGCCTCGGAACCGGAGAGGATCACCGGGAGCGAGCCGAGCTTGTTCACGGCCGGGATGAGAGAGGAGCTGGCGCACACCCGCGCCACCTCCTCGATCACGATCACGGTGGCGAGCGCGTCGGCGCCGGCGCCGCCGTACGTCTCCGGCACGTGCACGGCGTGGAGGTCGGAGGAGACCAGGGCGTCCAGGGCCTCCTGCGGGAAACGGGCCTCCTCGTCGACCACCGCCGCGTACGGCGCGATCTTCGCCTCGGACAGCGAGCGGATCGCGTCCCGGAGCATGTCGTGCTCCTCGGACGGGCGGTACAGGTCGAAATCAGCCGATCCGGCCAAGGTCTCTCACGCTCCAAAGACGCTAATTACCGTTAAGTAACCCAAATTTTAGGGGCCCGCCCACGGGAGGGATACGTGAGCTTGGCGACAGCGGGGAACCTGCCCGACGAAGGGCCCCGTCATGCCCCGACTATGCTCGGGCAGCGCACCCACGGCCGTATACCCCAGGAGCACGCATGGCCCTCAAGATCACCGTGATCGGTACCGGCTATCTCGGCGCCACACACGCCGCGGCCATGGCCGAACTCGGTTTCGAGGTGCTGGGGCTCGATGTCGTCCCCGAGAAGATCGAGATGCTCCAGCGGGGCGAGGTCCCGATGTACGAGCCGGGCCTCGAGGAACTGCTGCGCAAGCACGTGGCGGGCATCGAGGGGTCCACCGGGCGCCTGCGCTTCACCATGGACTGGGCCGAGGTCGGGGAGTTCGGCGACGTCCACTTCGTCTGCGTGAACACCCCGCAGAAGCACGGCGAGTACGCGTGCGACATGTCGTACGTCGACGCGGCCTTCGAGTCGCTCGCCCCGCACCTGCACGGACCCGCCCTCGTCGTCGGCAAGTCCACCGTGCCCGTGGGTTCCGCGGAACGGCTGGCGCGGACGCTCGCCGAGCTGTCCCCCGCGGGCGAGGACGCCGAACTCGCCTGGAACCCGGAGTTCCTGCGCGAGGGTTTCGCCGTACAGGACACGCTGCACCCCGACCGGATCGTGGTGGGCGTGCGCGGCGAACGGTCCGAGAAACTGCTGCGCGAGGTGTACACCACGCCGGTCGCCGAGGGCTCGCCCTTCGTGGTGACCGACTTCCCGACCGCCGAGCTGGTGAAGACGTCCGCGAACTCCTTCCTCGCGACCAAGATCTCCTTCATCAACGCCATGGCCGAGGTCTGCGAGGCGGCCGGCGGCGATGTCGCCATGCTGGCCGAGGCCATAGGACACGACGAGCGCATCGGCAAGAAGTTCCTGCGGGCCGGGATCGGGTTCGGGGGCGGCTGTCTGCCCAAGGACATCCGCGCCTTCATGGCACGCGCCGGTGAGCTGGGCGCCGACCAGGCGCTGACCTTCCTGCGCGAGATCGACTCCATCAACATGCGGCGGCGCGGCCAGATGGTCGAGATGGCCCGCGAGGCGCTCGGCGGCGGTTCCTTCCTCGGCAAGCGGGTCGCCGTGCTCGGCGCGACCTTCAAGCCCGACTCCGACGACGTGCGGGACTCGCCGGCACTGAACGTCGCCGGGCAGATCCACCTCCAGGGCGGCCAGGTCACCGTCTACGACCCCAAGGGCATGGCGAACGCCAAGCGGCTCTTCCCGACGCTCGGGTACGCGGACTCGGCCGCCGGGGCCGTCCGCGGCGCCGATGTCGTCCTGCACCTCACCGAGTGGCGCGAGTTCCGTGAGCTGGACCCCGCGGCACTGGGCGAGGCGGCCACCGCCCGCGTGCTCCTCGACGGGCGCAACGCCCTCGACCCGGAGCTGTGGCGGCGGGCCGGCTGGACGTACCGGGCGATGGGACGGCCCACCGCCTGACCCGCCCGCCCTCCCCGGCTTGCGGCCCCTCCTCGGAGCACCACACGCTGTCCCTGACGCCCCTTGTGTGCGATCTGTCCCGTTGCGGCCCGGTCACGTGATGCCACGGCGTCGACCACAGGCGCCTCTTCGGCGACGTGCCTGTCCGGTCCCGACGACGGAGGGCGGTGACGCACAGGTGACCGACGGATCGCGTCGTTCGCACCGACGGCCGGGTGAGCCCGGCACCGGTCCGGACGCGGGCCGCGGCTCCGGTCGCTACGCGCGGCGGGCGCGGTACGTCGTACGCGGGAGCCGACCCCTCGGCAAAACGGGCGCGGTGGTCCGGGCGCGTGCGGCCGGGACGGCGGCGCGCCGCGACAGCGTGACCGCGGACGTGAACAGCGGACTGCGGGTGACCGCCGCGTACGCCTGGCGGCTGCTCGTGCTGGGAGCGGCCGCGTACGCGTGCTTCAAGATCCTGGGACGGCTGCAACTGGTCGCCGTCGCGGTGTTCCTCGCGCTGGTGGTGACCTCGGTGCTGCGCCCGGCGGCCAATCTGCTGGCACGGTGGCTGCCCCGGGGCCTGGCGACCGCGGTGAGCCTGGTGGGGAGCGTGGTGGTGGTGCTCGGGCTGCTGTCCCTGGTCGGCAGTCTGGTCGCGGGTGAATCGGGGCGGCTGGGCGAGGAGTTCGCCGGGGGCGCCGGGCGGATCGAGCGGTGGCTGGAAGGATCTCCCTTCCACGTGGACCACGCGGCGCTGGCGAACCTCCAGGACAAGGCGACCGCGTACCTCTCACAGCACCGTTCCGCGCTGCTCAGCAGCGCGCTCAGCGGCGCCGGGCGCGTACTGGAGGTGCTGGCCGGCGGCGTGCTCGCGCTGTTCTGCTCACTGTTCTTCATCCACTCCGGTGAGCGGTTCTGGCACTGGTTCCAGGCGCTGCTGCCGAAGCACGCGCGGGACCCGTGGGACCGCGCGGGGCGGGCGGCCTGGCGGACGTTCGCCGGGTACACCCGGGGCATCATCATCGTGGCCGCCACCAACGCCGTGGTGGTGGGCATCGCGTTGTTCCTGCTGGGCGTGCCGCTGGCGCTGCCGCTCACACTGCTGGAGTTCTTCGCCGCGTTCATCCCGCTGGTGGGCTCCCCCGTCGCGCTCGCCGTGGCCACGGTGGTCGCCCTGGCCTCGCGGGGTCCGGTCGTCGCCGTCGTGGTCCTCGCCCTGATCGTGGTCATCGGCCAGCTCGAGGGCCATGTGCTGCACCCGCTGGTGCTCAGCTGGGCGGTCCGGCTGCACCCCGTGGTGGTCGCCCTCTCCGTCATCGCCGGCAGCATCCTGGCCGGGGTGATCGGCGCGGTCGTCGCCGTTCCGATGGTGTCGGTCGCCTGGTCCGTGTTCGGCGCGCTGCGCGCCCCGCCCGCGCCGTCCGTACCGGACCCGCACGCCGACGACAAATCACACTCATAGCCGTGTTCGGAGCATTCCACGCATCTCGTTTCAATCCCGGGGTTGGGGGGACCCGACGGATAGAGGCGCACATCGGGCGCCGGCGAGGAGGCTCTGCCCCATGTCAACAGGAACACTTCTGGCCATCATCATTCCTGTCGTGGTGGTGATCGCCCTGATCGCGGTGGTGGCTTCACAGCTCATGCGGCGCCGGAAGCTGCGGGAGCGCTTCGGTCCGGAGTACGAGCGAACGGTGGAGAACGCCGACAACCGCTCGGCCGCGGAGCGCGACCTCAAGGACCGTGAGAAGCGGCACGACTCCCTGGACATCAGGCCGCTGGACAGCGGCACCAAGGACCGGTACACCCGCGACTGGGCCGGCGTGCAGGAAGACTTCGTGGATCACCCGGAGGGCGCCGTGCACGACGCGGACCGCCTGGTGACCTCCCTGATGAACGAACGCGGCTATCCGACCCAGGACTTCGAGCAGCAGCTCAGGGACCTCTCGGTCGAGCACGGTCGCACCCTGGAGCACTACCGGGCCGCCCATGACGTGGACGCGCTCAGCACACAGCACCAGGCGACGACGGAGCAGCTGCGGGGGGCCATGGTGCACTACCGCGCCCTCTTCGACGAGCTGCTCTCCGACGGCGGCCGTCGCCGCCACGCGCGGGCCTGACCGGCCCGGACGGAACGGAGTGAGCGATGCACCGCCAGGACACACGAGGCCATGACATGCCGGACACCGCCACCGCGAGCGGCCTGTCCACCGACGATCTCGCCCGGCCCCACGACCGCGCGGCCGAGGACACCTCGGGCCCGCCGCCCGACGCGCCGATGTTCCCCGGCGAGAGCACGGCCACGCCGAACGACGCCGCGGAACGCGAGGACGACGGGCGATTCGACGACGCCGGACGTGAGGACACCGGGCGGCGCGCGGACACCGGGCGGGACACCGGCGGCCCGGACGACGGGGCCGTGGGCACCGACACGCGGGCGGAGAGCTCGCGGGACCGGACCACCGGCGGCTCCCGGGGCGCCCAGGACACCGACGACACCCCCCAACTCCTCGGCCAACGGGACGAGGAGGCGTTCCGTGCCCGCTGGCAGGAGGTGCAGAGCCAGTTCGTCGACGACCCGCGCGACGCCGTGCACACCGCCGACGCCCTCGTCGCGGACGTGATGCAGAGGCTCGCCGCCACCTTCGCCGATCACAAACAGGAACTGGAAGGACAGTGGAACCGGGGCGAGCAGGCCGACACGGAGGACCTGCGCCAGGCCCTGCGCCACTACCGCTCGTTCTTCAACCGGCTGCTGGTCACCTGACCCGGCGCGGCGGTACCCGGACGACGCCGGTCCGGCCGAGGCTCAGTCGGCCGGACCGGCGTCGCACACATTCTCCACCGTCCCCGGGGACGGCGCGGCCGGTTGGCCCACTTCGTGCGGCCGCGTCACCTACTTCGCGCGGTAGCGGCGCATCTTGGCGCGTGCCCCGCAGACCGACATCGAACACCAGCGGCCGCGGCCGGCCGGGGAGCGGTCGTAGTACGCCCAGTGGCAGGTCGACGCCTCGCATGCCTTCAGCCGGGCCCAGGTGCCGTCGACGAGCGACTCCGCGATGGCGGCGGCGACGCGGGAGATGAGGGACCCGTTCACGGCGGGCGACGGGGTGGTGGGGGCCGAGAGGGCCGCCGATGCCGAAAGGACGACGGGGACGGCGGGGACGGCCGGGACGGCGGGGACGGCGGGGACGGCGGGGACGGCCGGAGCGAAGCCCGCGCCGCCGTCCCGTCCGTCGACCGTGAGGTACAGGGGCGCGCCGGCCAGCAGTTCGCCGAGCGGGGTGACGGGCCGGTGCGGTGGATGGTCCGCGTGGGCCAGGCACACCGCGCGCAGCGACTCGCGCAGTTCGCGTGCGGCCTCGGTGCCGCCCGCCGCGAGGCCGAACGCGGCCCGGCCCTCGGCGGTGTCCAGCCGGTCCGCGCCCGATTCGAGGTCGAGGGTGTTCACCAGGGACTGGATCAGGACCAGTCCTCCAGGTGCGGGTGCACGGTCGTTCATGGTTGCGACGTTACCTCCTATGCGGGAGTATGCAGTAACACTGTTACCTCATTCAGGGGTCTACAGGTAACCATTCTCCCGTAGGAGGGGTCATGGCTCTCGCCAAGCTCGGCGTCGTCGTCCTGGACTGTCCCGACCCGCGCGCGCTGGCCGAGTTCTACGCCGAGGTGCTGGGCGGCACCGTGGAATCCGAGGAGGGGAACGCGGGAGACGCAGGAACCGCGGACTGGGTGGATCTGGTGGTGCCCGGCGGACAGTCGCTGGCGTTCCAGGCCGCTCCCGGGCACGTACCGCCGCGGTGGCCGGCGCCCGAGGGCTCGCAGCAGTTTCACCTGGACCTGACCGTCGACGATCTGGACGCGGCCGAGAAGGGCGTGCTCGCGCTCGGCGCGCGGCCGCTGGACGCGGAGGACCGCTCCCGGGGCTGGCGGGTCTACGCCGACCCCGCGGGGCACCCGTTCTGCCTCTGCGCCTGCTGACCGTGGCGCCGGATCAGCCGTCCAGTTCGGCGATCCTGGCCGTGGACGGCTCGCGGCGCTGCTGGGCCGCCCGCGCCGTGAAGTCCGCACTGCGCACGATTCGCTGGACGTTCCCCCAGGTCAGCAGGGCGAGATCAGCCTCGGACCAGCCGCGGGCCAGGAGTTCGGCGATCAGGTTCGGGTAGCAGGACGCGTCGGCGAGGTCCTGCGGATGCGCGGCCCCGGAGTCGTACGTCCCCGAGACGCCGACGCACTCCGGGCCCGCGACGGCCCGGACATGGTCGAGGTGGTCGGCGACGTCCCGGACGGTCGGGCCCGCCTGCTCGGCGGTGAGCGGGACCATGCACACCCCCTTGGCCGCGCCCAGTCCGGCGAGGACGTCGTCGGAGAGGTTCGCCGGGTGGGGACGGAGCGCGCGGGCCGCCGAACGGGTGAACAGGACCGGGGCCTTGGAGGCCGCCAGGGTACGGGCGACGGTGGCGTCCGAGGTCCCGGAGAGGTCGGCGATCACGCCCAGCCGGTTCATCTCGCGCAGTACCTCCTCCCCGAACCTGGTCAGGCCCGCCTGGCTGGCCCAGGAGGCGCCCGCGAGGGTGAGGACCCGCAGGCCGAGGGTGCGCAGGGCCCGCAGGATGCCGAGCGAGTCGCCGAGCGCGGCGGCACCGGCCGGGCCCAGCAGCACGGCCACCCGGCGGCAGAGCCGGGCGTCGTTGACCTCGGAGGCGGTGTGCGCCATCCGCAGCCCCTCGGGGTGCGCCTGGACCACGGTGCGTACCAGATCCAGCTGTTCCAGGGTGGCGCCGACGGCCCGGTCCCCGGCCAGTCCCTCGGGCAGGTGCAGCGACCAGAACAGCGCGCCGACATGCCCCTCGCGCAGCCGCGGCACATCCGTGTCCACGGCGCTCTCGCCCACCTCCAGGTCGTACCAGGGCAGGTGCCGCAGTGCCCAGGGCAGACCGCTGTAGCCGTCGGCGACGGGATGGCCGGCGAGGAAGCTGCGCGCACGCGCCAGGGGATCGGCGTCCGGGGCGTCGTCCCGCGCCGCGGCCGGCGCCGACTCCGGGACGTCCAGGTCCGCCGTCCCGGACTCCGCCCAGGCAGCGGGCCGGTCGAGCTCCGCCACCTCGGGGGTGGGGTGCAGTTCTTCCTGCAGGTCTGCCATGACGTGGCTCCGTTGCGTGGACGGTGATCGCAGTACCGTCACCGTCGCACGGGGCCCGGGGGAGCTTCCTGGTGGACGGGGCGTTCGGGGGTACGGCCCGTCCACCCGGAAGCGGCCGGGACTGTCAGCCGTCCAGCTGTCGGAGCGTCGCGTTCGACGGGCCGCGCGTCGCCCGCAGGCCGCGGGCCACGTCCTCGGCCGCGCCCAGCACCCGTACCGCGTTCTGCCAGGTCAGCTTGGCGAGGTCGGAGCGGGACCAGCCGCGCGCGAAGAGCTCCGCGATCAGGTTCGGATAGCCGGAGACGTCGTCGAGGCCCTCGGGCGTGAACGCCGTGCCGTCGTAGTCGCCGCCGATGCCGAGGTGGTCCACGCCCGCGACCTCGCGCATGTGGTCGAGATGGTCCGCCACCGTCGACACCGTGGCGACGGGCCGCGGGTTGGTCTCCTCGAAGGCACGGTGGACCTTCATCCCCTCGGGGGTGGTGTCGAGGTGGTGGAGGCCGTGCGCGCGCATGTTCTCGTCGGCCGCGGCCGTCCAGTCGACCGCGGCCTGCAGGACGAACTTCGGTACGAACGTCACCATCGCCACTCCCCCGTTGGCGGGCAGCCGCTCCAGGACGTCGTCCGGGATGTTGCGCGGGTGGTCGCAGACCGCGCGCGAGGAGGAGTGGGAGAAGATCACCGGGGCGGTGGACGTGTCCAGCGCGTCCCGCATGGTCGTCGCCGCGACGTGCGAGAGGTCGACCAGCATGCCCTCGCGGTTCATCTCCCGGACGACCTCGCGGCCGAAGGCCGACAGACCGCCGACGGCGGGGACGTCCGTGGCCGAGTCCGCCCACGCGGTGTTGTCGTTGTGGGTGAGCGTCATGTAACGCACGCCCAGCGCGTACAACCCCCGCAGCGCGCCGAGGGAGTTGTCGATGGAGTGACCGCCCTCCGCGCCCATGAGCGAGGCGATCCGGCCCTCCGCCCGCGCCGCCGTCATGTCCGCCGCCGTCAGCGCGGCGCGCAGGTCGGCCGGGTGACGGTCGATCAACTGCCGTACGCAGTCGATCTGTTCGAGCGTCATGGTGAGCGGGTCGGGCAGGTCCGAGCGGACGTACACCGACCAGTACTGCGCGCCGACGCCGCCGGCGCGCAGGCGTGCCAGGTCGGTGTGCAGATGGGCGCTCTGGTCGGTGGCGATGTCACGGGCGCCGAGGTCGTAGCGGACCTGCTCGCGCAGAGCCCAGGGGAGGTCGTTGTGACCGTCCACCACGGGGAACTCCCGCAACAGGTCCCGGGCTTCGTCGAGGGATGCCATCCGCGTCACTTCCCGAAGCCGAAGCCGCCGGCCATGCCCTCGACCTTGGCCCGCAGCCGCTTGCCCTTCTCGGTGGCCTGGTCGTTCAGCTCCTGCTGGAAGTCCCGCATGCGGGCGAGGAGTTCCTCGTCGTGCGCGGCGAGCATCCGGGCCGCCAGCAGGCCCGCGTTGCGGGCCCCGCCGACGGAGACGGTCGCGACGGGGACGCCGGCCGGCATCTGCACGATCGACAGCAGCGAGTCCATGCCGTCGAGGTACTTCAGCGGGACCGGTACGCCGATGACGGGCAGCGGGGTGACCGAGGCGAGCATGCCGGGCAGATGGGCGGCGCCGCCGGCACCCGCGATGATCGCCTTGAGCCCGCGCCCCGCGGCCTGCTCCCCGTACGCGATCATCTCGTGCGGCATGCGGTGCGCGGAGACGACGTCGACCTCGTAGGGGATCTCGAACTCGTGCAGGGCCTGGGCGGCGGCCTCCATGACGGGCCAGTCGGAGTCCGACCCCATGACGATGCCTACAACTGGGCTCATTCGGTGATCGTGCCTCTCAGGTAACCGGCTGCGTGGCGGGCGCGATCGAGGACGTCGTCCAGGTCGTCGCCGTAGGTGTTGACGTGACCGACCTTGCGGCCGGGCTTCACGTCCTTGCCGTACATGTGGATCTTCAGCTGGGGGTCGCGGGCCATGCAGTGCAGGTACGCGGAGTACATGTCCGGGTAGTCGCCGCCGAGGACGTTGACCATGACCGTCCACCTGGCGCGCGGGCGCGGGTCGCCGAGGGGGAGGTCCAGGACCGCACGGACGTGGTTGGCGAACTGGGAGGTGATGGCGCCGTCCTGGCTCCAGTGGCCCGAGTTGTGCGGGCGCATGGCCAGTTCGTTGACGAGGATGCCGGGCGTCCCGTCGGGCTCGCGGATCTCGAACAGTTCGACGGCCAGATGGCCCACGACGCCGAGTTCCTTCGCGATGCGCAGGGCGAGTTCCTCGGCCCTCAGGGCCAGCTCGTCCGGGATCCCGGGGGCGGGCGCGATCACCGTGTCGCAGACGCCGCCGACCTGCCGGGACTCGACGACCGGGTACGCGACCGCCTGGCCGTGCGGTGAGCGGACGACGTTCGCCGCCAGTTCCCGTACGAAGTCGACCTTCTCCTCGGCCAGCACGGGGACACCGGCGCGGAAGGGCTCGGCCGCCTCCTCCAGGGAGCGTACGAACCAGACCCCCTTGCCGTCGTAGCCGCCGCGGACGGTCTTCAGGATCACCGGAAAACCGTCGCCCTGGGCGCCGGGCGCGAGGCCCTCGGCCGCGAAGGCGGCGACGTCGTCGACGTCGCTCACGATCCGGTGCCGTGGGCAGGGCACGCCGAGCGCGTCGAGTTTGGCGCGCATCACACCCTTGTCCTGGGCGTGCACGAGCGCGTCGGGGCCCGGACGGACGGGAATGCCGTCCGCCTCCAGGGCGCGCAGATGCTCGCCGGGCACATGTTCGTGATCGAAGGTGATCACATCGCAGCCCCGCGCGAAGTCACGCAGCGTGTCGAGGTCGCGGTAGTCGCCGATGACGACATCGCCGACCACTTGCGCCGCGGAATCCTGAGGGGTGTCACTGAGGAGCTTGAACCTGATGCCGAGCGGGATGCCCGCCTCGTGTGTCATACGAGCGAGCTGACCCCCGCCGACCATGCCGACTACCGGGAACGTCACGCTCCAAGAGTATCGGCCGCGCCGCGGCGATCGGATTCCGCTCTCCGCGCGCCCGCCCCCGCACGCCCCTCGGTCCGCTCCCCGCCCTGCCGTACGCCCCGCGCCCGCCCCGTCGGTGACCCGCTTTTTCCGCACCCGTGAGTCTGCCCACAGGCACGACAGGGAGCCGCTGGTTAGCATGGCCGGGTTGAAACAACCGAACGACGACCGACCGATGACCGGACGACGGGGGCTGGCGACACCATGGGCAGTGCTTCTTCGGGGCTTCATACGAGGCCTCGCGGCGCGGTTCGCCGCCGTTTCGACCAGCTCCTGCGGGAAGTCGCCAAATTCGGCGCGGTCGGCGGCGCGGGCCTGCTCGTCAACCTGGTGACCTTCAACCTGGTCCGGCACGCCACCGGACTGCAGGTCGTCCGGGCCAGCGTCATCGCCACGGTCGTCGCCATCGTCTTCAACTACGTCGGGTTCCGCTACTTCACCTACCGGGACCGCGACCGCGGCGGCCGCACCCGGGAGATGACCCTCTTCGTGCTGTTCAGCGCGGTGGGACTGGTCATCGAGAACGGTGTGCTGTACGTGGCGACGTACGGCTTCGGCTGGGACAGCCAGCTGCAGAGCAACGTCTTCAAGTTCGTCGGCATCGGCATCGCGACCCTGTTCCGCTTCTGGTCGTACCGCACCTGGGTGTTCCGCACGCTGCCGGCCGAGGAGCCGGCGACCGGGACGGAGCCGGGGACGCAACCGCGGACGCGGGCCGTCCTCGACGAGCCGGAGGCGCAGACCGGCGCCGAGCTCGCGCCCGCCAGGGTTCGGGCCGGCTAGGGCCTGTTGCGAAAGCGGGCGGGACTTTCGCAATACGCCCTGGGGCGGGTCGCGAAACCTTCCGTCACGCCGGAGTCCCGCTACCGGACCGTCGGCTCCTCCTCGTCCACCAGCGGCGGCCTCTTCAGCGGCGTACGCGACAGGAACAGACCGAACACCGGCGGCTGCGCCTGCAGCATCTCCAGACGGCCCCCGTCGGCCTCCGCGAGGTCCCGGGCGACCGCGAGACCGATACCGGTGGAGTTGCGGCCGCTGATCGTGCGCTCGAAGATGCGGGCGCCCAGGTCGGTGGGGACCCCGGGCCCCTCGTCCGTGACCTCGACGACGGCCTGGTTGCCGGTGACCCGGGTCCGCAGGGCGACGGTGCCGCCGCCGTGCATGAGCGAGTTCTCGATGAGCGCGGCCAGCACCTGGGCGACCGCGCCCGGGGTGCCGACCGCCCGCAGGTGCCGCTTGCCCGAGCTGACGATGGCGCGGCCCGCGCTGCGGTAGGCGGGGCGCCACTCCTCGAGCTGCTGCTTGATGACCTCGTCGAGGTCGAAGGAGACGGCGGAGCCCGTACGGGGGTCGCGGGCGTTGGTCAGCAGTCGCTCCACGACGTCCGTGAGCCGCTCCACCTGGGTGAGCGCGATCGTCGCCTCCTCCTTCACGATGTCCGGGTCATCCGTGAGGGTGATTTCCTCCAGCCGCATGGAGAGGGCCGTGAGGGGCGTGCGGAGCTGGTGGGAGGCGTCGGCGGCCAGGCGGCGCTCGGCGGTCAGCATGCGGGCGATGCGTTCCGCGCTGCTGTCCAGGACGTCCGCGACACGGTCCAGCTCCGGGACGCTGTAGCGCTTGTGGCGGGGGCGGGGGTCGCCGGAGCCGAGCCGCTCGGCGGTCTCCGCGAGGTCGGTGAGCGGGGAGGCCAGGCGGTTGGCCTGGCGTACGGCGAGCAGGACGGCGGCGATGATCGCGAGCAGGGCGACCGCCGCGATGATCAGGAGGGTGCGGCCGACCTCGCGGGTCACGGCCGAGCGGGGCTCCTGGACGACGACCGTCTCGCCCTCCTCGCCCTTGGCCGTGGAGTGGATGACGTCGCCGCTGGGCTGGATCCCGACCTCGATGGGGGGCTGGCCGGGGACCCGGATCACGGCGTAGCGGTCCTCCGCGACCTGGTTCCTGAGGATCTCCGCGTTGATGTGTTCCTCGCCGAGGATGCGGCTGTCCACGATGCTGGCGAGGCGCAGGGCCTCGGAGTCCACGCGTTCCTGGGCACTGTTGCTGATGGTGCGGGTCTCGACGATCACGAGGGAGACGCCGAAGACGGCGATCACCACGAGGACGACGGCGAGGGTGGACTGGATGAGGCGGCGACGCACGGGACCCTCCGGGCGGGTGGCTGTACGGGGATCAGTGTGCACTGTCGCGATGGCGGAGGGGTCTCTTCGCCCCCGCCCCGACCCGACCCGATTCGTCCCGTACCTGGGGGCTCCGCTCCCAGACCCCCGCCAAGGAGCTGCCCCCCGGACCCCGCATCGCCCGGAGGGCTCGTCCTCGAACGCCGGACGGGCCGAGTAAGCGGGCCCCGGCCGGCGCCGTCAGCTCTTCTCGAAGCGGAAACCGACACCCCGTACCGTCGCGATGTACCGGGGGTTCGCCGCATCGTCACCGAGCTTCTTGCGCAGCCAGGAGATGTGCATGTCGAGGGTCTTGGTGGACGACCACCACGTGGTGTCCCAGACCTCGCGCATGAGCTGGTCCCGGGTGACGACCCGCCCCGCGTCCCGGACCAGCACCCTCAACAGGTCGAACTCCTTGGCCGTGAGCTGGAGTTCCTCGTCACCCATCCAGGCCCGGTGCGACTCGACGTCGATCCGCACCCCGTGCGTGGCGGGCGGCTGCTGCGGCTCGGCGGCGCCACGCCGCAGGAGCGCCCGGACGCGGGCGAGCAGTTCGGCGAGACGGAACGGCTTGGTCACGTAGTCGTCGGCGCCCGCGTCGAGACCTACGACGGTGTCCACCTCGTCGGCGCGCGCGGTCAGGATGAGGATGGGGACGGTGTGGCCTTCGGCACGGAGTCGGCGGGCCACTTCCAGGCCGTCCATCCCGGGCAGCCCCAGGTCCAGGACGACCAGGTCGACGCCGCCCTGCATCCCGGCGTCGAGCGCGGTGGGTCCGTCCTCGCGCACTTCGACCTCGTAACCCTCCCGGCGCAGGGCACGGGCCAGCGGCTCCGAGATGGACGCGTCGTCCTCGGCGAGCAGTACACGGGTCATGGGGTGATGGTAGTCCGCCTCGGACAGCACCTGTGGTGTGATCGGCAACCGGGATTCTTACCTACGACCGGTCGGAGAGCCGCCTTCGGCTGTGGGACACGATCTTGGGTAAGGCCTTCGAATACCCTTCCGTGGTTCCATTATTACCTGTGATCCATCTCTCAAGTCCTTTCATATGCGGCATTGACATGTCGTATGGTGACCAGACGCCTGTAGCACCGCACTAGGACCTTTGGCGCGTTATGTGACGCTGAGGGTCTCTTTTGTGTGCGGGCTGGTGTTTCGCCAGCCTCGAAAGGAATGACCTGTGGCCGGGCCCGAGCGCATCGACGCGTGACGGGCGTGGATCCCGGTGGTCGCCGTGCACCGCTTCGCGAACCGGAGCGGACTCCCCGTGGGCGTGGGGTGGACGGGTCGGACCTCGCCGGTGCCGGCCGCCCCCCACCGGGCGCGCGACGCTCCAGCAGCGCGTCCCGACCAGCAAGGAACGACCATGGCGTCCAGCCTGACGAAGGACTCGGTCACACCGGGCACTCCCGGTTCCGAGAAGACCTTCTTCGGCCACCCCCGCGGACTGGCCACTCTCTTCATGACCGAGATGTGGGAGCGTTTCTCCTACTACGGCATGAAGGCTCTGCTCCCGCTGTACCTGGTGGCACCGGGCGGCCTGCACATGAGCGCGGCCACCGCGACCGCGATCTACTCCGTGTACCTGTCCCTGGTGTACCTCCTCGCCCTGCCGGGCGGCTGGTTCGCCGACCGTGTCCTCGGCCCCCGCAAGACGGTCGCCGTCGCGGGCCTGATCATCATGCTGGGCCACCTCACGCTCGCCCTGCCCACCTCCGGCACCTTCTTCGCGGGCCTCGGCCTCGTGGCCATCGGTTCCGGTCTGCTCAAGGCCAACATCTCGACGATGGTCGGCCACCTCTACAACGGCCCGGACGACCCGCGCCGCGACGGTGGCTTCACCCTCTTCTACATCGGCATCAACCTGGGCGCCTTCATCGCGCCGCTGGTCATCGGCACCGTCGGCGAGAACGTGAACTGGCACCTGGGCTTCGCGATCGCCGCGCTCGGCATGGCCCTGGGTCTGGCCCAGTACCTGCTCGGCGGCCGTCACCTGAGCCCCCGCTCGCAGGAGGTCCCCACGCCTCTGTCGGCCGAGGAGAAGGCCGCGACGCTGCGCAAGTCCGCGTTCTGGGCGGCCGTCGCCGTCGTCTTCTACGCGATCGTCGGCTTCTCGGGCCACTACACGCTGAACTGGCTGCTGGTCCCGATCACGCTCGCCGGTCTGGTCATCCCCGTCATGGTCATCGGCCGCATCAAGCGGGACAAGGACCTGGACCGCGCCGACCAGTCGAAGATGTCCGCGTACATCTGGTTCTTCGTCGCGGCGGCCGTCTTCTGGATGATCTACGACCAGGGCGGCTCGACCCTGTCGATCTTCGCCGAGTCGTCCGCCAAGAACACGATCTTCGGCTGGAACTTCCCGGTCTCCTGGTACCAGTCGGTCAACCCGGTCATGATCATGGCTCTGGCCCCGGTCTTCGCCTGGGCGTGGCTGTCGCTGAACAAGCGCGGCAAGGAGCCGAGCACGGCCACCAAGTTCGCCTCCGGCCTGATCCTGGTCGGTGCGTCGTTCTTCCTCTTCCTGGCCCCGCTGACGATCGCCGAGGGCGGTCACAAGGCGGCGGCGATGTGGCTGGTGGCGATCTACTTCGTGCAGACCGTGGGCGAGCTGACGCTCTCTCCGGTGGGTCTGTCGGTCACGACGAAGATGGCTCCCGCGAAGTACGCCTCGCAGATGATGGGTGTCTGGTTCCTGGCGGTCACCGCCGGTGACGCCACGACCGGCATCCTCTCCATCGCCGAGGTCGACCTCAACAAGACGGGCATCGTCGCCCTGGAGGCCACGCTCGCCGTGATCGCCGGCATCGCGGTCTGGATGTACCGCAAGCGGGTCAAGGAACTGATGGGCGACGTCAACTGACGCACCCGCGCCGGGGGCTTCCCCCGGTGCACGCCCGGCACCCGGAGGGCCACCGCACCACATCGGCGCGGTGGCCCTCCGGCGTTCCCGCGCCCGGACGCGGGGACGGTTCAGTGCGGGTGCCGGCGGGGCAGGAACGTGAAGACCGCTCCGCCGAGCAGGATCACCGTTCCGGCGACCAGCCCAAGCGCCCTGAGCGCGCCATGGCTGTCGGAGCCCGTCTCCGCGAGGCCGCCGGACGTCGACGTGGACCCGGACGACGTACCGCCGGACGTGGAGGTGGACCCTCCTCCGCCGGACGCGCCGCCCTCCTGCCGCGTGGTGTCCAGGGTCAGCGAGACCTGTGACGTCTGCGGGGTGCAGGTCGTCGTGGTGCCGAGGGCCTTCACCGTCAGCACACCGGGTGCCAGGGTGGACTCACCGCTCGCGCCGGGCTTGTACGTGCCCGTGAGGTCGGGAACCGCGATGGGGTCCCCGGACTTGATCGGCTGGGCGTTGGCCGGCCCCTCGACGTGGACGGTGCCCTTGTCCGCACCGCCGAGGACCACCTCCATCGACGGCTTGACCGAGTTCGCCGGGATGTCGGCCGGACTGTCCATCACGGACTTCTTGAACCGGACCGTGAGGTCGAAACCCCCACCGTTCTTCCGTGCGTCGATCTGTACAGGAGAGGTGGCGTTCTTGTCCCCTATCGGCGTCTTGCACGCGTAGGCGACGGAGACCTCCTTTCCGGTGAAGTCCGTCTGTCCCCCGCTGTCGCTCGGGCTCGCCGACGCCGATCCGGAGGGCTGCGTCGACGCCGTGCCGGAGGGGGTGGTCGAGGGCGTCGATGTCGGAGTCGGTGACGGTGACGTCGGGGCACCTGTCACCTCGATCGTCGCCGCCGGTTTCACCGTCTCGGTCGGTGCGCACTTCGTGTCCGTCGAGAAGGCGTTGATGCTGTACGCGTCCGGGGTCAGCGTGACCGTGCCGGGTGCCGTCAGCTTCAGGGTGCCCTTCATGTCGGAGAGCACCATGGCCCCGCCCTTGGGTATGGCCGGGTTCTTACGGGGGCCCTGCATCGCGAGGTCCGCGGTCTGCGCACCGGCCGCCTTGAGGGTGCCGCTCGGCTGGACCGAGTCGGCCGGGAGGTCGATGAGGTCCGGGTTCTTCGACGCGGCCCGCGTGAACTTCCAGACCACCTCGACCTCGTCGCCCACGCCCGCCGTCGCGGGCGCGGTGATCTGCACCTCGGTGGTGCCCTCGACGGGGTCCAGGCCGGAGGCCGCGGGCGGAACGCACCGGGTCGCGTAGGACACCCCGGCGGCCTGTGCGGGGCCCGCCGCGACGCCCACCAGAAGGCCCGCGCCGACGAACATCAGCGCGAACCCGGTCGCGCTCGCTCTGCGGCCACCCCCCGGGACTGTTCTCCGCCCGTCCGAGGGGGCGCCTCTCCGCCCTCCCGCCGACGCAACTCTCCATCGCGTACTCACGTGTTCCCCTTCGTCGTCGGAGTGTTCTCTTGCGGTGCGGAGAGCTGACCGTTCGCGGTGCCGCCGGGATCGTTGTCCGGCGTGAACCACGGCAGGGCCGGGGTCGTGGCGGTCTTCGGCACGCGGTTCCCCGCCGCGGCGGACCTCGCCGTCTCCGGCGCGGTGGGTGCGGACGGCGGGGCGGGGGAACCGCCCGGCCTCGGCAGCCGGAGGGTGATACCGGCCAGCCGCAGGCCCCGGTGCCGGCCCGCGCGGCGCGCCGCCCGGCGCGGCCGCACCCGGTCCACCACGGCCATCCCGATCCGGAACACCGCCGCCGGGACGACCACGCACAGCAGGATCCAGAAGAGCGTCACGCCCCAGGGGCGGCCGACGCCCCACGGCTGTTCGGCGAGGACCTTCCCGTCGTACCTCAACGAGACCGTGTAGTCGCCGTGCGCCCCGGCCGCGAGCTCCACCGGGAGGGTGATCCGCGCCTTCCTGCCGGGCGCGACCGTGCCGCGCCACTGCTGTTCCTCCCACTGCGGCGCGAACACCCCGTGCGAGGTGCCGACCTGGAAGACGGGATCCTTGACGGAGGCGGTGCCGACGTTGCCGACGGTGAAGACGAGGTCCCGGGCGGGCGGCGCGCCGAACCAGGTCAGCACTCCGCCGGAGCCGTCCAGCCGGGTGTCGGTGAGTATCACCAGGCGTCCGCCGCCCGACTCCTTCGGCAGCGGTTCGACGGGGTGCCCGGCGACCATGAAGACGGTGTCGGCAGCCGCCTGTCCGCCCGTGACCGTGGCGACGTGCACGACGCACGGGCACGGCTTGGGCGGCTCGGTGACCGGCAGTTTCTTCTCGAAGTTCCCCTTCGCGTCGGTGGTGACGGCCCGGCCGCCCGCGTTGGCACAGGAGTTGGTGCCGCCGATCACCCCACGGGACGGCACGGACTGTCCGCAGATCAGCAGCGTCAGCAGCGTCCTCGGCCGCCATCCGCTGCCGGTCACGGTGACCGAACCACCCGTCCCCGCCTCGGAGGTGGACAGTTCCACCCCCGGTCTCCCCGCCGCGGACGCGACGGACGCGGCGGACGCGGCGGACGCGGCGGACGACCCGACCACAGGGACCAGGAGCAGCGCGACCGCAACCGCCCGCACCGCCACCGCCCGCACCGCCACCACCGCCCGCACCGCCACGCGCGCCCTGCCACCGACGAAGCTCACGACACCGCTCCCGTCCACTCCGCGTCCGTACGCGCCACTTCCGCACGCGCCGCTTCCGCACGCGCCGGTGCGCACGCCCCGTCGTGCGTCCTACGGCGCCCGCGCCGCCGTACGACGAGCAGCGCGGTGACCCCGGCGAGGCCGCACCCGACGCCCGCGAGCCCGTCCCAGGGCACGAACCGCACCGGTGCGGAGGCGGTGGCGCGCGCCCCTCCCGCCGCCGTCACCGTGAGCCGCACGTCGACCGCGTCCAGCGCCGGCGGGTCGCGCCACGGTTCGGTGAGCGTCACGCGGCGGCCCGGCGGGAGCTCGACCCGAAGGGCCCTCGGGGGTCGGTCGAGGACCCTGCCGAGGACGCCGTCGGCGCGTACCGCGAGCTTCGGGGTGAGCACGGTGTTGCCGAGGTTGACCAGCTCGTACGAGATGCGTCCGCCGTGCAGGGTGACGTGCTCGACCGTGAGCGCCGACAGCGCCGGCCCGCCGACCCGCAGCCGCACCCGTACCGCCGAGGAGCGGCCGCCGGCGCTCGCGACGATGGCCCCCGGATGGTCGCCGGGCGTCGCGCCCGGCGGGACGCTCACGCTGAACGGCACGTCGGCGCGGGTGCGTGCGGGAACCCGGACGGACACCGCGCCGGCCGGTGCCCGGTGTCCCTCCCGCTTCTCGGCGAAGGCGATCCAGGCGCCCGTGTCCGTGGGTCTCCCGGTGGTACGGACGGTGAGGCCGCCGCGCGCGGTGCTGTCGGCGTCCGCGCCGCGCAGCCGGACCGTCAGCGGCCGCGCGCCCGGGTTGAGCACGGACACGGTGTCCTGGAGGACCGTGCCGGGCGTCCCCTCCGCGTAGACGTACGGCCGCCCGGTGCCCGCGGACGCGGACGGCACGACGGACCAGTCGGCCTCCCCCGCGGCGGCCGGAGGTGCGGCCAGCGACAGCAGCACGCCGACGGCACAGCACAGAACACGGGCGTACGGCATCGGCGGCTCCTGGTCGTTACGGGTCAACGCGTCAGCGGCGTGCCGCCTGCTGCCTGCGCGTCAGCCACAGCGCGCCCGCGGCGCCCGCGAGCAGCACCGTGCCGCCGAGCGTGCCGAGGGCCAGCGCCGAGTCGGCGGGACCGGTCTGCGGGAGTTGCCCGCCGGAGCCGGTCTGGGAACCCGACCCGCCCGAACCGCTCGAACCGCTCGAACCGCCCGAACCGGTCCCGCCGCCCGCGGCCGTGACGTCGAGGGTCAGCGAGGGCCCCGGGTTGTTGGTGGGCGTGCAGGTGGTGGTCGTGCCGAGCGCCTTGATGGTCAGGACGCCCGCCGTGAAGGTGACCTTGCCGCTCTTGGACGGGGTGTACGTCCCGCTCAGGTCGCTGATCTTGATGGGGGTGTTGGCGGGGATCGCGGCCGCGTTGGCCGGGCCGCTCACCGCGACCGTGCCGCTGTCCGCGCCGCCCACCTTGATGACCGCGCTCGGGCTCATCGCGCCCTTGCCCAGCTCGACCGGGCTGGAGGAGACGCCCTTCTGCCAGGACATGGTGAGCTTGTAGGCGCTGCCGCTCCTGACGCTCCTGATGTCGATGGGCGAGACGGCGCTCTTGTCGCCGATCGGCGTCTTGCACTGGTAGTCGACGTCCACCACGGCGGCCTGGGCGGCGGGGGCGGCCGTCAGCACCGCCGAGCCGGCCAGGGCCGCGGCGAGCGCGAACGCGGCGGTTCGTTTCTGGTACGTCCGGTTCGGCACGGCCTGCCCCTCACTCCCGACAGATTTCTGACGGAACATCAGATCGGCCGTCAAGGTACGCCCGGGGCCTTGTGGAGGGAAGACAAAGCGCGCGCCGGATCTGAGGAGATCCAGCGCGCGTGCGGCACGGGCGAAGAAGCGTTATGACCGCGGGTAACTCCTGGTGGGCGTCAGGCGGGTGCCCCGAGTTCCGCCCATACGGTCTTGCCGGCGACGCCCGGGGCACGGACGACTCCCCAGTCCAGGCACAGCCGCTGCACGATGAACATGCCGTGGCCGCCCGGCCGTCCGGCGCGGTGCGGGGTGCGCGGTGCGGGCTGGCCGGCGCCCCGGTCGGAGACCTCGACACGCAGCACCTTGTTGTCGCAGCTGATCCGGAGCTCCTCCGGACCCTCGGCGTGCAGACAGGCGTTGGTGACCAGCTCGGAGACGACCAGCAGGACGTCCTCGGCGGCGGCTCGCCGGTCGGCGCCCTCGGCGGGCAGCCAGCCCCACGCGTGCAGCGCCTGACGGGCGAAGTCGCGGGCTAGCGGCACGACGCCGCTCTCACCCTCGAAACTCAGCCTGCGGGCCGACCGACCGGCGGACGCAACGCCCACGTCGCCCGCGGACACCGTCACGGACACGCCGTCGGCGGTCGGGGCCACCGGGCGCCCGGACACGCTCACGCCGTCTCCCGACACCCCGGAAGCGCCGCCTTCGCCCGACTCCGGGCCGCGGTCGCCCGGCGAGTAAGGCCGGGTGGTGCTCATCAGCGCTTCACCTCACCGATTCACCAGTATCACGATTCAAGACTCAGTACTCAGCATGTGGTACGCACACCAGGGGCTTCCGCACTCAGGACATCAGGGCACTTCCGCGTCCAGGACGCTCGGGACGGATATCTGCAGCGTTTCTCTCCGACGTTCCCACCGATTCTCGCCGACACGGTCAGGATGTCTCCTGCCCGACTGTCGCGCGGGAACACCCCCCTGCCCGACCGGGAATGTGTGACGGACGTGACGCGGCGGCCGTCCGGCGGGACCTGGACGCGGCAGAGCGGCGCCCGGACGCCCCGGCTAGTCGGCCAGCGCCGCATCGAGCGACTCGTGAACGGTGAAGACGGCGTCCGCCCCGGTGATCTCGAAGACCCGGGCCACCACCGGCAGCATCCCCGCCAGATGGACCCCGCCGCCCGCGGCCTCGGCCTTGAGCCGGGCGCCGAGCAGCACGTTGAGCCCGGTGGAGTCGCAGAACTCCAGCCGTGAACAGTCCACGACGAGCCGGGAGAATCCCTTTTCGAGGCAGGCCTCGAGTGGCTCACGCAACAATTCGGCCGTGTGGTGATCCAACTCACCCGCGGGGGTCACGACGGCGCTAGAGCCCTCTTCCCGCACCTCGACAAGAAGCCGGCCCGACTGTGCGCTGCCGACCGTCCCGCGGTCCATGCCGTCTCTCTCCCGAGCGTCGTGAGTCCTGGTTACACACTCGAACACTACGCCTTCCCCACGATCTCCGACACCCGAACAACCCCCCGAAAACGGACATTTAGCAATGAAAGGCACTTGCGAGGGATACGCGAGAGCGGGTAGGGCTAGTAAGGACAGCTATTCGCCACGGCCGGCCACGGAGGCGCCGCACACCGCAGTGCACGTATTGGCATCGGCGGCCATATGCCGAGAACGATGGAGGACACCATGTCACCCCGGCTCGACGCATCGCAGACCCAGAGGGCGACGTCGGCACCCGCTCCGGAGCACCCGGACCACGCTCCCGCCGACCACGGCGCGGACCTCGCGGGCCTGGACGGACTTCCGGAGATCCCCCCGTACGACGAGGTGGGGGCGGTGGACGCACGAGCCCTGTCCAAGACGCTCTTCGAGCGCCTGGAGTCCCTCGAAGAGGGCACCCACGACTACTCGTACGTCCGCAACACGCTCGTCGAACTCAACCTCGCGCTGGTGAAGTTCGCCGCCTCCCGCTTCCGCTCCCGCAGCGAGCCGATGGAGGACATCATCCAGGTCGGCACGATCGGCCTGATCAAGGCGATCGACCGCTTCGAGCTGAGCCGCGGCGTGGAATTCCCCACCTTCGCGATGCCGACCATCATCGGCGAGATCAAGCGCTTCTTCCGCGACACGTCCTGGTCCGTGCGCGTGCCGCGCAGGCTGCAGGAACTCCGGCTCGACCTGGCCAAGGCGGGCGACGAGCTCGCCCAGCGGCTCGACCGGTCGCCCACCGTGGGCGAGTTGGCGGAACGCCTGGGCATCACCAACGACGAGGTCGTCGAGGGCATGGCCGCCTCGAACGCCTACACGGCCAGCTCGCTGGACGCCCAGCCCGAGGAGGACGACTCCGAGGGCGCGCTCGCGGACCGCATCGGCTACGAGGACCACGGGCTCGAAGGCATCGAGTACGTGGAGTCCCTCAAGCCCCTGATCGCCGGTCTCCCGCCGCGCGACCGGCAGATCCTGTCGCTGCGCTTCGTCGCCAACATGACCCAGTCCGAGATCGGCGACGAACTCGGCATCTCTCAGATGCACGTGTCGCGGCTGCTGTCGCGCACGCTGGTGAGGCTCCGCAGGGGCCTCACGGTCGAGGAGTGACGGAGCCTCACCCCCACAAACGGTCCCGGAACTCCCCCACGCACTCCTGGTACCCCCACAAACGGTCCCGGAACTCCCCCGCGTGGTCCCGGTGGAAAGCGGTCCGGCCCTGACGGCGCCGGACCGCTTCTTTCCGCTTCTTTCCGCTTCATCCGGTTCATTCCGCACGGTTCCTTTCCCCCGGCGGAAGTTACCCGGAGAAACCTCCTCGCCACTCTTTCCCCGGAGGGTCACCCCTGTCACTGTGGGCACCCCCAAACTGGCTGGTACGTCAGGACGGGGCGAGCGACCGCACGGGGGACGAGGAGGCGGAGGGATGGCTCAGGGCGATCCGGCCGGCAAGGACGACGAGACCGGGGCCGAGGGCGGCGGGGCTCACGCGCACACGCCCGACGCGCGTCTGACCGAACTGCTGCGCGCCGCCACCCCGACCGCGTACCCGGCACTGCAGGAACTCCGCGGCCGCCACCGCGCGTCGGTCCTCGCCTACGCCCGTCTGTGCACCACCAGCGAGTCCGTGGCACGCCAGCTCGCGGCGCAGGCCTTCACCCTCGCGGCCCGGGAGACGGCCCGCGGCAGCGACCCCGGCGTCCCGTGGCGGCACCGGCTCCTCCTGCTGACCGCGCGGGTGGCCGTGTCCTGGGCCACCGACGAGCGGGCCGCCGGCCTCGACGCCGGACTGCTCCTGGTCCTGAACACGGCCGGCCCCGAGGGCCCCGTCCCGCGGATGCTCCCGGCGTTCCAGTCCCTCCCGTCCCGCGCCCAGGGCCTGATCTGGTACGGGCTGGTGGAGCGGGAGCCCGAGGAGCGGACGGCGGTACTGCTCGGGCTCACCCGTGAGGACGTGACGTACGGCACGGAGCAGGCGCTCCAGACGCTGGGCCAGGCCTGTCTGAAGGCCCGGCTGGCCGCCTCCGACGACCCCTCCTGCGGGGACTTCCGGCGGCTGATCGAGGAATCGCTGCGGCCCGGCAACCCACGCTTCAGTTCCGACCTGGACGCCCACATGGCGCACTGCGCGCACTGCACGGCGGCGTACGAGGAACTGTCCGCCCTGCGAGACCACCCGCGCACCACCCTGGCCGAGGGCCTGCTGCCCTGGGCCGGCACGGCGTACACCATGACCGGCGCCCACGAGCCGGCGCCCGGCGTCCGGGCGTCGTCCGGGCCGCCCTGGCCGCCGTCCCGCCGCCTGGTGCTGGCGTCGGCGGCCCTCGGGGTCGCCCTGGCGCCACTGCTGCTCCTCCTGCTGACGTCCGGTGGCTCACCGGCCCAGGACGCGGCGGGCGCGGTCGGCACACCCGCGATCCCGCCGTCGGTGACGGTCACGGCGACGGTCCCGGCGGCCCCGTCCCCCTCCCGGTCCCCGTCCCCGTCCGACCCGTCGGCCTCGGCGACCACCGCCTCCGCCTCCCCGGCCGCGCCCGCGTCGCCGTCGAGGTCCGCGCGTCCGAAGCCGTCCCCCGAGCCCACGCCGGCCGCTCCGCCGGGAGCCGAGTACGCCCAGGTGGTGAACGCCGCCTCGGGCCTGTGCCTGGACATCCGCGACGGCGACCTGGAGAAGGGCACGGACGTCGTCACGGCCCCCTGCGACTCCTCGTCCACCCAGCGCTGGCGCGTCGACGCCTCCCGCGGCGTCCTCCAGTCGTACGCCGACGGTGACTTCTGTCTGGACAGCCGCGGCTCCGTCGACAACGGCGTCGGCATCTGGGAGTGCTCCTCGGCCGAGGGCCGGCACGCCCAGAACCTACGGTTCACCGTGGGCGACGACGGCGTGATCCGTCCGGCCGTCGCCATCGAGACCGGGCTCACCCCGGACGGCGGCGACGGCCTGGCGCTGCTCCCGCTGAACGGGAGCGGGGAGCAGCGGTGGCGGGCGGGGGCGTCCTGACCGGACCGGGCGCCCAAATCCTCAGGACCGGGCCCGGGGAGATCAGACCTCGCGTACGCCGCCCCGCCAGACGCCGGTGACCAGCGGCACGCCGGGCCGGTAGGCGAGGTGCACGTGGCTGGGCGCGTCCAGGAGGGCCAGGTCCGCGCGGGCGCCGACGGTGAGCCGGCCGATGTCCTCGCGCCGCAGGGCCGCGGCGCCGCCCGCCGTGGCCGACCACACCGCCTCGTCCGGCGTCATCCCCATGTCCCGCACCGCGAGCGCGATGCAGAACGGGACGGACGAGGTGAAGGAGGAGCCCGGGTTGCAGTCGGTGGAGAGGGCGACGGTGACGCCCGCGTCCAGCAGGCGGCGGGCGTCCGGCCACTGGGCGCGGGTGGAGAACTCGGCGCCGGGCAGCAGCGTCGCCACGGTGTTCCCGCTCGCGAGCGCCGCCACGTCGGCGTCGGTCAGGTGCGTGCAGTGGTCGGCGCTCGCCGCGTCCAGCTCGACGGCGAGCTGGACGCCGGGGCCGTAGGTGAGCTGGTTGGCGTGGACGCGCGGGTGCAGGCCCTTCGCCTTTCCCGCGGTGAGGACGGCGCGGGCCTGGTCGCCGTCGAAGGCGCCCTTCTCGCAGAAGACATCGATCCAACGGGCGTGCGGGGCGCAGGCGTCGAGCATCTCGCCGGTCACCAGGGCCACGTACGCGGCCGGGTCGTCGGCGTACTCGGGGGCGACGATGTGCGCGCCGAGGTAGGTGACCTCGTCGGTGTGGCGGGCCGCGATCCGCAGGGCGCGGGCCTCGTCCTCGACGGTGAGCCCGTAGCCCGACTTCGTCTCGAAGGTCGTGGTGCCCTGGCGCAGGGCCTCGCGGAGGTAGTGCGTGAGGTTCCGCTCCAGGTCCTCGTCGCTCGCGGCGCGGGTCGCTGCGACGGTGGTGCGGATGCCGCCCGCCGTGTAGCCGCGGCCGGACATCCGGGCGTTGAACTCCTCGGTGCGGTCGCCGGCGAAGACGAGGTGCGAGTGGGAGTCCACGAAGCCGGGGACGACGGCCCGGCCCCCGGCGTCGACCCGGTTGTCGGTGGCGGGTGCTTTCCTTGATTCACCGGTCCACGCGACGCGGTCGCCGTCGATGACGACGGCCGCGTCCTGGATCAGACCGAGGGGTCCGTCACCGAGGGAGGGATCGTTGGTGACCAGCGTGGCGATGTTGGTGATGACGGTGCTCATGGCGTCCTTGTCGGTGGTGAGCCTGTGGACGGGTGTCAGGCGCGCAGCGCTTCGACGGCGTCCGCGAGGGCCTTCGGCACATCCGGTACGAGGGTGTGCGCGCCGTCGCGTACGACGGCCCGGCCCGCCACGACCGTGTGGCGTACGTCGGCGGCCGTCGCGGCGAATACGGCCGACTCCGCGCCGAGTCGCGGCAGCGTGCCCGCCGTTCTGACCGAGTCGAGCGCGATCGTCGTGAAGTCGGCGCGCGCGCCGACTTCCAGGATGCCCGCGTCGTCCCAGCCCAGCGCCGCGTGACCGTCCGCGGAGGCGGCGCGCAGCAGGGCGGCGGCCGTCCAGTGGCCGCGGGTGCGGGTGCGCAGGCGTTCGTTCAGCTCCATCGCGCGGGCCTCTTCGAGGAGGTCGATGACGGCGTGGCTGTCGGAGCCGAGGGAGAGGGGCGAACCCGCGCGTTGCAGGGCGGCGGCGGGGCCGATGCCGTCGGCGAGGTCGCGTTCGGTGGTGGGGCACATGCAGGTGCCGGTCGAGGAGCCGCCGAGCAGGGCGATGTCCTCGTCGGTGAGGTGCGTGTTGTGGACGCCCGTGGTGCGCGGGCCGAGCACGCCGTGGTCGGCGAGCAGCCGCGTGGGGGTGCAGCCGTGGTGCCGCAGGCAGGCGTCGTTCTCCGCGGTCTGCTCGGACAGGTGTACGTGGAGCGGGGCGTGCCGTTCCTCGGCCCAGCGCGCCACGGTCGCCAGCTGTCCGGCGGGCACGGCCCGTACGGAGTGGACGGCCGCGCCGATCCGCGCGTGGTCACGGTCCTTGAGGAGGGAGGAGCGTTCCGCCCAGGCGTCCGCGCTGCCGTCGGAGAAGCGCAGCTGGTGGCGGTTGGGCGGCTGGCCGAAGCCCGAGGAGACGTACGCGGTGTCGAGCAGCGTGATCCTGATCCCGGCCTCCCGCGCGGCCTCGATCAGTGCCTCGCCCATCGCGTTCGGGTCGGCGTAGGGGGTGCCGCCCGGGGCGTGGTGCAGGTAGTGGAACTCGCCGACGGCCGTGACGCCCGCGAGCGCCATCTCGGCGTACACCGCGCGGGCGAGCGCGTGGTAGGTGTCCGGGGTCAGCCGGTCCGCGACGGAGTACATGGTCTCGCGCCAGGTCCAGAAGGTGCCGGAGCCCACCTGGACGGTGCCGCGCAGGGCTCGGTGGAAGGCGTGCGAGTGGGCGTCGGCGAGTCCGGGGAGGGTGAGTCCGCGCAGGATCTCGGCGCCCGGGGGCGGGGTGCGGACGCCCGTGCGCAGGGCGGTGATGCGGCCGTCCGTGCCGGCGGCGGAGCCGCTGCCCGACACGGTCAGGGCGACGCCCGGCTCGACGTGGGTGTCGAGCCAGGCGTGTTCCAGCCAGTACGTCTGCGTCACCTGCAGGCCAGCCCTTCGAGTACGTCGGCGAGTGCGGTCACCCCGGCCACGCAGTCGTCCTCGGCGGCGTACTCGGCCGGGGAGTGCGAGACACCCGTGGGGTTGCGTACGAACAGCATGGCGGTCGGGACGGTCCCGGAGAGGATTCCGGCGTCGTGTCCGGCGCCCGTCCCCAGCACGGGGACGGTGAGGTCCGCCGTGGTGGTGAGGATGCGGGCGAGTTCGTCGCGCAGGGCGTGCTCGAACTCGACGACGGGGGTGAACGACTCGCGCACGACGTCGAGTTCGACGCCCTGGGCCTGCGCGTACTCCCGGGCGGCCTTCTCGATGCCGGTGACGACGGTGTCGAGGGTCGGCTGGTCGGCGGCACGGGAGTCCAGCCAGCCGCGCACCAGCGACGGGATGGCGTTCACGCCGTTCGGCTCGACGGAGATCTTGCCGAAGGTGGCGACGGCGCCCGTGATCAGGGCCTCGCGCCGGGCGGCGAGCACGGTCTCGGCGTACGGGAGCATCGGGTCGCGGCGGTCCACGAGCCGGGTGGTGCCCGCGTGGTTGGCCTCGCCCCGGAAGTCGAAGCGCCAGCGGCCGTGCGGCCAGATGGCGCTGGCGATGCCGACCCGGTCGCCGGACAGGTCGAGGGCCCGGCCCTGCTCGACGTGGAGTTCGACGAAGGCGCCGATACGGGAGAGGCGTTCCGGGTCCGGCCCGATGGTGTCGGGGTCGTACCCGGCCCGTTCCATGGCCTGCGGGAGCGTGACGCCGTCGGCGTCCGTGAGCCGGTGTGCCTGCTCGACGGTGAGCTGCCCGGCGGCCAGCCGGGAGCCGACGCAGGCGAGTCCGAACCGGGCGCCCTCCTCGTCCCCGAAGTTGACAACGGCGAGCGGCCTGGTGAACCGGGCCTGCCTGCCGCGCAGTTCGTCGAGGGCGGCGAAGGACGACACGACGCCGAGCGGCCCGTCGAAGGCACCGCCGTCGGGCACGGAGTCCAGATGGGATCCGGTGACCACGGCGTCGCCCTCGGCGGGGTCGCCGAGCCAGGCCCACTGGTTCCCGTTGCGGTCCAGCTCGTAGCGCAGTCCGCGGGACTCGGCCTGCGTCCGGAACCACGCCCGGCAGTCGGCGTCGGCCCCGGTCCAGGCGAACCGGCGGTATCCGCCGCTGTCCGCGTGGCGCCCGATGGGCCGAAGGTCACGCCACATGGTGTGGAAGGAGGCCGGCCCGGAGCCGCCCGGTGCCGCCGGGGCGGCCGGGGCGGCCGGGGCGGCCGGGGCGGCCGGGGCGGCCGGGGGCACGGTCCCCGGGCCGCCGTCGTGCTGGGTCACGCGGAGTCGCCTTCCCGCATCGGGACGCGCACGCCGCGCTCGGCGGCGACGGACTCGGCGATGTCGTAGCCGGCGTCGACGTGGCGGATGACGCCCATGCCGGGGTCGTTGGTCAGGACGCGGCGGATCTTCTCGCCGGCCAGCGCGGTGCCGTCGGCGACGGTGACCTGGCCGGCGTGGATGGAGCGGCCCATGCCGACGCCGCCGCCGTGGTGGATGGAGACCCAGGAGGCGCCCGAGGCGACGTTCACCATGGCGTTGAGCAGCGGCCAGTCGGCGATCGCGTCGGAGCCGTCGAGCATGGCCTCGGTCTCGCGGTACGGGGAGGCGACGGAACCGCAGTCGAGGTGGTCACGGCCGATGGCGAGGGGTGCGGCGAGCTCGCCGGAGGCCACCATGTCGTTGAACCGCTCGCCCGCCTTGTCGCGCTCGCCGTAGCCGAGCCAGCAGATACGGGCGGGCAGGCCCTGGAAGTGGACGCGCTCGCCGGCCAGCTTGATCCAGCGGTGCAGGGACTCGTTCTCCGGGAAGAGGTCGAGGATCGCCTTGTCCGTCTTGTGGATGTCGGAGGCCTCGCCGGACAGGGCCGCCCAGCGGAAGGGGCCCTTGCCCTCGGAGAAGAGCGGGCGGATGTAGGCGGGGACGAAGCCGGGGAAGGCGAACGCCCGCTCGTAACCCGCGAGTTGCGCCTCGCCGCGGATCGAGTTGCCGTAGTCGAAGACCTCGGCGCCGGCGTCCATGAAGCCGACCATGGCCTCGACGTGGCGGGCCATCGACTCGCGGGCGCGGGTGGTGAAGCCCGCCGGGTCCTTGGCCGCGTACGAGGCCATGTCGTCGAAGTCCACGCCGACGGGGAGGTAGGCGAGCGGGTCGTGGGCCGAGGTCTGGTCGGTCACGATGTCGATGGGGGCGCCCTCGGCGAGCATGCGGGGCAGCAGGTCGGCGGCGTTGCCCAGGAGGCCGATGGAGAGCGGCCTGCGCTGGTCGCGGGCCTCGACGGCGAGCTGGAGGGCGTGCTCCAGGGAGTCGGCCCGCACGTCCAGGTACCGGTGCTCGATGCGGCGCTCGATGGCGCGCGGGTCGACGTCGATGCAGATCGCGACGCCGTCGTTCATCGTCACGGCGAGGGGCTGGGCACCGCCCATGCCGCCGAGACCGGCGGTCAGGGTGATGGTGCCGGCGAGTGTGCCGCCGAACTTCTTCGCGGCGACGGCGGAGAAGGTCTCGTAGGTGCCCTGGAGGATGCCCTGGGTGCCGATGTAGATCCAGGAACCGGCCGTCATCTGGCCGTACATGGTGAGGCCGAGCGCCTCCAGGCGCCGGAACTCCTCCCAGTTGGCCCAGTCGCCGACCAGGTTGGAGTTGGCGATGAGGACGCGCGGGGCCCACTCGTGGGTCTGCATGACGCCGACGGGACGACCGGACTGGACGAGCATCGTCTCGTCCTGCTTCAGGGTCCGCAGCGTGCGCACCATGGCGTCGAAGGAGCGCCAGTCGCGGGCGGCCTTGCCGGTGCCGCCGTAGACGACAAGCTTGTCGGGGTGCTCGGCGACCTCGGGGTCGAGGTTGTTCTGCAGCATCCGCAGCGCGGCTTCCTGCTGCCATCCCAGGGCACTCAGTTCCGTACCGCGCGGCGCTCGGACGGGGCGGGGTCCTGACATGGTCTGCCTCCTGTGCGGAACTGTTCCGGCTGACGCTGCAGCGAACTGTTGCAGCAGATATTCACATCCTGTCGCCTTGAATAGAGCTAGTCAATAGAGGGATGGGCCGACACGGGCGCGCCGCGGGTGTTTGGCTGGGATGTATGGGCTCAGACAGGGACAGGTCGGGGGATCCGATGAGCGGCGGGACGGGTGGGCACAGGGCGATGCCCCCGGGTGCCGGGAAGTCTCCCGCGAGGGGGGACGGGCACGGGACGGACTCCGATCGGGTGGCGCGGCGCGACGAGGCGGTCCGGGCCGCCGTGGAGCAGGGGCTACTGGGGCCCGAGTCCCCCATCATCGCGCTGCTCGACGTTCCCGGCATCAGGGCCTCGGCGGCGGCGCTGCGGGCGGCCTTCGACGCCGTGACGGCACCCGGCACACCCGTCCTGCACGCCTTCGCGGTGAAGGCGACCCCCCTCGTGCCCGTACTGCGGCTGCTGCACGAGCACGGCATCGGCGCCGAGGTGGCGAGCGCGGGCGAGCTGGCCCTCGCCCGGACGGCCGGAGTACCGCCCTCCCGGACCGTGCTCGACTCCCCGGCCAAGACGACCGCCGAACTGCGCGAGGCGCTGACGCTGGGCATCGCCGTCAACGCCGACAACCCGCAGGAGCTGACGCGCCTCGACGCCCTGGTGGGGACCACGACTCCCGCCTCCCCTCTCGGGATCCGGGTGAACCCGCAGGTCGGCGGGGGCTCCATCGAGGCACTCTCGACCGCGACGGCGACCTCGAAGTTCGGCGTCGCACTGCGCGACGAAGGCGCCCGGGAGTGGATCGTCCGGGCGTACGCCGACCGCCCCTGGCTGACCCGGCTGCACGCGCACACCGGATCGCAGGGGATTCCGCTCTCGCTGATGGCCCGGGGGATCGCCGAGACGTACGCGCTCGCCGAGGAGATCAACCGGCACGTCGGCAGGCGGCAGATCGACACGCTCGACATCGGCGGCGGACTGCCGGTCAACTTCGGCTCCGACGCCACGGCCCCGACCCACGCGCAGTACGCGCGGCTGCTCGCCGAGGCGGTGCCGGGGCTCTTCGACGGGCGGTACGGGCTGGTCACCGAGTTCGGGCGGTCGCTGCTGGCCAAACACGGAACCGTGGTCGCCCGGGTCGAGTACGCGAAGTCCGCCGGCGGACGGCCCGTCGCGGTCACGCACGCCGGGGTGCAGATCGCGGCCCGTACGGTGTACGCGCCCGCGGCCTGGCCGCTGCGCATCGCCGCGTACGACGCGAAGGGGCGGCCCAAGCCGGGGCCCGACGTGGTGCAGGACGTCGCGGGCCCGGCCTGTTTCGCGGGAGATCTGCTTGCCGAGGGACTCGCGCTGCCGCTGCTCGAACAGGGCGACTACGCGGCGGCGCTGGACACGGGCGCGTACTACTTCGCGCACCACTACGCGTACAACTCACTGGCCCGCCCCGGCATCCACGGCTACGCACCGGCCGGCGACCACCGGGACGCGGACGGACACGGGAGGGCGGGGGTGCGTTTCGCGGTCGTACGGGAGCCGCAGACCCTCGCCGAGATCGTCGCGGAGTCGGGTGGGGCCCGGCCGTCCGCACTCTCCGGCCTGTAGGGCCCGACGACAGCGCGCGGAGGTCGGCCGCGCGCCCCGGCGGGCTCACCGGCGCCCCCCGGCAGGTCTTCAAGCGGATGCCCGACCCACCGGAAAATGTGGTTAGTCGACCTACCTTAGTCACCGCCGGGCATGTTCCACAGGAAAATGCCATTTCCATCACTCGCCACGCACACGTTGCGTAACTTCGTCGTCACTCGGCCGAACCCTTTGGCGGGAGGGGATAAACGGTGCCCGGAATCGACGAGTGCCTACTGGAAGCCATGCGACTGCCTGGTGCCCGGGGTGCCGCGGTGGTCGACTGGACCAGCGGGCTGGCCCTGGGCACGGTCGGGGACGCGCCGGGCGGTGACCACGAGACGACCGCGGCCGAGGCCGCCGAGCTCGCCCGGCTCGCCGCCGAGCACAAGGCGTTCGCCCCGGCCGACGGTTCCGACTGGTCCGAGCAGGAGACACCGGTCGAGGACCTGATCATCAGCAACCGCGACAGCTACCACCTGCTGCGGTTCGTCAGGACCACCTTCGACAGCAGTGTCTTCCTGCACCTCTGGCTGGACCGGACGGACGGCAATCTGGCGCTGGCCAGGATCAGGCTCGGCGAGATGGCAGGGCGGCTGGTGCTGGGATGACCACGGTCAGAACACCGCCCCCGCTCGAACTTCCGGTGCGCGACAAGGGGGCGGGTCCCGTCAACACCGTCTCGCCGATGCTCAGCCGGCTCGCCGCCGAGCGCGCCACCGGCGTACTGGTGCGCGAGTGCGGTGTGCTCTACCTCTGCGACGGGGACGTCGTGCACGCCGAGAGCCCCGCCACCCCTTCGCTCGACGTGCTGCTCACCGCACGCGGGGTGGTCGCGGCGGAGGCGTGGCGGGAGGCGGTCGCGGAGGCCGGCGCGCGCCGCCGGGTCGGCCGGTTCCTGGTGGAACACGGCCGGATCGCCGAGGGCGCGCTGGAACTGTGCCACCTCGGGGCGCTGTACGACGCGGCGTACTTCGTGCTGGGCCCGAGCAGCACCCCGGCCCGGTTCCGGTACGGGGCCGCGCACTGGCTCGGTCCGGTACGCCCCGTACCGGTGGCCGCGCTGGAGCGCGAGACGGTGCGCCGCCGTGAGCTGCTGCACCGGGTCTGGCCCGACTCCGCGACGGACACCGCTCCGCTGGCGCGCTCCCGGCGCTCCTGCGAGCCGTCGCTCCCGCTCCGGCAGTGGTCCGTGCTCGGCCGGGTGGACGGCCTGCGCACGGCCTCGGACATCTCGCTCGCTCTGGGGCGGCCGGCCTTCCACACCCTGGTCGACGTCCGCCGGCTGGCCGCCGCCGGAGTCGTGACGGCGGCGAACCTGCCGGAGCGGCCTCCGGTGCCCACTGTGCTCACCCAGTCCTCCGCCGACCCCGACGTCGCGCTGCTGCGCCGGCTGCGAGACGCGCTGGAGGCGCTGTGACCCCGGAACGACGGGAGGCCCTGTGATCCGCGCGCTGCGACAGCGTGCCGAGAGGAGACTGCTGATGGCGGCGGAACCCGAAGTCCTCGACGAACTGCACCGGTTGAGGGCCCGCGTGCCCCAGCTGACCGGTGCTCTGGCGGCCAGCGTCGACGGTCTCGTGCTCGCCCACGACACGCCCGGAGTGGAACCCGAGGGCGTGGCCGCGCTCACGGCGGCCGCGCTGGGGGTCGCCGTGCGGATGGCGGACGCCACCGGGCAGGGCGACTTCCGCGAGCTGCTGGTGCGCGGCGTCGACGGCTATGTGGCGACGTACGCGGCGGGCGCCTCCGCCGTACTGACGCTGCTGGCCGAGGACCGGGTCAACGTCGGCCGGCTGCATCTGGAGGGACGGCGCTCCGGAACCCGGATCGGCGAGCTCGTGGAGGCCGCGACGGCGCGCGGCGAACCGGTCACCCCGGCGAGGGCTCCCACCCGGACCGCCCCGCTGCCCACCCGCGCCCGCCCGGCGCGCGGCGCATCCCGCACATCGACCACTCCTACACCCAACACCCCACGCACATCGGAAAGCTGAGAAGGAGAACCACACCATGACCAACACCGAAACCGCACTGAAAGAGGCGCTTGCGTCCATCGAGGGCGCGACCGGAGCGGCTCTCGTCGACTACACCAGCGGCATGGCGCTGGGCACGATCGGCGGCAGCAAGGGCTTCGACCTCACCGTCGCGGCGGCCGGCAACACCGACGTCGTCCGCGCCAAGCTCCGCACCATGGAGCACCTCGGTCTGAAGGGCGAGATCGAGGACATCCTGATCACGCTGTCCGACCAGTACCACCTGATCCGGCTGATGAAGGGGCGCGGCGGCAACGGGCTCTTCCTGTACCTGGTGCTCGACGCGAAGCGTGCCAACCTGGCGATGGCCAGGCACCAGCTGAAGAGGATCGAGGCGGACCTCGAGGTGTAAGGGGCCGGGCCGGCACCCGGTCAGCGACGTCGCGCTCCTCCGGGCGCGGCGTCGCCGGCCGCCACACCGGTGGCCCGGCACGCCTTGACCGGCTTGCCCGCGGGTGCACCGGAGCCCCGGCCCAGCCAGTCGACCCGTACCCAGATCAGCGCCTGCCCGGCGCGTTCGCGGCGCCCGAGCCAGGCGGCCTTCAGCCACAGGCCGACGCCCGCGCCGGCCAGCAGCATGCCGCCGGCGGCGGGCAGGGCGAAGGAGCCGCCCAGCGCGGCCACGAAGGCGAGCAGCAGCCACCAGCGGTGGCCGCGGCGCCAGTTGCGTATCGTCACGGCCCGGTCCTGCAGCACGTCGTGCTTGCCCGCACGGGCCGCGGAGCGGACCAGGGCGGCATACCGCTTCCTGCGGGTGTACGCCATCACGGCGGCGGCCAGGACGAACAGCGCGGCGCCGGCCAGGACGCCGATACGCCGCCCGGTCAGGCCCGGCACCAGCACTCCGACACCGGCCGCGAACACTCCGCACCACCACAGCGGCGCGGCCCCGGCCCTCACCACGACAGCCACCCGGGCCAGTCCCTGCCCTCCGTGCGCCACCTTCCGCCTCCCTTTCGTCCGCCGTCAGCGTCTTCGGGCGGGCAGGCTAACGAGCGAAGGTGAGACGAGTCTGAGAACCGCGGCCGCGCCACCGGACCGAGACCGAGACCGAGACCGCGGAACCTATTCCACGAACAGTCCCCGGGCCGAGGCCCGGGTGTCGAACTCCTCCAGCCGCGCCTGGGCGTCCGGCAGGTCGTCGCACATCGCCTCCAGCAGGACCCGCCCGAGGAGCATGGGGGCGCAGGCCGTGTCGAAGGCGAGGCCGGTTCCGACCGCGGCGGGCAGCAGCAGGTCCGACACCTTCGCCACCGGCGCGAAGGCGGAGTCCGCGACCGTGACGACCGTCAGGCCCACCTCCTTCGCATAGCCGAGGGCGTCCACGACCTCGCGCGGGTGACGGGGCAGCGCGAAGCAGAGCAGGGCACTCGCTCCGGCGCGCACGGCGGCGTCGACGCGGTCGTGCAGCATGGTGCCGCCCTCGTGCAGCAGCCGTACGTCGGGGTGGACCTTGGCGGCGAAGTACGCGAAGCCGTACGCCTGGGAGGCCGCGGCCCGCAGCCCGAGCACCGGGAGCGGGCGGGAGGCGGCCAGCAGGCGGCCCGCGCGCTGCACCGGGCGCGGGTCGGCGAGCACCGCGGCGAGGTGCTTCAGGTTCTCGATCTCCGCCTCGACGGCCTGCTGGTACTCGTTGTACGAGCCGGGGGCCGCCGCCTGTTCGGTGGGGGCGACCTCGCGCAGGTGCCGGCGCAGCGCCGGGTAGCCGTCGAAGCCCAGCGCGACCGCGAAGCGGGTCACGGACGGCTGGCTGACGCCGGCGAGTTCGGCGAGTTCGACGCTCGACAGGAACGGCACGTCGGCCGCGCGCCGCACCATGCTGTGCGCGATGCGCCGCTGGGTCGGTGTCAGCCGGTGCCCCTCGAAGAGCGCCTGAAGGCGCCCGGCCGGGCTGTCCGTCACGTTCATGTCCCTGTCCACGCTCATGATCCGCTCCCCCTCCAGATGTCCGCGAACCGGTCGAGCAGCGCGGCCGCCGCCGTCACGTCGTCGGTGAGCGGCCGGTCGGCCTGGTCGAGGCCGAGCACCGACTCGGCCAGTTCCAGCGCCCGTCCGACCGGCAGCTCCGGGTCCGGCCGCAGGTCGCGCTGGCGCAGCGCCCGTGCGGCGGCGACCAGTTCACAGCCGACGACGAGACGGTAGGCACCGCACGCCCGCAGTGTCTGCCGTGCGGCGAGCGAGGCGAAGCTCGCCTGTTCCTCGACGCCCCGGGAGAGTACAGCGTGGCCGAGCGAGGCGGGCGCGGAGAAGGCCCGCAGGTCACCGAGGGCGGCCCCGGCGGCGTATTCCAGGATCATCACTCCGGAGGACGCGGGCTCCTGGTCGGCGAGGAAGGGCCGCAGCCGGGTGTAGGCGGGTTCGTTGAGGGTGGAGAGCCGGGAGGTGGACAGCCGGGCCACCTGGGTGATCGCGAGCCTGAAGTGGTCCAGTGCGAGGGCGAGTTGGGCCTGGTAGAAACCTCCGTGGTGGTAGGCGGCCATGTCCTCGGCGGAGATCAGGGGATTCTCGGCGGCCGCGTTGATCTCGACGGAGAGGACCTCGTCGAGCGCGTCCGCGGCGTCGTGCGCGGGCCCGTGGATCTGCGGAACGCACCGGAAGCCGTACGGGTCCTGGATCCGCCCGAGCGGCGGGGTGGGCCGGTCGGCGGCGCCGATCAGCTCCCGCATCCGCCGGGCCACTTCGACCGACCCCCGGTGCGGCCGCGCGGCGTGCACGGGGGCGGCGTACGCCTCGTGCGAACCGTCGACGGCCAGCAGCGACAGCGCGGCGACGACCTGGGTGGCCGCGATCAGTCCGCGCAGCTCGTGCAGGGCCAGGGCGGACTGACCGAGGGTGAGGGCGTTGCTGCTGATCAGCGCGAGGGCGTCGTTGTTGTCGAGGGGCTGGGGGCCCGGAGCGCCCGTTCCCCTCCACCGGTGCTCCCCCACCAGCGCCAGTCCGAGCTGGGCCAGTGCCGCGATGTCCCCGGTGCCGACCGATCCGAACTCGTTCACGACGGGGTACGCCCCGGCCTCCAGTGCCTGGCACAGGGCGGTGACGACGGTGGGCCGCAGACCCGCTCCGCCCGCCAGCAGCTGGTTGGCGCGGACGGCGAGCATGGCCCGTACCTGCCGGGCGGGGAGCTCCTCGCCGATCGCCCCGGCGTGGCTGCGCAGCAGCCGCAGACCGTGCTCGGCGGCCGCCTCGGTCGGCACGTCCTCGTTCCGGTTGGCGCCGACACCGGTGGAGCGGCCGTAGACCCGGCCGGTCGCGGCGATCTGCCGGGCGGCGTCCCAGGACACCTCGACGCGCTTCATCGCCTCGGTGCCGGGGACCGGGCGCGCGGTGCCGTCGGCGAGCCGGACGATGTCCTCGGCACCGGTGCCGCACCCGTCCAGGACCACGAGCCCGGCCGCGAACGGTGCGTCCACCGCGTCGAACGTGTCCACATTCCGAGACGACATAAGACCCGAACTCCCCTCGATCCCGACATTGAATCTTGCCTGGCGGCCATAAGTAACCAGCGATTAACGCCGGACCGTTGACAACCTATTCAGGTACAGAGAACTCTGCATGACGATATGCAGACCGGGCAAGGGACACCTCATGATCCAGTTCGACACGGTCCACAAGCGCTTCCCCAACGGCACCACCGCAGTCCACGACCTCTCCCTGGAGATGCCGGAAGGCGGCGTGACCGTCCTCGTCGGATCCTCCGGTTGCGGTAAGACCACCACCCTGAGGATGATCAACCGGATGGTCGATCCGACCTCCGGGACCATCCGCGTCGGCGGCAAGGACGTCCTGGAGCGGGACGCCGCCGAACTGCGCCGCTCCATCGGCTACGTCATCCAGCAGTCCGGCCTCTTCCCGCACCGCACGGTGCTCGACAACATCGCCACCGTGCCGCTGCTGCTGGGCTGGGGCCGCAGGAAGGCCCGCGCCCGAGCGACCGAACTGCTGGAGACGGTCGGCCTGACCGCCGACGCCGGCAAGCGCTACCCCCACCAGCTCTCCGGCGGCCAGCAGCAGCGCGTCGGCGTGGCCCGTGCCCTCGCCGCCGACCCGCCCGTCCTGCTCATGGACGAGCCCTTCGGCGCGGTCGACCCGGTGGTGCGCACCCAGCTCCAGGACGAACTGCTGCGACTGCAGAAGGAGTTGAGCAAGACCATCGTCTTCGTCACGCACGACGTCGACGAGGCGGTCCGGCTCGGCGACCAGATCGCGATCTTCCGGACCGGTGGCCACCTGGTGCAGTGCGCGAGCCCCGCCGAACTGCTCGCCCGCCCGGCGGACGACTTCGTCGCCGACTTCCTCGGCGCCGAGCGTGGCCTGAAGCTCCTCTCGCTGGAGAACCTCGCCGAGGTGCCGCAGGGCCCCGCCCCCGAGGGCGGCCCTTGGACCCTCGCCCTCGACGAGGACCGCCGCCCGCTGAACTGGCGCTCCGCCTCCGGGGACACCGCCTTCCCCGTACGGCCGCTGCGGGACGGCGACTCCCTGCTCGCCGCCCTGAACGAGTCGATCGCCTCGCCGGCCGGTCTGGTGGCGCGGGTCGACGCACAGGGCGCGCTGACCGGTGTCACCTCCCGGGACGACATCCACGAGCACGCCGCCAGGGCCCACGGCACCGCGAGCGTCGCCATATGACCATCGACTGGTCCTGGCTGGGCGACCACACCGACGACCTGACCAGCCTCACCCTCTCGCATCTGCAGGCCGCGCTCTCCGCGGTCCTCCTCGGCCTGCTGATCTCCCTCCCGCTGGCCGTGCTCGCACACCGCGTCCGCCCCCTGCGCGGAGTACTCCTCGGCCTCTCGAACGTCCTCTTCACGATCCCCTCGATCGCGATCTTCGTCCTCCTGCTCCCGGTGAGCGGCCTGACCCGCACCACCACGGTCATCGGCCTGACGGTCTACTCCCTCGTCGTCCTGCTGCGGAACACCGTCGAGGGACTCGACTCGGTCCCCGCGAAGACCAAGGAGGCCGCGAAGGCCATGGGCACCCGCCCGCTGCGCACCCTCCTCACCGTCGAACTCCCGCTCGCCCTCCCGGTGATCATGGCGGGGGTCCGCATCGCGACGGTGATGTCGATCTCCCTGGTCTCCGTCGCCACGTACATCGGCGACGGCGGACTCGGCCAGCTCTTCACGGACGGATTCCAGCGCGACTTCCCGACGCCGGTGATCGTGGGCGTCGTGCTGACCCTGCTGCTGGCCCTGGTCGCGGACGCGCTGCTGGTCGCGATCCAGTACGTACTCACCCCGTGGACGAGGCGGCGAGCCTGACATGTACGAACTCTTCCAGAACCTCGCCAAATGGCTGGTCAGCGGCGACCAGTGGGCCGGCAACGACGGCATCGCGCACCGGATCGCCGAGCACCTGGAGTACTCGCTGTTCGCCACGCTCATCGCCGCCGCGATCGCGCTGCCGCTCGGCCTGTTGATCGGTCACACCGGCAGGGGCGCGTTCCTCGCCATCAACCTGTCCTCCTTCGGGCGCGCGCTGCCCACCGTGGGCCTGGTCGTCCTGGTCTTCCTGATCAGCGGTCTGTCGCTGTGGTCGGTGTACGTGGCCCTGGTCGTCCTGGCCGTACCGGCCATCGTCACCAACACCTACGCGGGCATGAGCGCCGTCGACCCGGAGGTCAAGGACGCGGCCCGCGGCCAGGGCATGCGTGGTCACCAGGTCCTGTTCCAGGTGGAGATCCCGCTGGCCCTCCCCCTGATCATGACGGGCCTGCGGCTCTCCCTCATCCAGGTCGTGTCCACCGCCACGATCGCCGCGTACGTCAGCTTCGGCGGCCTGGGCCGGTACGTCTTCGACGGCCTGGCGCAGCGCGACCTCGTCCAGGTCCTCGGCGGCGCGGTCCTGGTGGCGGTCGTCGCCGTCGTGCTCGACCTCGCGCTGGCCGGACTCCAGCGCTACCTCTTCCGTCATCTCCGTTCCGCCGCCGCCCACTGAGGAGCCGAAGAACCATGAACCGTAGGACTCTGCTCGGGGGCCTGTTCGCCGCGGCCTCCGTCCCCGCCCTGGCCGCCTGCGGCGGCGGCATCACCTCGCTCGACAACTCCGGCGGCGGCAGCGGCGGCGGCTCCGGATCCAGCGCCGGCGGTCTGACCATCGGCACCGCCAACTTCACCGAGAACCAGATCCTCGGCTACCTGTACGCGGGCGTCCTGTCGGCCGCGGGCATCAAGACCAAGGTCCGCCCCAACCTGGGCTCGCGCGAGATCGTCGTGCCCGCGCTGGAGGGCGGCGACATCGACCTGCTGCCCGAGTACCAGGGCAGCCTGCTCCTCTACCTGGACGCGAAGGCCACGGACACCGAGGCCGGCGCCATGCAGAACACGCTGACGACCGTGCTGCCCGCCGGTCTGGAGGTCCTGCCGTACGCGGCGGCCGAGGACCGCGACAGCTTCGCGGTCACCCGGGAGACCGCCGACAAGTACGGCCTCAAGAGCCTCGCCGACCTGCGCAAGGCCAACGGGAAGCTGGTCCTGGGCGCGGCGGCCGAGATGAAGAAGCGGGTCGTCGGGGCGGTGGGCCTCAAGGAGCGCTACGGCGTGGAGTTCAAGGAGTTCAAGTCCCTCGACTCCTCCGGCCCGCTGGTCAAGGGTGCCCTGAAGAAGGGCGACGTCGACGTCGCCAACGTCTTCACCACGGACGTGGACGTCATCGAGAACGGCTGGGTCGTCCTCACCGACCCGCTGAACCTGATCCCGTCCCAGCACATCGTCCCGCTCATCGCCTCCCGCAAGGCCGACGCCAAGGTCCGCAAGGCACTGGCGTCCCTCGGCAACGTGCTCTCGTCCGAGGAGCTGACCCGGCTCAACCGGCTGGTGGACAAGGAGAGGAAGGATCCGGACGAGGTCGCGGACGCGTGGCTGAAGACGAAGAAACTGTCCTGACCCGCCCTTCTCTCGCCCCCGCCGCCCCTACCCGACCCATCCCGTACCTGGGGGCTCCGCCCCCAGACCCCCGTTCGGCCTTGAGGGCCTCGTCCTCAAGCGCCGGACGGGCTGAGGGTGCGGGCCCGCGCTGAAAGGCCGACGCTCGAACGGTGGCCAGTCAGCGCGGGCCAACATCTCCAGCCCGTCCGGCGCTTGCGGACGAGCCCTTCGGGCGAAGCGGGGGTCCAGGGGGCGGGCGGCAGCCCCTTGGCGGGGTCCGGGGCGGAGCCCCAGGGACAGGACGGATCGGGTCGGGCAGGGGCGGCGGGCGCGAAGAACGCTCGTGGGACTACACCCGTACAGCCGAACCCCGTTCACTCATCCGAGGCGCACACAGAATCCTCTTCCTCCGCACCCGCTTGCCCTCGATCGCCGCAACCGTCAACCGCGCAGCCTCCGCCGCGATCTCGGGCAACCCCCAGTCCACCGTGGTCAACGGCGGCGCGAGCACCCGCGAGACGGGATGGTCGTCGAACCCGACCACGGACACGTCCCGCCCGACCACGAGCGACGCCTCGGCCGCCGCCGCGTACACCCCGTACGCGAGAGAGTCGGAGAAGCAGAACACCGCCGTCGCGGGCCGGGGCCCGTCCAGCAGCCGGCGCGCCACCACCGTCGCCTCCCCCAACTCCTGGGGGCACGGCACCAGTTCGGCCCGCAACCCGAGTCGCTCGGCCGCCTCGCGCACATACACGTCGGCGGGCCGGTCCGGCGTGCTCGGCCGGGTCGGGGTCAGCACCGTCACCCGGCGGTGGCCGAGACCGTGCAGATACTCCAGCACCGCGTCGATACCGGCCCGGTTGTCGAAGATGACCTGCCCCGCCGTACGGGCCGCGCTCAGCGAGTCCCCGACGGCCACCACCGGCAGCGCGTCGGCGATCGCCGCCCACCCCTCGGCCGAGGGGTCCACCGGCGACACGAGGAGCGCGTCCACCCGCTGATCGCGCAGCTGCTTGGCGAGCACCAGCTCACGGTCGGGATCGCCACCGGCGTCCAGGATCAGCGCGTAACGGTCCCCGGCCAGCAGCTCCCGGCCGATGGCCGCCATCAACTGCTGCTGCCACAGGTCCTGGAGGTCCCCCGCGAGGACGCCGACCATGCTCGTACGGCCGCTGGCCAGCGCGCGGGCGATGGGATCCGCCTCGTAACCGAGCTCGGCCGCGGCCTTGCGCACCCGCTCCTCGGTCTCCTTCGAGACGTGCTTGCCCCGCAGGGCGTAGGAGACGGCGGCGGTGGAGAGACCCGTGGCCTCGGCCACCTCCCGGAGGGTGGTGCGCTTATTGGGCCTGGCCATGTCCGGAAGCCTACCGGGAGGCGTCCGGACTACGGGCGCATGCTTGACACGACACCTTGTTAACCGCTTAAGTTAAGCGCATAAGTGAAGCGGTTAACCTGATCCGGAGCCACCCTTTCCGGACTCTTCCCGGACCCCTCACGGCCCCCTCCTGACACCCCGCCCCTCCCCGAGGACTCCTTCCAAGGACCGCCGCGTGCCCACCGACGTCCACCAGCACCTATGGCCGCCCGCGTTCATCGACCTGCTGCGCACCCGTACCGCGCCACCGCGCCTCGACGGCTGGACCCTGTATCTGGCGGGCGAGCCACCGTACGAGGTCGACCCTGCCGACCACGACCTCGCCGCCCGCACCGCGCTCGCCCGCGCCGACGGCCTCGGTCTGGCCCTGGTCTCGCTGTCCAGCCCCCTCGGCATCGAGTTCCTGCCGCCCGCGGACGCCGCCCCCCTGCTGGCCGCCTTCCACGACGGCGCGCTCGCGCTGCCCCCGCCCTTCGGTGTCTGGGCCTCCCCCTGCCTGTCCGCACCGCAGCCCGCGGCGGTCGAACGGGAGCTCCGTCGCGGCTGTGCGGGCCTCCAACTCCCGGCCACCGCCCTCCTGGACGCGGCCGGCTGGGAGCGCCACGCACCGCTCCTCGACGTCCTGGTCCACGAGGACAAACCGCTGTTCGTGCACCCGGGCGCGGCGCCGCCGACCCCGCACGCCCCGCCCTGGTGGCCGGCGCTGGTGCCCTACGTCCACCAGATGCACGCGTCCTGGTTCGCCTTCCGCGCCTTCGGCCGCGCCCGCCACCCTCGGCTGCGCGTCTGCTTCGCCGCCCTCGCCGGGCTGGCGCCACTGCACGGCGAGCGGCTCGCGGCCCGCGGCGGAGGGCGCGGCGAGATCGACTTCGACGTCTTCTACGAGACCTCCTCCTACGGAACCCGCGCGGTGGACGCGCTCGTCCGGGCCGTCGGCATCGACGTGGTCGTCAGCGGCAGCGACCGCCCCTACGCGACCCCCGTCCTCCCCGACCTCGGCGCGGACGCCGCCGTCCACTCCCTGCGCACCGCCAACCCCGACCGACTGCTGAAGGGAGCCACCCCATGACGTACCAGGCCCTGCCGGACCGCACGCTCGACAAGCGCGAACTCCAGGCCCTCGTCGACGATCTCGCCGCCCGCCCCGACCGCTGGCGCGAACAGGTCGCGTTCTCCGACGAGGAGCGGCACTACGCCTCGCTGTACCGCGACGAGTACGTCGACGTCTGGCTGCTGTGCTGGACGCGGCGGAACGACACCGGCTGGCACGACCACGACATCTCCTCCGGCGCCGTCGCCGTCGTCCAGGGCGCGCTGAACGAGTCCAACCCGCGCATAGGCGGCAGCCATCTCTCCGTCACCGTCGGCGCCGGCGAGTCCTTCTGCTTCGGCCCCGAGCACATCCACCGCCTCACCGGCGCCACCGACGACGCGGTCTCGCTGCACGCGTACTCGCCGCCGCTGTGGCGGCTGGGCCAGTACGACATCACCGAGGACGGCCTGATGCGCCGGATCTCCGTCTCGTACGCGGACGAGCTGCGCCCGCTGGACCTTCCGGCCGCGTGACCCCGCCGGAGTCGCCCAGGGCCTCCCCACGGGGGTGCGGCCCCGCTTCAAGAGGGGGGCTAACCCCAGTGCCTCAGGGGCTTCCGCTCCCTACCGTGGACACCATGACCGGTAGGGAAGCGGGCGGCGACGCCGAACTGAAGAAGGAACTCGACGCCACTCTGCACGCGCGCAGGGAGTTGGGCGACGAATACGAATCCGCGCTCGTCGACTCCTTCCTGGAGAAGGTCGAGCAGCGACTCGACGGGGCGGTCGACCGAAGGGTGCGACGGCAGCTCGCCGAGCAGCAGATGGTGGTGGCCCGTGGCGCGCGCTCACCCCAGGGGACCGATTCATGGGGCGAACGCTTCGGCTTCGGCATCGTCTCGCTGGTCCTGGCGGTCCCGCTGTCCGCGATCGGCGGCGGGATCGCGCACCTGCCCGGACTGCTCGTCGCCTGGGTCGGCATCGTGGGGGTGAACGCGGTCCAGGCCGCACGCGTCTCCCCGGGCCTCTTCGGCCGCCGTCACCGGGAGAAGTCGGACTGGGAGGACTGACCGGACGCGGGACGACCGACACGGGGACACGGGGACACAGGGGACACGGGGGACACGGCGAGGAAGAGGAAACTGAAGGGCCCGGCACCCTCGGGGTGCCGGGCCCTTCCTACGTGTTGCGCGGGGACCGCCGCACCCCCGTTGCCGGGGGGCGGGACGACGGCGGTCCCCGCGAGGGACGCGGGGACCGGTCAGGGCCGGGCTTGCGCGTCCTTGGCGTCCATGGAGGTCCGGGAGCCGCTCCGGAGGTCCTTGGCGCCGTTTCGGTGCCGGCCGGGGCGGGGAGCCGCTCCCGCCCTGCCGACATCCACCAATGTGCCGGACGCGTGTTAAGCGGGTGCTGCGCGGACGTGACACGCTCGTACCACTTCCGCGAAGTTCCTCGCCGGGCGACCGGAAGATCCGCCCAGGAGGGGAGCTTCCGGAGATTTCCGCCCGCCCACCTGCGGACATCTACTGTCGGGTGCCGCCCTTGGCGAGGAAGGACAGCAGGTCCTGGCGGCTGACGACGCCGGTGGGCTTGCCCTCGACCAGCACGATGGCGGCGTCGGCGGTGCCGAGCACGGACATCAGGTCGCCGACCGGCTCCCCGGAGCCGACCTGCGGCAGGGGCGCCGACATGTGCTTCTCCAAGGGGTCCTGCAGCGAGGCCCGCTGGGTGAACAGCGCGTCGAGCAGTTCGCGTTCGACCACGGACCCGACGACCTCGGCGGCCATCACGTCCGGGTGACCGGCGCCGGGCTTGACGATCGGCATCTGGGAGACGCCGTACTCGCGCAGCACCTCGATGGCCTCGCCGACCGTCTCGTCCGGGTGCATGTGGACGAGCGAGGGGATGGAGCCGCCCGCCTTGTCGTTCAGGACGTCGCAGACCCGCGCGCTCGGGCCGGTGTCCTCCAGGAACCCGTAGTCCGCCATCCACTCGTCGTTGAAGATCTTGCTGAGGTAGCCGCGCCCGCTGTCGGGCAGCAGGACGACCACGACGTCGTCGGGTCCGAGCCGCTCGGCCACGCGCAGCGCGGCCACCACGGCCATGCCGCAGGACCCGCCCACGAGCAGCCCCTCCTCCTTCGCGAGCCGCCGCGTCATCTGGAAGGAGTCCTTGTCGGACACGGCGACGATCTCGTCCGCGACCGTCCGGTCGTACGCCGTCGGCCAGAAGTCCTCACCGACGCCCTCGACCAGGTACGGCCGCCCGGACCCGCCGGAGTACACGGACCCCTCGGGGTCGGCGCCGACGACCTGCACCCTGCCGTCGCTCGCGTCCTTCAGGTACCGCCCGGTCCCGGAGATCGTCCCGCCGGTGCCCACGCCGGTGACGAAATGGGTGATCCGCCCCTCCGTCTGCTCCCACAGCTCGGGGCCGGTGGAGTGATAGTGCGAGAGAGGGTTGTGCGGGTTGGAGTACTGGTCCGGCTTCCAGGCGCCGGGCGTCTCACGGACGAGCCGGTCGGACACGTTGTAGTACGAATCCGGGTGCTCCGGGTCGACGGCCGTCGGACAGACGACGACCTCCGCGCCGTACGCCCGCAGCACGTTGATCTTGTCGGTGGAGACCTTGTCCGGGCAGACGAAGATGCACTTGTAGCCCTTCTGCTGGGCCACGATCGCCAGGCCGACCCCGGTGTTTCCGCTGGTCGGCTCGACGATGGTGCCGCCGGGCTTGAGGGCGCCGCTCTCCTCCGCGGCCTCGATCATGCGCAGGGCGATGCGGTCCTTGACGGACCCGCCCGGGTTGAAGTACTCAACCTTCGCCAGGACGGTCGCCTGGATGCCCGCGGTCACGTTGTTGAGCCTCACCAGCGGGGTGTTGCCGACGAGACTGATCATCGAGTCGTGGAATTGCACCGTTGTCTCCGGAGCTGCGTTCTAAAGGGATGGTCCCGTCAGCCTAAGGCCCCACGTGGGCGTTCACGTGTCGTTGAGATTGGCCGACCCGTTCCACGGGGCAAGCAGTGGTTGTACGGCTACGAGGAGGTGGCGGCGACGCATGACGAGTTTGTCGAGGGCGAGGGTGGCACGGCGGATCGCGGCGGGCGCGGCGTACGGCGGCGGCGGGATCGGTCTGGTGGGCGCCGCCGCGATCGGTGTCGTACTGGCCGAGGTGCAGCTGGCGAAGCGCCATGTGGGGAACGGACACGGTCAGGCGCCGCGCGCGAACGGTCTGTACGGGTACGCGTACGCGACGCAGGACGGGCCGCCGCTGCGGCTCGCGATGCTCGGTGACTCCACCGCGGCGGGGCAGGGGGTGCACCGGCCCCGCCAGACACCCGGCGCGCTGCTGGCCTCCGGGCTCGCGGCGGTCGCCGAACGCCCGGTCGAACTCTGCAATGTCGCGCTCCCGGGCGCCCAGTCCGACGACCTCGACCGGCAGGTGGCGCTCGCCCTCGAGGACACCGCGCGGGTGCCCGACATCTGCGTGATCATGATCGGCGCGAACGACGTCACCCACCGGATGCCGCCCACGCGATCGGTCCGTCACCTGTCCGCGGCGGTACGCCGGCTGCGCACCGCCGGTGCCGAGGTCGTGGTCGGCACCTGTCCCGATCTGGGCACGGTCGAGCAGGTCCCGCAGCCGCTGCGGTGGCTGGCCCGGCGTGCCTCCCGGCAGCTCGCCGCCGCGCAGACCATCGGGACGGTCGAGCAGGGCGGGCGGACGGTGTCCCTGGGTGACCTGCTGGGCCCCGAGTTCGAGGAGAACCCGCGCGAGCTCTTCGGTCCCGACAACTACCACCCCTCCGCCGAGGGGTACGCGACGGCGGCGATGGCCGTACTGCCCACGGTGTGCGCGGCGCTCGGCCTGTGGCCCGCCGACGAGGACCGGCCGGACGTCTCCCGCCGCGAGGGGTTCCTGCCGGTGGCACGGGCGGCCGCGGAGGCGGCGTCCGAGGCCGGTACGGAGGTCACGGCCGCGATGCCGACGGGCCCCCGGGGGCCCTGGGCCCTCCTCAAGCGCCGCCGGCGCCGGCGCGTCCCCGCCACGGACCCGGCACCCACGCCGACCCCCTGAACCGGGGCCCCGCCCCGCCCCCGGTGGGTTCTTCGGGTGCGGGTGGGTGGGGGCTGGTCGCGCAGTTCCCCGCGCCCCTGAAAGGCGCGGGGCGCGCCCGGGGTTCTCAGTCCGGGCCCGCATCTCCAGCGCAGGCCCGCACCCTCAGCCCGTCCGGCGTTTGAGGACGAGCCCTTCGGGCGACGGCGGAGATCCGCGCAGGCCCGCAACCTCAGCCCGTCCGGCGTTTGAGGACGAGCCCTTCGGGCGATGGCGGGGGTCCAGGGGGCGCAGCGCCCCTGGCGGGGGTCTGGGGGCGGAGCCCCCAGGGACGGGTCGGCTACGGGCGGCGGGGGCGAGAACCCGGCCGACCAAAAAAGCAAGCGCTTAGAAAAGTGCGTCCGGAGTCACACGACCTGAGCGGTGACCTGGACGGTACGGACGGGTAACTTCCCAAGCAGTCCCGCCCGTCCACCTCTCGTGCCCATGGAGCCGTGATGCCCGAAGCCGTGATCGTCTCAGCCGCCCGCTCCCCGATCGGCCGCGCCTTCAAGGGCTCCCTGAAGGACGTCCGCCCCGACGACCTGACCGCCACGATCATCCAGGCCGCCCTCGCCAAGGTCCCCGAGCTGGACCCCAGGGACATCGACGACCTGATGCTCGGCTGCGGTCTCCCCGGCGGCGAGCAGGGCAACAACCTCGGCCGCATCGTCGCCGTACAGATGGGCATGGACCACCTCCCGGGCTGCACGATCACCCGTTACTGCTCCTCGTCCCTCCAGACCAGCCGCATGGCCCTGCACGCCATCAAGGCCGGCGAGGGCGACGTCTTCATCTCGGCAGGCGTGGAGTTGGTCTCCCGCTTCACCAAGGGCAACTCCGACTCCCTGCCCGACACGCGCAACCCCTTCTTCGCGGAGGCCGAGGCCCGCACCGACGCAGTCGCCAAGTCCGAGGGCTCGACCTGGCACGACCCGCGCGAGGACGGCCTCGTCCCGGACGCGTACATCGCGATGGGCCAGACCGCCGAGAACCTGGCCCGGATCAAGGGCGTCACCCGCCAGGACATGGACGAGTTCGGCGTCCGCTCGCAGAACCTCGCCGAGGAAGCCATCAAGAACGGCTTCTGGGAGCGCGAGATCACCCCGGTCACGACCCCCGACGGCACGGTCGTCAGCAAGGACGACGGCCCGCGCGCCGGCGTCACCCTGGAGGGTGTGCAGGGCCTCAAGCCCGTCTTCCGCCCGGACGGACTCGTCACCGCCGGAAACTGCTGCCCCCTCAACGACGGCGCCGCCGCCCTCGTGATCATGTCCGACACGAAGGCCCGCGAGCTCGGCCTCACCCCGCTCGCCCGGATCGTGTCCACCGGCGTCACCGGCCTCTCCCCCGAGATCATGGGCCTCGGCCCGGTCGAGGCGAGCAAGCAGGCGCTCCGGCGCGCCGGCCTCACCGTCGACGACATCGACCTGTTCGAGATCAACGAGGCCTTCGCCGCCCAGGTGATCCCCTCCTACCGCGACCTGGACATCCCGCTGGACAAGCTGAACGTGAACGGTGGCGCCATCGCCGTCGGCCACCCCTTCGGCATGACCGGCGCCCGCATCACCGGCACGCTCATCAACTCCCTCCAGTTCCACGACAAGCAGTTCGGCCTGGAGACGATGTGCGTCGGCGGCGGCCAGGGCATGGCGATGGTCATCGAGCGCCTCAGCTGATCCAGCCGATCCAGCTGATCCACGGACAGACTGATCCACGATCAACCCACGACGGGATCGCACACCCTCCTTACGGGTGACCGCGGTCGGACCCAGCGTGACGGATCGGCCCGGATCCCGGTTGCCACCGGGACTCCGGGCCGATTTGTGATCCAATCCCCCCCAAGATGTGACCTATCTCCCCCCGGAGAGGGATTCACGCAGGTCAGAGCCGTTATGTAGGCAAACCCGGGGCCCAAAGCCCTGTCCTATTCGTGACGTTACGCACTGACAGCTCGATGGTCCGCCCTTCAAGCTGATGTAGGAAGTCGGGGGTCGACTTTGAACCGGGAGTACGTCAGTGAGCGCCATGCCGATTGCTTTGCTGCTCACCACCGCCGCGACCGCGGCAGTGGGCGTCGCCGTTCTGCGCACCCTGCTGGGTCTGCGCGGGCAGGTCGCAGCTCTGCGCAACGAACTCGCCGAGAACCGCGCCGGCGCCGCGCGCGGTCTCGTGCCCGCGGCCCGCTCGGCGGCGGACACCGACGAGATACGCGCCGCGGTGACCGAGGCGCTCGCCGAGGAACGGGAGCGGGAGCTCGCCGAGGCCCGTGCCTTCTGGGCCGCCCAGGAGGCGCGTGACGCCTCGGACGCGCCCTCGCTGCTCGGCCTGACCGACAGCGAACTGTTCACGGCCCGCCCTTCGGACTTCGCGGGGCTGGAGTACCTGGAGACGGTCACCGAGCCCGACCTGGACGCCGAGGAGTTCTCACCCAAGGACTTCGTGCAGGGCGGCACCGTCGGGGACTCGCCCGAACTGGCCGCCGCCCGCCGCCGTCACCCCTCCCACCCGGACTTCGTGCCGGTCCAGTCACCCGTCGCGAACGACCACGAACGCACGGTGGCCTGCCTGGAGGAGCTCGCCGAGTCCCGTACCGAGCTGGCGGACGTCCGCCCCGGCCCGCTCGGCACCCTCGACGTCTACGTCTTCGCGGACGGGACGACGCTGTGCATGACCCCGGGCCACCGCGAGACCGCGGAGCGGCTGGCCGCGTCCCTGCGCGCGGGCGAGACCCCGGTCCTGCTGGGCGGCTCGGGCGTCTCCGGCGCGTACGCCCTGACGTTCGCGTGCGGCGAGGAGAACGTCTACATCCTGGCGGACCGCGTCATAGCGTCGCTGTAGCGCGCCACCGTCTCGCGGCGAGCGCCCCGGAAAAAGGGGCGCGCGCCCGCGTCAGACCCCGGCCCGCTTCTGGGCCTCCTCCACCAGCGCCACCGCCTCCGCGACTTCCGCCTCGTCCCTCAGTACGAGCGCCAAATCGTGCGCCGCGACCGTGATTTGGTCGGCGGCGGCGAACATCCCCGCCTCGGGCATCTCCCTGGGCTCCCCCGACGGGTCCTCCACACGCTGGGCACGCAGTGCCAACTCCCTGGCCAGACCCAGTGCCTCGGCAGCCGCCCCCCGCTGCAGCCGGCTCTGCGGGGCGGCCCGCAACCGGTCGGCGAAGTGGTCCACGGCTCGGGTCAGCGACGTCGTATCAAGCACGCCGCGAGACTACGCGCCGCGACGGGACTGTTGCCAACAACCCAACCCTCAGGCACCGTGGCGTGAAGGACCGGCCTACATCCCCTTTGCGTCCGGAGGCGCCGATGTCCCAAGTGTTCTCGCAGGAGACCCACCGCAATCTGCTCGCCCGCATCCCCCACTGCACCGGTCGTGAGATCTCCGACTGGCTGCGCACCGTCGACGAAGGCCCCGCTCTCTTCCGCTTCGAGGAGAAGGTCAGCTGGCTCCGCGCCGAGCACGACCTCGCGTACGGCCACGCCAAGGCGATCATTCACGAGTACGACCTGAGGAGGGCCGCGCGCAAACTGCTGTGAGCGCGCACCACCGGCACCACCAGGTGTCCCACAGACGTCCCGACAGGCATCCGCGAACAGCGAAGGGCCCGCGAACCGGTGGTTCGCGGGCCCTTCGGACGCCTGCCGCCGGCCGTCGCCGGCCGCACGGTCCGTGTCGCTAGTCGTTGCTGCTGAAGATGGCGACCAGCCGCAGCATCTCGACGTAGATCCACACGAGGGTCATGGTCAGGCCGAACGCGGCCAGCCAAGCCTCCTCGCGCGGCGCGCCGTACGCGATGCCGTCCTCGATCTGCTTGAAGTCGAGGGTCAGGAAGAACGCGCCGATCAGGATCGCCAGGATGCCGACGATCGCGCCCAGCGGACCCATGCTGCGCAGTCCGCCGTCCCCGGCAACGCCGAAGGCGACGAGCAGCAGGTTGACCGCCATGACGACCACGAAGGCGATGGCGATGGCCATACCGATGCGCGCGTACCGCGCGGTCACTCGGATCCAGCCCGCCTTGTAGACGAGCAGGGTCGCGCCGGCCACCGCCATGGTGCCCAGGACCGCCTGGAAGGGGGCGCCGCTCCACCGCTCGTTGTACATCTCGCTGATGACCCCGAGGAAGACGCCCTCGAAGGCGGCGTAACCGAGGATCAGCGCGGGCGTGGCCTTGCGCTTGAACGACTGCACCATCGCCAGGACGAACGCCACGAGGGCGGAGCCGATGGCGAGGCCGTAGCTGGTGGACGAGACGGGCAGGAGTGCCCACGCCAGGATGGCGCCGACGGTGACGGTGCCGAGCGTCATGGCGGAGCGCATGACGACGTCGTCCATCGTCATCCGGCCGGTGGTGGCCGGGGCCTGCGGCGGGGCGCCGTACTGCTGGCCCTGCTGTGCGTAGGGGTTCTGCGCGTAGGGGTTGCCGCCCTGCTGGGCGTACGGGTTGGCCTGCGTGCCGACAGCGGGTCCCCCGGCCTGCGGCGCCGCGTTGAATCCCGCGTAGCCGTTGTCGCGGCTGAACCCCCGTCGCGAGAAGACCGGGTTGCTGCTCCTCATTTCACTCCTCCATGGCCACCCTGCGCGGCCTTGGCCTCAAGGGTAATAGGTAGGCAAAGGATCGACCCTACTGCTTGGGGAGGATCTTTCCCTCGTCCTGCCAAGGTACGCGTGTGTTCCCTGGCCTGCGAGCACTGGTACCAAGCCGTGACAGGTCCCTGTCGCGGCGCCCCGGCCGGGCCCCTCGGCTCCGGTTCTCTCACTCCAGCGGAAACCCGGTGTATCCCTCCGCCAGATCCGTCTCCGCCGCCCGTGAGGCGGCCACCCGGCGCAACCGGGCGAGCTGGATCCGGTCCTCGAAGGGGGTCGCGCCGGGGGCGCGGTGCAGCAGGGTCGTCATGTCGTACGAGAACCGCTCGGCCTGCCAGACCCGGCGCAGACAGGTCTCGGAATAGGCGTCCAGGCGCTCGGCCGAACCGGTGTCGCCGAGGTGCGTCAGGGCGCGGGCGAACGTCACGACGTCGCCGACGGCGAGGTTGAGTCCCTTGGCCCCGGTCGGCGGGACGATGTGGGCGGCGTCCCCGGCGAGGAAGAGCCGCCCGTACCGCATGGGCTCGTGGACGTAGCTGCGCATGGGGGTGACGGACTTCGCGGTGACCGGCCCGCGCTCCAGCCGCCAGTCGTCACCGGTCTCGAAGCGCCGCTCCAGCTCGTCCCAGATCTCCTCGTCCGCCCACTCACCCGCCTCCGTGCCCTCCGGTACCTGGAGGTAGAGCCGGGAGACGGCCGGTGAGCGCATGCTGAGCAGGGCGAAGCCGCGGTCGTGGCGGGCGTAGACCAGCTCGTCGTGGGAGGGCGCCACATCGGCGAGTATCCCGAGCCAGCCGAAGGGGTACGTCCGTTCGAACACGTGGGAGAGCCCGGCGGGCACCGCCTTGCGGGCCACGCCCCGGAACCCGTCGCAGCCGACGACGTAGTCGCACTCGAGCACGTCCTCGTGCCCCTCGCGTCCCTCGCGTCCCTCGCGTCCCTCGCGTCCCTCGTGCCGGAAGCGGATCCGCGGCCGGTCGGTCAGCGCCCCCTCGACCGCGAACGCCTCCGCGCCGAAGAGCAGCGGGCCCCCCTCCTTGAGCTGGAGCGCGATCAGGTCCTTGCAGACCTCCGTCTGGGCGTACACCAGCACGGAGCTGCCTCCGGTGCGGGCCGGGAAGTCGACCCGGTGCCGCTCCCGCTCGAAGCGCAGCTCGATCCCGTCGTGCCGCAGCCCCTCCCGGTCCATCCGCTCCCCGGCCCCGGCGGCCCGCAGGACGTCGGCGGTCCCCTGCTCCAGGATCCCGGCGCGCTGCCGCCGCTCCACGTACGCACGGTCGCGGCTCTCCAGCACCACGGAGTCGATCCCCGCGTTGCGCAGCAGCCGCGCCAGCAGCAGTCCGGCCGGCCCGGCTCCGATGATCCCGACGGTGGTACGCATCCGGCACGCCCCTTCGCGGTCCCTGCGCCTGTTCGTCCGTTCGCCTGGCGTCCGTTCGCCCGACATCCGCCCGCCTGACGATTGTTCGCCTGGTGAAATTTCCTGCACCATTTTCGAACGGGAGTCTCCGGCGGCACGCGCTTGCTGTCAACGGATCGCGACGAACTCCTCCGGCGGGGTGCACCCGGGGAGGACGGTTCGGGAGGAGACGGGAGGGAACGGGAGAGGTCGGAGGTGCCCGGAACCGGACTTGAACCGGTACGCCCGCGAGGGGCAGCGAGGTTTAAGCTCGCCGTGTCTGCATTCCACCATCCGGGCAGGCCATGGGCTCCGCGTCGAGATTCCGAGCCTATCGGGGCCCGCTCCTCGAACAGCGGCCGGGCGAACCGATGTTGTCTTATTTTATTGACGTCTGAGGGTGCATCAGCCCCAGGTACGGGCCATCAGCACTTGCCAACAGCCTTCCGGGCGGTGCGGAGACGCGTATGCGGAATGACGGAATTTCACCGTCCGAACGGACGCACCCCACGCGGCCGTACCCGGACGGGGCTCAGGGAACACCCTCATCCCCAGGTATGACTCCGCCGCTCGCGGTCCGACCGGAGGCTGCCCCGGGAACCGGAACAGCGGCTGACTCCACGGCGCCGAACGGCCGGGACGATGGGACACGTCCCCCACGAACGCCGTCGTCCCGACAGGAGCACCCTCCCGTGACCACCACGCCCCTTGCCGACCGGACCACCACGGTGGCCGCCCGCGCCACGGAACTGTCGAAGGTCTACGGACAGGGCGAGACCCAGGTGGTCGCCCTCGACCGGGTCTCCGTCGACTTCCGCCAGGCCGAGTTCACCGCGATCATGGGCCCCTCGGGCTCGGGCAAGTCCACGCTGATGCACTGCGTGGCGGGCCTCGACTCGTTCTCCTCCGGCTCCGTGCGCATCGGGGAGACCGAACTGGGCTCCCTCAAGGACAAGCAGCTCACGAAGTTGCGCCGGGACAAGATCGGCTTCATCTTCCAGGCGTTCAACCTGCTGCCCACGCTGACGGCCCTGGAGAACATCACCCTCCCGATGGACATCGCCGGCCGCAAGCCGGACCGGGAGTGGCTGGACAAGGTCATCACGATGATCGGCCTCGCCGACCGCCTCCGCCACCGCCCCTCCCAGCTCTCCGGCGGCCAGCAGCAGCGTGTCGCCGTCGCCCGCGCGCTGGCCTCCCGGCCCGACATCATCTTCGGCGACGAGCCGACCGGGAACCTCGACTCGCGCTCGGGCGCGGAGGTGCTGGGCTTCCTGCGCAACTCGGTACGGGAACTGGGGCAGACCGTCGTCATGGTCACCCACGACCCGGTCGCCGCCGCCTACGCCGACCGCGTGGTCTTCCTCGCCGACGGCCGCATCGTCGACGAGGTGCACGGACCGACCGCGGACTCCGTCCTGGACCGCATGAAGCAGTTCGACGCCAAGGGCCGCACCAGCTGACCCGCCGTCAACCCGCCCCCCGGGTCCCCGCACCGTCCTGAACAGCCTCACCCTCCTGGACTGAGAAACCATGTTCCGTACCGCCCTGCGCAACGTGCTCGCGCACAAGGCCAGGCTCCTGATGACCGTGCTCGCCGTGATGCTCGGCGTGGCGTTCGTGTCCGGGACCCTCGTCTTCACCAACACCATCTCGGACGCGTACCAGAAGAGCTCCGCCAAGGGCTTCGGCCAGGTCGACGTGGCCATCCAGCCGGAGAGCCGCAAGGACACCGGCGACACGATCGGCAAGGACCCGAAGCTCACCCAGGCCCTGCTGGACAAGGCGGCCAAGGTCCCCGGCGCCGGTTCCACGATCGGCGTCGTGAACGGCTTCACCGCCATCGCCGGCAAGAACGGCAAGCTCGTCGGCAACGGCTTCCAGTCGCAGGGCGGGAACTACTGGGGCACCAAGGACCCCCGGTACCCGCTGACGAGCGGCCACGCGCCCCGGGGCGGGAACGAGGTCGCCCTCGACTCCAGGACCGCCGCACGGGCGGGCTACAAGGTCGGCGACACCGTACGGCTCTCGGTCGACGGCCCGGTCCTCACCCCCACCGTCGCCGGCGTCTTCACCACCGACGACGGCAACGTCGCGGCCGGCGGCAGCCTCGCCCTCTTCGACACGGCGACCGCCCAGCGGCTCTTCCACCGGGCCGGCGAGTTCGACGAGATCGACGTGAAGGCCGCGCCGGGCACCAGCCAGACCGCCCTGCGCGGAGCCCTCGGCCAGGTCGTCCCCAAGGACGTCGCCTCCACCACCACGGGCAGGCAGCTCGCCGACGACCAGGCCACCCAGATCGCCTCGGCGATGAGCGGCATGAAGACGGGCCTGCTGGTCTTCGCCGGCATCGCTCTGTTCGTCGGTACGTTCATCATCGCCAACACCTTCACCATGCTGGTCGCCCAGCGCACCAAGGAACTGGCGCTGCTGCGCGCCGTCGGCGCCTCCCGCAGGCAGGTCACCCGGTCCGTCCTCGTCGAGGCGTTCTTCGTCGGCGCGGTCGCGGCGGTGGCGGGCCTGGTCGCGGGCATCGGCATCGGCGCGGGGATGCGCTCGCTCATGGGCACCCTCGGCGCCACCGTCCCGGACGGCCCGCTGGTGATCACGCCCGGCACGATCGCCACGGCCCTGCTCGTCGGTGTTCTCATCACGATGCTCGCCGCCTGGCTGCCCGGCCGCCGCGCCGCGAAGATCCCGCCGGTCGCCGCGATGAGCAGCGTGCACGCGCAGGCGACCACCAAGTCCCTCGTCGTACGCAACGCGCTGGGCGCCCTGTTCGCCGGCGCGGGCGTCGCCGTGGTCCTGTACGCGACGACCATGAGCGGCTCGGACGGGCAGGCCCCCATGGGCCTGGGCGCGGTCCTGCTCATCATCGGCGTCTTCGTCCTCACCCCGCTGCTGTCCCGCCCGCTGATCGCGGCGGCCGCGCCGGTCCTGCGGGTCTTCGGGGTGTCCGGCAAGCTGGCCCGCCAGAACTCGGTCCGCAACCCGCGCCGGACCGCCGCGACCGCCTCCGCCCTGATGATCGGACTCACGCTGATCACCGGGATGACGGTGATGGCGGGCAGCCTGCAGCAGGCGATCGACAGGATGGCCAGCTCCGCGCTCAAGGCGGACTACGTCGTCTCGATGGCGAACGGCAACTCCCTCTCCCCCGACGTCGCGAAGACGCTGTCCGGGCTCGACGGGGTCACCGCCACCAGCCCGCTGCGCAACGCGCCCTCGCGGATCGACGGCGACACCGAGTACCTGACGGGCGTCAACGGCGCGTCCATCGCCCGGCTCACCGACCTCAAGGTCGACGAGGGCGCCTTCAAGGTCGGTGGCAGCCAGGTCGTCGTCGACAAGGACACCGCCGAGTCCCACCACTGGAAGGCCGGTTCCGCCTTCACGGTCGCCTACGAGGACGGCGCGAGGAAGCGCCTCACGGTCGCCGGTGTGTACGAGGGCAACCAGATGATCAGCGGCATCATCCTGGACGCCACCACGCTCGCGCCGCACCAGAGCGACGCCTCCGACATGCAGGTCATGCTGAAGACGTCGAGCGGCACGTCCGACGCCACCAAGACCAGGCTGGAGAAGGCCCTCGGCGACAACCCGGCCATCCAGGTACAGGACAAGAAGGACATCTCCAACGGCATCGCGCAGATGTTCACCCTGATCCTGAACATGCTCTACGGCCTGCTCGCGATGGCGGTCGTCGTCGCCGTCCTCGGGGTCATCAACACCCTCGCCATGTCGGTCTTCGAGCGCTCGCAGGAGATCGGGATGCTCCGCGCGATCGGCCTCGACCGCAAGGGAATCAAGCGGATGGTCCGCCTGGAGTCCCTGGTCATCTCGCTCTTCGGCGGTGTGCTCGGCATCGGTCTGGGTGTGTTCTTCGGCTGGGCGGCCGGCGAGCTCGTCGGCAGCAGGATGGCGACGTACGAGCTGGTCCTGCCCTGGGCCAGGATGGCCCTCTTCCTGCTGCTCGCGGGCACGGTCGGCGTCCTGGCGGCGCTGTGGCCGGCCCGCCGGGCGGCCCGCCTGAACATGCTGACGGCGATCAAGTCCGAGTAGCCACGGCGGCGGTACGCGGAAGGGCCCCGTTCCGAGCAGGAACGGGGCC
>NZ_JBHVPP010000033.1:0-97115 GCF_042887295.1 Streptomyces sp. NPDC057950
GGACGCGCTGGGTAGTCAGCGCGTCCGGCGTTCGAGGACGAGCCCTTCGGGCGAGGGCACCTGCGTACGGCGTGCCAGGATGGTGGTCGTGGCACAGACATTCGGCACGCCATTCATCGGCCGCGACAGCGAACTCGCCCGGCTCACCGACGTGCTGGACCGGGCCAGGAACGGCACCCCCCGCGCCGTACTCGTCTCCGGAGACGCCGGCGTCGGCAAGACCCGCGTCCTGACGGAGGCCGCCGCCCACGCCACCCGCACGGACATGACGGTACTGACGGGCCACTGCGTCGACCTCGGTGACGTGGGCCTGCCCTACCTCCCGTTCACCGAGATCCTCGGCATGCTCGCCGCGGACGAGCGGTTCGCGGCCGCGTTCGCCGCCCACCCGGCGGTCGGCCGACTGCTCGGCACCGGAACAGGCACCGGCACCCCCGACGGCACCACGGACACCGGCGGCCGTCTGCGTCTCTTCGACGGGGTGGCCGCCCTGTTGGCCGCCGTCGCCGACATCACCCCCCTCCTCCTGGTCCTCGAAGACCTCCACTGGGCCGACCAGTCCTCCCGCGACCTCCTGCGCTTCCTCCTCAGCCGCGGTCTCCTGCAGAACGCGGCGCCCGGTGCCCCGGCCCACCGGCTGGCCGTCTTCGCCTCCTACCGCGCGGACGACCTGCACCGCCGCCACCCCCTGCGCCCCCTGCTCGCCGAACTGGTCCGGCTGCCCTCCGTGGACCGTCTCGAACTGCGCCCGATGGCCGACTCCGAGGTGGCCCGCCTGGTGCGCGCCCTGCGGGCGGAGGCCCTCTCCGACACCACCGTCCGCCGTATCGTCGAACGCGCCGAGGGCAACGCCTTCTACGCGGAGGAGCTGCTCGCCGCGCTGCCCGGAGACGTCGACCCGGCCGCCCCCGCCATGCCGAGCGGCCTCGCCGACGTACTCCTCATCCGCATCGAGCAACTGTCCGACACCGCCCAGCAGGTGCTGCGCACGGCCGCGGTCGCCGGGCGGCGCGTCGAGCACGGACTGCTGCACGACGCGGTACAACTGCCTCAGGAAGCACTGGAGTCGGCGCTGCGCGAGGCCGTCGGACGACAGCTGCTGGTCCCGGGCGAGGACGGCACGTACTCCTTCCGGCACGCCCTGACCCGCGAGGCCGTCTACGCCGATCTGCTGCCGGGCGAGCGGGTCCGGCTGCACGGCACGTTCGCCGGACTCCTCACCGGGCAGGCCCGTTCGGCCGAGCGCGCCCACCACTCGCGCGAGAGCCACGACCTGGCGGACGCGCTCACCGCCTCCCTGGAAGCCGCCGACCACGCCCAGGTCCTCGGCGCGCCCGCCGAGGAGCTGCGCCACCTGGAGGCCGTGCTCGAACTGTGGTCCGCGGTGGACCCCGCCGCGCGACCGCCGGCGTGCGGGCCCGTGACGCTCACGCTGCGCGCCTCCGCGGCCGCCGCGCACGCCGGCGACGCCCACCGGGCGGTCTCCCTCACCCGCGCCGCGCTCGCCCGAGCGGGTTCGGACGCCGACTCGGAACTCGCCGCCCGCGTCCGCTACACCCTCGCGGGCAATCTGATACGCGTCGACAGCACGAAGGCCGCCTACACGTACAGCAGCGAGGCGCTCGCCATGATCCCGGCCGAGCCCCCCTCGCACACCTGGGTGTGGGCCGCGGCCACCCATGTCATGGCCGCGCGGTACATGGGCCACGACGAGGACGCCCAGCGTGTCGCCCGGCAGGCCCTGCGCACCGCCGAGGAACTCCGGCTGCCCGACGCCCAGGCCGACCTGATCATCTCCCTCGTCGGCCTGGCCGGCGGCAACCGGCGGACCCCCCGGGGCCGGGAGCGGCTGCGGCGCGCCCGCGACCTCGCCCGGCACGCGGGCAACGTCTCCGTCGAGATGCGCGCGCTCTTCAACCTGGCCATCGGGTGCTACGAGTCCGGGGCGCTGGACGAGTGCCTGACCTGGCTCTCCGAAGGACTGGAGCGAGCGGGCCGCTCCGGACTCCTGTCCTCGCCCTACGCGCTGGAGCTGCGCTACCTCCAGTCCCTGATCCTCTACACCCTGGGCCGCTGGGACGAGTGCGCCCGCGCGGCCGCCGCCGACGCCGAACGGCTGCCGCCGGCGGGCGGGTTCGCCACCGGCCCCGCCCTGTACGTCGCCCTGGCGCGCGGCGAACAGGGGGCCGTCGAGCGGGCCCGCGCCCTGCTCACGGGGCCGTTCGACTGGATGGCCTCACTCGTCGCGGGCATCGTGCTGACCGACGCCGCGGCGCTGCGCGGGGACGCGGAGGGCGCCGTCGCGGCCATGCGCGAGAGCCTCGCGGCACTCAGCGACGGTTCCGGCAACGAGCGGCCCGACATCGGTGTGCGGCTCGCCGCACTCGCGCTCTCCGCGGTCGCCGACGCTGCCGTACGGCAGCGTCGGGACGGCGACGAGGCCGGGGCTCTCCGCTGGGCGGCCACCGCCTCCGAACTGGTGGAGGTCGCCCGGAACACCGCAGCCAAGGGCGAGGACGGGACACGGCAGGGCCCGGAAGGCCTCGCCTGGCTGGCCCGCGCCGAGGCGGAGTGGCTGCGCGCGCGCCCGGGGACGGACGGCGCCGCGCACGAGCGGGCCGTCGCCGCGTGGGAGACGGCCGTCAACGCGTTCGACTACGGTGATCCGTACGAACTGGCGCGCTCCCGAAGGCGGTTCGCCGAGGCGCTGCTCGCCGCGGACCGGCGTGAGGAGGCCGCCGGGCAGGCCGGCGCCGCCCGTGACACCGCCGACCGGCTCGGTGCCGTGCCGTTGCGCGACGAGGTGGACGCCCTGATCCGGCGCGGCCGGCTCGCCGGCTCACCGTCCGCCGCGGACCGCATCGCGGCTCTGACCGCCCGCGAGAGCGACGTCCTGCGGCTGCTCGCCCGTGGCCGCACCAACCGCCAGATCGGCGAGGAGCTGTTCATCAGCGCGAAGACGGCGAGCGTCCATGTCTCCAACATCCTTGCCAAGTTGGGCGCCGCCGGCCGCACGGAGGCGGTGACCATCGCGTACCGCGAGGGCCTGATCGAGCCGGAGCCCACCGCGTCCGCCTGAGCGCCCGTTCGCGCCCACGGGTCGGCCACCGTCGATCCGCACCCGCCGGTCCCCCGCCGCCGGGCCGTCCGCGTCGTCCGCCCCTGGGTCCCGGTGGACGCGTTCCCGTGTGCGCGCACGACCGAGGGCCGGGCCCCCGAAGGTGGCCCGGCCCTCGAAAGGCGAACGTCAGACGAGGTTCACCGACCGGGCCGACGTGGCGCCGATCTCGTCGGCCACCTCGTTGAGGACACCCTGCGGGACCGTGTCGTCGACGGTGAGGACCGCCAGGGCCTCTCCGCCCGCGGCCGCGCGGGCCACCTGCATGCCCGCGATGTTGATGCCCGCCTCGCCGAAGACACGGCCGACGGTGCCGACGACACCGGGCCGGTCCTCGTAGCGCAGCACGACCATGTGGTCGGCGAGGGCGAGGTCCACGTCGTACTCGCCGACGGCGACGATCTTCTGCAGGTGCTTCGGACCGGCCAGCGTGCCGGAGACCGCGACCTCCTGGCCGTCGCCGAGCGTGCCGCGCACGGTGACGACGTTGCGGTGGTCCGGGGACTCCGAGCTGGTCGTCAGGCGCACCTCGACACCGCGCTCCTGCGCGAAGAGGGGGGCGTTGACGTACGACACCGTCTCCGCGACGACGTCCTCGAACACGCCCTTGAGCGCGGAGAGTTCGAGCACCTTCACATCGTGCTGGGTGATCTCGCCGTACACCTCGACGTCGAGGCGGACCGCGACCTCGCCCGCCAGCGCGGTGAAGATGCGGCCGAGCTTCTCGGCGAGCGGCAGGCCCGGCTTGACGTCCTCGGCGATGACACCGCCCTGGACGTTCACCGCGTCCGGGACCAGCTCACCGGCGAGCGCCAGACGCACCGAACGGGCGACGGAGACACCGGCCTTCTCCTGCGCCTCGTCCGTGGAGGCGCCGAGGTGCGGGGTGCAGACGACCTCGTCCAGCTCGAAGAGCGGGGAGTCCGTGCAGGGCTCCTTCGCGTACACGTCCAGGCCCGCGCCCGCGACGCGGCCCTCCTTGAGCGCCGAGTACAGCGCCTCCTCGTCGACGATCCCGCCGCGGGCGGCGTTGACGATCCGCACCGACGGCTTGACCTTGTGCAGCGCCTCGTCGCCGATGAGACCGACCGTCTCGGGGGTCTTGGGCAGGTGCACGGTGATGAAGTCCGCGACCTCGAGCAGCTCGTCGAGCGACAGGACCTTGACGCCCATCTGCGCGGCCCTGGCAGGCTGGACGTAGGGGTCGTAGGCGACGACCTTCATGCCGAACGCCGACATCCGCTGGGCGACCAGCGCGCCGATGCGGCCGAGGCCGACGACACCGAGGGTCTTCTCGGCCAGCTCGACGCCGGTGTACTTCGAGCGCTTCCACTCGCCGTTCTTCAGCGCCGAGTTGGCCTGCGGGATGTGCCGCGCGGTGGCCAGCAGCAGACCGCAGGCAAGCTCGGCGGCGGTCACGATGTTCGAGGTGGGGGCGTTGACGACCATCACGCCGGCCTTGGTGGCGGCGGAGACGTCGACGTTGTCCAGGCCGACGCCGGCTCGTGCGACGACCTTCAGTTTCTTCGCGGCGGCGACCGCCTCGGCGTCGACCTTGGTGGCCGACCGGATCAGGATCGCGTCGACGTCGGCGATCGCGGGCAGCAGCTCGGCACGGTCCGCGCCGTTGCAGTGCCGGATCTCGAAGTCCGGGCCCAGGGCGTCAACAGTCGCGGGCGACAGCTCTTCAGCGATGAGTACGACAGGTTTCGAGCTCACGTGAGTCCTCACAAGTCCAATGCGGACGGCCGTCCCGACGGCCGCGGGCGAGTGGAGGGATGTAGCGGCCTCGGCGAGGTGCGGGTGTGTTCTCGCGTCGTCCGGTGCGTGCTCTTCGTCTGCCGGACGGGGCTCTCGTAGCGGAAGCTACTCGGGCCTGTGACCGGTGCGGCGAGAGTGCGTGCCGGGCGGCGCGGGGGCGTGCCTGCAGATCTTCGGGGTCGCTCGAGCCGCGTGGAAGACGCACGACGCTGTGGGCCTGACGCGTATGTTGTGCAGCAGTGTAGTGCCGCAACAGGGGTCTTCTTGCGCCCCTGTGGAAGGATCACCCGTCCGTGGCTGGACGGTGTGTACAACGTCGCGCGCACGGGCATCACCCAGGGTCAGGCCGAAGGGCCGGAGCGGTTCGCCCCGGCCCCTGGGCCGTTCGGCTCACGCCTCGTCGTTGACCCACGACATGAGCTTGCGGAGCTCCTTGCCGGTGGTCTCCAGGAGGTGGTTCTCGTCCTGGGTCTTGTACTCGTTGTACTTCTTCAGACCGGAGTGGTACTCCTCCATCCAGTTCCGGGCGAACGTGCCGTCCTGGATCTCGGCGAGGATCTGCTTCATCTCGGCCTTGGTGGCGTCGGTGATGATGCGGGGGCCGGTGACGTAGTCGCCCCACTCGGCGGTCTCGGAGATCGACCAGCGCATCTTCTCCAGGCCGCCCTCGTACATGAGGTCGACGATCAGCTTCAGCTCGTGGAGGCACTCGAAGTACGCGATCTCCGGCTGGTAGCCGGCCTCGGTCAGGGTCTCGAAGCCCGCCTTGACCAGCGCCGCGGTACCACCGCAGAGGACGGCCTGCTCACCGAACAGGTCGGTCTCGGTCTCCTCGGTGAAGGTCGTCTTGATGACGCCGGCGCGGGTGCCGCCGATGCCCTTCGCGTACGACAGCGCCAACGCGAAGCCGTTGCCCGTCGCGTCCTGCTCGACGGCCGCGATGCAGGGCACGCCGCGGCCCTCCTCGTACTGGCGGCGGACCAGGTGGCCGGGACCCTTCGGGGCGACCATGCAGACGTCGACTCCGGCCGGCGGCTTGATGAAGTCGAAGCGGATGTTCAGGCCGTGGCCGAAGAACAGCGCGTCGCCCTCCTTGAGGTTGTCCTTGATGGACTCCTCGTAGACCTGCGCCTGGATCGGGTCCGGCACCAGGATCATGATGACGTCGGCCTCGGCGGCGGCCTCCGACGGCGTCACCACGCGAAGGCCCTGCTCCTCGGCCTTCGCCTTGGACTTGGAGCCCTCGTGCAGACCGACACGGACGTCCACACCCGAGTCGCGCAGCGACAGCGCGTGGGCGTGGCCCTGGCTGCCGTAGCCGATGACCGCGACCTTGCGGCCCTGGATGATGGACAGGTCGGCGTCGTCGTCGTAGAACAGCTCGGCCACTGGGGTTCTCCTTGGTGTGCGGTGTCGCGTCCCACCGTACGGCGGGCGGGGGAGGGAAAGTTTCGCGGTCTCGGCATACGGGCGGCCGACGGTCACCGGCCGCCCGTTCCAGGACTCAGGCTGACCGGTCGAGCGCGCGCAGCGACCGGTCCGTGATCGAACGCGCGCCGCGTCCGATCGCGATCGTGCCGGACTGGACGAGCTCCTTGATACCGAACGGCTCCAGCATCTTGAGCATGGCCTCCAGCTTGTCGCTGCCGCCGGTGGCCTCGATGGTGACGGCCTCCGGGGAGACGTCCACGGTCTTGGCGCGGAACAGCTGGACGATCTCGACGATCTGGGAGCGCGTCTCGTTGTCGGCGCGCACCTTCACCAGAACGAGTTCGCGCTGCACGGCCGCGCCCGGCTCCAGCTCGACGATCTTCAGGACGTTGACGAGCTTGTTGAGCTGCTTGGTGACCTGTTCGAGCGGCAGCGCCTCGATCACGTTCACCACGATGGTGATGCGGGAGATGTCGGGGTGCTCGGTGATGCCCACGGCGAGCGAGTCGATGTTGAAGCCGCGGCGCGAGAACAGGGCGGTGATCCGGGCGAGGACACCGGGCTTGTTCTCCACGAGGACGGAGAGGGTGTGCTTGGTGCTCATGGTTCGGACTCGGCTCTCTTCTCAGTCGTCTTCGTTGTCGCCGAAGTCGGGGCGGACGTCCCGGGCTGCCATGATCTCGTCGTTCGAGGTGCCGGCGGCGACCATCGGCCACACCATGGCGTCCTCGTGGACGATGAAGTCGACCACGACGGGGCGGTCGTTGATCGAGTTCGCCTCTTCGATGACCTTGTCGAGGTCGTCCGGGGACTCGCAGCGGATGGCGTAGCAGCCCATCGCCTCCGACAGCTTCACGAAGTCCGGGACGCGGGTGCCCGCGCTCGGCTGCTTGCCGTCCGCGCTCGGACCGCTGTGCAGCACGGTGTTGGAGTAACGCTGGTTGTAGAAGAGGGTCTGCCACTGGCGGACCATCCCGAGGGCGCCGTTGTTGATGATGGCGACCTTGATCGGGATGTTGTTCAGCGCGCAGGTGGTGAGTTCCTGGTTGGTCATCTGGAAGCAGCCGTCGCCGTCGACCGCCCAGACCGTGCGGTCCGGCTGCCCCGCCTTGGCGCCCATCGCGGCCGGCACCGCGTAGCCCATCGTCCCGGCGCCGCCGGAGTTCAGCCAGGTCGCGGGGTTCTCGTACTGGATGTAGTGCGCGGCCCACATCTGGTGCTGGCCGACGCCCGCGGCGAAGATCGTGCCCTCCGGCGCGAGCTGTCCGATGCGCTCGATGACCTGCTGCGGCGACAGCGAGCCGTTGTCGGGCTGCTCGTACCCCAGCGGGTACGTCTCGCGCCAGCGGTCGAGGTCCCTCCACCAGGCGCTGTAGTCGCCGCGATGTCCCTCGCTGTGCTCCTTCTGCACGGCCTGGACCAGATCGGCGATGACCTCGCGGGCGTCCCCGACGATCGGCACGTCGGCCGCGCGGTTCTTCCCGATCTCGGCCGGGTCGATGTCGGCGTGGACGATCTTGGCGTACGGGGCGAAGCTGTCCAGCTTGCCGGTGACGCGGTCGTCGAAGCGGGCTCCGAGGGCGACGATCAGGTCGGCCTTCTGCAGCGCGGTGACGGCGGTGACCGCACCGTGCATGCCCGGCATTCCCACGTGCAGCTCGTGACTGTCGGGGAACGCGCCGAGCGCCATCAGGGTGGTGGTGACGGGCGCTCCGGTGAGTTCGGCGAGGACCTTCAGTTCGGCGGTGGCGTGCGCCTTGATGACGCCGCCGCCGACGTAGAGGATGGGCCGCTTCGCCTGGGTGATCAGCTTGGCGGCCTCGCGGATCTGCTTGGCGTGCGGCTTGGTCACCGGCCGGTAGCCGGGGAGGTCCATGACGGGCGGCCACTGGAAGGTGGTCTGCGCCTGCAGGGCGTCCTTGGCGATGTCGACGAGGACCGGGCCGGGCCGGCCGGTGGAGGCGATGTGGAAGGCCTCCGCGATCGTCTTCGGGATGTCCTCGGCCCTGGTGACCAGGAAGTTGTGCTTGGTGATCGGCATGGTGATGCCGACGATGTCCGCCTCCTGGAAGGCGTCCGTGCCGATCGCCTTGGACGCGACCTGCCCGGTGATCGCCACGAGCGGCACCGAGTCCATGTGCGCGTCGGCGATCGGCGTCACCAGGTTGGTGGCACCCGGGCCGCTGGTCGCCATGCAGACGCCGACCCGGCCGGTGGCCTGCGCGTAACCGGTGGCCGCGTGACCCGCGCCCTGCTCGTGCCGGACGAGCACGTGCCGCACGCGCCGGGAGTCCATCAGCGGGTCGTAGGCCGGAAGGATCGCGCCGCCGGGAATGCCGAATACCGTGTCGGCCCCGACCTCCTCGAGAGAGCGGATGAGGGACTTGGCACCCGTCACCTGTTCGGGCGCGGACTGCTGTCCTCCGGAACGGGGCCGCGGCTGCGGATGATGGGCCCCGGTGGCCTGCTCGGTCATCGTCATTCTCTTCTCGATGCTGAGGGTTTTTGCGAGGTTTGTACGATGTGCGGTTGTCGGTCGACAGTCACCTGTGCAACAAAAAACCCCTCGTGCCGTGAGGCAAGCGAGGGGAGCGCGCCGGTGCGGGTCGCTGGATCTTCCGGGTCCGTCCGGTGATCACCAGCTTCAGCCGACGCGCTTTCCAAGTACGAGAATTCGGGTGCGCATGGCATTGACCCTCCCCCCGGCACGCATCGACTGTCAAGTAGGTGGGACGGGAGTCTCATTATGTGAGCGGAGGGCGGTTCCGCCTCCGAGAACAGCGGGCACACCACTCGTATACACCCCTGCGCCGCCTCCCGCGAACGCGGGCTCGGCCGGCCCGTGCGGGACCGGGTAGTGGCCGGAGGACAGCGCTCTGCGCAGCCGGTACTCGTCGAGGGGCCCGGAGAAAGCCATCCCCTGACCGTGCGTACAGCCCATCGCGCGCAGGGCCACGACCTGCTCCGGAAGGTCCACGCCGTCGGCGACGGACTGCAGCCCGAGGTCGGTGGCGATCCTCAGCAGCCCGCTGGTGATCTTGTGCAGCCGAGCGGACTCGACGACGCCCTCGACCAGGCCCCGGTCGAGCCTGAGGACGTCCACGGGGAGCCTTCTGAGTGCCGTGATCGCGGCGCAGCCGCCCCCGAAGCCGTCCAGGGCGATTCGGACCCCGACCCTCCGCAGCGCGTTCAGCCGGCGCTCCAGCTCGTCCAGGGAGACCCGTGGATCGGCGTCGGACAGCTCGACGATCAGGGCACCCGAGGAGAGCCCGTGCCGGGTCAGCAGCGCCTCCACGGAGCCGAGGGGCGCCGAGCGGTCCAGCAGGCGACGGGCGCTCATCCGGACGGCGACGGGCACCGTGACCCCCGCGGCGGCCCGCTCGGCCGCCTGTTCGACCGCCTCCTCGAGGATCCAGCGGCCCAGCTCGGCGGTGCGGTCGCTGTCCTCGGCGACGCGCAGGAACTCGGCGGGGGTGAAGAGCACCCCTTGGGAGGAACGCCAGCGGGCCTGGGCGGTGACCGTCGCGATCCGGCCGTTCTCCAGGCAGACCACGGGCTGGTGCAGCAGCGCGAACTCGCCGTCCTGGAGGGCCGAGCGCAACCGCGTCGCCAGCTCCGCCTTGCGTACGACATCCTGCTGCATCTGGGGTGCGTACAGCTCGACGCGCCCCTTGCCCGCCGCCTTGGCGCGGTACATGGCCAGGTCGGCGTTGCGCAGCAACTCGCCTGCCCCAAGGCCCGGTTCGGCGAAGCCGACGCCGATGGACGCGGCAACCCGGACATCGTTGCCGTCGATGGCGTAGGGCTGCGAGAGCTTGATCCGCAGCCGGTCGGCGAGTTCCATGATCTGTTGCTCACGCGCGGCACGGTCGCGGTTGCCGTCCCCGACGATCAGTGCCGCGAACTCGTCCCCGCCGAGCCGGGCGGCGGTGTCGCCGTACCGCACCGAGTCCTGGAGTCTGCGGGCGGCCTGGACGAGGAGCTCGTCACCGGCCTGGTGCCCGATCGTGTCGTTGACCGCCTTGAAGCCGTCGAGGTCGATGAAGAGAACGGCCGTACCGCGGTCGCTGGAGCGGCGGCCGGACAGGGCCTGCTGGACGCGCCGCGTGAACAGGGCGCGGTTGGGCAGGTCGGTGAGCGGGTCGTGCTCGGCGTTGTGCTGCAGTTGTGCCTGCAGGCGCACCCGCTCCGTCACGTCACGGCTGTTGAAGATGAGGCCGCCGTGGTGCCGGTTGACGGTGGACTCCACGTTGAGCCAGCCGCCCCCGCCGGACCTGAAGCGGCACTCGATGCGCGTGGTGGGCTCCTGCAGGTGGCTGGCGGCCAGGAAGCGGCGTACCTCGTGCACCACGCAGCCGAGGTCCTCGGGGTGGATGAGGGAGGCCAGCTCGGAGCCGACGAGGTCCTCCGCACTGCGGCCGTAGACCCCCGCGGCTGCCGGGCTGACGTACTTCAGGATGCCGTTCGGCGCCGCGATCATGATGACGTCGCTGGAGCCCTGCACCAGGGAGCGGAAGTGGTTCTCCTTCTGGGCCAGCTCCTGGGTGAGGGTGATGTTGTCGAGCAGCATGATGCCCTGGCGCACCACGAGGGCGAGCACGACCAGGCCCGCGGTGAGGAGCACCACGCGGTCGACGCTGCGGCCGTTGAGCACGTTGTAGAGAATCCCCAGCGTGCAGACCGCGGCGGCCAGGTAGGGCGTGAGCGCGCCCAGCGATCCGGCGATCGGGCGGGGGGACGCGTACCGGTGGTGGCCCGCGCCCTGCGGGACGGGGTGCCCCACGGGGTGTCCGCCGTCCGGCCGCCGGTCCGGGATGTGTTCGTGCACCACGCGCGCGTACCCGTCCTCGCCGTAGCCGTCCCTTCCGTGATCGCTCCGTTCGTGCCCGCTCCGGTCCCGCCCGTTCCCGCGCGGCACCTTACCGCCGTGTTCGTCGGCGGCCGGCTGTCCGTGCCGGGTGCCGGCCCAGGGGGCGTACGCGAGGAGCAGCGATCCGGCGAACCAGCCCGCGTCGAGAAGCTGCCCGGAGTGGTAGTTGTTGTGAAGGAGGGGCGAGGTGAACAGGGCGTCGCACATCACGGTCAGGGCGAGTGCGCCGATCGCGGTGTTCACCGCCGAGCGGTTCAGGGAGGAACGCCGGAAGTGCAGCGCCAGCACCATGCTGACCAGGGCGATGTCCAGCAGGGGGTACGCCAGGGAGAGCGCGGTGTGCGCGACGCTCGGGCCGTCGAACTTCGCCGCCTGGGCGAGCGCGAGACTCCACGACAGCGTGAGCAGGGAACCGCCGATCAGCCAGGAGTCGAGTGCCAGGCAGATCCAACCGGCCTTGGTCACCGGCCTCTTGGCGAGTACCAGCAGCCCCACGATGGCCGGCGGCGCGAAGCACAGGAAGAAGATGTCGGCGAAGCTGGGGCTCGGCACGTGACGCTCCAGGACGATCTCGTACCACCCCCAGACGCCGTTGCCCAGCGAGGCCATGGCGGAGGAGACCGCGAAGAGCATCCACGCGGGTCGAAAGCGGCTGCGCCGGTGGTGGGCGTAGAGGAAGCAGGAGACGGCCGCGGTGCCCGCGGCGGCGCTCAGCCCGAAGTCGCCCATGATCAGTGCCAGGTTCGCCGAGCCCCAGCCGAGGGCGGAACCGACGGCGTACCCCGCGCAGACCACGGCCAGCGCGAGCTGCGAGACCGTACCCGTCCCACCGCCGAGTACCGGACGGCGGGTCAGCAGCGCTCCGGGGGAACTCACCGGTCCCACCCGGTCCGCACAGCGGGGTCCCGCTGCTCCGGGCACGCTGGGTGCGCAGGCCTCCTGCGGGCGCCGTGCCTGCGGTGATGATGTCCGCCGTGGCCGCCGTGGGCTCGGCCGCGCGCGGCCGCGCGCCAGGGTCGTCGGCGGCCCCGCCGCGTCGGATCGTTCGTCCATAGGCCGTGCATCGCCCGTCGCCCCCCTCGCAGTCCGAATGTCCATCCCCGGCGCCGAACGATGCGCGGCGCAGCCCCTGTCGGGACGATACACCAGTCTCGTCACTCAGGGACATAGTTCCTCTACTCTCCGTGACGACCAGCGGAGATGCGGACACGACCCGCATTCGGGGGAATGCGGAGAGTGTCCTTGCCCGGGCGCGGCCGCGGACGGCGGCGCGTTACGTGCCCGTGGTGAGGACCACGTTGCCGAGCGGCTCCCGGTTCACGAAGCGATTCAACTGCTTGACCAGCAGCCGCTCGGCGCGCGGCAGGAACGCCGACGTGGGGCCGCCGACGTGGGGGCTGATGAGCACGCCGGGCGCCTGCCACAAAGGGTGTCCCAGGGGCAGCGGCTCGGGATCGGTGACGTCGAGGGCCGCGGTGAGGCGTCCGCTGTCCAGCTCGGCGAGCAGGGCCTTGGTGTCGACGACGGGGCCGCGGGCGACGTTGACCAGGAGCGCGCCGTCCTTCATGCGGGCCAGGAAGTCCGCGTCCACCAGGCCGCGCGTGCTGTCGGTGAGGGGCGTGGACAGCACGACGACGTCGGCCTCGGGGAGCAGCGCGGGCAGTTCCGTGAGTGGGTGCACCGGACCGCGCGCCGTGGTGCGCTCAGAGCGCGCGACGCGCGCCACCCGCGCCACCTCGAAGGCCACGAGCCGGTCCTCGATCGCGGACCCGATCGACCCGTACCCCACGATCAGAACGGACTTGTCGGCCAGCGCCGGACGGAACCCGGAGCGCCACTCCCCCTTGTCCTGGGCGCGTACGAAGTCGGGGATGCCCCGCAGCGAGGCGAGGATCAGGGCGAGGGCGAGTTCGCTGGTGCTCGCCTCGTGCACCCCGCGGGCATTGCACAACTGCACCCCCGGGCGCAGCGACTTCAGGCCCGGTTGGACGTGGTCGACTCCGGCGGAGAGGGTCTGCACCGCTTGCAAGGAGGTCATTTCGGCCATGGGCCGCCGGCCGACGGCGGGCGGCTTCATGTACGGCACGACATAGAACACGCAGTCGGCCGGGTCCGCGGGAAACTCCTGGCCACCGTCCCAGAAGCGGTAGTTGAGGCCCTTGGGCAGGCCCTTGATCTCGTCGGCGTGAAAGGGGAGCCACACATCGGAAGTCATGCTCAGGAGGCTATGTCAGGCGGCGGGACCCGCAGAGGTTAGGTTGGGGTGGCAGGAGAGGGAGGGTCACGGCCAGGTGGAGCGCAGGACGATCGGCGCGGCGACGCTCGATGTGGGGGCGATCGGGCTCGGGTGCATGCCGATGACCTGGGCGTACACCGGTTCGCGGCAGCGTGGTGACGAGTCGCTGCGCACGGTGCACGCGGCCCTCGACCTGGGGTCGACGCTGCTCGACACGGCGGACATGTACGGGCCCTTCACCAATGAGCTGCTGGTGGGCCGGGCGCTGCGGGAACGGCGTCCGGATGCCTTCGTGTCGACGAAGGTGGGGCTGCTGGTGGGCGAGCAGCACATCGTCGCCAACGGGCGTCCACGTTATGTGCGGCGCGCCTGCGACGCGTCGCTGCGCCGGCTGCAGACCGACGTGATCGACCTCTACCAGTTGCACCGCGCGGACCCCGAGGTGCCGGTGGAGGAGACCTGGGGCGCGATGGCCGATCTGGTGGCGGCCGGAAAGGTGCGTTCACTCGGGCTGTGCGCGGTCGGCGCCCGTTCCGCCCGGCGCCCGGGGGCGCGCCCGTACGACGGGCGGCTGCACGACGGGCTGTACGACGGAACGATCCGGCAGCTGGAGCGGGTGCAGCAGGTCTTCCCGGTGAGCGCGGTGGAGGCCGAGCTGTCGGTGTGGTCGACGGAGGCGCTGGACGCGCTGCTGCCGTGGTGCGCCGCGCGCGGCGTGGGTTTCCTGGCGGCGATGCCGCTCGGCAACGGTTTCCTGACCGGCACGCTGACGCCCGGCGGGGGCTTCGAGCCCGACGACTTACGCGCCCGCCATCCCCGCTTCACGGCCGAGATGATGGCCGCCAACCAGCCGATCGTCGCCGGGTTGCGGCGCGTCGCCCGACGGCACGGGGACGGTGTCACTCCCGCGCAGGTGGCGCTGGCCTGGGTGCTGTCCCAGGGCCGGCACGTGGTTCCGGTGCCGGGGGCCAAGCGGGCGCGGTGGGCGGTGGAGAACGCGGGGGCGGCCGGGCTGCCGCTGACGGCGGAGGATCTGGCGGAGGTGGCGGGGCTGCCCGGGGCGCAGGGGTCGTGGGACTGACGGCTCCCGCGGCCGGCGCTCGCGCATCGGGTGTCCCTGATCGGGAACCCGCGGGACGCGAGCGGTGTATGAACAGTAGGACCGCCGCGTCGAAGGGACCTCTGATCGTGCAACGTCGAGTGGTGAAGGCCGCGTTGGCCGCGGCAGCGCTGGTGGTGACGGCCGGCTGCTCCTCCGGCGGCTCGGGGGGCGGATCGCCGGTCGGCGGCCTGAACCCGTCGTCGGGCGGTCGGGTGACGGGGTCGGCGCCCTCGGGGCGGTCGACCGAGACGGCCGCGCCCGCCAAGGGTTCGGTGAAGGTGGTGCGCACCGTCGCCGAGGGCCTCAAGTCGCCCTGGGGCCTGGCGCCGCTGCCGGAGGGCGGTCTGCTGGTGTCCTCGCGGGACGAGGGCACCATCACCCGGGTGGACGAGAAGACCGGGCGGACGACGGAGCTGGGCCAGGTGCCGGGGGTGGCCCCCGCCGGGGAGGGCGGCCTTCTCGGTATCGCGCTCTCCCCCGCCTACGCCTCGGACCACATGGTCTACGCGTACTTCACGACGGCGTCGGACAACCGGATCGTCCGAATGTTGTACGACGCGAAGAAGCCGCCCGGCCGGCAACTGGGCGCGCCGGACACGGTCTTCAAGGGCATCCCCAAGGGAGTGATCCACAACGGCGGCCGGATCGCCTTCGGCCCGGACGGGATGCTGTACGCGGGAGCGGGCGAGACGGGCTCCCGGGGTCTGGCCCAGGACAAGAAGGCGCTGGGCGGGAAGATCCTGCGCATGACGCCGGACGGGGACCCGGCGCCGGGCAATCCCTTCGGCGACTCGGTCGTGTACTCGTACGGGCACCGCAACGTACAGGGCCTCGCCTGGGACGACAGACAGCGCCTGTGGGCCTCCGAGTTCGGGCAGGACACCTGGGACGAGCTGAACCAGATCAAGCCGGGCGACAACTACGGCTGGCCGGTGGTCGAGGGCAGGAGCGACGACCCGCGTTACCACAACCCGGTCGCCCAGTGGCACACGGACGACGCCTCGCCCAGCGGCATCGCCTATGCCGACGGCTCCGTCTGGATGGCGGGGCTGAAGGGCGAGCGGCTGTGGCGGGTCCCCCTGGCGGGCACACGGGCCGCCGCCGCTCCGCAGTCCTTCCTGAACGGCAGGTACGGGCGGCTGCGCACGGTGGTCTCGGCGGGCGGTGACAAGCTCTGGCTGGTCACCAGTGAGACGGACGGACGGGGCAGCCCCGGAAAGGGGGACGACCGGATTCTCGAGCTGGAGGTGAAGTAGGTCCGCGGCCTCAGGGTTCGTCCGGCTCGGACACCGGTTCCCGCGGCTCGGCCACGGTTTCCTGCGGCTCGGACACGGGTTCCCGCGGCTCGACATCGGGTTCCCGCGCCGGGTCCGCCCCATCGCGTTCCCGCTCCCGCGGCCGTACGACCACCTTGCCCGAGGACAGGTCTATGGGGCCCCGGCCCGGATCACCGTCGTTCAGGTCCACGCGGGTCAGTTCGAGCCGTTTGCGTTCGTCGTCGGTGTGCTTGCGGCCTGGTGCGAAGATCTCCTCGAACATGTTGAACACGGCGCCTCCCTCGGCCCGGATCCCCGCCAGCCTATGCCTCAGCCCGCCGTCGGGGCAGTGGGGGTCTCCTGGGGGAACAGCCGGAGCCGATGGGCCAGTGCCGCCGCCTCCCCCCGTCCCGAGACGTCGAGCTTGGCGAGGATGTTCGACACGTGGACGCTGGCGGTCTTCGGGGAGATGAAGAGTTCCCCGGCGATCTGGCGGTTGGTGCGGCCGACCGCGACCAGACGCAGCACGTCGCGCTCACGGCTGGTGAGGCCGAGGGCCTGGGCCGGGTCGCCGGGGGTCGGGGCGTAGGGCCCGGGGGCCCTGCCCAGGGCGAGGCGGGCCCGCTGGGCGAGCAGCGCCACGGCGTCGGCGAGGGGGCGGGCGCCCAGGTGGTCGGCCGCCGCCCCGGCCAGCCGCAGGAGCTCGGTCGCGCGTGCCCGCTCGTCCTCGTCGGCGCCCGCGGCCAGCAGCGAGTCGGCCAGGCGGTGACGGACGCGGGCGAGGTCGTAGGGGCGTTCCAGGCATTCGAAGGCCGCGACCACCTCGGCCCACTCGTGCGGGTCGGACACGCCCTCGGCCCCCCGGAGTTCGGCGCGCACCCACCGCTCGTACGCCTGCCAGAGAGGCACTCCGGTGGCCAGCGTCCTGGCGGCCTCCCGGAGGGACCGCACGGCCTTGCCGCGCCCCGCCTCCGCGGCGGGCAGTCCGCGGGCGTCGGCCTCCGCGGTGGCGGCGGCGAGCAGCAGGGGCCATCCGTAGCGTTGGGTGCCGGGCGGGAAGCCCGTGTCCAGTGCCTGTTCCAGCGCGGTGCGGGCGTCGAGGAGGCGGCCCTCGCCCGCGGCGATGCGGATCGTGCTGCGCACCAGGGGCAGGGCGTGCTGCGGCATGGGGTCGTGGGTGCCGAAGTGGGCGCGGGCGGCGTCCAGTCGACGGGCCGCCTCGGCCAGGTCGCCGCGGTCGAGGGCGAGGTCCGCCAGGCGCATCGCGCCGCTGCCGGACGGTTTGCCGCTGGCTCCCACGCCCAGGGCGTTCCGTGCCGCCTCGACGGCTTCGTCCCACCGGCCGAGTGAGCAGAGCGACTCGGCGAGGTTGCCCCACACCCATGCCTCGGTGTCCAGCAGGCCGTTCCTCCGGGCGAGTTCGGTGCCCTGCCGCAGGATCGGGACGGCCTCGCCGGAGCGGCCGACCGACTCCAGGTGGGAGGGCAGGTCGATGTGGAGACGTCCCGCGACGAGGGACGCGCCGTGCGGCGGGATCTGCTCCTTGACCTCGTACATCTCCGTGATGCCCGCCTCGATGTCCCCCGCGTCGACCATGAGACCGCCGAGGGTGAGCCGGGCGTTCAGTTCGATGTCCCGGGCGCCGACCATGCGCGCGTACTGCACGGCGCGCTCGGCGGCGAAGAGGGCGCCGGGGCCCGGTTCGTGCAGCATGCACCAGGCGGCGACCAGGGACAGTACCTCGGCGTGCACCTCCGACGGGGGCAGGCCGCGTACCAGGTCCCGGGCGGTGGCGAGTTCGTGCCACCCGTCGCCGCGGGCCTGCGCCGTGATCAGCCGGGAGCGCTGGACCCAGAACCAGGCGGCGCGCAGGGGATCGCTCCCGTCCTCCAGGACGTGCAGCGCCCGTTTGGTGATCTTCAGGGCGCGTTCGCGCTCCCCCGCCAGCCGGCCGGCGACGGCGGCCTCGGCCATCAGGTCGAGATAACGCAGGGGTGCCGGGACGTCCGGGGGCGCCGGGTGTCCCTGGGCCACCGGGTCCTGGCCGCAGGGCGGGAACACTTCCACGTAGTCGATGGGGCGCAGGGCGGCCCGTACGGTTTCCGGGGCGACCTCCCACAACTCCATGGCCCGCTCCAGGAGCCGGAGTTGTTCGGAGTGGGCATGCCGGCAACGGGCGTCGACGGAGGCGTCCAGGACGGCGGGCAGGGCCTTGGCCGCGTCGTGCGCGTGGTACCAGTAGCTGGCCAGCCGGGTGGCGCGCTCGTCGGCCGGTACGAGCGCGGGGTCGGCCTCCAGGGCTTCGGCGTAGCGCCGGCTGTAGCGGGAGCGCTCGCCGGGCAGCAGGTCGTCGCTGACTGCCTCGCGGACCAGGGAGTGACGGAAGCGGTAGCCGTCGCCACCGGGTGAGGCGAGCAGGATGTTGGCGCCGACGGCGGCGCGCAGCGCCTCGATGAGGTCGTCCTCGGCGAGCCGGGCCACGGCCGCGAGCAGCCGGTACTCGACGGTGGAGCCGCCCTCGGCGACGATCCGGGCGATGCGCTGGGCGCTCTCGGGCAGTGCTTCGACGCGTACGAGGAGCAGGTCGCGCAGCGAGTCCGTGAGGCCGGTGGAACATCCCTGGTGGGCGGCGACGGCGAGTTCCTCGACGAAGAACGCGTTGCCGTCGGAGCGTTCGAAGATGTCGTCGACCTGGGCCGGGTCGGGTTCGTGGGCGAGGATTCCGGCGATCTGGCGGCCGACCTCGGCGCGGGTGAAGCGGCCGAGTTCGATACGGCGGACGGTGCGCAGACGGTCCAGCTCGGCGAGGAGGGGGCGCAGCGGGTGGCGGCGGTGGATGTCGTCGGCGCGGTACGTGGCGACGACGACGAGGCGTCCGCTGCGCAGCGTGCGGAAGAGGTAGGCCAGCAGGTGGCGGGTGGAGGCGTCGGCCCAGTGCAGGTCCTCCAGGGCCACGACGACCGTGCGGTCGGCGGCGAGACGCTCCAGGAGGCGGGCGGTGAGTTCGAAGAGGCGGGCCATGCCCTCCTCTTCGGGGCGCCGGGCACGGTCGGTCTCGCCCAGTTCGGGGAGCAGCCGGGCCAGCTCGTCCTCCTGGCCGGCGGCGGCCGCGGCGAGCTCGTCAGGGAGCAGCCGGCGCAGGGCGCGCAGGGCGGTGGAGAACGGGGCGAAGGGCAGTCCGTCGGCACCGATCTCGACGCAGCCGCCGCACGCGACGACGGCGCCCTCGCGGTCGGCGACGGTGGCGAACTCCTCGATCAGGCGGGTCTTTCCGACCCCGGCCTCGCCGCCGAGGAGCAGCGCCTGCGGTTCGCCCCCGGTGCGCGACGCCCGGGAGCCGGTGCCGCCGGCGCGGGCGAGTGCCTCGCGCAGGATGCCCAGTTCGTCCGCGCGGCCGACGAACACGGGGCTGACGGATCTGGTCTCCACGGGCCCGAGCATGGCACAGCGGTCCGCGGGAGCGGCACTGGTTATCGGGCGGCCGGCCATCGGTGCCGGGCCGCGCGCGGGAAGAGCGGCGAGCGCTCTCCCGGGAGGCCGGCCGACCCCCGTACGGCCGGCCTCCCCCGGCGTCCGAGGGGGGCCGCCGCCGGTGCGGGCGGCCTCCTTCGGCCCGGCGTTCACGCGGCTCGGGTGAACCGGTGCCGGCGGGGGCGCGGGCTGTACGACCGCTCCTCCGTGTCGTTCCCGCCGGACTCGCGCGCGGCGGTGCGGCGGCGGTCGGCACGGCGGCCTCGGAGGGCCTCCCGCGCCAGTCGGTGGTTCTGCGCCTCGCGGATCAGCTCGGCGGATCGGATCTGGTGGAGCTCGTACTCGAACATCTCGTACCCCTTGTGAAGAGCCGGTTGCGGCCTCGCTCTGTGCGATGCCTCAACCTTCGTCTCCCAGGGGGGTGCGTCACATCGGGAGAGTGCCGCATCTTGCGCACGCGAAGGGCCTTAGAGCGGCGGCGGGTCACCCACGCCGGCCCTAAGGCCCCTCAGAGGTACGGAGGTTCACTTGGTGGAGGGCAGTCCGAGCAGGATGTCGGAGTACTTGGCGACCGCGAGCACGAGGCCGACGACGCCGAGCGAGACGCCCGCCCAGGCGACGGACTTGATCCAGGCGGCCTGCGGCTTGCCGGGCGCCCCGAAGGCGGGCCGGGCCAGGACCACGGCGCCGACGATCAGCGCGGCCAGCGCGAAGAGGCCGCCGACGAGCGCGGTGGTCGCCCAGGCGTCGCCGTAGACCTCCTTGACCTGCGTGGCCACGCTCGCGGACGACGAGGTCTGCAGTTGTCCGACCAAGGTCTCGCGGGCGGCGGCCACGGTGGCGACCCAGCTGCCGGTGAGCGACACGATGCCGAGTCCGGCGGAGACGACGGCGGCGGCGCCCTGGCCGACGCCGGGGGCGTCCTTCTCCCCGGCCGCGGGGAAGTCCTCGTCCGCCGGGGCGTCGGCCTCGGCGTCGTCCTGCTCCTCGGCGTCGGCGTCGGTCTCGGCTCCGGTCACGGCCGCGCTGTCGGGCGTCTCCTCGGTGCCGGTGCCGTCCACGGTCTCCTTGTCGCTCTTCGCCTCGGTGCCGTTCGCGTCCACGGCTTCGTCAACTGTCTTGGTTCCCATGTCCCGCACCGTACGGACGGAGTCTGAGAAGTCTCTTAATGATCCCTGTGCTCGTCGGTAACGATCGGCGTAAGCGTGCGTGACCGTCGTGCAACGCTCAGCCGCTCGTCCCCGCGCGCGTCGCCCGCCAGTCGGGCGCGAGCACCGACCAGACCTCCATGTCGTGGCGTACGCCCCGGTAGGGGAAGCTCTCCCGCAGCACCGCGTCCCGGGTCATCCCCAGCCGCCGGGCGCCGTTCACACTCGGCTCGTTCGCCGAGGCGGCGACCCACTCCACCCGGTGGATCCCGCGTTCCTCGACGGCCCAGTCGATGAGCAGTCGCATCGCGCGTGTGACCAGGCCCCGTCCGGTACCCGCGGGTTCCAGCCAGCAGCCGACCTCGCAGTTGCCCTGGGCCGCGTCGAAGTTGAGGAAGAGCACGCCGCCCACGAGCGTTCCCTCCAGCCACAGGCCGTGCAGGGATCCGGTGTCGGCGGCACGGTTGTCGGCGTACCGCTGGAGCAGTTCCCGCGCGGACGCCACGTCCGTGGCCGCCGAACCGAACGGGATGTACTGCCCGATGAACTCCCGTCCCCGGTCCAGATGAGCGAGGAACTCCTCGGCGTGCCAGGGCTCCAGGGGGCGCAGTTCCGCGCCGTCGTCACCCAGGGATATCGCGTACATCCTGCTGCTGCTCCTTCTCCGTTGTATGTCCGCCGGTTCCGTGTCCGTCGCGGCGGCCGGGCTCTCATGGGTGGTGCGGCACTCCGGCGGCCCGGTGCCGCGGTGCCGCACCGGTCGGCCGCACCGGTCCACGGCACCGGTCCACGGCACCGGTCGAGCCGGTGGGCTCCGCCGGGCCGGGGTGCCCACGACAGGCATGGGGGGACGCACCGGTCCCGGTGCGTCCCCCCAGGCGGGCGGTGCGCGGACGGTCAGCCTTCGCTGACGCCCAGCTTCTCGAGGATGAGCTCCTTGACGCGGGCCGCGTCGGCCTGGCCCCGGGTGGCCTTCATGACGGCGCCGACCAGGGCGCCGGCCGCGGCCACCTTGCCGCCGCGGATCTTGTCCGCGACGCCCGGGTTGCCGGCGATGGCCTCGTCGACGGCGGCGGTCAGCGCGCCCTCGTCCGAGACGACCTTGAGTCCGCGCTTGTCGACGACCTCGTCCGGGGTGCCCTCGCCCGCGAGCACGCCCTCGATGACCTGACGGGCGAGCTTGTCGTTCAGGTCTCCGGAGGCCACGAGCTGCGTCACCCGGGCGACCTGCGCCGGGGTGATGGGCAGGTCCTCCAGGGCCTTGCCCGACTCGTTGGCGCTGCGGGCCAGTTCACCCATCCACCACTTACGGGCGGACGCGGCGTCCGCGCCGGCCTCGATCGTGGCGACGATCGCGTCGATGGCACCGGCGTTGAGGATCGACTGCATGTCGTGGGCGCTGACGCCCCAGTCCTCGCGCAGCCGGTTGCGCCGGGCCAGCGGCTGCTCGGGCAGACCCCCGCGCAGCTCCTCGACCCAGTCGCGGGAGGGGGCTACGGGGACGAGGTCGGGTTCCGGGAAGTACCGGTAGTCCTCGGCCTCCTCCTTCACGCGGCCCGAGGTCGTGGACCCGGTGTCCTCGTGGAAGTGGCGCGTCTCCTGGATGATCGTGCCGCCGGAGTTCAGCACCGCGGCGTGCCGCTGGATCTCGAAGCGGGCGGCGCGTTCCACCGAGCGCAGCGAGTTGACGTTCTTCGTCTCGGAGCGCGTGCCGAACTTCTCGCGGCCGTGCGGGCGCAGCGACAGGTTCACGTCGCAGCGCATCTGCCCCATCTCCATGCGGGCTTCCGAGACGCCGAGCGCCTTGATGAGCTCGCGCAGCTCGGCGACGTAGGCCTTGGCGACCTCGGGCGCGCGCTCGCCCGCGCCCTCGATCGGCTTGGTGACGATCTCGATGAGGGGGATGCCCGCGCGGTTGTAGTCGAGCAGGGAGTGCGAGGCGCCGTGGATACGGCCGGTCGCGCCGCCGACGTGCGTGGACTTGCCGGTGTCCTCCTCCATGTGGGCGCGCTCGATCTCCACGCGGAAGACCTCGCCGTCCTCCATCTGTACGTCGAGGTAGCCGTTGAAGGCGATCGGCTCGTCGTACTGGGAGGTCTGGAAGTTCTTCGGCATGTCCGGATAGAAGTAGTTCTTCCGGGCGAAGCGGCACCACTCGGCGATCTCGCAGTGCAGCGCGAGACCGATCTTGATGGCGGACTCGACGCCGGTCGCGTTGACGACGGGCAGCGAGCCGGGCATGCCGAGGCAGGTGGGGCAGGTCTGCGAGTTGGGCTCGGCGCCCAGCTCGGTGGAGCACCCGCAGAACATCTTGGTCTTGGTGCCGAGCTCGACATGGACCTCGAGGCCCATGACGGGGTCGTACGTCGCCAGGGCGTCCTCGTACGACACCAGCTCGTCGGTCGTGGTGGTCACGGTGAAAACTTCCCTCTCAGCCCAGCAGGACGTCGTCGTCGCCCAGGCGCCTGAGCTCCCGGTAGAGGATGGCGAGGCCGGTGACGATGGCGGCGGCGGACACGGCCGCGTCGATCAGGCGCAGCGTGTCGTGCTCCGTGCGGGCCTTCTTGGCCTGCTTGGCGACGCCGAGAGCACCGAACGCGGTGGTCGCGATGGACAGGTACGTGCCGGACTTGGACTTCTTGAAGCCCTTGGCCTTGGTCAGAGCCTTACTCACAACGACGGAGCCTCCTCGATCAGCGGGTGCCCCCACTTTTCCACGAAGGCGGCCTCGACGGCGGCGCCGACCTTGTAGAGCCGGTCGTCCTTCATCGCGGGGGCGATGATCTGCAGACCGACCGGGAGGTTGTCCTCCGGCGCGAGACCGCAGGGCAGCGACATGGCCGCGTTGCCCGCCATGTTGGTCGGGATGGTGCACAGGTCCGCGAGGTACATCGCCATCGGGTCGTCGGCGCGCTCGCCGATCGCGAAGGCGGTGGTGGGCGTGGTCGGCGAGACGATCACATCCACCTGCTCGAACGACTTGTCGAAGTCGCGGGTGATGAGCGTGCGGACCTTCTGCGCCGAGCCGTAGTACGCGTCGTAGTAGCCGGAGCTGAGGGCGTACGTGCCGAGCATGATGCGGCGCTTGACCTCGTCCCCGAAGCCGGCCTCGCGGGTGAGGGAGGTGACCTCCTCGGCGGAGCGCGTGCCGTCGTCCCCGACCCGCAGGCCGTAGCGCATGGCGTCGAAGCGGGCGAGGTTGGACGAGCACTCGGACGGCGCGATCAGGTAGTACGCGGAGAGCGCCAGGTCGAAGGACGGGCAGTCCAGCTCGACGATCTCGGCGCCGAGGTCCTTGAGCAGGGCGACGGCCTCGTCGAAGCGCTGCAGGACACCGGCCTGGTAGCCCTCGCCGCGGAACTGCTTGACGACGCCGACGCGCATGCCGGCGACGGAGCCGTTGCGGGCGGCCTCGACGACCGGGGGGACCGGCGCGTCGATGGAGGTCGAGTCGAGCGGGTCGTGCCCGGCGATGACCTCGTGCAGCAGCGCCGCGTCCAGGACCGTACGGGCGCAGGGGCCACCCTGGTCGAGGGAGGAGGAGAACGCCACCATGCCGTAGCGGGAGACGCCGCCGTACGTGGGCTTGACGCCGACCGTGCCGGTGACGGCCGCGGGCTGGCGGATGGAGCCGCCCGTGTCGGTGCCGATGGCGAGCGGCGCCTCGAAGGAGGCGAGCGCGGCGGACGAGCCGCCGCCCGAGCCGCCGGGGATGCGGCTGAGGTCCCAGGGGTTGCCCGTGGGGCCGTACGCGCTGTTCTCGGTGGAGGACCCCATGGCGAACTCGTCCATGTTGGTCTTGCCGAGGATGACGACGTCGGCGGCCTTGAGCCGCTTGGTGACCGTCGCGTCGTAGGGCGGGATCCAGCCTTCGAGGATCTTGGAACCGACGGTGGTCGGGATGCCCTCGGTGGTGAAGATGTCCTTGAGCGCGAGGGGCACGCCGGCGAGCGGTCCGAGCTTCTCGCCGCGCTCCCGCTTCGCGTCGACGGCGCGGGCCTGCGCGAGGGCGCCCTCGCGGTCGACGTGCAGGAAGGCGTGCACCTTCTCGTCGACGGCCTCGATACGGGCGAGGTGGGCCTCGGTGACCTCGACGGCGGTGAGCTCGCCCGCCGCGATCTTCCCGGCGATCTCGGCCGCGGTGAGCTTGATGATGTTGACGTTGGTGTCCGTCATGGTGATTAGTCCTCCCCCAGGATCTGCGGCACCTTGAAACGCTGCTGCTCCTGGGCCGGGGCGCCGGAGAGCGCCTGCTCGGGGGTGAGCGACGGGCGGACCTCGTCCGCGCGCATGACGTTCGTCAGCGGCAGCGGGTGGGAGGTCGGCGGTACGTCTTGGTCGGCGACCTCGCTGACGCGGGCGACCGCGCCGATGATGTCGTCGAGCTGGCCGGCGAAGTGGTCGAGCTCTTCCGCCTTCAGCTCCAGACGCGCCAGCCGTGCGAGGTGGGCGACCTCCTCGCGCGTGATGCCAGGCATGCAGCGATCCTCTGGGTGAGAGTGTGTGGTTTGGCCCAATCCTATGGGGCCGGGGCCGATGCCCGCGCCCGGGTTTGCCCGGGGGCCTTCCCGTGTACGAGGCGGGAGTCGCCGACGGGAGCTCCACGCGGCCGGTGCCGGTCCGTCCCGGGGGCCGTCACAGCCGTCCGAACCTGCGGGCCGCCGTGGCTGATCGCGCAGTTCCCCGCGCCCCCATCAGGGGGAGAAACACGGCGGGAGCCCCACGGACCCGCACCCCGCACCCGCACCCGCACCCGCACCCGCACCCGACGAACGACTGACGCCGAACGACTGACGACGGACCACCGGGACTACTCCGCCGCCGGGACTACTCCGCGGCCGGCAACGCGGCCCGCGGCCGCTGCCAGCCCCGAGACCCCCGCGCCAGCAACCACGCCGTGGCCTCGTCCGGCGGCATCGCGGCGGCGACCAGCCACCCCTGCACCGCGTCGCACCCCAGATCCCGCAGCCGCTCCCAGGTCTCGTCGTCCTCGACGCCCTCCGCGACGACCAGCAGCCCCAGCGAGTGCGCGAGGTCCACCGTGCAGCGCACGATCTCCGCGTCCTCGTTGTCGATGGCGAGCCGCGCGACGAAGGACCGGTCGATCTTCAGTTCGCTGACGGGCAGCCGGCGCAGATGGACCAGTGAGGAGTACCCCGTGCCGAAGTCGTCGAGCGACATCTTGACCCCGTGCCCGGTCAGCCCGGCCAGGGTGTCCGCGGCGCGCTGCGGGTCCTCCAGCAGTACGTGTTCCGTTATCTCCAGCTGGAGGGCGCCCGCGGGAACCCCGTGCCGGGCGAGCCGGGCGGCGACCGCGCCCGCGAAACCGGGGGTGTGCACGTCACGCGGCGACACGTTCACCGCGACCGGCACCCGCAGCCCCTGTGCCCGCCACCGCGCGACCTGCGCGAGGGCCGTCTCCAGCACGTACTCGGTGAGGTGCGGCATCAGCCCGGACGACTCGGCGATCGCGATGAACTCGTCGGGCGGGACCTTGCCCCGCTCCGGATGCACCCAGCGGACGAGCGCCTCGAGGCCGACGACCTGTCCGTCGAAGCGGACCTTGGGCTGGTAGTGCACTTCGACGTCACCGGCGTCCAGGGCCCGCCGCAGGTCCCCCAGCAGACCGAGCCGGTCCGGTGTGTTCGAGTCCCGCTTGGACTCGTAGACCTCCACCCCCGTACGGTCCCGCTTCGCCTGGTACATCGCGACGTCCGCCCGCCGCAGCAGTCCCTCCGCGTCGAGCGCGTGGTCGGGGAAGACGGCGAGTCCGGCGCTGGCCTCCAGGACGAGGGTGAGCCCGTCGAGGTCGAGCGGCGAACCGAGCGCGGCGACGAGATTGCGGGCCACCCGGGTGGCCGACGTCGTGGAGTCGGCGACGGGCAGTAACACCGCGAACTCGTCACCGCCGAGCCGCGCGGCCTCCGCCCCGCGCGGCAGTGCCAGCCGCAGCCGTTCGGCTATCTGGAGCAGCAGCCGGTCCCCGGCGAGGTGCCCCAACGTGTCGTTCACGGAGCGGAAGCGGTCGAGGTCGATCAGCATCAACGCCGAACGCGCGCCTATGCGTTCGGCGTCGTCCAGGGCCGCCCAGGTACGTTCGAGCAGCCACTGCCGGTTGGGCAGCCCGGTCAGCGGATCGCGCAGTTGCTCCTCGGCCCGCACGCGCGCGATCCACAGCGTGGAGTCGAGCGCGATCAAGGGGATGGAGAACAGCGGCAGCAGCATGGGCTGCGCGACGGCGACCACACAGATCAGCGGCGCGATGCCGAGCAGGGCGACCGCGACGAGGCCCTGCCGGACCAGGGCCGTACGGGCGGCGGTCGGCACGCCGCCGGTGCCCTGCGTGTGCAGGTACCAGAGCAGGACGCGGGTGACGGCGAGATACGCGGCGGCGACCAGCACCACCTGGGGCGCGGCGTAGAAGTCCCAGCTCTGCGGGTTCCAGGGGGCCTCGACCGACGGCACCCGCCCGAACACGGCGAGGACCACCGCTCCGGCGCCGATGCCGAGGATGTCGGCCGCGCCGTGCAGCACCCCCTGGCGCCAGCGGCCCCGGCGCGCGGCACCGACCAGGACGACGACGGTCAGGCTGACCATCCCGGCGGCCACCCAGCCGTACAGCAGCAGGACCGCGAGGGTCAGGGCGGCGCCGGAGCCGGTGCCGCCCCACCAGCGCGCGCGGCCCAGGGCGACCAGATGGCCGACTATGACGCCGGTCAGTACGGCCAGCGACCAGCCGACCGATCCGGACGGGAAGAGCGGGTGGTGGTCGCTGAACGCCCGGTAGAAACCGCCGCCGAGGACGAGCGCGGCCAGGGTGACGACCGCGCCGGGCAGTGTGGGCCAGGAGGTGGGCCGTTCGGGATCGTGGCCGGGCAGGCCCGAGCCGCGCCCGGCGGTGTAGCGGCCCCCGGTGGTGGTGGCGGTGAAGGGTATGTGGTCCCGCTCGCCCGCGGCGGGGCGCGTCGACGACCGTCCCGTCCGGAGGCCCGCCATCCACGCGCCGGTCGTCCGGCGCAGGCGCAGCCGTACGTCCGGGGCGGCGCTCTCGGTCGGTTCCATTCCCGTCCCTCTCACAGCCGGCGGTGCCCACGCCACGCGACCCGTTGCCGGCGACAACCGCCAACGGCACCGCGTCTCAAGAACTCGTCCCCCGACCCGTCAGGAGCAGGGAATGCCCCAACCGCAGCCGGGCACGGCAGGCGCACACCTCAACAGTAGGCCGCAGAAGGCTTCCACGGGCAGCGGTCGACGACGGTTGCCCGAATGCGACCCGGCCACCCGTATGCATCTGATATGCGCCGAACGGGTGGCCTTCAACCCCTACTCCTCGGTCGGAAGCGCGACTTCCGCGGCGGCCTCCGGCCCCTGTTCCAGCAGTACGGCGAAGCCGTCCTCGTTCAGAACGGGAACTTTGAGCTGCATGGCCTTGTCGTACTTCGATCCAGGATTCTCGCCCACTACGACAAAAGATGTCTTCTTCGAAACAGAACCGGTCACTTTCGCTCCCCGGCTCTGCAGGGCGTCCTTCGCGCCGTCGCGCGTGTGGTGTTCGAGCGTGCCGGTCACGACGACGGTGAGTCCCTCGAGCGGCCGGGGGCCCTCGTCCTCGCCGGAACCCTCGTCCTCCATACGGACGCCCGCCGCCCGCCACTTGCGGATGATCTCGCGGTGCCAGTCCTCCGCGAACCACTCCTTGACCGAGGTCGCGATGATCCCGCCGACCCCGTCGACCGCGGCGAGTTCCGCCTCGGTGGCCTGCTCGACGCGGTCGATGGAACGGAACTCGCGGGCCAGCGCCTCGGCGGCCACCGGGCCGACGTGCCTGATGGAGAGGCCGTTGATGAAGCGGGCGAGCGGACGGTTCCTCGCCTCGGCGATGTTGTCCAGCAGGGCGAGCGTGTTCTTCTTGGGCTCCCCCTTCTGGTTGGCGAAGACCGTGACGACCTTCTCCTCACCGGTCCTCGGGTCCCGCTTGGGCAGGCCGCTGTCCTGGTCGAGGACGTACGCCTTGATGGGGAGCAGTTGCTCGGCCGTGAGGTCGAAGAGGTCGCCCTCGTCGACCAGCGGCGGGGCGGCGGGCTCCAGCGGCCGGGTCAGCGCCGCCGCGGCGACGTTGCCGAAGTGCTCGATGTCGAGGCACTCCCGGCCGGCGAGGTAGGAGACCCGCTCTCTCAACTGGGCCGGGCAGGCACGGCTGTTGGGGCAGCGCAGGTCGATGTCGCCTTCCTTCATGGCGCGCAGCGGCGTCCCGCACTCGGGGCACTCGGCCGGCATCACGAACTCCCGCTCGGTGCCGTCGCGGAGATCCACCACCGGTCCGAGGATCTCCGGGATGACGTCGCCGGCCTTGCGCAGCACGACCGTGTCCCCGATGAGAACGCCCTTGGCCTTCACGACCTCCTGGTTGTGCAGGGTCGCGAACTCGACCTCCGAACCCGCCACGGTGACCGGCTCGACCTGCGCGTACGGGGTGACGCGCCCCGTACGGCCGACGCCGACCTTGATGTCGACCAGCTTGGTGTTGACCTCTTCCGGCGCGTACTTCCAGGCGATGGCCCAGCGTGGGGCGCGGGCCGTGGAGCCGAGGCGGCCCTGGAGACGGATCTCGTCGAGCTTGACGACCACCCCGTCGATCTCGTGCTCCACGGAGTGCCGGTTCTCCCCGTAGTACGTGATGAACTCACCCACGCCGTCGAGGTCGTCGACCACCTTCGCGTACCGCGTGGTCGGCAGGCCCCAGGAGTGCAGCAGTTCGTACGCCCCGGAGAGGCGGGTCAGGCCCTCGAAACCCTCCAGGGCTCCGATGCCGTGGACCACCATGTGCAGCGGGCGGCTCGCGGTGACGCGCGGGTCCTTCTGGCGCAGCGAACCCGCCGCCGCGTTGCGGGGGTTGGCGAAGGGCTTGTCACCGGCCTCGACCAGACGGGCGTTGAGCTCCGCGAACTTCTCCATCGGGAAGTACACCTCGCCGCGGATCTCCACCAGGTCCGGGAAGTGGTCGCCCCGAAGGCGGTCCGGGATCTCCGCGATCGTCCGCACGTTGGGCGTGATGTCCTCGCCCGTACGGCCGTCGCCCCGGGTGGCCGCGCGGGTCAGGCGGCCGTGCTCGTAGGTGAGGTTGACCGCGAGGCCGTCGACCTTCAGCTCGCACAGGAAGTGGTACGCGGAGGAGCCGACGTCCTTCGCGACCCGCTCCGCCCAGGCGGCGAGCTCCAGGTCGCTGAAGGCGTTGTCCAGCGACAGCATGCGCTCGCGGTGCCGCACGGACGTGAACTCGGTCTCGTACGCGCCCGCGACCTTCTGGGTCGGGGAGTCGGGGGTGCGCAGCTCCGGATACCGCTCCTCCAGCGCCTCCAGGGAACGCAGCAGCTTGTCGAACTCCGTGTCGCTGACGACCGGCTGGTCCTTCACGTAGTACCGGAAGCGGTGCTCCTCGATCTGCTCGGCCAGCCGCGCGTGCTGCTCGCGCGCCTCGGCGGGCAGGGGGTTGGGCTGTGCGTCCTTGTCGCCGGCCACCGTGTCGTCCTCCCGTTACTCTGGGTTGTCCGCGAGGGATCTCGCCGCCCGGACGCAGTGGGCGAGCGCCCGGCGCGCGTACTCGGGGGAAGCGCCCGCGAGTCCGCACGACGGAGTGACCGTGACGGCCTCCGCGAGAAGCCCCGGATGCAGCCCCAGCCTGCGCCACAACGTCCTGACACCCATGACGCTACCGGCAGGGTCCGACAACGGGCCGTCCGTGCCGGGCACGACACCGGCCAGGAGCCGGGTGCCGCCCTCCACCGCCTCGCCGATCGCGTCGTCGTCACGTTCGGTGAGCAGGCTGAGGTCGAAGGAGATGCCCGCGACACCCGACCTGCGCAGCAGTTCGAACGGCACGTCGGGCGCGCACGAGTGCACCACGACCGGGCCGCCGGCGTGAACCCCCACGACGTCCCGCAGCGTCGACTCGACCAGTTGCCGGTCGACGGCGCGGTGGGTGCGGTACCCGCTCGCGGACTTCACATGACCGCGCAGGACGGCGATGAGCGAGGGTTCGTCGAGCTGCAGCACGACCTGGGCTCCCGGTACCCGGCGCCGTACCTCGTCGAGATGGGTGCGCAGGCCCTCGGCGAGCGAGCCGGTGAGATCGCGGCAGGCCCCGGGGTCGGACAGGACCGCCTCGCCGTTCCTCAGTTCCAGCGCGGCCGCCAGGGTCCAGGGCCCCACGGCCTGCACCTTCAGCGGCCCCTCGTACCCCTGGGTGTTCTCCTCCAGCGCGTCGAGGTCCTCGCCCAGCCACGACCGGGCCCGCCGGGTGTCCCGCCCCGGCCGGTCCCCGATCCGCCAGCCGCTGGGCTCCACGCGCGCGTACAGGTCGACCAGCATCCCGGCCGTCCGCCCGATCATGTCGGCGCCGGGGCCGCGCGCGGGCAGCTCCGGCAGATGGGGGAAGTCGTCGAAGGACCCGGTGACGGTCCTGGCGGTCTCCCGCGCGTCACCGCCCGGCATGGACCCGACACCGGTGGCGGCACCGAACCCGAACTCGCTTTTTTCGCTCACCCGCGAAGCGTACGTAACCCCGCGGGGTGCGACGCGAGCGAGCCGGTGCGCACGTGCGTCCCAGGTGCGCCACGCGCCGCTCCCGGTCGCCCCACGTGGCGTTTCCCAGGTGCGTCACGCGTCGCTCCCACCTGCCCCACGCGTCGCTCCCAGGTGCCCCACGCGCCGCTCACCGGTGCCCACGCCTCGCTCAAAAGCCCGCGGCACCGCGCCGTGGGCCCGCGTCAGCGCCCCGGTCGCACCGTCAGGTCGTTGACCTCCGCGTCGCGCGGCAGGTCCAGGGCCGTCAGGATCGTCGTCGCGACGGACTCCGGGTCGATCCACTTCGAGGCGTCGTACGGCTTGCCCTCCTGCTGGTGGACCTTGGCCTGCATGGGGCTCGCCGTGCGGCCGGGGTAGACCGAGGTGACCCGGACCCCGTTGCCGTGCTCCTCGTGGCGCAGCGAGTCCGCGAGGGCCTTCAGACCGTGCTTGGAGGCGGCGTACGCGGACCAGTCGGCGTTGGCACTGAGGCCGGCGCCGGAGTTCACGAAGATCACGTGGCCCTGGGAGAGGCGGAGTTGGGGCAGGAAGTGGCGGGTGAGTTCGGCGGGGGCGATCAGGTTGACGTTGAGCTGGTGGCGCCAGGACTTGGGGGTCAGCTCGCCGACCCGGCCGAGGTCCACCACGCCCGCGATGTGCAGGAGCGAGTCGACGCTGTCGGGCAGGGACTGGTGCGAGAACGCCCAGGAGAGCTTGTCCGGGTCCGCGAGGTCGCCGACCAGGGTCTTCGCCCCCGGGTACGCCGCGCCGAGTTCCTTCGCGCGACCCGCGTCGCGCGCGTGCAGCACGAGTTCGTCCCCGCGCGCGTGCAGGCGGCGGGCGACGGCCGCGCCGATGCCGGAACCTGCCCCGGTGATCAGATGTGTAGCCATGGACGCCATGCTCGCATCACCGGGTGCCGGCGCTCTCCTCCAGGTAGGCCAGCGCGCCCACCGGCTCCTCGGCGAAGAACACCAGGTCGATGAGCGGCCGCGGCAGGAAACCCTCGGCCTCCATGCGCCGGAACTGTTCCTTCAGGCCGTCGTAGAAGCCCGCCGTGTTCAGCAGGACCACCGGCTTGTCCGTCTTCCCGTGCTTCTTCAGCTCCAGGATCTCGGTCGCCTCGTCGAGCGTCCCCGTACCGCCGACCATCACCACCACCGCGTCGGCCTTCTCCAGGAGCAGCGCCTTGCGCTCGGCGAGGTCCCGGGCGATCACCATCTCGTCGGCACCCGCCCGCGCGGTGGCCGCAAGGAAGTCCACGGAGACGCCCACCAGCCGTCCGCCCGCCTCCTGGACGCCCTCGGCGACCACCTTCATCAGGCCGACGTCGGAACCGCCCCACACCAGGGTGTGACCGCCCTTGCCGAGGAGTTCCGCGAACTCGCGGGCGGGGCCCGTGTAGCGGTCGTCGAGGTCGGCGGCGGAGAGAAAGACACAGATGTTCATGCGATCACGGTACGCGGGAAGAACCCGGGCCCCGCGAGTGCTTTCCCGTCATGACCCAAGGACACACGATCACCATCGAGCAGGGCACCCAGCGCGTACGCGTCGTGCACGGCGACCAGGTCCTGGCGGAGAGCGACCGGCCGCTGCTGCTGCGCGAGACGGGCTGTCCGGTGCGCTATTACATCCCGCCGCAGGACGTCCGCCTCGACCTGCTGACGGCCTCCGACACCCACACGCACTGCCCCTTCAAGGGCGACGCGTCCTACTGGTCCCTGCCCGACGCCCCGGACCTGGTCTGGTTCTACCCCGAGCCGAAGCCGGACGTCGCACAGATCAAGGACCACCTGTGCTTCTACGAGGTGGAGGTCCTGTAGTCCCCGCCCGCCGGCCCGTGCCGGCGGGCGCCGCCGGCTAGACGGACGCCGTCGCGCGCGTGGTCGTCGCGATCGTCGCCGAGCCCACCACGCGCGTGCCGTCGTACAGGACGATCGCCTGGCCGGGCGCGACCCCGCGGACCGGCTCGGTGAACGCGACCTCCAGGCCGCCGTCGACGAGTTCGGCGGTGACCGTCGTCTCGCCGCCGTGGGCGCGGAGCTGGGCGGTGTACGTGCCGGTGCCGGCCGGTGCGGCGCCGCACCAGCGGGGCTTGATCGCCGTCAGCGCGGAGACGTCCAGGGACGCCGCCGGGCCGACCGTCACCCTGTTGTCCACCGGCGAGATGTCCAGGACGTAGCGCGGCTTGCCGTCGGCGGCCGGGGTACCGATGCGCAGGCCCTTGCGCTGGCCGATGGTGAAGCCGAACGCGCCCTCGTGAGAGCCGACGACCGCGCCGGACTCGTCCACGATGTCGCCCTCCGCCTTGCCCAGACGGTTCGCGAGGAAGCCCTGGGTGTCGCCGTCCGCGATGAAGCAGATGTCGTGCGAGTCGGGCTTCTTGGCGACCGCGAGGCCGCGCCGCTCCGCCTCGGCGCGGATCTCGTCCTTCGTGGTGAGTGTGTCGCCGAGCGGGAACAGCGCGTGCGCGAGCTGGCGGTCGTCGAGGACACCGAGGACGTACGACTGGTCCTTGGCCATGTCGGAGGCGCGGTGCAGCTCGCGGCTGCCGTCCTCGTTCACGAGCACCTTCGCGTAGTGGCCCGTGCAGACCGCGTCGAAGCCGAGTGCGAGCGCCTTGTCGAGCAGGGCGGCGAACTTGATCTTCTCGTTGCAGCGCAGACACGGGTTCGGGGTGCGCCCCGCCTCGTACTCGGCGACGAAGTCCTCGACCACGTCCTCACGGAAGCGCTCCGCGAGGTCCCACACGTAGAACGGGATACCGATGACGTCGGCGGCGCGGCGGGCGTCCCGGGAGTCCTCGATGGTGCAACAGCCGCGCGCGCCGGTGCGGAACGACTGGGGGTTGGCGGAGAGCGCGAGGTGCACGCCCGTCACGTCGTGGCCCGCTTCCGCCGCGCGGGCGGCGGCGACGGCGGAGTCCACTCCGCCGGACATGGCGGCGAGGACGCGGAGGGGGCGGGGGCGCGGCGAGGTCTCAGTCATAGCTCCTCCAGGGTACGGGGCGCCGGGAACCGATTCCCGCGAGTATGCGTTGAGGATCGCGACGGGGAGCGATAGGGGACGAACACGATGAGCGGAGCCGCACAGGAGGCGCCGGGAACCCGGGGGACCGCGGACCGGGAGGCACCGGACCCGCAGTCGCCCGGTCGCGCGTCACCGGAGCAGGGCGCACCGGACGGTGGGACACCGGAGGCGAAGGGGCGGCCGGGCAGGGACGGCGACCGGCGGGTCGGGCGGCGGACGCTGCTCATCGGCGGCCTGGCGGCCGCCGCGGGCACGGCGGTGCTCGCGCGGGGCGAGCTGGGGCACGTGTGGTGGCGGCTGCCGGGCGTGGAGAAGCCCCGCGAGGCGGGCGTGGTCGACTTCCGGGGTGCCCAGTGGGTGGCGGCGTCGAGCGCGAACTGGCGGCGGGCGGACCGGCCCGACGACTACCCCATAGACCGGGTGGTCATCCATGTCACCCAGGGCAGCTACCGCAGCGCGGTCAAGGTCTTCCAGGACCCGGGCCACGGCGCGGCCGCGCACTACATCGTCCGCAAGGACGGCCACATCACCCAGATGATCCGCGAGCTGGACGTGGCGTTCCACGCGGGAAACCGCGGGTACAACGAGCGCAGCGTCGGCATCGAGCACGAGGGCTTCGTCGAGCACGCCTCGTCGTTCACCGACGCCATGTACGGCGCGTCGGCGCGGCTGACGGCCGGGATCTGCGCCCGCTACGCGATCCCCGTCGACCGCGAGCACATCATCGGACACGTGGAGGTGCCGGGCACCGACCACACCGACCCCGGGCGCTACTGGGACTGGGACCGGTACCTGCGGCTGGTGCGCCAGGCGCGTACCTCGGCGCGGCCGGCCGGAGCCTCCGCCGCGCCGACGCGCACCGCCAGGACGTAACCGCCCGACGACCACCCCCAGGACGTGCGCGCCCGGCGCGCATCGCCGTCAGCGCCTGGCGGGGGTCAGGTCAAACCCGCCGTCCGCGCCGGCGCGCATCGCCGTCAGCGCCTGGCGGGGGTCAGGTCAGGCCCGCCGTCCGCGCCCGCTCCACGGCCGCACCGATGGCCTTCGCGACCGCGTCGACGTCGGCCGCCGTGGAGGTGTGGCCGAGGGAGAAGCGCAGGGTGCCGCGGGCCAGGTTTGGATCGGTGCCGGTGGCCAGCAGGACGTGGCTGGGCTGGGCGACGCCCGCCGTGCACGCGGAGCCCGTGGAGCACTCGATGCCCTGCGCGTCCAGGAGCAGCAGCAGGGAGTCGCCCTCGCAGCCCGGGAACGTGAAGTGCGCGTTGGCGGGCAGCCTGCCCGCGGGGTCGGGGTCTCCGCCGAGGAGGGCGTCGGGTACGGCGGCCCGTACGGCGTCGACCAGGTCGTCGCGGAGCGCGCCGATCTCCCGGGCGAACCACTCGCGCCGCTCGGTGGCGAGCCGGCCGGCGACGGCGAAGGACGCGACGGCGGGCACGTCCAGGGTGCCGGAGCGCACGTGGCGTTCCTGACCGCCTCCGTGCAGGACCGGTACGGGGGTGTACTCGCGGCCGAGCAGCAGTGCGCCGATGCCGTACGGGCCGCCGATCTTGTGGGCCGAGACGGTCATCGCGGCGAGGCCGGAGGCCGCGAAGTCGACGGGGAGCTGCCCGAACGCCTGGACGGCGTCGGAGTGCAGCGGGACACCGAACTCGGCGGCGACGTCGGCCAGCTCACGGACCGGCAGCACGGTGCCGATCTCGTTGTTGGCCCACATCACGGTGGCGAGGGCGACGTCGTCGGGGTTGCGGGCGATGGCCTCGCGCAGGGCGTCCGGGTGGACGCGGCCATAGGGGTCGACGGGCAGGTACTCGACCGTCGCGCCCTCGTGTTCACCGAGCCAGTCGACGGCGTCGAGGACGGCGTGGTGCTCCACGGGGCTCGCGAGCACCCGGGTGCGGGCCGGGTCGGCGTCGCGGCGGGCCCAGTACAGACCCTTCACGGCGAGGTTGTCGGCCTCGGTTCCGCCGGAGGTGAGGACCACCTCGCTGGGGCGGGCGCCGAGGGCCTCCGCGAGGCTCTCGCGGGCCTCCTCGACGGTACGGCGGGCCCTGCGGCCGGCGGCGTGGAGGGAGGAGGCGTTGCCCGTGACGCTCAGCTGGGCGGTCAGTGCCTCTACCGCCTCCGGGAGCATCGGGGTGGTCGCGGCGTGGTCGAGGTAAGCCATGGTGGCCCTGATTCTACGGGCCCCGCTCCCCCGCTTTCGGCCCCCCGTCGGCGGGCGGCGTCCCCGCGCTCCTCGTCCGGCGCGCGATCGGAGGTTCTCAGGTGTTCCAGGTCGTCGCGGGTCAGAAGTTCCAGGACATCGTGCTGTCGAAGTGCATGAACGCCACCAGCACCACGAGGTCGGCGATGCCCAGGCCGAGGCCGAGGAAGGCGCGTCCGCGACGGGCGGTGCCGCGTCGGAGGGCGACGGAGGCGAGGACGATGGCGATCGGGCCCAGGAAGACGTTCAGCACCAGCAGACCGAGCAGCCCGAGGATGAAGGAGGCGACGGCCATGCCGTCGGCGTCCCGGGTGCCGGTGCGGCGGGTGGGCGTGGCGGTGAGTTCCATGGGTGAGTCAGCTCCCTGCGGCTCAGTGGGCGGAGGTGTGACGCCTGCGGCCGGCGCGCTCGCGGACCGCGAAGACGGTCAGCCAGACACCGATGACGACGGCGGCGACGAGGGAGACGGGCAGCGGGGCATGGGCCACCGAGCCCATGACGACACCCATCAGCAGGAGGGCGGCGACGAGGAACAGCATGTGAGTGCCTCTCGTGAGTCTCTGGGTCCGGCCCCCGTGGTCGCCGCCTCGACGGTGAGGCTCCGATCGTTTCGGGGACCTGACGATTCAGTGAACGGTTGTAGTAACACTTGTTCACTGACTCTGAAGTCTAGCGCGTCGCCCGGCTTTTCAATTACAGAGAACAGTTGTTAACTGCATGGTATGAGTCACACTCTCGGCATCCGGCAGGCGCAGAAGCAGAAGACGCGACAGGCGCTCCTGGACTCGGCGTTGGAGCTGCTGGAGGAGCAGAGTCTGAGCAGCCTGGGCCTGCGCGAGGTCACCCGCGCCGTGGGAGTGGCCCCGACCGCCTTCTACCGGCACTTCCGCTCGACGGCGGATCTCGGCGTGGCGCTGGTCGAGGAGGCCCTGGGCAGCCTGCACCCGATGATCGGGGACACGGTGTCCGCGGCCGGCGACAGCGGCGAGCGCATCGAGCGCGCGGTGGATCTGATCGCCCACCATGTCGAGACCCACCCCGCCCACGTCCGCTTCATCGCCCGCGAGCGACACGGCGGCGTCCAGGCGGTCCGGCGGGCGATCAGTGACCAACTGGCCCGGTTCGCCCAGGAGGTACGGGTCGAGCTGGCCAAACACCCCGAATCGGAGGGGTGGAGCGACGACGATCTGCTGATGCTCGCCGGCCTGTACGTCGACCAGATGCTGATGACGGCCTCGCTCTACCTGGAGGCACTGGAGGCGTCCGAGGAGGAACGGGAGCGGGTGGCCCGGGTGGCAGGTCGCCAGATGCGGCTGATCGCCATCGGCCGCCGCAACTGGCTGGGTTGACCGAGGCGCCCCGGCGACGGGCCCGGGTGACGCACCCGTTCACCGAACGCGTCGCCCCGGGACCCCGGCCCGTGGCGGGGTCCCCTACGGGCGGACGGTGACCCCTGTCCGGGCCGGCGGCCGGCTAGCCGAGCCTGACCCGGGCGAGCTGCCGGGACTGCGCGACCAGCCGGTCCGCGCCGTCCCACACCTCGGCGTCCTCCTCCAGGAAGCCGCCGGCCAGGTTGCGGGTGGTGATGGAGACCCGCAGCGGGCCGGGCGCGGGGCGGCAGCGCACGTGCACCGTGAGCTCGACCGTCGGCACCCAGCCCGACAGCCCGATCTCGAAGGCGGTCGGAGGCAGCGCGTCGACCGCGAGGAGCAGCGAGAGCGGGTCGGCGTCGCGGCCGTCCGCGAGCCCGAACCAGGCCCGCATCTCACCCTTGCCGGACGGCGCCCCGAGGGCCCAGCCCAGCGTCGAGGGGTCGAGCTTGAGCATCAGTCGCTCGGTGATGGCGGAGCTGCCGTCGATGGGGGCCGGTCCGTCCTCGGGCCCGAAGCAGTGCTCCATCGGCGGGATCGCGGGCGGCGTCGCCGTGGTGCGGACGTCGTCGGGCAGGGCGCCCAGGTCGCCGTACGAGGCGAGCACGCGGATCCGTTCGACCTCGCGGCCCTCGTCGTCGTACTGGAAGAGCGAGGCCTGGCCGGTCGACAGGGTACGGCCGGTGCGGACGACGTCAGTGCGGACGACCGCGGGTCCCGGCTGGGAGGCGGTGAGGTAGTGCGCCGAGATGGTGAACGGGTCGTCGTGCGGCAGGGCGTCCGCGAGGGCGCGGCCCAGGACGGCCAGCAGGTACCCGCCGTTGACGGCGCTGATGATCGTCCATCCGGGGGACAGGTCGACGTCGTAGACGCCGGGTGCACGCAGGGTGACCGCGGTGTCGCGGTCGAACTCGCTGTCGCCGATCGTGGCTCGCACGGCCTGTGCCGAGGCTGCTTCTGACATGCCTGAACGGTACAACAGGCCATTACTAAGCGGTAGCTTTTTCTGTTTCGCGCACATCACACGCCCGCGCCCAAGGTGAGATTTCGGCAATTTCTTGGTAAGTGTCCGCCACTCGTCCGTGACCAACGGCTTCGGAACCCCCTCTTCAGGGACATACAACCCGATGCAGCCACCGAGCCCGATCCAGCCCGTCACAGGAAGAGACGCACAGACCGTGAGCCTCACCGGAACGCCGTTCCTCCTCACCGCGATCGCCCTGGTCGCGGTCGCCCTCGTCCTCCCTCTCGTCCTGTGGTCGCGCATCCCCGGCCCCGCGTTCCTGCGCAGCACGGCCCGGATGCTGATGCTGCTGTTCGTCCAGGGCACGGCGATCACTCTCGTCTTCGTCCTCGTGAACAACGCCAACAGCCTCTACGACAACTGGTCCGACCTCCTCGGCACGGGCAACCACGTGCAGGCGGCCGCCGACCTGGGCGCCGACGGCACCGGTGGCGTCCAGGTACGGGACCTGCCCAGGATCCACCAGACGTTCACGGAGTCGGACGGCCCCGCCATGCACCGGGCGGGCGGGGTGCGCGTCACCCAGCTGCACGGCCAGGTCTCGGGCGTGAACGCGGAGGTCTACGTCTGGCTGCCGCCGCAGTACAACGAGCCCGCCTACCGCAACCGGAAGTTCCCCGTGGTCGAACTCCTGCCCGGCTATCCGGGCTCGGCCAAGGCATGGTTCGGTTCCCTGAAGGTGCACGAACAACTGCTGCCGCTGATGCGTGACGGGCAGGTCGCGCCGTTCATCCTGGTGGCACCCCGTACGACGCTGCTGGCCAAGATGGACACCGGCTGCGCGAACGTCCCCGGCAAGGTCAACGCCGACACCTGGCTCAGCATCGACGTGCCGAAGATGGTGACGGACAACTTCCGCGCCAAGGCAGCGCCGGACGGCTGGGGCGTCGCCGGCTACTCGGCGGGGGCGCACTGCGCGACCAAGCTCGCCGTCGCCCACCCCGACCGCTACCGCGCCGCGGTCAGCATGTCCGGCTACAACGACCCGATCGGCGAACGCAACTCGCTGCCCGCGCGCAACCTCGAACTGCGTCGTCGCAACAACCCCCTCCTGCTGCTGCGCGCCGACCGCGTCCCGCCCCGCGTCGCCCTCTACTACTCCGGCGAGGTGCACGACGGCTACGAGGCGGGCGCCGCGCTCCAGCAGATCGCGAAACCGCCGACGACCGTGCAGGTGGTGCTGCTGCCGCGGAGCGCCGGCGGTCACAACATGGCCCTGTGGCGACCGCAGGTGACCGAGGTGTTCCGCTGGCTGACCCTGCAGATCGGCCCCGGCGCACGGGCTAAGGGGTCTCCGCCTCGGTCGCTGTCGAGCGCCGGTTCCAGGCACGCGGCGCTCGCCAGTGGAAGCGCATCGCGAGAAGCCGCAGCACGAAAGCCGTGACGACCGCCAGACCGCTGGTGAAAGGGGTCAGCGCGTCGTAGCGGATGCACAGGGCGACCATGGTGGCGCCGACGATGGCCGGGACCGCGTAGAGATCGCGGTCCCAGCGCAGCAGCGAGGGCACCTCGTTGGCGAGCACGTCACGCAGCACACCGCCGCCGACGGCGGTGGCGAGCCCGAGGGCCGCCGACGCGGTCAGGCCGAGACCGTACTCGTACGCCTTCGTGGTGCCAGCGACGCAGAACAGACCGAGTCCGGCCGCGTCGAAGACGTTCACCGCGCCCTGGATGCGCTCCACCTCGGGGTGCAGGAAGAAGACCAGGAGCGCGGCGAGCAGCGGCGTGAGGAAGTAGCCGAGGTCGGTGAACGCGGCCGGCGGCACGGCCCCGATGACCACGTCACGCAACAGCCCTCCGCCCAGCGCGGTGACCTCGGCGAGGACGGCGATGCCGAAGACGTCGAAGTTCTTGCGTACGGCCAGCAGGGCACCCGAGATCGCGAAAACGAAGATGCCTATCAGGTCGAGCGTGTGCTGGACGGAGGGACTGAAAAGTTGCTGAAGCACCCCTACATTCTCACCCGACGCAGGGACTGCACCTTACAAAAGAAGGCCCAGAAGGCAAACTGATACCTAGAGGGAAGGTTTTCCCGGGCTGTAGAGCCAGGTCTGGAAGAGATCGTCGAGCTGTTGCCCCGAGACCTTCTCCGCGAGCCGGATGAAGTCGGCCGTGTTCGCGTTGCCGTAGCGGTGCAGCTTGGTCCAGGCGGGCAGCAGCTTGAAGAACGCCGTGTCGCCGATCCGCTCGCGCAGCATCTGGAGCGTCATCGCGCCGCGCTGGTAGACCGCCGAGGCGAACATGGTGTCCCGCTGCGGATCGGCCACCACCGTCTGCCAGAAGGACGAGTCCGCGGGCCGTGTGCCGTACCCGGCGAGGAACGAGTCGTGCGCCGAGCGGACGCCCTGGTGTTCGGACCACAGCCACTGGGCGTAGGTCGCGAAGCCCTCGTTGAGCCAGATGTCCTTCCAGCGCTCCACCGAGACCGAGTCGCCGAACCACTGGTGCGCCAGCTCGTGCACGATGGTCGACTCGGAGCGCACGGCGGAGTACGCGGGCTTGGACTGCACCTCCAGCGAGAACCCGGCCTCCGGCATGTCGTCGACGATCGCGCCGGTCTCCTCGAAGGGATACGGACCGAAGATCTGCGACCAGTAGTCGGTGGCCGCGGCCGTCACGGCGTACACGTCGACGCTGTTGCTGTTGGCGAGCACCGGGTCGATGGCGACGTAGATCGGCGTGCCGGCCGGGGTCCGCCCCGACTTCACGTCGAACTTCCCGATGGTCGCGGTCGCGAGGTAGGTGGCCATGGGCCGGTTCTCGCGCCAGTGCGTGACGGTGCTGGCGCCCTGGTCGCGCGTCGAGACCAGGCGGCCGTTGGAGACACCGGTGAGGCCCTTCGGAGCCTTGATACGGATGTCGTACGTGGCCTTGTCGGACGGGTGGTCGCTGGACGGGAACCAGGTGGAGGCGGCGTTCGGCTCGCAGGCGACGAAGACCCCGTCCGCGGTCTTCATCCATCCGTAGTCGGAACCGAAGACTATGGGGCCGTTGAGGGCTTCGGGGACACCCCCGTAGGTGACGGTCACCGTGAAGGTCCTGCCCTTCGACAGCGTGCCGCGCGGGGTGATGCGGATCTCGTCGCCCGTACGCGTGAAGCCCGCCCGTCTGCCGTTCACCTCGACCTTCGTGACCTCGAGCTTCTGCAGGTCCAGGTCGAACGACGAGAGGTTCTGGGTGGCGCGGGCCGTGAGCGTCGTACGCCCGTCGAGCCGGTCGGTGTCCGGGTTGTACGCCACGTCGAGGTCGTAGTGGCGGGCGTCGAAGCCACCGTTGCCGAGCTGGGGGAAGTAGGGATCGCCGATGCCGTCGGCGCCCGGTTTCGGGGCGGAGGAGGCGGCGATGACGAGGAAGGAGGCCGCCGCGGTCGCGAGGGCCCCTAAACGTGCCGAACGGGAGAGTGCCATGAGCGTCCCTTTCGTACGTGTTCCGATCGTTCCCGATCAGATGGACACGCGAGACTCTGCACTCTCCCGTTCGGGCATGTTCATGACTTTGCCCAATCGTCATGGCCTACTTGTCGGTTGACTCCTGACGACCGGCTTCCGGTTCGGCGGGGGCTTCCGCCTCGGTGACCTCAGGTGCCTCGACCGACGCGGCAGTCCCGGGAGCATCGGCAGCCTCCGGAGCTTCGGCGACCTCCACAGCCTCGGACGCCTCCGCGACCTCAGCGGTCTCGGCAACCTCAGCGGTCTCCGCAGCCTCGGCCGCGGCCTCGGGGGCCTTCTCCGCCGGCGCCACGGACTTCTTCGCGGCGGCCTCCTCGGCCAGCACCGCGTCCGGGACCAGCTCGATCGCGACCTTGGCGGCCGACAGCAGCACCACGTCCTGCGGCGCCTGGTCCTCCGCGTTCTCCGGGTGGTGGCAGGCGACCTGCTGGCCGGGCTTCAGCTCGAGGAGCGGCGGCTCGGTCGTCCGGCAGATCTCCGTGGCCTTCCAGCACCGCGTGTGGAAGCGGCAGCCGCTCGGCGGCGCGATCGGCGAGGGCACGTCGCCCGTGAGCAGGATCCGCTCGCTCTTCACGTTCCGGCGCTTCGGGTCCGGGATCGGCACCGCGGACATCAGGGCCTTGGTGTACGGGTGCATCGGCGCCGTGTAGAGCGAGTCACGGTCGGCGAGCTCGACGATCTTGCCGAGGTACATCACCGCGATCCGGTCCGAGACGTGCCGGACGACCGACAGGTCGTGCGCGATGATCACGTACGTGAGGCCGAGCTCCTGCTGCAGGTCGTCGAGGAGGTTGACGACCTGGGCCTGGATGGACACGTCCAGCGCCGACACCGGCTCGTCCGCGACGACCAGCTTCGGGTTCAGCGCGAGCGCGCGGGCGATGCCGATGCGCTGACGCTGACCGCCGGAGAACTCGTGCGGGTAGCGGTTGTAGTGCTCGGGGTTGAGGCCGACGACCTCGAGCATCCGCTGCACTTCCTTCTTGACGCCGCCCTCGGGCTCGACGCCCTGCAGCCTGAAGGGAGCGCTGACGATCGTGCCGATCGTGTGACGCGGGTTCAGCGACGAGTACGGGTCCTGGAAGATCATCTGCACGTCGCGGCGCATCGGGCGCATGCCCCCGGTGCTGAGGTGCGTGATGTCCTTGCCCTGGAACTCGACCTTGCCACCGGTCGGTTCGAGCAGCCGGGTGATCAGCCGGCCCATCGTCGACTTGCCGCAGCCGGACTCGCCCACGACGCCCAGGGTCTCCCCCGCGCGCACCTCGAAGTCGATGCCGTCGACCGCCCGCACCGCGCCGACCTGCCGCGACAGCAGGCCCTTGCGGATGGGGAAGTGCTTCTGCAGCCCGGTCACCTTGAGCAGCGTCTCGCCCTTGGCCGCGCCCTTGGTGAGGGTCGCCGCCGGGGACTTCGCCGTTTCCGCGCCGTCGCTCTGTGCAGGGATGGTCACTGCTTTGTCCTCTGCGTTCTCACTCACAGCTTGGGCGCAATCTCTTCGATCCAGATCTTCTCGCGCTGCTCCTGCGACATGTGGCAGGCGGCCCAGTGATCGCTGCCCACCTCGGCCAGCTCGGGGCGGACCGTGCGGGTGAGGTTGTCCTTGGGCACGTCCGCGTACGGGCAGCGCGGGTTGAAGGCACAGCCGGACGGGATGTTGATCAGCGAGGGCGGGGAGCCCTTGACCGGGATGAGGCGCTCGGTCTGGGCACGGTCCAGCCGCGGCATCGAGCCGAGCAGACCCCAGGTGTAGGGGTGCCGGGGCTCGTAGAACACCTTCTCGGCCGAACCGCGCTCGATGCACCGGCCGCCGTACATGACCAGGATTTCGTCCGCCATCTCGGCGACGACGCCCAGGTCATGGGTGATCATGATGACCGCGGAGCCGAACTCCTTCTGCAGATCCCGGATCAGGTCGAGGATCTGGGCCTGGACGGTCACGTCCAGAGCCGTGGTCGGCTCGTCCGCGATGAGCAGTTCGGGGTTGTTGACCAGTGCCATCGCGATCATCGCGCGCTGGCGCATACCGCCGGAGAACTCGTGGGAGTAGCTGTCGACCCGCTTGCCCGGCTCCGGGATGCCGACCCGGTCGAGCATCTCGATGGCACGGGCCCGCGCCACCTTCTTGCTGACCTTGTGGTGGGTGCGGTACGCCTCGATGATCTGCGCGCCGACCGTGTAGTACGGGTGCATGGCGGACAGCGGATCCTGGAAGATCATCGCCATCTTCTGGCCGCGCAGCCGGCGTACGTGGTCGGGGTCGGCGCCGATGAGCTCCTCGCCGTCCAGCCACACCTCGCCGGAGATCTTCGCCTTGGCGGTGCGGTGCAGCCCCATGATGCCGAGCGAGGTGACCGACTTGCCGGAGCCGGACTCGCCCACGATGCCGAGGGTCTGGCCGGGCCTCACGTCGAAGCTGACGCCGTCCACGGACTTGACCAGGCCGTCGTCCGTGTCGAAGTGGATACGCAGGTCGCGGACCGAGAGGAAGGCCCCCTCGGCGTCCGTCGGCGCGCTCTCCACGGGCTCACCGACTGCCGCTCCGGTCTTGCTGAGTTCAGTCATGCGAGCCTCACCCGGGGATCAATGGCGGCGTACACCAGGTCCACCAGCAGATTGCAGACGACGATGAAGAAGGCGGCGACCAGGGTGACGCCCATGACGATCGGCAGGTCGTTGTCCGACACGCCCTTGACGGCGTAGAAGCCGAGGCCCTGGAAGGAGAAGACGTTCTCGGTGATGACGGCGCCGCCGACGAGCAGGCCGAAGTCCATACCGAAGATCGTGACGATGGGGGTCAGCGCGGCCCGAAGACCGTGCTTGGCGATCACCTTGGACTCCCGCAGGCCCTTCGCCCGAGCGGTGCGGATGTAGTCCTCGTTCATGGTCTCCAGCATTCCGGCTCGGGTGAGCCGGGCATAGAGCGCCGAGTAGAGGAACGCGAGGCTGCACCACGGGATGAGCAGGTTCCACGCCCATTCACCGGGGTTGTCGGTGAAGTTGACGTAGTTGACGCCCGTGTCCCAGATCGGCCACTGGACGGTGAAGAGGCCCAGCGCCAGCATGCCGGTGAAGAAGATCGGGAGGGAGACGCCGGCGAGGGCGATACCCATGAAGAAGCGGTCGAGGAACGAACCCCGCTTGAGGGCCGACACGACGCCGGTCGCGACACCGGTGGTCACCCAGATGACCGCCGCGCCGATGGCCAGCGAGAAGGTCACCGGAATGCGGTCGGTGATCTGCGGCCAGACCTCGATGTGGGACTTGAACGAGTAGCCGAAGCACGGCGCGGAGCAGTGCGAGGCGTCGGGACCGAACTTGTAGTCCGCTCCCACGAAGATCTGCTTGATGAAGTGCCAGTACTGCTCGTAGAGCGGCTTGTCGAACCCGAGGTTCTGCTTCACCGCGGCGATGGACGCCTTGTTGGCGTCCTTGCCCACGTACTGGGCGGCCAGTTGGTCCATCGACTGCCCGGCGAGCCGGGGGACGAGGAAGAAAATCGCGAAGGTGACGGCGCTGACGATCAGCAGCAGCACCACAGCGCCAAACACGCGTCGGATGATGTACGCAGCCACAGCTGTCCGGCATCGATGCCCGCCGGCCGGGGGTCACCCGGCCGGCGGACACCGGCGCCTTCACCTGCCTTTCAGTCTCTTAGCCCAACGGGCCCGCAATTACTTCGCGGAACCCATCAGCAGGTAGTCGTACATGCCGAGGTAGGCCTGGGTGACCGTGACGTTCGTCGCGGAGGTGGGCCGCATCAGCAGGTTCTTGCGGTAGACCAGCGGGACCACGGAGGCGTTCTCCATGACCAGCTTGTCGACCTCGCCCCACGCCTTCGTACGGGCCGTGGCGTCGGTGTTGGCAATGCCCTCGTTCAGCGCCTTGTTGATCGCCGGGTCGTTCAGCTCCGAGACGTTGTTACCACCGGACGGCTTGATGGCCGAGCCGTTGATGATCTGGTCCAGGAAGCCGAAACCGGTCGGCCAGTCCGCGCCCCACGCGGTCATGATGATGCCGAGGTCGTGCTCGTGCACGTAGCTCGGGACACCCGCGAAGTTCGAGAAGTACTTACCGCTCGGGTACGACTTGATGTTGACCGTGATGCCGATCTTCTTCAGCGACGCCTGGATGGCGGTCGCCATGGCCATCTCAGCCGGACGGTCCGAACGGGCCGACAGGTTGGTGGTGAAGCCGTTCGGCTTGCCACACGCCTTCAGCGAGTCCTTGGCCTTCGCCACGTCGCCCTTGTTGCCCGCGGACGGGTACAGGTCGAACTTGGTGTAACCGTTGACGGTCGGGGGAAGCAGCGTGGTGGCGACGTCACCCTTGGGGTCACCGCCGGCCGCGGCCTGGACCGATGCCTTGTCGAGACCCCACTGGACGGCCTTGCGGCAGTCGATGTTGTCGAAGGGCTTCACGTGCAGGTTGAGACCCGCGTACCCGGTCGCACCGGCGTAGGAGCTGTCGAGCTGCGCCTTGTACTTGGCGTTCGTCAGAACCTTGGGCTGGGTCTCCGGAGCCACACCGGTACCAGCGCCGTCAACCGTGATGTTGTCCGACATCAGGTTGTTGTCGATGGTGGTCTGGTTGACCTTGAACCGGATGTTGACCTTGTCCGGCAGGGCCTTGCGGATCGGGTCCGTCGCCGGGTCCCAGTTGGTGTTGCGGACGAGGGTGGCGCTCTTGCCCTCCTCGTACGACTGGAACTTGTACGGGCCCGAGGAGACGATGTGCTGGACGTACGAGGCGCCCGTGTCCTTCGCCTGCGGCACCGGCGCCGTCTGGTTGAACGTCGCCAGGTAGTCGAAGTCCGCGAAGGCGTCCTTCAGCTTGAAGACGATCGTCGTGTCGTCCGGCGTCTCGATGGACGCGATGCCGTCCTTCGACTTGTCCTTGTAGGGACCCTGGTACTTGTCGCCACCGAGGAGGTGCGCCTTGAAGTACGTCGGACCGTTGGACAGCGCCTCGGGAGCGAAGTTGGAGCGCTCGACGGCGTACTTGACGTCCTTCGAGGTGATCGGGGTGCCGTCGTCGTACTTCAGACCCTTGCGGAGCTTGTACGTCCAGGTCTTGGCGCCGTCGGTGGGCACACCGAGACCCTCGGCGAGGTCCGGGACGACCTCGAGGCCGGCCTTGCCCGCCGCGGGCTTGAAGGTGGTGAGAGAACGCGCGTAGAGGCGGGAGAAGTTCTGCACCCAGCCGTAGTACGTGTTGCCCGGGTCGAGCGAGTCCGGGACGTCGGAGATCTCGAAGTTCTCCGTGCCGCCCTTCTTGGTGCTCGCGTTGACGACGGACGTGAGCGCGGCGTCAGCCTTCGCGGAGGAGCCCCCCTTGCTGCTGCCACCGTCTCCGCTGTCGGAGCTGCTGCACGCAGACGCCCCCAGCGTCAGCGCCACTGCAGTGGCGACTGCAGCTGTCACTTTCTTGGTCTTCACCTGAGGAAAGCCCCCTCAATTGATGGTTGCGGCGGACGAACTGGGTGTTGCCGCGCGTTACTTGCTGCGGGGATCGAGTGCGTCACGCAGCCCGTCGCCCAGCAGGTTGAATGCCAGGACCGTGATGAAGATGGCCAGGCCCGGCACGATCATGTACATCGGATCGGTCTCGTAGAGGCCGGCCGCGCTGGTGAGCATGCCGCCCCAGGATGCCTGGGGAGGCGCGATGCCCACGCCGAGGAAGCTGAGGCCCGCCTCGAACAGGATGTTCGTCGGGATCAGCAGCGTCGCGTAGACCAGGATCGGCGCGACGAGGTTGGGCAGCAGCTCTCGGAAGAGGATGAACGGCCCGCGGGCACCGAGGCTGCGTGCGGCCTCGACGAACTCGCGCTCACGCAGACTCAGCGTCTGCGCACGCACGATGCGTGCCATGTACGGCCAGTTGAAGAATCCGATCACGAAGATGAGTACGGCGATCCGCAGCGGAAGTCCGGTCAGTCCGAACGCCCCGTCCTGCAGCGAGGCCGAGATCGAGATCGCGAAGAGCAGCAGCGGGAAGGCGAGGAAGGTGTCCATCGCCCGGCTGATGATGGTGTCGACCCAGCCGCCGTAGAAGCCGGCCACGACGCCGAACACGACGCCGATCACGACGGACAGCATGGTGGCACCGCCCGCGACCAGCAGGGAGACCCAGGAGCCCTCGATGATGCGGGTCAGCACGTCACGCCCGAACTGCGGGTCGACACCCAGCGGGTGGTGCAGGCTGATGCCGCCCCAGCTGCCCCTGGGCGACAGCAGGGCCGGGTCGATGAGGTCCTGGTGGAACTCGTTGGGGTCCAGACCGAAGATCGATTCGATGGGCTTCGCCAGGACCGCCATCAGGATCAGGAGGATGACGACGATTCCGCCGGCCACCGCGACCTTGTCCCGCTTGAAACGGTTCCAGGCGATCCGCCCGAGGGAACGACCTTGGATCTGGCTCTGTTTGGCCCCGGCGAGGACTGCCTCCGGCTGCGCCTCGGCAGCCGCCCCGGTGGTCTCGATCGGTGCGGTCACAGTGCCCTGACCCTTCTCGCCGGTGGTCACCGGCCTCTGCATGCCGCGGTCCACGGCTTGCCTCGCCTATACGACGTGCGCAGTTGCCGCAGATGATGCGGCACCGCTGCGCTCTTGAACTACGACTTGTCTCGCTCACAGGATCGATGACCCCATGTCTGACACGGGAGTCTTCAGCGACTCCACGATCACGTGCCAGAGCTGACGGGGAAAGTATGCGCAACCGTGATGCTCTTAGGGGGATTCCGTTATCCGAACAGTGGGTAACGGGGGTCGGACAGTGGTCAGTTGCTATGGAAGGGCCCACGAGGGACCCTTTCACCGCTTGTCACCCCCAAAGCGGACAACCGGCCCTTTCGCCTTCTCGCGCGCAGGTCAGCGCGGTGAGGAAGGTGAAGGGGCAACCAGTATGCGCGAGGCCGAGGCAAGCCGTGACCACTCGCCGCCGGTTCAAACCTGGCAACCGGCAGCCTCGCCGGCGCACCGATGGAACCCCTCATTCCCCCAGGGACCAGCCCCTACCTCCCCGGCGACCCCGGCGACAGGGCACCCCCAACTGCCGGTCGGCGCACTCCACTTCGGTGGCGAGTGACATGGATCACAGCAGTCGGAGGAGATGCCCGGCCCCGTCCTTCCGGCGGCCTTCACCCGCCCCTCAACCCCCGCAGGCCGGACATTCACCGCAAAGCAAAGGTCGTCCCGCGGACGCGGGAGCGGTACGCGGTGGTCTCCTCGGCCACCGTCGTGAAGGGCAGACGGCCACCACGACCGCGCCGCGGGTGCGGGGGGGATCCGGCACGGACAGGCCCGCGCCGCGGGTGCGGGGGGATCCGGCACGGACAGGCCCGCGCCGTGGTGCCGGAACGGCCGGCGCCGTGCGGCGCGGATCAGTACAGTCCGCGCGCCGGCGGGTAGCCGTACCCACCCGCCATCGGTGCCTGCGCCGGGGCCGCGTGGGCCTCACGGTCGTAGAACGGGCGCGCGTTGGCGCGCAGCCACATCGCCACCGGGTCGTACTCGTCGGACATCGCGACGGTCGACACGGGCAGCCCGTCCGGAACCGCGCCGATCGACTGCTGCATCATCGCCCGCACCGAGTCGACGGCGGGCGGCGAGGTGTCGTAGACGTCGAGCCCGATGGCCAGATACGGCGCCCCCAGCGCGGGCTGCACCCAGGTCCGCCGCAACGAGCGGACGGCCGGGGTGCGATGCGCGTTCTGCGTGAGCAGGGCGTAGAACTGCGGGATCTCGATGCCGGGTTCGGACAGCCGTAGGGGACCGGCGGGCTGGCGCTCCAGGCCCGCGGCGATCCTGCGCAGATCCAGCCACGGGATGCCGAGCCCGCCGCCCGGAGCGTGCGGATTGAGCCAGAGGCCGAAGTGGTCGGGGTAGAGGGTTCGGGCCACGTCGAGGCCGTCGACGACCTCGTACGAACGGTTCCAGCCACTGGCCGAGAGCTCCTGGGCGGAGGTGACGCACGGCGCGTATCCGAAGCCGCCCACCTCCATGTTCCCGTACTGGGCGTCCGGGGACCCGCCCTGGCCGTGCCAGAGCAGCATCCACACCTGGCCGGACGACGGGGTCGCGAGCGCGCGAAGGAGCGCCTCGTAGGCGTCGTAACGCCCGGGCGTCACCTGGCGCAGCATGTGCTCGACCTGCCCGGCCGCGGCCGTGCCCGACGCACTCACCCTCAATCGCCCCTTCGCGAAGAAATCACGATGAACTCACCCATTACGCCAGCGACACCGGTGGCCGAGGTGCGTCGACACCTCGACCACACCCCGACCGAGCCATGAAACCAGCTTAAGCGGCGATCCTGACAGCGACTTGACGCACAGCCCGGGAGCTCCCCGCCGCGTCAGTAGCCCTGCTGGTAGAACGGGCGCACGTTCGCGCGCATCCACTCCCCCACCGGGTCCTGCGCGACGTCGAGGAACACCATGTTCACCGGCCGGTCCACCGGCACCCGGCCGAGGGCCCGACCGAGCGCGTCCAGCGGGAGCGTCCGGGCGTCGCCCTCCCATCCGGCCAGTTCGACCCCGATGAACATCAGGGGGTGGTCGCCCTCGATGCTGGCCAGGCAGCGACGCGCGGTCAGCACCACACCGGTCGCCGCGAACTCGGCCGAGGCCGCGGCCAGGAAGTCCACCGGGTCGTCCTGCCAGTCGGGTTCGGAGAGTTTCACCCGGCCGCCGCTCGCGGGACCGTCCAGCGGAGTGCGCCCGGCACGGCACAGTTCGGCGACCGCGAGGGGCGGCAGCGGTACGCCCACCACACCTCCCGGGTTGATCGCGACGCCCACCTGCGGGGGCAGCCCGCGGGCGAACTCGACGGCGGGCGCGATCGTGAACGACAGATGGCCGCCGACGACCTGGCGGAACTGCTCCTCGGAGCTGAAGACCGGCACGTACGCCTGGCCCTCGATCTCCAGCGTGGGCAGGTCGAGGGGGCCCGCGTGCGGACCGCCGCCGTTGGGCAGCGGCACCCAGACGAAGCTGCGGCCGAGGACCTCGACGATGCGGCCGCCCGCCGAGGGCACTCCGAGGGACGCGGAGAGCACCTCCTCCAGTTCGTTGCCCGGCCACCCGCCGTGCGGGTGGGGGTGTGGGTGCGCTGGTGCCGGGAAGTCGGGGAAGTCCATCTGTATACCGCCTGCTGTGAACCGCTGATCCGGTGTTCCGGTGTCCTGGTGTGCTGCGCTGCTGCTCTGCTGTGGTGTTCCGGCTGGAAAGGTTAGTGGGCGCCTACGACCCTCTCGTACGACGATGTCCCGTCCTCCCCTGCCGGCTTCCGTCCGGCCCTCTGCCCGACCGGCCCTCTGCCCGACCGGCTCCGCACCGCCGTACGACGTACCTCCGTACGACGTACCTCCGCACGACGTGCTTCCGTACGACACGCTCGCGCGCCGCCGGCTCCCCGCGTCCGTCAACCGTCGAAGCCGATCCGGCGCAGCACATCCGCCGCTTCGCGGTCGAGGAGTACCGCCGAGCCGCATCCCTCCGGCAGTTCGCCCCGCTCGACGGAACGCACCAGCCGGCCGAGCGCGCCCCGGTGACGCGCGAAGGCGTACCGCGAGACGCCCCGGCCGCGTTCGCGCTGGCCTTCCAGCGCCGTGCCCGGTGTGACGTCGAGGAGCAGGAGGTGGAGTGTGCCGCCCCGGCGGCGGGCCTCGCGGGCGAGCCAGCGGCGCACCCATGCCTGGGTACCGCAGTCGTGCACCACGACACCGGTGCCGGAACGCAGTGTGCGGCGCAGGCCCGCGTAGTGCGCGAGGCGGACCAGGGGGCGGTAGAGCGCGTACGGGAGCCGGCGGGCCAGCCGGCCGTCCCAGCGGTCGCGGGTGTCCTGGGAGTCCACGCACCGGCCCGCGACCGCGCGGCGCATCAGGGTCGACTTGCCACTGCCCGGCAGCCCGGTGACCACCACCAGGTCCGCCGTGCCGAAGTACAGGCCGTGCGGGCTGTGTCCGGCGCGCTCCCTGAGGTCGCGCACGACGGCCGCCGGAAGCGCGCCGCGCACCTCCCGGGCCGCGGTACCCGGCTGCTGCGGCAGCGCGAGGGCCGAGGTCGTGGCGTACGCCCTGGTCCTGTTCACCGTGATCGTCCTCCCCTTGGGTCTGGAGTCCCATCCCCGTCGAGTGTAAAGAGAAGGTAATGCGCGATGCTTGCTGTTTCCGTGTTCGGACTGCCACAGGCCGGTTACAGATGCGGACTGCCGTCATCCGACGGCGCGTGCAATGATGTGCCCGCCAACTGCATACCGGCCGCTTGAATCCGCGCGGGAGAGTTCCCAGTGACGTGCACACATCCGTGTGACGTACGTCGTGCTGGGACGCCGAAGGAGCAAGTCCCTCCCTTGAATCTCTCAGGCCCCGTTACCGCGCGGGCGAGGCACATCTGAAAAGCGGGCCGCTGACCGGTGGCTCCACCCAAGGTGCAAGTCGTGACCTCCGTTCGCGGGGTCGTGATGAACCTCTCAGGTTCCGATGACAGATGGGGAGGAACGACCTCGCCGTCATGCCTTGGGAGCCCCACCGATGAGCAGTAACGCACCCCGCCGTACCGCGCTCGATGCCCTGCATCGCTCGCTGGGCGCGACGATGACCGACTTCGCGGGCTGGGACATGCCCCTGCGGTACGGCTCCGAGCGCGACGAGCACGTCGCCGTCCGCACCCGGGCCGGTCTCTTCGACCTCTCGCACATGGGCGAGATCACGGTCACCGGCCCGCAGGCCGCCGCGCTGCTGAACCACGCGCTGGTCGGCAACATCGCCTCCGTCGGCGTGGGCCGCGCCCGCTACACCATGATCTGCCGGGCCGACGGCGGCATCCTCGACGACCTGATCGTGTACCGGCTGGCCGAGACCGAGTACATGGTCGTCGCCAACGCCTCCAACGCCCAGATCGTCCTCGACGCGCTGACCGGGCGCGCCGCCGGTTTCGACGCCGAGGTCCGTGACGACCGGGACGCGTACGCGCTGCTCGCCATCCAGGGCCCCGAGTCCCCCGGGATCCTCAAGTCGCTCACCGACGCCGACCTCGACGGCCTGAAGTACTACGCGGGTCTCCCGGGCACGGTCGCGGGCGTCCCGGCGCTGATCGCGCGCACCGGCTACACGGGCGAGGACGGCTTCGAGCTCTTCGTGGCCCCGTCCGACGCCGAGAAGCTGTGGCAGGCGCTGACCGAGGCGGGTGCGCCGGCCGGGCTGGTCCCGTGCGGTCTGTCCTGCCGCGACACGCTGCGCCTGGAGGCGGGCATGCCGCTGTACGGGCACGAGCTGACCACCTCGCTCACCCCGTTCGACGCGGGGCTCGGGCGGGTCGTGAAGTTCGAGAAGGAGGGTGACTTCGTGGGCCGCGAGGCCCTGGAGGCAGCCGCCGAACGCGCCGCCGCGAACCCCCCGCGGGTGCTCGTCGGGCTCGTCGCCGAGGGCCGCCGCGTCCCGCGCGCCGGGTTCGCCGTCGTCGCGGGCGGCGCGGTCGTCGGTGAGGTCACCTCCGGCGCTCCCTCCCCGACGCTGGGCCGGCCGATCGCCATGGCCTACGTCGACGCCGCGCACGCCGCACCGGGCACCGCCGGCGTCGGCGTGGACATCCGGGGCAGTCACGAACCGTACGAGGTCGTGGCGCTGCCGTTCTACAAGCGCCAGAAGTAGGTCCACCCGGGGCCGGGCGCGTCGACGTGACGTACCTCGTCGCGCCCTGTCCCCCGTCCCACGACACCCCGGCATCCGGACACCCCGTCCGTACCCGTTCATCAGCACTCCCCCGCGTACAGGAGAATTCAGGCCATGAGCAACCCCCAGCAGCTGCGCTACAGCAAGGAGCACGAGTGGCTGTCGGTCGCCGAGGACGGCGTCTCGACGGTCGGCATCACCGAGTTCGCGGCCAACGCGCTCGGCGATGTCGTCTATGCCCAGCTTCCGGAGGTCGGTGACACGGTGACCGCGGGCGAGTCCTGCGGGGAGCTGGAGTCGACCAAGTCGGTCAGCGACCTGTACGCGCCGGTCACCGGCGAGATCGTGGAGGCCAACCAGGACGTGGTGGACGACCCGTCCCTCGTGAACTCCGCGCCCTTCGAGGGCGGCTGGCTGTTCAAGGTACGGGTCACGGACGAGCCGGACGACCTGATGTCCGCCGACGAGTACACCGCCTTCACCGCCGGCTGAGGAGTCACCGCATGTCGCTTCTGAACACGCCCCTGCACGAGCTGGACCCGGACGTCGCGGCCGCGGTCGACGCCGAGCTGCACCGCCAGCAGTCCACCCTGGAGATGATCGCCTCGGAGAACTTCGCTCCGGTCGCGGTCATGGAGGCCCAGGGCTCGGTCCTGACCAACAAGTACGCCGAGGGCTACCCGGGCCGCCGTTACTACGGTGGCTGCGAACACGTCGACGTCGTCGAGCAGATCGCCATCGACCGCGTCAAGGCGCTGTTCGGCGCCGAGCACGCGAACGTACAGCCGCACTCGGGTGCCCAGGCCAACGCGGCCGCGATGTTCGCGCTGCTCAAGCCCGGCGACACGATCATGGGCCTGAACCTCGCGCACGGCGGGCACCTGACCCACGGCATGAAGATCAACTTCTCCGGCAAGCTCTACGACGTGGTCGCGTACCACGTGGACGAGGAGTCGGGCCGGGTCGACATGGCCGAGGTCGAGCGCCTCGCCAAGGAGTCCAGGCCGAAGCTGATCGTGGCCGGCTGGTCCGCCTACCCCCGGCAGCTCGATTTCGCGGCCTTCCGCCGGATCGCGGACGAGGTCGGCGCGTACCTGATGGTCGACATGGCGCACTTCGCCGGCCTGGTGGCGGCGGGGCTGCACCCGAACCCGGTGCCGCACGCCCACGTCGTCACCACCACCACCCACAAGACGCTGGGCGGCCCGCGCGGTGGCGTGATCCTGTCCACCGCCGAACTGGCCAAGAAGATCAACTCCGCGGTGTTCCCGGGCCAGCAGGGCGGTCCGCTCGAGCACGTGATCGCCGCGAAGGCCGTCTCCTTCAAGGTCGCCGCCTCCGACGACTTCAAGGAGCGCCAGCAGCGCACGCTCGACGGCGCGCGGATCCTGGCCGAGCGCCTGGTGATGCCCGACGTCACCGAGCACGGCGTCTCGGTCCTGTCGGGCGGCACGGAGGTGCACCTGGTCCTGGTCGACCTGCGCAACTCCGAGCTGGACGGACAGCAGGCCGAGGACCGGCTCCACGAGGTCGGCATCACGGTCAACCGGAACGCGATCCCGAATGACCCGCGACCCCCGATGGTGACCTCGGGACTGCGCATCGGCACGCCCGCCCTCGCCACCCGCGGCTTCCAGGCCGAGGACTTCACCGAGGTCGCGGACATCATCGCCGAGACGCTGAAGCCGTCCTACGACGCGGACGCCCTCAAGGCCCGGGTGTCCGCTCTGGCCGACAAGCACCCGCTGTACCCCGGCCTGAAGTAGTTCGCGCGGAACGTACGATTCTTCGGGGCGCCGCGCACACTGGAAGCACGACTGTGTGCGGCGCCCACCTCATGCACCACCCCGCTTGCTAGGAGTTCCCGTGGCCATCTCGGTCTTCGACCTGTTCTCGATCGGCATAGGCCCGTCCAGCTCCCACACGGTGGGCCCGATGCGCGCGGCCCGGATGTTCGCCCACCGGCTGCGCAACGAGGACCTGCTGCCCGCCGTGGCCTCCGTCCGGGCCGAGCTGTACGGCTCACTGGGCGCGACCGGCCACGGGCACGGCACCCCGAAGGCGGTGCTGCTCGGCCTGGAGGGCGCCTCGCCGCGGACGGTGGACGTGGAGGGGGCCGACGGCCGCGTCGAGGAGATCAAGGCCTCGGGCCGCATCAGCCTGCTCGGCGAGCGGGAGATCCCCTTCTCCTTCGACGACGACCTGGTCCTGCACCGGCGCAAGGCACTGCCCTACCACGCGAACGGCATGACGATCTTCGCGTACGGCGCCTCCGGCGAACTCGTGCTGGAGAAGACGTACTACTCCGTCGGCGGCGGTTTCGTGGTCGACGAGGACGCGGTGGGCGAGGATCGCATCAAGCTGGACGACACCGTCCTGAAGTACCCCTTCCGTACGGGCGACGAGCTGCTGCGGCTGACCAAGGAGACCGGACTGTCGATCTCCGCGCTGATGCTGGAGAACGAGCGGGCCTGGCGCACCGAGGAGGAGATCCGTGAGGGCCTTCTCGCCATCTGGGGTGTGATGCAGGCGTGCGTGTCGCGCGGCATGTCCCGTGAGGGCATCCTGCCCGGCGGCCTGCGGGTGCGCCGCCGCGCCGCCGTCTCGGCCCGCCAGCTGCGCGCCGAGGGCGACCCGCTGGCCCACGCGATGGAGTGGATCACCCTCTACGCGATGGCGGTCAACGAGGAGAACGCGGCGGGCGGCCGGGTCGTCACCGCCCCCACCAACGGGGCCGCGGGCATCATCCCCGCGGTGCTGCACTACTACATCAACTTCGTCCCGGGCGCGGACGAGGACGGCGTGGTCCGCTTCCTGCTGGCCGCGGGCGCGATCGGCATGCTCTTCAAGGAGAACGCCTCCATCTCGGGCGCCGAGGTCGGCTGCCAGGGCGAGGTCGGCTCCGCCTGTTCGATGGCGGCGGGCGCCCTCGCCGAGGTACTGGGCGGCTCCCCCGAGCAGGTCGAGAACGCCGCGGAGATCGGCATGGAACACAACCTCGGCCTCACCTGCGACCCGGTCGGCGGCCTGGTCCAGATCCCCTGCATCGAGCGCAACGGCATGGCCGCGGTCAAGGCGGTCACCGCCGCGAAGATGGCGATGCGCGGCGACGGCTCCCACAAGGTCTCCCTCGACAAGGTCATCAAGACCATGAAGGAGACCGGCGCGGACATGAGCGTCAAGTACAAGGAGACGGCGCGGGGCGGGCTGGCGGTCAACATCATCGAGTGCTGAACCACCGCGCCCGAAACACAGGGTTCCTGTCAGCCCGGCTCCCCGGAGCCTGAGGTGACGCGGTGCGATGCCGGGCCGGTCGCGACGTCCGGCTCCCCGCTGGTCGACTCGGCCGGTCGGGCTCATCCTGCGGTGTCCCCCGGGCGCAGCAGCAGCCGGGAGGTCCGGTCCACGAGTTGCCGGAGAACGGGCAGGTAGCTCTCGTCGCCGCCGAGGTCGCCGAGGATGCGGTGCGCCTCGTCCCGGAATTTGCGGATGTCGTCCTCGTAGCGGTCGAGTACGGCCGGGGTGAGGAGCAGGCCGGTCAGGGCCGCCCGTGACGCGGCGGATGTTCTCGCACCGGAGTGCAGGTCCAGGATGCGGGGCCTGAGATCGGGCGCCGCGTCTTCCAGAGCGCAGGCGAAAAGATAGGTCACGGTACCGTTCAGCAGATCCTCGTTCCGTCCGGAGGCGATGTCCTCCTGGTCGTTGAACATCTGCCACAGAATTCCGAACACGGAGCCGAACTCCCGCCACAGATCGATCCGCTCGGCCTCCGCGCCCGCCAGTATCGCGGCCATCGCGGTGATCATGCCGAAGGGGGCGCCGGATTTCTCCCGGTAGGCCGTGACGACCGAGTTCCGGGACGCGTGGCCCACGTCCGCGCGCATGTCGCCGAGCTGCCCCTGGGCGGCGGTGATCCCGCAGTCGAGGACCTCGGCCGTCAGAGCGCCTCGGACCGGCTCCGGGATCCGTCGCGAGCCGATCGCCTTCAGCGAGAGCACGTGTCCCGTGACCACGGCTGCCAGGAGTGCTTCGTGCACGGTGAGTCCGGCGGGCGTGTGCGCGCCGTGCCCGTCCGCCAGATCGTCGAGATAGCAGGCCGAGGTCCACCACAGCACGTGCACGGCGGACAGCGGGACGGCGGGTTCGGGGCTGCCCGTCTCGACACCGTGCACGACCAGCGGTAGCACCGACAGAGGGTATTTCATCCTCTGGTGGCGCAGGAGTTCCGCGACGACGCCCTTGACGGATTCCGCCGACGGGCCGAGCCGTTCGAGGATGGCCGCTATTTCCTCCTCTATTTCCGAGGAGAATTCCTGATGCAGGTCCAGATACGATGCGGCAGTCATGTGCTGTTCCGTGTCTCTGTGGTGGATTTCAACGGGCCGTTCCGGACGCGGGCTTCGAGTCGTCCGGGGCACGGAATACGCGGCTGCGGCCCGGCGGGAACGGCTTCAGCCGGCGGCGGCCGCACGCTCGTGCTCCGTCAGGGGCGGCCCTTCCAGAAGGGGCTTCTTCCGGCCGAGGTAGACCAGGGCGAGCATGTCGGGCATGAGCAGCCGGGCAGGCGGTTTCTCCATGCTCATCACGTCCAGCAGGATGCGGAGGGCGCGGGGGTCGCGCGAGCCGGCGCCGACGGCCTTGTCGACGAAGGCGGCGAGGTTCCTTTCGAGCCGGGTGGGGGGCTGTTCACTGGCGCCCGGGTAGAACACGTCCTGGCCCACGGCCAGGCTCCACGCGTTCTCGACCGGGCGGGCCGCGGCCTTTTGGATGCGCCGGGACGTGCCCGGGGCGCGGAGGTCCCGCCGTCGCAGGACGTCGCGCAGGGCGACGACGCTCTGTGCGGCGGCGGTCAGTCCGTGACCGTAGACGGGGTTGTAGCCGGCGACGGCCTCGCCGAGGACGGCGAAGCCGTCGGGCCAGCGGGCCGCCTTTTCGTAGTAGCGCCGCTTGTTGGCCGTGCTCCGGGTGGTGACGACGTCCGTCTCGGGCTCGGCGTCGGCGAGGAGTTCACCGATGACGGGGTGCGGCAGCTTGAGCGCGAAGGGAACGAAGTCCTCGTTGCCGGCGCCGGGTTGGCCCCCACGGGTCCCGGCGAGGGTGACCAGCCAGCGGCCGCCTTCGATGGGGGTGATGATGCCGCCCCTGCCGGGGTTCTGGCGGGGGTCCGCCTGGACGTTGACGATCGGGAAACCGTCGGCGGTGGTGCCGGGGGCGCGGTAGATCCGGCTGGCGTAGCCGACGCCCGCGTCGACCGTACGCTCGGCCACGGGTGGAAGGCCCAGGTCCCGCAGCCAGCCGGGGGCGCGGCTGCCACGCCCGCCGGCGTCGATGACCAGATCGGCGGCGAGGACGCTGTGGGTGTCCGCCACGCGTATGCGGACTCCGGACACGCGTCCGGCGTCGCCTTCCAGGGACACCAGTTCGGTCTGCTGTCGCAGGGAGATGCGCCGGTCCTCGAGCACCCGGGCGCGGATCACGGCATCGAGCAGGTCGCGGCTGCACAGAAGATTGATGTGGCGGGCGTGGTCGAAGCGGCGGAACCACTGGCCGGACGGAGCCTTGGACACCAGGTCGGTCATGATGCGGCTCCGCCGTGCGCCCTGGCCGACGAGCCGGTCGACGACACCCGGCAGGAGCTCCTCGATGGCTTTGACCCCGCCGGACCACAACACGTGGGCGTGCCGGGCCTGCGGCAGCCCCTTGCGGGGTCGCGGGCCGTCCGGCAGGCGGTCGCGCTCGACGATCGTGACGTCGGCGTGGTCGGCGAGCACGGCCGCCGCGAGCATGCCCGTCATACCCCCGCCGATGACCACGGCGGTGCGGCGGGGAGCGGATCTGTCGGGCATGTACGGAACTCTCTTCTGTCGCAGGGACGGAGCGGGCGGCGGACCTCACCGGCCGCACACCACACCGCATCATCCGCGACGTCGTGCCGCGGCTGCGAGCGGAGTGGTCCAAGACCGGCTGGCCACCGGGGTGTTGCCGGACACGCGACGGTGGTGCGACGAACGTGTCCGGCCGAAGGCTTCCCACCCGAAGGGCGGTTCGATCTCCCGCGGGCCACCGTTGCCGCGCGGCACCGTCCGACGGCGCCCGTGACACCTGCCTGCCGGCCCTCACCGGGGCGGGATCCGGCGCGGCGCCGCGCCGGTCACCACCGCACGCCGGGTGAGGCGGAGACTCAACACCGCACGCTGGGTGAGGCGGAGCCTCGCCTCACGTCAGTCATGGGTGGTGGCCATCCGGTTCTCGGCCCGCCGGCGCGCCTTCGCCACGATCTGCGATGTGGAGAGCGCGCCCGCCAGACGGACCATCAGATGCGGATCCGCGATGGACCGCAGCGTCCCGACGTTCGCCGGGGCCTCGGTGCCGCCCGTGCGGGACGCCCGGACCCCGGCCACCAGCATCGCCGCTTCGGCCACGACCGCGGCCCGGTGCACGGCGTGGGGTGGCGTGCCGGCATCCGAGGAACCCGACGGCGCTCTCGGCGCTGCGCGGAACCGCTGGGTGACCGCGCGTGCGAGCACCTCCGGGAGCGATCTCCCGGTGGCCGACCCGGCGGCGGTGAGCTGGGCCAGAGCTTCGGCGTACGCGGTCGTGCGCACCCGGTCGTCGAGGTACGGCGAGCAGGCCAGGACACCGTCCCAGATGGCGATCTCCTGCCGGGCCAGACGCACGACGGGCGGATCCCACCAGCGGACGACCCCCTCCGCCGGCGCGCGCAGGGTGGACGGCTCCGCCCACAGGGGCTTGAGAAGCCGGTAGCGCCTCCAGGCGCGCAGATTGGCGGCCGCGGGTGGCCCGACCCGGGGCACGGCAAAGCCGCAGGCGACGGTGACCCCGGCGAGCATGACCAGGGGAGGTGACACGTCGGTGGACAGGAAATCCCAGTCGACGCCCCGCCAACGAGCCGCCATGGCCGCGTACTTGGCGATCTGGTAGCACGCGTCGAAGCCCAGCCCGGCGACGATCAGGACCAGGCCGGTGCGGGTCACGCCGCGCACCTCCCGCAGCCAGCTCACGCTCATGAACGCGAGGGCGCCGGTGGCAGCCGTGTGCGCGACCATGTACAGCAAGATCATTTCGCACATGTAGGGCGTGCGGGCGTAGTACGTGTCCAGGTCCCGAGTCCGTTCCACCGGAACCCGCGCCAGGGCGAACAGGACCCAGACTCCCGCGACGGCCAGTCCGTAGAGCCCCAGCACAAGCCGGTCGGCGCGCCGTCGGCTCTCCGGCGGTCCGCCTCTCCATCTGGTCATCAGGACGAGGTAGCCCGCGCTGAGCGCTGTCATGCCCGTGTACACCAGGGGAGCGCTGAAGTTCGCGACGCCCGTCGCGTCATTGACGAACCGGATCGTGGGCGGGGCGGACAGGAGACACACCGAGGAGCCGACGAGGAGGATCCCGGCGCTGGGGGCGACCAGAGGATCGCGCCAGACTCCCGCGCCCCCGGACAGCTTCAGCGCGGCGGCCAGCAGCAGCAGCACGCCGGGGATGTAGAACACGACACCGTCGTCCACTAGACCGGCCCGCCTTCCGGACGGTCGCCCGGACGCTGCCGCGGGTAACCGGGTGGGCGTGGCGAACACGGCTGACATGGCGGACGTAGCGGACATGGCGAAGGCGGCGACACGTCGCGGGGAGACCTGGAGGGGCCGGGGTTCACAGGGGGGTTCTTTCGTCATCCGCCGCCGTGGGGACCCCGGCGGCGGCACGGGCCGCCACGACGACGGGGGACGTACGCAACGCACGCGCCACACCCACCAAGGTGGCACGCGACGCGAAGCTCGCGGTGTTCCGCGCGACGGCCACCCGGTGAGCGGGCGCGTCGGCGCGGTGGGAGCGAACGGCGGCGGCGATCATCGCCGCGAGACCGACGCGGAAGGCGTCCTCCTCGGTGTGGCCCGCGGCTCGGGCCAGGGTCTGCGCGTGGGAACGGACCCGGTCGTCGAGGTGCGGGCGGACGAGGTTCAAGCCGTCCTGGATCCCGGCCTCACGCCGGGTGAGGCGCACGGCGCAGGACGAGTACCAGGGGATCGGCGCGGCGAGCGGTGTGCCGGGTGAGGCGGCGGCGAGTTCACGCCACAGGGGGCCGAGCCGTCTCCAGCTCACCACCGCACGCCAGAGCGCGACCAGTCGCGGGCCGTACAGCGGCAGCGTGAAGCCGACGGTGGCGACGGTGGCGGCCAGGCCCACGAGGCCGGGCGCCAGGACGGTGCTCAGTACGTCCCAGTCCCGGCCGGCCCACCGTGCCATCACCGCGGTCAGTTTCAGCGTGCTGAAGGACAGGTTGAGCAGCCAGCCGGTCACGAGCAGCCACAAGCCGGCCCGCAGCCATCCGTGCACCTGGATCGCCCAGCGCCAGCACAGCACCGTGGTGGCGATCGCGGCGGTCATGTGGCCGAGCAGGTACAGCACGATCATCTGCCCGATCCAGGGCGAGGTGGCGTAGTGCGTGTCGAGGTCCGTCCGGCGCTCGACCGGGGCGTCCCCCAGTACGAACAGGAGGATCAACAAGGCGATGACGACGGCGTAGCCGATCTGCCAGCGCCGGGCGAGACGGCGCACATGGCCGGCCGGACCTCCGCGCCAGTGCAGGATGAGCACCAGGCAGGAGGCGCTGTAGGCACTGACGACGGCGTAGACCAGCAGGGCGGCGAGGTTCGGGATGCCGCTCGTCCTGTTCACGGCGGCGACGGTGGGCGGGGCGGCGAAGGCGAACCCGGCGCCGCCCAGGAAGATCACCCAGCAGACCCATCGAACCAGCGGGTCGCGCCAGGACCTCACCAGGTCGGGCAGTTTCGAGGCGAGGCCGGCCCACAGGGCCAGCGCCGGAATGTAGTAGGTCGAGGCGCCCACGGCTCAGACCCTGGACCGGCGTTGTCCCAGTGACGCGGTGATCCGGCCGGCGATCCGGGTCCGGTCCGTGGACTCGCCGTCGGCTTCCCCTTCGAGCCAGACCCGCAGCCGCGTCACCGCCCGCAGGGCGAAGGTCTCGGCGTCCTGCTCGGAACGCTCGTTGAACTCGGTACGTGCGGCCACGGCCCCCACTGCCTGCCGTAGATCGGCCCGGTCGCTCAGCACGCGTGCGGCGACTCGGACACCTGTGGTGTGGTGACCGCAGTCACCCTTGACCATGTGCCAGATCTCGTGGCACAGGATCGCCAACTGGTGGACGGGAGCCGCCCTCCGGTCGACGACGATGACGTCCTGCTCGGGCAGCTCCAGCCACAGGCCCGTCGCGGTGCCGTGAGGGAACTCCTCCTGGAGGAGGACGACCTGACGGCCTTTGATCTCGGACACCCTGGCGATCAGCGCGGCGAAGAGTACGTCGGGATCCGAGGGGACGGGCAGGCGTAACCCGTCGGTCAACCGGCGGATCAGGTGCCGCATCTCCCTGGCGCTGCCTGTACGCACTGTGCTCCCCGCGAACCTTTGCGTGGGCGCCCGTGCCCCGGAAACCGCCGAGCCTCACCCGGCAGGCAAATATGCCAAACCAGGTGTCCCTTCGGCCAGATCAGGCTCTGCGCGGCGCAACAACCTGCGGGTCCCTATGTACCGATCAAACCGGACTTGCACGGATTTGACGCCGGCGCGTCCGATGCGCGCGCGACGCGATCCGGCCAGATGGAGAGCGTTCACCGCCCACGGCGGCGCGCACTGCGGACATCCCGTCGTCCCGCCTCGGCAGCCGTCGTCTCCGCATGCGGCTCCTTGCCGCCCCTCGTCAGCGCGAGTCGGGTCGCGTGCCGTCCGTTCCGGGGCTCTCCGCGCCCAGCGCCCTTCTGCGCTCCAGGATGGTGTCGATCCAGTCGGTCACCAACTGGATCTCCTCCTCGGCCAGTTGTGGCGCACGCGCGGCGAGTCTCCGCAGGCCGTATTCGTTGCGCAGGCGAGCCATCGGATCGACGGCCCGTCCCTCCAGCCGGCGCAGGACCGGCTGGAGGGCGTCGTCGAGCGCGGTCTCCGGTTCCGCGGAGAGCAAGCCGTTGGGCTGCCCGAAATAGAATCTCTCGATACCCGCCTGGGTGGATGCCAGCGGGCCGCCGGAACGGCCGGTCCGCTGCTCCGCGCTCCGCTCCGTCGTCTTCCTACGGCTGTTGACGAGGTTCGAGAGGGATGCCCGGGAGGCTCCGAAGGCGGCGGCGATCTCCTCGTAGGAGTGCCGGGAGCCGTCAGGGCGCAGTCGTGTCTCCCGCAAGTGGTCGAAGCGGCGGACGATCCGGTCCGTGATGTCCTCCGCCGGTGGCTCCTTGCCCTCCAGAAGCATCTTGACGACGTCCCGCGGGACGCCGCTGTCGATCGAAAGCTGTGCGACGTCGAGCACCTCGTCACGGCTCCGCCCCCCCCAGGAGGGAGTCGATGTGGCTCAGGGTTTCGGGACCCGTCAGCCTCAACAAGATGTCCGGAAAGTGCGTCACCCTCAGCGGCTGGGTGACGTCCCCCGGCGGCGGCAAGTCCGTCGGAGACCAGTGGACCAACGTGCACTGCTAGCCGCGGAATTCCTGCGACGCCCTTCAGGGGATCGACACCCCCCGGGGCGGGAGGGCGCCAGGCTCACTCCCGCCCCGGCCGGGCGTCGGCCGGTCGTTCGAGGGTGGGGTGGGCGATGTGGGGGAACGTCACTCGGAGAGGTCGCAAGACCTGTGAAACCCGGAACGCACCCCATGGACAGGGGCAGAATCGCTCGCACCCGTCCCCCACCCCCGGAGGAGTCCCCCATGCTCCGCGGCATCGACGTCAGCGCCTACCAGTCGTCCGCCTACTCGACCGACGGGCTCTCCTTCGTCTTCATCAAGGCGACCGAGGGCCGTTCGTACGTCAATCCGAAGCTCGCGTCCCAGGTGAAGACGGCCCGCGACGGCGGCTGCGTCGTCGGTTTCTACCACTTCCTGTGGCCCGGCGATCTCACCGCCCAGGCCGAATACTTCGTCGGCAAGGCCCCGGAGAAGGCCGGTGACCTGCTCGCCGTCGACTGGGAGACCACCGGTGACGGCACCCACGCCAGCAACGCCGAGAAGGACCGCTTCGTACGCAAGGTGAAGGAACTGAGGCCGGACCACCGGGTCCTGCTGTACACGAACCGCAACTTCTGGCTCAACGTCGACACCACGTCGTACGCGGGAGACGGTCTGTGGATCGCCGACTACGTGACCGCGGGCGAGCCCCGTATCAAGGCGAAGTGGCGCTTCCATCAGTACACCGACAACCCTCTGGACAAGGACGTCGCGCAGTTCTCCAGCAAGGCGGCGCTGCGCGAGTGGGCCGCGGCCGACTGACCGGCGTGGGTGCACCGGGGCTCCGGCGGCGGTCCGCACGCGGGACGCCGTCCGGCACCGGGTGACCGGCGCCGGACGGGTCGAGGAGGCGCGGAGCCTCAGCCGCGGAAGTCCGCCGGGCGCTCCGCGGATGCCTCGGCCAGTGCCTTCGTCACCGCCTCGAGGCCCTTCTGGAGGCCGTACACCGGCGTGCCGGGCTGCTGGCGCCAGGATTCGTCGATGCCACCCGCGTCGACCGTGTCGAAGCCGAGTTCGTCGATGAGGTCACGTACGACCTGCTTGGCGGCGGCGTCGTCGCCGGCCACCGGGAGGGCCATGCGGCCGGGGTCGCCCGCCGGACGGTGCCGGTCCAGGATGTCCTGCGCGTACGTGCCGTTGAACGCCTTCACGACGGGGTGGCCGATCTGCTGGGACGTCCAGCGGCTCTCGGTGAGCGGGCCGTCCTCGATCGCGGCGATCCTGCCGTCCCGCTGCTGCGGGTAGTAGTTGCCGGTGTCGATGACGGCGGCTCCGTCCGCAAGCCCGTCCAGCACGCCGGACGGCAGGTCGGGCACCGCCTTCAGCGGGACGGTGACCACGACCACCTCGGCGCCGCGCGCCGCCTCCCCGACCGGGACGGGCGTCGCCCCGGTCTCCTCGGCCAGCGCGGTCAGGGTCTGCGGGCCGCGTGAGTTCGCGACGGAGACGTCGTGCCCGAGGGCGGTCAGCCGCCGGGTGAGGTTGCCGCCGATGTTGCCCGCGCCGATGATGCCGATCTTCATGAGTGCCAGGCCCTTCAGTGGTTGATGCTCCTGATGGCGAGCATCAACCCCGGGGCGGGAAAGGCTATTCCGGGGGCGTACGGCGATCGGGTGAGCGCCCCCGCGGTTTCACCCCCGCGGCTTCGCACTCACGGGTCACGGGTCGTGCTCGCGTACCCCGAGGGCTGGGGCGGTCGGCGTGGGACCGGTCGGCTCCGTCCTGGCCCGTGATCGGCTCGGCGCGTGCTCCGGTCCGCGGCCGACGCCGGAGCGGCGGGGCGGCAGGGCGGACGGGCGGACGGGCGGACGGGCGGACGGACGGACGGACGGACGGACGGGCGGACGGGCGGACGGGCGGACGGGCGGACGGTAGAGCGTGCGCGTCACCCGGGGGTACGGCAAAGGGGCGCCCGCCGGATCACCGGTGGGCGCCCCTCGGCGTGTGTCACTTGTTCAGGTGGGTCCAGAACTCGTCGAACGAGAGGACCTTGTCGCCGTTGAGGTCGCGGGTGGCGATGACGGCCTCCGCCACCGATTCGGTGACGTTCCAGTCGCCGCCCTGGGCGAGGGCGCTCTTGAACTCGGCCGCGGTGATGAAACCGTCACCATCCGTATCGATCCGCTCGAACTGCTTGCGTGCTTCCTCGATGTCCGCCACCGATCCGCCCCTTCGTAGTGCATTACTGCCGTGTGTACGGAGGTCAGATTAACGGGCGGGCAGGCCGCGCAGTACGGCGACCACCCGCGCCGACTCCTCGCGGTGCGCGGGCGGCGTTCCCTTCACGGGCCCGGGACGCCCGCCGGACCGGCGACGGTGGGTACGGGCCATCCGGTGGGTGCGGGCCCGAGCGGTGGGAAGGGTACGGGGATGGGTGACACTCTGCGCGGCATTCTGGACTCGGCGGCCCGTGGCGTCTTCCCCCCGCCCGACGGCTCCACGACCGTCGTACCCCAGCACGCCCACCGGGACGCCGGTGTCCTCGCCTTCACGGCGCACTCCGTCGTCTTCACCGACGAGGATCCGCGGTGGGTGCGCGAGACGCTGGCCCGGGTCGGCTGCGACGCGCTCGCCGCGGCCGTGAATCCCCGGTTCCTGGCCGCGTTCATGGACCGTACCGGGCGCTCCCACGACACCGTCGACCTGCTGCTGGCCGCCGCTCCGGTGCCGGGGCGGCCGGCGGTGGACCTGGCGGAGATCGGCGATCCGTGCCATCCCCGGGTGTTACGGGCCCGGCGGCACCGCGACGACGTCCGTGTCTGGGCCGCCGGAGGCGGGGTGCTCGTCCTCGGGCGCGGGGTGGCGGGACGGCTGGAGGCCGCCGTCGAGGTCGACGAGGGCGTACGGCACCGCGGGCTGGGGCGGGCGCTCGCGGCGGCGGCGCGACAGCTCGCCGGCGAACCCGTCTGGGTCCAGGTGGCACCGGGCAACGCCCGCGGTCTGCGGGCGTTCCAGGCGGCGGGCTACCGTCCGGTGGGCGCGGAGGCGCTGCTCACCGCGCCCTGACGCCCCGGTGCCAGGCGGCGTGGTGCGGGCCCGCTCGCGCAGGCACCCCCGCCTCGGTCCCCGGTCACCGGGCGAGGGGGTCCGGCCCGGCCGTGGCCGGGTCAGCGGAAGATGCCGGTGTGGCCGAGCGAGTAGCGGCCCGGCTGCGGGTAGACGGCCAGGCCGTGCGGGCCGCTGCCGACCGGGATGCGGGCCAGCTGCTTCCCGGAACGCGTGTCGATGGCGTACACCTCGGAGTTGTAGCGTCCCGACAGCCACAGGACCTTGCCGTCGGCCGAGACACCGCCCATGTCGGGGCTGCCGCCGTTCGGCAGGCGCCACTTCTTGGTCAGCTTGCCCCGGGCGAAGTCGAAGACGGAGATCGTGCCCTCGCCCCGGTTGGAGATGTACATCTCGCGCGAGTCGCGGCTGACGTACAGGCCGTGGCAGCCCTTGCCGGTGTGCAGCAGCGTCGGTTTGCCGAAGCCGGCCGCGTCCAGGACCCACACCCCGTCGGCCACCATGTCGGCGATGTAGTACTTCTTGCCGTCCGGAGAGATCTTCACGTCCTGCGGCATCGCGCCCCGGAAGGGGAGCTTCTGCTGCGCGACGACCTTCATCTTCTCGGTGTCGACCTTGAGCAGCTCACCGCTGAACTCGCACGACACGATGAAGGAGCGGCCGTCGGGCGAGAAGTCGGCGTGGTTGACGCCGTAGCAGCTGACCGGCTCGGTCTTCCTGATCTCCATGGTGTGCGCGTCGCGGAAGACCAGCTCGCGGTCGAGGGAGGCCATGACGATCGCGTACTTGCCGTTCGGCGTGAAGTACAGGTTGTAGGGGTCGTGAACGTCGACGGACTTGCCGGCCTTGCCGGTCCTCGGGTCGATGGGGGTGAGGGAGTTGCCCCGGTCGTTGTTGACCCAGAGCGTCTTCATGTCCCAGGAGGGCACGACGTGCTGGGGCTGCACGCCCACCCGGATCGTCTTGATGACCTTGTACGTCGCCGGGTCGATGACGGAGACCGTGTTGGAGTTGGTGTTGGGCACGTAGACGCGGGACGGGAAGTCCTTGACCACCGGGGACAGCTGGTTGGCGCGGTCGGCGGCGTAGACGTCCTTCGCGTCGAGCACGGGGGGCATACCGGGCAGGCCGGCCGGCATCTTCGGCTGGGCCGGCCGGACGGCGGCCTGGGTACCGGCGGCCTGGTTCGCGTGGTCCTTCGACCCGCCGCTGCAGCCCGCGAGGGCGGCGAGCACGGCGCCCGCGATCAGGGCGCTTTGGAGGTGGTTGCGGTTGCGGTGCATCAGCTCAGCAGCTCCGTGGTGGTGACCGCGCGCAGTCCGCGCCGGCCGATTTCTTCCAGGACGGCGGGAAGCGCGGCGACCGTGTCCGCGTACCCGAAGTGCATGCTCACCACGGACCCGTTGCGGATCCCGCCGAGAACCTGGCGGGTGACGGCGGGGGCGCCCGGCGAGGTGTAGTCGAGCGAGTCGAGGTCGTACGAGAGGACGTGCGGGTAGCCCGCGCCGCGAGCGAGCCGTTCGACGGCCTGGGAGGCCCGGGGGGTGCGGGACGGCCGGAACCAGGTGCCGATGGATCCGGTCAGCCGGCGCAGGCGCTCCGCGCAGCCCCGGATCTCCGCGTCCGCGTCCGCCGCCGACATCGCGTTGATGTCGAGATGGCGCAGGGTGTGGTTGCCGAGGTCGTGGCCGCCGTCGAGGATGCGCCGGGCCAGGTCGGGGTGTTCGTCCAGCCAGGTCCCCACCACGAGCACCGTGACCCGGGCCCCGTTCTTCTCGGCCTCGCCGAGGAGTGTCCTGGCGACGGCCGGATCGCCCTGCCCGTGGAAGGTGAGGGCGACCTGGGGACGGTCCCGTGGGCCGTGGGTGATCTCGGCGGGCTGTCGCGGGAACCGCCGGGGCTCGGGTGCGGCGCGCCGCGCTGCCGGGGGTGTGGCGGGCGGTGTGCCGGACGCGCGGGACGCGGCGGGAGGGTGGGCGACGGCGTCGGGGGTGGCGCAGCCGGCGGTGAGCGTCCCGGCGGCGAAGGTCCCGGCGGCGAGTGCGACACCCGAACGCAGCGCCGCACGACGGTCCGGCGCGGCACGCGTGTCGCTCTCTTCGGTGGAGTGCTGAGGGGGACGGGCGGGCGTGGTCACCCGCACCATTTAAGGGCGTATGGGTAAGAAAACGGGCGATTGGACCGGTGGGTGGGGTGCGGGTCGCGGCACCGGCCCGAGCCCGCGCACGGAAGGGGGGCGCGGGTGGGGACACGGGCGCGGAACGGGGACACGGGCACGGACGCCGACCGGGACACGGGCCGGGGACGCGGGCGACAGCAGACGGGCGACCGGCGACAGTGCGCGGCGCAGAGGGCGGGTCACGGTCAGCGGTCGGCGACGCGCATCTCGAACCAGGTCGTCTTGCCGCGGGGCAGGAGGTCGACGCCCCAGCGGTCGGAGAGCTTGTCGACGAGGAAGAGGCCGCGGCCGCTCAGGTCCATCTCCTGGACCGGCATCAGACAGGGCAGCCCCCGGGAGGGGTCGCGGATCTCGACGCGGATCCAGCCCCGGCGCCGCCGCATCCGCAGCCCGAAGACGCGGGCGCCCGTGTGCCGTACGGCGTTGCCGACGAGTTCGGACACGAGTAACACGGCGTCCTCGGTCATCTTCGGGGAGAGTCCCCACTGGCGCAGGACGACGACCTGGGCGAGCCGGCGCGCGGTGGCCGCGGATTCGGGGCGGGACGGCAACGGTACCTCCGCCTCCGTCGGGTTGCCGAACAACTCAAGCGCCTTCAGCGCCCGTTCGTCCTCGACCGCAGGCGACCAGCGCGCCGCGGTCGCACTCCCGTGCCGCCGCGGCTGTTCCATACCCTCCAGCCCCGCCATGCCCCCATCATGGCCGCCCAGGCCGCCCCCGGGGGCCGTTCCGGAGGAATACGCCCCCCGGAAGCGCTCGTTCCGCACCATCCGATCGGCATATGCCAGCGGCAGTTCGGGGCCGGTCACAGCCCGTCCGACCTGCGGCGATCCCACCTCGGAAGGCAATCGCCCGGCGTCCCCCGCAAGGCAGCCTTAAGGCTGCCTTAAGGACCGCATAATCCAGCCCTTCGGGGGACACCGGGTAAGACACCGAGTCAACTGCAAGTGGATCAGCCGAACTTGACGGGTGATTTTCCGCGCAGCCGGGCGCCTCCCCTCAGAGGAACTTCGCCTTGCCCGGCCCCTCCTCGACGAAGCTGCGCATGCCGCGCTCACGGTCCTCCGTCGCGAACAGACCGGCGAACCAGTTCCGTTCCACCGCGAGTCCGGTCTCCAGGTCCGTCTCCAGGCCGGTGTCGATCGACTCCTTGGCCGCGCGCAGCGCGATCGCGGGTCCCTGCGCCAGCTTCGCGGCCCAGGTGTGCGCCTCGGTGTACACCTCGGCGGCGGGGACGATCCGGTCCACCAGCCCGAGCGAGAGCGCCTCGTCGGCCTTCACCATCCGGCCCGTGAAGATGAGGTCCTTCGCCTTGGAGGGTCCGATCAGCCGGGAGAGGCGCTGGGTGCCGCCGGCGCCCGGGATCAGACCGAGCAGGATCTCCGGCTGCCCGAGCTTGGCGTCGTCCGCCGCGATGCGGAAGTCCGCGCAGAGCGCCAACTCGCAGCCGCCGCCGAGCGCGTACCCGGTGACCGCCGCGACGACGGGCTTGGGGATGCGGGCCACGGCGCTGAAGGAGTCCTGCAGGGCCCGGGACCTGACGATCATCGTCGCGTGGTCCATGGCCTGCATCTCCTTGATGTCCGCGCCCGCCGCGAACACCTTCTCCCCGCCGTGGATGACCACCGCGCGTACGTCCGTACGCCGTGTGACCTCCTCGGCGAGTTCCTTGAGACGGTCCTGCGTGGCGATGTCCAGCGCGTTCATGGGAGGGCGGTCCAGGCGGATCGTGCCGACGCCTTCGGCCACTTCGAGATGCACAGTCATGCAGGCAGGTTAACGCGCGCTAACGACAACGGGCCCGGTGTGCTGGGTCACAGCGCACCAGGCCCGTGCCGAGGACGGGAGGGACGGTCAGGCGGTCCACTTCTCCCAGGACATGTTCCAGCCGTTGAGGCCGTTGTCCGGGGCGACCGTACGGTCGTTGGAGCGCTTGACGACCACCACGTCACCGGTGATCGAGTGGTCGAAGAACCAGGCGGCGGGAGCGCTGCGGTCGCCGCCCCCGCGTACGTCGCGCAGGCCCACGCAGCCGTGGCTGGCGTTGTAGTTGCCGAAGGCGTCGCCGCCCCAGTAGTTGCCGTGGATGAAGGTGCCGGAGTCGGTCAGCCGCTGGGCGTCCGGCACGTCCTTGATGTCGTACTCGCCGCCGTAACCGACCGTCTCGCCGTTCATGCGGGTCACCCGGAGCTGCTCGCTGATCACCATCTGGCCGTTCCAGGTGTCGTAGCCCGGCTTGCCCGTGGTGATCGGGATGGTCTTGATGACCTTGCCGTCGCGCTTGACGACCATCTTGTGGGTCTTCGCGTCGACGGTGGAGACCTGGCTGCGGCCGATGGTGAACGCCACCGTCTTGGCCTGCTTGCCGTAGACACCGGGCCGGCCCTCGACACCGTCCAGGTTGAGCGTGACGGTGACCTTCGTGCCGGCCTTCCAGTACTGCTCGGGACGGAAGTCGAGACGGTCGTTGCCGAACCAGTGACCCTGCACGTCCACGGCAGGCTCGGTCTTGACCGTGATCGCCTTCTCGACGTCCGCGGGGTGCGTGATGCCCCGTGTGAAACGGACCGAGAAGGGCATTCCGACGCCGACCGTGGAACCGTCCTCGGGCGTGAAGAGCCCGACGAAGGTGTTCTTCGGGGTCAGCGTGGTGAACGCGGACTCCTCGGCCGCCTCACGACCGTCGGTGTCCTTGGCCACCGCGTGGACCTTGTACTTGGTGGCGGCGGCGAGGTGGGTGGCGGGCGTCCAGGTGGTTCCCCCGCCGGTTATCGCCCCGCCCACCGCCTTGCCCTTGGTGTCCTCGACCTTCACCTCGGTCAGCTTGCCCTTGGCCGCGGTCACCTTGAGCGCACCGCTGGTGGCCACACCGGCGCTGCCGTCCTTCGGCGCGATGGTCACCACGGCCTGTGACGCCTTGGTGTCCGCCTTCCCGGCGCTGCCGGTGCTCTTGCCCTTGCCCTCGCCGGCGGAGTCCGAACTCCCTCCCCCGCCGCAGGCGGTCACGGCCAGCAGCAGCACACCCAGCAGCAGCGCCAGGACTCCCTTGCTCCCCCGGGTCCGCGCACCAACCGATGCCCCCGATATCGGTCGCCCGTTCACGTTCGTTCTCCCCTCGCACGGCCTGATCAGGCCCGCACCCCAGCGCGTCGTCCCCGCGCGTATCGCGCTAATTAATCACACGGTCACAAGCCATGGATCCCCGGGATTGTCACTGTTCAGTCCCAACTTCGGCCGTGTGGGGGCGGGCTGGGTTCCGGTCCGTCCCCCGCCCGCTCGCGCGCCGGTGCCCGCCGCGGCTACTTCACCGCGCCGCCCGCCTTCCACTGCGTCCAGCCCATGTTCCAGCCCCCGAGCCCGTTGTCGGGGGCGACCTTCTTGTCCTTGCTGTGCACGACCTCGACGACGTCGCCGATCAGACTGCGGTCGAAGAACCAGCCCGCGGGGGTGTCGGAGCCGCCGCCCTTCACGTCCCGCAGACCGACGCAGCCGTGGCTGACGTTGGTGGAGCCGAAGACGTCGCCCGACCAGTAGTTGCCGTGCAGGAAGGTCCCGGAGTCGGTGAGGCGCATCGCGTGCGGGACGTCGGGGATGTCGTACTCGCCGCCGAACCCGACCGTGCGGCTGTTCATCCGCGTCACCTCCAGCATCTCCATGACGACCATCTTCCCGTTGTAGGTCGTGGTCTCGGGGGAGCCCGCGGTGATCGGCACGGTGGTGAGGAGGTCGCCGTCGCGGCGGACCTCCATGGTGTGGTCGGCGGCGTCGACGAGCGAGACCTGGCTGCGGCCGACGGTGAAGGTGGTGGTCCTTGACTGGAGTCCGTACACGCCCGGCGCTCCCTCCACGTCGCGCAGTCGCAGGTCGACCGTCACCTCGGTCCCCGCCTTCCAGTACTTCTCGGGACGGAAGTCGAGACGGTTCTTGCCGAACCAGTGCGGGCGGATCTCGACGGCGGGGCTGGCCTCCACGTGGATCGCGCGCTCGACGGCGGCCCGGTCGCGGATCTCCCGGTTGAACTCCAGCGAGACGATCATGCCGGTGCCGACGGTGGACCGGTTCTCCGGCTTCGCGTAGCCGATGAAGCGCTCCTCCGGGACGTACGTGGTGAACGTCGTGTGCCGCGCCGTGCGCCGCCCGTGCCCGTCGAGGGCCACCACGTCCACGGTGTACTTGGCGCCCAGGGCGAGCCGCGGGGAGTCGGGCCGCCAGGCCAGGCCGTCGGCGGAGACGTGTCCGGGCACCGCGGACTCCTGCGCGTCCTGGTCCTTGACGACCTTCACGGAGTCCAGCCTGCCGTCCGCCACCCGTACCCGCAGCTCCTGCCCCGCTCGTACGTTCTTGCTGTTGTCGGCGGGGGACACCTGGATGACGTCCTCGGCGGCGGGGGGTTTGCCGAGCACCTCGTCCATCGTGCCCGAGGTGCAGCCGGCGGCTCCGGCCAGCAGTGCGGCCCAGGTCAGTGCGGCGGCCAGCGCGGCCCCCGCGCGCCGGGGGCCGAATGTCGTATGCCTCACGCGAACCTCGTGTCCTTCCGGCCGGGGGCAGGGGATCGCCCTCGGAAAGTGCGGTACAAGGGGCCCAACGACCGCGCACCTCCGGGGAAACGTGAGTGCGAGCCAAGCTCTGGGCAGAACAGTGGGGAGGACGACGCGACGAGGAGCCGCGGCCGGGACGCCGTGCGCTCCTCTTCGGGCCGCCCACCGAGCCGCGGGAGGCTGAACGGTGTCGAGCGCAGCCGAGCAGGAGGCAGTGCAGGAGGGGCGCGCGCCCGACGGCGAAGCGCGGGAAGGACGCGCGCCGGAGGGCGGTGTGCGGGAAGGGCACGCGCCCGAGAGCGGTGTGCGCGAGAAGCGCCTGCCCGACGGCGTGCTGCCCGCACCCCTGGTGAACGGGTCCCGGCGCCCGGCTCCCGCCGTGGCCGTGTGGCCCGGCGCGCCGACCCCGCTCGGGGCACGCTTCCGGGTCGGCCCCGACGGCGTCGCGGGCACCAACTTCGCGCTGTGGGCGGGCGGGGCCGAGGCCGTCGACCTCTGTCTCTTCGACGAACAGGACGGCGCGACGCACGAGACCCGGGTCCCGCTCACCGAGCTGACCCACGAGATCTGGCACGGCTTCGTCCCCGGCGTGCTGCCGGGCCGCCGCTACGGCTACCGCGTGCACGGCCGCTGGGACCCGTGGACCGGCGCCCGCTGGAACCCGGCGAAGCTGCTCCTTGACCCGTACGCCCGCGCCGTGGACGGCGACTTCAGCCTGCCGCCGGAGGTGTACGGGCATGTGCGCGACTGGCCGCAGCAGCACGTCGCGGACACCGTGCGGGACGACCGGGACTCGGCGCCGTACGTCCCCAAGGGGGTCGTCGTCCAGGACGACGACGACTGGTCGGACGACCACCGTCCCAAGACCCCGTGGGCGGACTCGGTCATCTACGAACTGCACGTGCGGGGGTTCACCCGTCTGCACCCGGGGATTCCGGAGGAGTTGCGCGGCACCTACGCCGGGCTGGCGCACCCGGCGGCGATCGAGCACCTGGTCGCGCTCGGCGTCACGGCCGTGGAGCTGCTGCCGGTGCACCAGTTCGCGCACGAGGACCATCTGCTGCGCCGGGGGCTGAAGAACTACTGGGGATACAACTCGATCGGCTACTTCGCCCCGCACGCGGGGTACGCCGCCGCCGGGACGACGGGCGGACAGGTCGGCGAGTTCAAGCGGATGGTGCGGGCGCTGCACGCCGCCGGCATCGAGGTGATCCTCGACGTGGTCTACAACCACACCGCCGAGGCGGGCGAGCTGGGGCCGATGCTGTCGCTGCGCGGTATCGACAACCGGGGGTACTACCGGCTTCAGTCGGACGCCCGGCGGTACGCGGACTACACCGGGTGCGGGAACACGCTGCACGTGGTGCAGCCCCATGTGCTGCGGCTGATCACGGACTCTCTGCGGTACTGGGTGACGGAGATGGGGGTGGACGGCTTCCGTTTCGATCTGGCGGCGGCACTGGCCCGTTCCATGCACGACGTGGACATGCTGTCGCCGTTCCTGGCCGTCATCGCGCAGGACCCGGTGCTGCGGCGGGTGAAGCTGATCGCGGAGCCGTGGGACGTGGGATCCGGCGGCTACCAGGTGGGGGCCTTCCCGCCGCTGTGGACGGAGTGGAACGACCGGTACCGCAACGCGGTGCGGGACTTCTGGCGGGGGGCGCTGCCCGACGTACGGGATCTGGGGTACCGGCTGTCGGGGTCGAGCGACCTGTACGCGTGGGGCGGGCGGCGGCCGTACGCGTCCGTGAACTTCGTGACCGCGCACGACGGTTTCACCCTGCGGGACCTGGTCTCCTACGAGCGCAAGCACAACGAGGCCAACGGGGAGGGGAACCGGGACGGCACGGACGACAACCGGGCCTGGAACTGCGGGGTGGAGGGGGAGACGGACGAGGAACGCGTACGGGCCCTGCGGCGGCGGCAGTTGCGGAACCTGCTCACCACGCTGCTGCTGTCCACCGGGGTGCCGATGCTGGTCGCCGGGGACGAGTTCGGGCGGACGCAGCGCGGCAGCAACAACGCGTACTGCCAGGACAACGAGATCAGTTGGGTCGACTGGAGCCTGCTGGAGGAGCCGGGCTGGCGGGCCCTGTTCGATCTGACCTCCCGGCTGATCGCGCTGCGGCACCGGCATCCGGTGCTGCGGCGGCGGGCGTTCTTCTCGGGCCGGGCGCACTCCGTGGACGGGCTGCGGGACCTGGCGTGGTTCACCGCGCGCGGGGCGGAGATGACGGAGCGGGACTGGTACGCGCCCGCCGGAACGCTGGGCATGTACCTGTCGGGGCGGGACATACCCGGGCGGGACGCGCGGGGAGCGCCGGTGGTGGACGACAGCTTCCTCGCGGTGCTGCACGCCGGTGACCGGCCGGCGGGCTTCGTGCTGCCGGGGCCGCCGTGGGCCCAGCGCTACGAGGTCGTGGTCGACACCTCGGCGGAGGAGCAGGGAGTGTCGCCGGAGGTGGTCCACCGGGCGGGGGTGACGATCACGGTGCCGGCCCGGTCGGTACTGCTGCTGCGGGTCGTGGCGTGACGCGGGCGGCGTGAGCGGGCCGGGCGCCCGCCGGCGACCGCGGGACGGCCGTCAGCCGAGAATTCCCCGTTCGTAGCCCACCGCCACCGCGGCAGCCCGGTCGTTGACGCCCAGCTTGGCGTACAGGTGGGTGAGGTGGGTCTTGACCGTGGCCTCGCTGATGAACAGGACGCGGGCGATCTCGCGGTTCGACGTGCCCTTGGCGACCAGGGCCAGCACCTCGCGCTCACGGGCCGAGAGGGAGTCCTGCGCGGTCGTGGGGGTGCGTACGGCCGAGACCAGCCGGGAGGCCACCGCCAGGGAGAGCACCGTGCGTCCCTCGGCCGCCGCGCGCACCGCGGTGAAGAGCTCGTCGCGCGGGGCGTCCTTGAGCAGATAGCCCGTCGCGCCCGCCTCGATCGCGGGCAGCGTGTCGGAGTCGGTGTCGTACGTGGTCAGCACGAGGACCCTGGCGCGGGCGCCGCGGCGGGTGAGCTCCGTGATGGCCGCGACGCCGTTGCCGCCCGGCATGCGCAGGTCCATCAGGACGACGTCCGGGTCGAGGGCCTGCGCCAGGGCGAGCGCCGCCACCCCGTCGGCCGCCTCACCGAGGACCGTGAACCCGGGCGCGGACTCGAACATGCCGCGCAGGCCGTCCCGTACGACGGGATGGTCGTCGACGATGAGAAGGGTGATCGCGTCATCGCTCATGGCGCACCAACGGTACGCGAGCCGACACCGCCGTACCCTGTCCGGGCTCCGACTCGACGGTGAGCGAGCCGGCGATGCGCTCGGCGCGGGCCCGCATGCCGTCGAGGCCGAAGCCGCCGCCGCCGGTCCGCTCGGGGACGGCGACCGGGTCGAAGCCACGGCCGTCGTCGCGTACGTCCAGGGTCACCTCGTCGCCCATGAAGGAGAGGGTGACGCCGAGGCGGGCCGCGCGGGCGTGGCGCGACGCGTTCGACAGGGCCTCCTGGGCGATGCGCAGCAGGGTCGCCGACACCTCGTCGTGCAGGTGCTCGGCCGTGCCGGTGAGCGTGAACTCCGAGCGGACGCCGGTGCGACGGCCCCATTCCGTGACCGTCTTGTCCAGCGCCTCCGGGAGTCCGTCGTGCTCCAGGGCGACCGGGGCGAGGTTGTGCACGGAGCGGCGGGCCTCGCCGAGGCTCTGCCGGGCCAGGTCCGAGGCGCGCCCCAGGTGTTCGCGTGCCGTCCCGGGGTCGGGGGTGTTCGCGACGACCTGCAGCTGCGCGATGATCCCGGTCAGGCCCTGGGCGATGGTGTCGTGGATCTCGGCCGCCAGCCTGCGCCGTTCGTCGGCGACGCCCGCCTCCCGTGCCTGCACGAGGAGTTGGGCGTGCAGGGCGGCGTTCTCGTCGAGGGCCCGCTGCAACGCGGTGTTGGTGCGTTCGAGTTCGGTGATGGTGACGGCGCGGTCCCGCGAGCGCTTCTCCTCCTGCTGGGCGATCCGGGTGCCCATCATCAGCAGCGCGTTGTTGGCGACCAGGAGTCCGGCGAACACCGCCCACTGGGTGACGCCGCGGATCGGCATGCCGCCGGACTGCGAGCCCGCCACCATGATGGAGGTGGCGAACAGGCCGAGCCACTGCCGACGCGTTCCGGGGAGCACCTCGTCGGCGTCGAAGTACCCGGCGACGGCGTAGAAGGCGAAGAACGGGTTCAGCCAGGTGAGGGCGAAGGCGATCGCCCAGCGCAGGACGTAGTAGACGGTCCCGCGGCTGGACGGCGTGCGGCGGCCCCGCCGGGGGCCGTGCCACACCTGGAGCGCCAGCGCGGCGGCGACCAGCGCCCCTGCCGCGCACCACGGGCCCGCTCCCCCGGTCAGGTCGCTGGTCGTGACCGCGAGGAGGGTGCCCACGACGAGCAGCCCGTAGGGACCCCAGGTGTGGAACTGGTCCTGCCATCGTTCGATCTGCCGGTCCGCGGCGTCCATGTCCCCAGTCTGCACGGCCCCTCCCCTACTCCCAGCGGAACCAGCGCGCGGCGGCGCCCGACAGCAGCACGGTCCATGCCACGAGGACGCCGAGGTGGGACCAGCCCGGCCAGTCGCCCGCCGCCGCCTGGCCCAGCGCCCGAGCCGCGGCGCCGAACGGTGTGGCCTCGACGATCCGGGCGAGCGTGTGGGGCATGGACTGCACCGGCAGCCAGACCCCCGCGCAGAACATCATCGGGAAGAACACCGCGGAGCCCACGGCGTTCGCGATCTTCGAGGTGCCTGAGAACGCCGAGACGACGGCGCCGAGGGCGAGCGAGCTCGCGACGGCGAGCAGCAGGGCGACGGCGTAGCCGAGTTCCTGGCGCGGCAGGGTGACGTCGAAGGCCAGGCGGCCGACCGTGAGCGACAGCAGCGCGGAGAGCAGGGCCGCCACCGCGTGCAGGCCCATCTGTGCCGACAGGAGGGCGGCGGGGCGGACGGGGGTGGTCGACATCCGCCGCAGGACACCGCGTTCGCGATAGCCGGTGATCACCGGCGGCATGGCCTGCGCCCCCGCCATGAGCATCGCGATCAGCACGGTCACCGGGACGTACGCGTCGATCAGCCGGATGCCGCCCAGCGCGTCGTCCGCCGTCCGGAAGGAGGGGACCGAGCCGAGGATGACCAGGAGCAGGGTGGGGAAGGCCATCACCCAGAAGAGGGAGCCCGGTTCACGCCGGAAGAGGCGGGCCTCGGCCCGCAGCACCGCCACGGCCGTCGTACGCCTGGGGGCCGTCGCGTTCCCCGTGTTCGTCGCGTTCCCCGCGTTCGTCGTGTCCGTCGTGCCCGTCGTGCCCGTCGTGTCCGTCGTGCCCGTCACGCCCGTCATGTCCGTCGCGCTCATGATTCCGTTCCCGTCAGATCGAGGAAGGCGTCGTCCAACGTGGCGTCGGTGACGCGGAGTTGATGGGCGGTGATGTGGTGGCGGGCGAGCAGCGTGAGGACGGCGTCGACGGTCTCGTCGGTGCCGCCGAGCGTGATCCGGCCGTCCTGGTGCACGACGGAGGCGAGGTGGGGCAGTGCGGCGATCTCACGCTCGTCGAGCGGCGCCGAGGGGGTGAATCCGATGACGGTGGAACGCGTCGCGCGCCGGATCAGTCCGGCGGGGGTGTCGAGCGCGGCCACCCGCCCCCGGTCCACGACCGCGATCCGGTCGCACAACCGCTCCGCCTCCTCCATGAAGTGCGTGACGAGCAGGACCGTGACACCACGGGCGCGGACGTCCTCGATGAGATCCCAGGTGTCGCGACGGGCCCGCGGGTCCAGCCCCGTGGTCAGCTCGTCGAGCACCACCACCCGCGGGTCGCCGACCAGCGCGAGCGCGATGAACAGGCGCTGCTTCTGGCCCCCGCTGAGTTTCCCGAACCGGGTACCGAGCCGCTCGGTCAGGCCGAGACGCTCGGCGAGCGGACGCCAGTCGGCGGGGCGCGGGTAGAAGGCAGCGTACAGCTCCAGTGCCTCGCGCACGGTGAGCTTGGCCTGCAGTTCACTCTCCTGGAGCTGGGCGCCCAGGACACGGCTGACGGCCTCGTGGTCGGCCACGGGGTCGAGCCCGGCGACCCGGACGCGCCCCGCGTCGGGGATCCGCAGGCCCTCGACGCACTCGACGGTGGTGGTCTTGCCGGCGCCGTTGGGGCCGAGGATCCCGAAGATCTCGCCCTCCTCGACGGCGAAGGAGACACCGTCGACGACGGGCCGGCCGCCGTAGGACTTGCGCAGTGCGCTGACTTCGATGACTGACATGCTCCGAGCATCCCGGCGGGACCGGGGCCGCCGCATCGTCCATCGCGCTCGAAGAGGCATCAACCGATCGGTCGATGCGGCACTACGACCCCGTGCGCCCCGTGGAACGATTCAGGTCCGGCCAAAACTCGGTGGGCACTGTCAGTGCCGGTCCGTAGGCTCGCTTCTGATGTCCACTTCAGATGCAGTGACCACGGACCGTGCCGGGACCAGGGACCATTCGACCGTCGGCAGCCTGCTGCGCCTGTGGCCGTACGTACGGCCGGTGCGGGGGCGGCTGTTCGGCGCGGCCGTCGTCGCGGTCGTGGCGTCCTGTACCGGGCTGGTGATCCCGCTCGTCCTGAAGTGGATGGTGGACGGTCCCGTGACCGACCACGACCCGGCGGGCATCTGGCTCGGCGCGCTGTACCTGCTGCTGCTCGGGATCGCCGAGGCCGTCCTGTTCGGGCTGCGACGGTGGCTGGTGGCGCGGCCGCTGGCGGGGGTCGAGGCGGACATGCGGGCGGATCTGTACCGGCATCTGCAGCGCCTCCCGGTCGCCTTCCACGACCGCTGGGCCTCCGGCCAGCTGCTGTCCCGGGGCACCACCGATCTGATGCTGCTGCGTCAGTTCCTCGCCTTCCCCCTGACGTTCCTGCTGGTCAACGGCGTGACGATCCTCATCGGCGTCCTCATCATGCTCGACCAGGAGTGGACACTGGGGCTGGTGCTGCTCGCTCCCGCGCTGCCCGTCATGGTCGTCTGCTGGATCTTCGAGCGCCGCTACTCCCAGGTGGCGCGACGGGCCCAGGACCAGGTGGGCGACCTGACGACGGTCGTCGAGGAGAGCGTGCTCGGCATCCGCATCATCAAGGGCTTCGGTCGTCATCGCAGCCAGGCCCACGCCTTCCGTGAGCTGTCCCGCACCCTGCGTGGCACGGAGCTGGCCAAGGCCCGGCTGCTGGCCTGCATCTGGGCGGTCATCGTCACCCTGCCCGAACTCGCCATCGGTGCCGCCCTCGTCCTCGGTACCACACAGGTCGCCGACGCCCGTCTCTCCGCGGGCACGCTGGTGGCCTTCCTCTCCACGGCCCTCGCACTGCGCTGGCCCGTCGACTCCATCGGCTTCCTCATCGCGATGAGCCAGGAGGCTGCGACGGCCACGGAGCGTTACTTCGAGGTGATGGACGCGGAGCCGGAGTCCTCGGAGATCTCCATGCCCGCCGACGCGGTCGCCGGTGCGGACGCCGACGCGGTCGCCGGTGCGGACGCCGACGCGGACGCCGGTGCGGACGCCGACGCGGACGCCGGTGCGGACGCCGACGCGGACGCCGGTGCGGACGCCGACGTGAGCGCGGCCACGGGTGCGGGCGACGGCGGGCTCCGGTTCCACGGCGTCCGGTTCCGCTACCCGGACGCCCCCGCCGACGCGCCCCCCGTACTCGAACGCATCGACCTGCACATCCGGTCGGGCGAGTCCATGGCCCTGGTCGGCGCGACCGGTACCGGCAAGACCACCCTCACCGCCCTCGTCCCCCGCCTGCACGAGGTGACGTCGGGGCGGATCACGCTGGACGGCGAGGACATCACCGCGATGCCGCGCGAGGAGCTTCGCGCGCGGGTGGCGGTGGCCTTCGAGGAGCCCACCCTCTTCTCGACGAGCGTCGGGGAGAACGTACTGATGGGCGCGGGCGACACCGCCGGGGAGGCCGAGCTGGACCGGGCCCTGGCCGTCGCACAGGCCGACTTCGCGCACGCCCTCCCGCAGGGCACGGCGACACAGGTCGGCGAGCAGGGCCTGAGCCTGTCCGGCGGGCAGCGCCAGCGCCTCGCCCTCGCGAGAGCGGTGGTCGGCCGCCCCCGGTTCCTCGTCCTCGACGACCCCCTGTCGGCACTGGACGTCCACACCGAGGCCGCGGTGGAGGCGGCGCTGCGCCGCGTCCTGGCCGGCACGACCGCCCTGATCGTGGCGCACCGCCCGTCCACGGTGCTGCTCGCCGACCGCGTCGCGCTGCTCTCCGGTGGCCGCGTCGCCGCGGTCGGCACCCACCACGAACTGCTGCGTACGAACGCCGAGTACGCCCATCTGATGTCCGGCGACGAGGAGATCGAGTGATGACGGCGCCCACGACCACCGCGCCGGACCGGGAACCCGGCGGCGAGTCCCGCGGGGAGCCCGGCACGGAGTGCGGTTCGGGTACGGAGTGCGGTTCGGGTACGCAGTCCGGCCGGAGCGGCCGGGCGCGGAAGGCGGAGCGGCACCAGGACCCCTTCGACCAGGACACCCTGCCCACTCCCCCGGGCGCCACCGCCACCCTGCTGCGCTCGCTGCTCGCCCCCTTGCGGGCCCGTGTCGTGGTGACGACCGTCCTGCTCCTGTTCCAGCAGGCCGCCGTGCAGGCCGGACCGCTGCTCGTCGCGTACGCCATCGACCGGGCCGTACCGGCGCTGCGCCGGGGCGACCACGATCCGCTGATCGCGGTGGGCGTCGCGTACCTGGTGTGCGCGCTGGTCGCCGGCGGCCTCCAGTACGCCTTCATCGGCGCGTCCGCCCGTGTGAACCAGGACGTGCTGCTGGATCTGCGCGGCCGGATCTTCCGGCACGCGCAGGCACTCAGCGTCGACTTCCACGAGCGCTACACCTCGGGCCGGCTGATCTCCCGCTCCACGACGGACGTCGAGTCGCTGCGTGAACTGCTCAGCGAGGGCCTGCAGGAACTGATCACGGTCGTCCTGTCCTTCGTCTACATCTCGGCGATGCTGCTCTGGCTGGACCTGGGGCTCGGCGCGGTCGCGGTGGCCTCCTTCGTGCCGCTCCACCTCCTCGTGCGGGTCTACCGGCGCCGGGCGGGCCGTATCTACCGCCTCCGCTCGACCGCGATCGCCGCCGTCATCGTGAAGTTCGCGGAGACGATGAACGGCATCAGGCCGGTGCGGGCGTTCCGCCGCGAGAACGTCAACGACGCGGAGTTCCGGGTCCTGAACAAGCGCCACGAGCACACGAACGGCGACGCCCTGCTGGAGATGGCCCGCTATGTCGTCGGCTCGCGCCTGGTCGCCAACGCGGCCGTCGCGGCGATCGTGCTGTGGGGCGCCTACCGGGTGGCTTCGGGGTCACTGGCGCTGGGGGTGCTGGCCGCGGCGGTCCTGTATCTGCGCCGCCTCTACGACCCGATCGACCGGCTGGGCATGTTCCTCAACTCGTACCAGTCCGCGGCGGCCTCGCTGGAGAAGATCGCGGGTCTGCTGGCGCAGACGCCCTCCGTGCCGGAGCCCGCCGCTCCGCGGCAGCTGCCCGCCCTCGCCTCCGAACGGCCGGGCCGCGCGGTGGTCTTCGAGGACGTCCGCTTCGCGTACCGCACCGGCGGTGAGGTGCTGCCCGCCTTCTCGCTCACGCTCCCGGCGGGGCAGACGGTGGCCGTCGTCGGCTCGACGGGAGCGGGCAAGTCGACGCTCGCCAAGCTGCTGGCCCGCTTCTACGACCCCACGGACGGCCGGGTGCTGCTCGACGGCGTGGATCTGCGCGAGCTGTCCGTGCCGGAGCTGCGACGCGGGGTGGTGATGGTGACCCAGGAGGCATTCCTGTTCTCGGGCACGGTCGCCGAGAACATCGCCATCGGACGCTCCGACGCGAGCCGGGAGGAGATCGAGCGGGCCGCGAAGGCGATCGGCGCCCACGACTTCATCAGCGCGCTGCCCGAGGGCTACGACACGGACGTCCGCAAGCGGGGCGGCCGCATCTCCGCCGGGCAGCGGCAACTCGTGGCCTTCGCACGGGCGTTGCTCGCGGATCCGGCCGTCCTCATCCTCGACGAGGCGACCAGCTCACTGGACGTCCCCGGCGAGCGGGCCGTGCAGCGCGCCATGCTGACGGTCCTGCGCGGCCGGACGGCGGTGGTCATCGCGCACCGCCTGTCGACGGTGGAGATCGCCGACCGGGTGCTGGTGATGGAGCACGGGCGGATCGTCGAGGACGGCGCTCCGGCCGAACTCGTGGCGTCCACCGGCCGGTTCGCGGACCTGCACCGGGCGTGGCGGGACAGCCTCGTCTAGCGGACACGGCGGACGTGCGGGCCGGCGGGTCCGGGCCCCGGGATCCCTCGCCCGGAGTTCGCCCCCCGATTCCCGTACCCCGCCCGCTCGGCTACCGTCGTGAGCAGTGGCGCCCGGCCGCCCGATGCACCCTTCGCACCGACCCCGCGCGTTCCCGTGTGTCACGGAGGCCCGATGAAGGCGATCGCCCAGGACCGGTACGGCTCACCCGATGTGCTGGAGCTGAAGGAGTTCGACAGACCGGTGCCCGGCGCCGGTGAGGTGCTCGTGCGGGTGCGCGCGGTGTCCGTCAACGCCTACGACTGGCACCTCATGCGGGGCGACCCGTATCTGGCGCGGCTGTCCTTCGGTGTCCGCCGTCCGAGGACAGCGGTCCGCGGCCGGGACTTCGCCGGCCTGGTGGAGGCGGTCGGCGCGGACGTGAAGCGGCTGCGGCCCGGGGACGAGGTGTTCGGCGAGACCGACGGCGCCTTCGCGCAGTACGTGGCGGCGTCGCAGGACATGGTGGCCGTGAAACCGGCCGGGCTGAGCTTCGAGCAGGCCGCCGCGCTGCCGCTCGCGGGGAACACCGCGCTCATCGGCCTGCGCGACCTGGGCCGTGTGACGGCGGGGCAGCGGGTCCTGGTCAACGGCGCGTCGGGCGGGGTCGGGACCTTCGCCGTGCAGATCGCCAAGGCGTACGGCGCGGAGGTGACCGCCGTCTGCAGCACGCGCAACGTGGACCTGGTCCGCTCGCTCGGCGCCGACCACGTCATCGACTACACCCGGGACGACTTCACCCGTGCGGGGACGCGCCACGACGTCGTGTTCGACCTGGTCGCCAACCGCTCGCTGACGGACCTGCGGCGCGCGCTCACGCCCACGGGAACGCTCCTGCTGTCCGGCGGGGGCGTGTCCGGGGGCGGCAGCCTCCTCGGACCGATGCGTCTGATCCTCAAGGGGCGCGCGGTGTCACGCTTCGTCGGCCAGCGGCTGCTCACGTTCTTCGCGGCGCCGAGCGGGGCGAACCTGTCCGTGCTGCGGGAGTTCGTCGAGTCCGGGAAGGTCACCCCGGTCGTCGACCGGATGTACGGGGCGCTCGACGAGGTACCCGAGGCCATCCGGTACGTGGAGGGGGAACACGCCCGCGCGAAGGTCGTCGTCACCGTGTGACGGGGCCACGGCGCCGCGGCGGCACGGACGGCACGGACCGGCATCCCGCTGGGCGGCCGACCACGGCGCCGGGGGCGCGGCTTCACGGTCGCGGCTCACGGCTCACGGCTCACGGCTCACGAACGAGCCAATTCCGCTCAGGACGGGATCGTTCGTCACGTTCGTCACGGCGTCGTACACGATCTTGCCGGCCACCCCGTCGGTGCGGTCGGATCCGGTCCGGGTGCACAGAGATGCACGGGTTCGTATACCGAACATGACCAACCGGAGAACGAAATGATTCCGGCCAAGTTCTTGATGCGCTCCTGACAGGAGACGAGATCTCCTGCCACTCTTCCCACGGTCGCTCCACAGCAACCTCACAGCACCTCCGCCGTGCCGCGACCGAAGACCTTCGTGCAACTGGTTCCGCGTTCCGACCTGTTCTGCCCGGACGGCTACCCACCGCCCGGATCCCCACTGGCCGCGCGAGCCGTGGCCACGCAGAAGGAGTCAGTGTTGAGCAGCATGTCCTCGCACAGACGCACCTCCCACACCGCCCGTCGTCGTGTCGCCGCCGTCGCCCTCGTCGGCGTCTCCGCCCTGCTGGCCGCCGCGGTCCAGTCGGGCGCCGCGAGCGCCGCCCCCCAGAAGCCGATCCCCGGCAAGGTCGACCCGGGCGCCGTCGCCCTGAGGCTCACCCCCTCGCAGCGCGCCGAGCTGATACGCGACGCCGACACCGCCAAGGCGGCCACCGCCAAGGACCTCGGTCTCGGCGCCAAGGAGTCACTGGTCGCCCGTGACGTCATCAAGGACGCGGACGGCACGGTCCACACGCGCTACGAGCGCACCTACGCGGGACTCCCGGTACTCGGTGGCGACCTGGTCGTCGACACCGCCAAGTCCGGCCGGACGGAGCGGGTCGTCAAGGCGACCGGGGCCACGATCAAGGTCGCCTCGCTCACGCCCTCGGTCGCGGCCGGCACCGCGGAGCGGCAGGCCCTCTCCGCCGCCAAGGCCGACGGGTCGAAGAAGACCGACGCCGACCGCGCGCCCCGCAAGGTGATCTGGGCGGCGAACGGCAAGCCGACCCTCGCCTACGAGACGGTCGTCGGCGGCTTCCAGGACGACGGCACCCCGAACCAGCTGCACGTCATCACCGACGCGGCCACCGGCAAGAAGCTCTACGAGTACCAGGGCATCGAGACCGGTGTCGGCAACACGCAGTACAGCGGCCAGGTGAGCCTGACGACGACGCAGTCGGGCTCCAACTACACGCTGACCGACGGCGCCCGCGGCGGCCACAAGACGTACAACCTGAACCGGGGGACGTCCGGCACCGGCACGCTCTTCTCGCAGACCAGCGACACCTGGGGCAACGGCACCACCTCCAACGCCGCGACGGCCGGCGCCGACGCGCACTACGGCGCCGCGGAGACCTGGGACTTCTACAAGAACACGTTCAACCGCAGCGGCATCAAGAACAACGGGGTCGGCGCCTACTCCCGCGTCCATTACGGCAACGCGTACGTCAACGCGTTCTGGGACGACAGCTGCTTCTGCATGACCTACGGCGACGGTTCCGGCAACGCGGACCCGCTCACCGCGCTGGACGTGGCCGGCCACGAGATGAGCCACGGTGTCACCTCCAACACCGCCGGCCTCAACTACACCGGCGAGTCCGGCGGCCTGAACGAGGCGACCTCCGACATCTTCGGAACCGGCGTCGAGTTCTACGCGGCGAACGCCTCCGACCCCGGTGACTACCTCATCGGCGAGAAGATCGACATCAACGGCGACGGCACCCCGCTGCGCTACATGGACAAGCCCAGCAAGGACGGCGGCTCGGCGGACAACTGGTCCTCCAGTGTCGGCGGCCTGGACGTCCACTACTCCTCGGGCGTCGCCAACCACTTCTTCTACCTGCTGTCCGAGGGCAGCGGCGCCAAGGTCATCAACGGCGTCAGCTACAACTCGCCGACCGGCGACGGCCTCCCCGTCACCGGCATCGGCCGCGACAAGGCCCTGCAGATCTGGTACCGGGCGCTCACCACCAAGTTCACCTCGACCACCAACTACGCGGCGGCCCGCACCGGCACGCTCGCGGCGGCGGGTGAGCTCTACGGCACCACCAGCGCCGAGTACACGGCGGTCCAGAACGCCTGGGCGGCCGTGAAGGTCGGCTCGCGTCCGGGCGGTGGCGGCGGCACGGGTACGTCGTTCGAGAACACGGCCGATGTATCAATTCCGGACAACGGAGCGGCGGTCACGTCCTCGGTCGCCGTCACCGGCCGCACCGGCAACGCCCCGTCGAACCTTCTGGTCGACGTGAACATCGTGCACACCTGGCGCGGCGACCTGGTCATCGATCTGGTGGCCCCGGACGGCTCGACGTACCGGCTGAAGAACTTCAGCTCGTCGGACTCGGCGGACAACGTCCAGGAGACCTACACGGTCAACGCCTCCTCCGAAGTCGCCAACGGCACCTGGAAGTTGAAGGTCCAGGACCAAGCGGCACAGGACACCGGCTACATCAACAGCTGGAAGCTGACCTTCCCGTAGACCGCGGGTCGACGCGCGCCCGGGACGGGGCGCCGCCCCGGTGGTTCAACTCCCCGGGGCGGCGCCCACTTTTGCGTCGCCCGGAGTTTGCGTTGCCCTGTCCTTTACCCGTGATCGGGTCCGTATTACGTACAGCGATCTTCATCCAACGGACGCTTTTCGGCCAACATGCGCTTGCACTCCTGACATGTACGCGCCCTAGATGCCACTCTTCCACCGCACGGCTCACCCGCACCGCAACTTCACATCGTCCGGACGACCACCCCACGGCGCCCGGACGCCCCCACAGAAGGAGCTTGCGTGACTCCCCTCTACGCGCGTCACAAGCGCACCACTCTGGCCATCGCCACCGCTGTCGCCGCCGGAGCCCTGCTCACCACCGGTCTGACCACCGGTGCCTCCGCCCAGACCGAGCCCCTCGCCGCGGCCGGCGGCGCGAAGCTCCCCGGCGCCACGGCGCAGCTGTCCGCCGCCGCGCGCACCAGCCTCATCAAGCAGGCCGACGCGGCCGCACCCGAGACCGCCCAGCAGATAGGCCTCGGCGCCAAGGAGAAGCTGGTCGTCAGAGACGTCGTCAAGGACGTGGACGGCACGGTGCACACCCGCTACGAGCGCACGTACAACGGCCTGCCGGTCCTCGGAGGCGACCTGGTCGTCCACGAGTCCAAGGCCGGCCGGACCGAGGGCGTCACCCGGGCCGTGAAGGCGGCCATCAAGGTCGCCTCGTTGAAGCCGCAGGTCACCACCGCGAAGGCCGAGAAGCAGGCGCTGACCGCCGCGAAGTCGGCCGGCTCCGCGCAGACCACGGCCGACCGTGCCCCCCGCAAGGTGATCTGGGCCGCCACCGGCAAGCCCACCCTCGCCTACGAGACCGTCGTCGGCGGCCTCCAGGACGACGGCACCCCGAACGAGCTGCACGTCATCACCGACGCCGCCACCGGCAAGAAGCTCTACGAGTACCAGGGCATCGAGACCGGCACCGGCAAGAGCCTCTACTCGGGCACGGTCACGCTCAGCACCACCAAGTCGGGTTCGACGTACAGCCTGACGGACGGCACGCGCGGCGGCCACAAGACGTACAACCTCAAGCACGGCACGTCGGGCACCGGCACGCTGTTCACCGACGCCGACGACGTGTGGGGCACCGGCACCGCCTCCAGCTCCACCACGGACCAGACGGCCGCCGCGGACGCCGCCTACGGGGCCCAGGAGACCTGGGACTTCTACAAGAACACCTTCAACCGCAGCGGCATCAAGAACAACGGCGTGGGCGCCTACTCGCGGGTCCACTACGGCAGTTCCTACGTCAACGCGTTCTGGGACGACAGCTGCTTCTGCATGACGTACGGCGACGGCTCCGGGAACACCCACCCGCTGACCTCGCTGGACGTGGCCGGCCACGAGATGAGCCACGGTGTCACCTCCAACACCGCCGGCCTCAACTACACCGGCGAGTCCGGCGGCCTGAACGAGGCGACCTCCGACATCTTCGGAACCGGCGTCGAGTTCTACGCGGCGAACGCCTCCGACCCCGGTGACTACCTCATCGGCGAGAAGATCAACATCAACGGCGACGGCACCCCGCTGCGCTACATGGACAAGCCCAGCAAGGACGGCGGCTCGGCGGACAACTGGTCCTCCACGGTCGGCAACAAGGACGTGCACTACTCGTCCGGCGTCGCGAACCACTTCTTCTACCTCCTCGCGGAGGGCAGCGGCGCGAAGACCATCAACGGCGTCTCGTACAACTCGCCGACGTCCAACGGCTCCACGGTCACCGGCATCGGCCGCGCCAAGGCCCTGCAGATCTGGTACAAGGCGCTGACGACGTACATGACCTCGACGACGAACTACAAGGCCGCCCGCACCGCGACGCTCTCCGCGGCGTCCGCGCTGTACGGATCCGGCAGCACGGAGTACACGACGGTGGCGGCGGCCTGGGCCGCGGTCAACGTGAACCAGTGACCCGCTAGGCACCAGGGCGGTACCCGGGGAGCGGTCGGCTCCGGGTACCGCCCTACGCTGTCCCCATGGTCTCCCCGGACACTCCCTTCACCTACGAGGACGTGGGCGCGACGCGCGACGGCCGCTGCCCGCCGGGGTTCCGGCCCCTCCACCTCCGCACCCGCGTCGGCGAGGGCGAGCAGGTCTTCCGCGCCGCCTCCGAAGCCGTCATGACCTGGGCGATGCACCGGGCGATGGGCGTGGCCGTGTCCGCCACCGCCGACCGGGCGGCCCCCGGCACCGACGTCACCGTCGGCCTCGGCCCGATCAAGGCACCCTGCCGGGTGGTCTGGACGGTCGAGGAGTACCGCCGCACCGGCTTCGCGTACGGCACACTGCCGGGCCACCCCGAGTGCGGTGAGGAGTCCTTCGTGGTCGACCGCACCGGCGACGGCACGGTCTGGCTGACCGTGACCGCCTTCAGTCGCGCCGCCAAGTGGTACAGCCGCGCGGCCGGCCCGGCGGCCCGCGGCCTCCAGCACGCGTACGCGCGCCGTTGCGGTCTGGCCCTGCGCCGCCTGTGCGCGGGCCTCGACCCGGTCTGACGGCGGCGCGGGACACCGGGCCCCGGAGCGCCCGGACTCAGCGCATCAGGACCCCGGCCGCCTCCCCCACTCCCTCCGCGGGCACCGCCACGACCCCCACCTCGGCGCTCGACGCGAGCAGCCGGTGCGTGGGCAGGATGCGGACCGTGTAGCCGAAGGGTCCCGTGCGGTCGAGCGAGAGCGGGCCCTCGTACACCCACCGTCCCTCCGGGTCGGGGCCGCCCGCCGGCTTCAGCGGGACGCAGGTCGCGTCCGCGATGCGGTCCTGCGAGTCGACGCGCCCGGAGACGGCCTGCACCTCGACGTCGTCGGGGGCGAGGTCGGCCAGCGCGACCCGGACGCGCAGGTTGAGGGTGGTTCCGAGTTCGGCCGTGGTCGTGGCGGCGGATGCCTCCACGTGGTCGACCGTGACCCGGGGCCAGGCGGCCCGGACGCGGGACTTCCAGGACGCCAGCTCGCGGGCCGTGTCCGGGGAGAGCGCGCGGTGCGAGCGGGCCGCGGGGGTGTACAGCCGCTCGACGTACTCGCGCACCATCCGCCCCGCCAGGACCTTCGGGCCGAGATGGGTCAGCGTCTGGCGGACCATCTCGATCCAGCGGTCCGGCAGACCGCCCTGGCCCCGTTCGTAGAAGCGGGGGGCGACACGCTGCTCCAGCAGGTCGTACAGCGCCGCCGCCTCCAGGTCGTCGCGCCGGTCGTCGTCGGTCGCCGTGCCGTCCGCGGTCGGGATGGCCCAGCCGAAGTCCGGCCGGAACCACTCGTCCCACCAGCCGTCCAGCACCGAGAGGTTGAGGCAGCCGTTGAGCGCCGCCTTCATCCCGCTCGTCCCGCACGCCTCCAGCGGGCGCAGCGGGTTGTTGAGCCAGATGTCGCAGCCCGGGTAGAGCTTCTGCGCCATCGCCATGCCGTAGTCGGGCAGGAACACGATCCGGTGGCGTACCCGCGGGTCGTCCGCGAACCGGACCAGTTCCTGCACCAGGCGCTTGCCGCCGTCGTCCGCGGGGTGCGCCTTGCCCGCCACCACGATCTGGACCGGCCGCTCTCCGTGCAGCAGCAGGTCCATCAGCCGGTCCCGGTCCCGCAGCATCAGCGTCAGCCGTTTGTACGAGGGGACGCGGCGCGCGAAGCCGATGGTCAGCACGTCGGGGTCGAGCACCCCGTCGATCCAGCCGAGTTCGGCGCTCCCCGCGCCGCGCTGGCGCCAGGAGGCGTGCAGTCGCTCGCGCACCTCCACCACCAGTTGCTCCCGCAGTACCCGGCGCAGATCCCAGATCTCCTGGTCGGCGATGTCCGCCACCGCGTCCCAGCGGTCCGAGCCGCCGACCGTGAGCGCGTCCTCGGTGCGCTGCGCGCCGATCTGGCGGGCGCCGAGCCTGAAGACCTCCGGCGCCACCCAGGTCGGGGCGTGCACGCCGTTGGTCACCGAGGTGATCGGGACCTCGTCCGGGTCGAATCCCGGCCACAGACCGGAGAACATCTCCCGGCTGACATGTCCGTGCAGCAGGGAGACGCCGTTCGCGCGCTGTCCCAGCCTGAGACCCATCACCGCCATGTTGAAGAGGTTCGGCTCGCCACCCGGGTAGGTCTCCATGCCGAGGCCGAGGATCCGCTCGACGTCGATGCCCGGGAGTTCGGCGTCGGAACCGAAGTGGTGGGCGACCAGTTCACGGTCGAAGCGGTCGATCCCGGCCGGGACGGGGGTGTGGGTGGTGAAGACCGTTCCGGCCCGCACCGCCTCGAGCGATGCGTCGAAGTCGAGTCCGGTCGCGGCGAGTTCGGCGATCCGCTCCAGTCCGAGAAAGCCGGCGTGCCCCTCGTTGGTGTGGAACACCTCTGGCTGCGCGTGGCCGGTGAGGCGACAGTAGGTCCGTACCGCGCGCACCCCGCCTATGCCCAGCAGCATCTCCTGGAGCAGCCGGTGCTCGCTGCCGCCGCCGTACAGCCGGTCGGTGACCCCCCGCTCGCCGAGGTCGTTCTCCTCCACGTCGGAGTCGAGCATCAGCAGGGGCACCCGGCCGACCTGGGCCAGCCAGATCCGCGCCCGCAGGGCCCGTCCGCCGGGGAGCGCAAGCGCCACCTGGGCGGGAGTGCCGTCGATCTCGCGCAGCGGTACCAGCGGGAGTTCGTTCGGGTCGAGGAGCGGATAGTGCTCCTGCTGCCAGCCGTCCCGGGACAGGGTCTGCCGGAAGTAGCCGTGCCGGTACAGGAGTCCGACCCCGATCAGGGGTACGCCGAGGTCGCTGGCCGCCTTCAGGTGGTCGCCCGCGAGGATGCCGAGGCCCCCGGAGTACTGCGGGAGCGCGGCCGTGATGCCGAACTCGGGTGAGAAGTAGGCGATGGCTGCCGGGAGTTCGGACGACTGGGTCTGGTACCAGCGCTCGCCGGTCAGGTAGTCGCGCAGGTCGTCGGCGACCGCGGCGAGCCGGCGCAGGAAGCGGCGGTCCTCGGCGAGTTCCGCCAGCCGGCGGGGCGGCACGCTGCCCAGCAGACGTACGGGGTCGCCGTCCGAGACGGCCCAGCGCTCGGGGTCGACGGACTGGAAGAGGTCGCGGGTCTCGGCATGCCAGGACCAGCGCAGATTGCGCGCCAGGTCGCTCAGCGGGTGGAGAGCCTCGGGCAGTACGGGCCGGACGGTGAATCTGCGGATTGCCTTCACGAGTTCCACCTTCACGAAGGACGTAAGCGGCAGGACGTACGCGGCTGAGGGACGCACGTCCTTGTGCGCCCTTCGTCATCCACGACGTTAGCGGCGAGAGTGCCTCCGTAACTACGGCGCACGGGGGGAACTCCGGTGCGGAGGGCCGGGGGTGCCCGGCCCCGGACGTCCCCTTGACAAGGCCCCGGCCATCACGGTGGGTCGGCGCGAACTCTCCGTGATCTTCACCCGCACCCCACGACTGATATGGCCGATTCCGCACTCATGGGTGGCCTTGTGGCACTTCACACCGCACGAGAGGCTGCCAGATGGCGTGCGGCGGACCGCGGTCCGCACCGGTCCGCGCACGCCGAGTCGAGGAGGGGAAATCACGTCATGGCACGGACGAGACAGTGGCGTCCGCACGGGGCGGGGGGCCTGCTCGCGGTCGTGACGGCCGCGGTGCTCTCGGCCGTCACCCCGCCCGCGCACGCCGCATCGCAGGGCCGGCCCGTCGGCGTCGGCGCCCCCGGTTCCGTCGTCGGAAGCTACATCGTGACGCTCGAGGGGGGCATCCGGGCTCCGTCCCCCGAAGGAAAGGGCATCGCCCGGAAGTACGGGGCGAGAATCAGCCATACGTACGGCACCGCGCTCAACGGATACGCCGTACGGGCCGGTGAACGGCAGGCCCGCCGGCTCGCGGCCGACCCCCGGGTCGCCTCGGTCGTCCAGGACACCCGGGTGCGGCTCGACCGGGCCGAGAAGAACCCGCCGTCCTGGGGCCTGGACCGGATCGACCAGCCCGGTCTGCCGCTCGACAGGAGTTACGCGGCGCCCGCGCCGGCCGGCGCGGGCGTGACGGTGTACGTCATCGACACCGGCGTCCGGATCACGCACAGGGACTTCGGGGGGCGGGCCCGGTACGGCTGGGACTTCGTCGGGAACGACCGGACCGCGGGCGACGGCAACGGGCACGGCACCCATGTCGCGGCCACCGTCGCCGGGACGGCGTACGGCGTCGCCAAGAAGGCCCGGATCGTCTCCGTGCGGGTGCTCGGCGACGACGGCTCCGGCACCACCGCGCAGGTCATCGCGGGTATCGACTGGGTCACGCGGCACGCGCACCGGCCCGCGGTCGCCAATCTGAGCCTGGGCGGGAAGGCCAACGCCCAACTGGACGCGGCCGTGCGCAACTCCATCGCCTCCGGCGTGACCTACGCGGTCGCCGCGGGCAATGGCGGACAACCGGCCAATCTGTACTCCCCCGCCCGCGTCGCGCAGGCGCTCACCGTCGGCGCCGTCGACCGGACCGACACCCGGGCGGGATTCTCCGACTACGGCGCCTCGGTGGACCTCTTCGCACCCGGCGTGGCGATCACCTCCGCGTCGTACCGCGGCGACACCGCGAGCGCGACCCTCTCCGGTACGTCGATGGCGAGTCCGCACGTCGCGGGCGCGGCGGCGCTCTATCTGGCCGGCCACCGCCGGGCGACACCGGCCCAGGTGGCCAGGGCACTCGTACGGCGCGCGGTGTCCGGGAGGGTCGCGGGCGCGGGGGCGGGTTCGCCCGACAAACTACTGCGCGTCGGCGGCCCCTGAAGGCCCGTCGGGGGGCGGGAACCGGCCCCGTCCGCTCGGGATGCGGCCGGTCCTGCACGCAGACATACGCGTAAGGAGTTAACAAAGCGCCGGATTGCCCACCCGAATAGGGTGGGAAGGCTCCTGCGGTACAGCCCGCAGGCCCCACCTCCCCACACCCTCATCCGCCCACCCACGTTGACGCGGACAGGAGCGGTCATGCCCGCCACGCACCACACGTCGCCACCCCCGACGACCACCTCCGACACTTCCCCCCCACCCGCGGTCGACGCCGCTCCCGGCGCCCCGGAGAAACCCTCCGCCGACCCGCGCGGCGGCGTCGGACGCATCCCCGTCCTCGACGTACGTCCTCTCGTCCTCCAGGGCCGCCGCCCCGCGAAGGCGGTGGTCGGCGAAGCCTTCGAGATCTCCGCCACGGTCTTCCGCGAGGGCCACGACGCGGTCGCCGCGAACGTCGTCCTGACGGACCCGCGGGGCCGCACCGGCCCCTGGACCCCGATGCGCGAACTCGCCCCCGGCACCGACCGCTGGGGCGCCAGGGTCGCCGCGGACGGGACGGGCCGCTGGACGTACACCGTGGAGGCGTGGAGCGATCCGGTCTCCACCTGGCGCCACCACGCGGGGATCAAGATCCCGGCCGGCCTCGACACGGAACTGGTGCTGGAGGAGGGCGCACGGCTGTACGAACGGGCGGCCGCCGGTGTGCCCGCGGGCCGGGACGGAAAGGACGTCGTGCTCGCCGCCGTGGACGCGCTGCGCGACACCGGCCGGCCGGCCGCGGCCCGCCTCGCCGCCGCCCGTACCCCCGAGGTGGACCGGCTGCTGGCCCGCCACCCGCTGCGCGAACTCGTCACGTCCTCGGAGCCGTTGCCCCTGCTCGTGGAGCGCGAGCGGGCGCTGTTCGGCTCCTGGTACGAGTTCTTCCCGCGTTCGGAGAGCGGCCGGCTGGACCCGCCGGTGCACGGCACCTTCCGCACCGCCGCCGAACGCCTGCCCGCCATCGCGCGGATGGGCTTCGACGTCGTCTATCTGCCGCCGATCCATCCCATCGGCACCACGTACCGCAAGGGCCCCGACAACACCCTCTCGGCCGGTCCGGCCGACGTGGGCGTGCCGTGGGCGATCGGCTCACCGGAGGGCGGGCACGACGCGATCCACCCGGCTCTCGGCACCATCGACGACTTCGACGCGTTCGTGCGCCGGGCGGAGCGCGAGGGGCTGGAGATCGCCCTCGACTTCGCGCTCCAGTGCTCCCCCGACCACCCCTGGGTGGAGAAACATCCGGAGTGGTTCCACCACCGCGCCGACGGCACGATCGCGTACGCGGAGAACCCGCCGAAGAAGTACCAGGACATCTACCCGATCGCCTTCGACGCGGACATGCCGGGGCTGGTCCGGGAGACGCTGCGGGTGCTGCGGTACTGGATGGACCACGGTGTCCGGATCTTCCGCGTGGACAACCCGCACACCAAACCGGTGGTCTTCTGGGAGCAGGTCATCGCGGACGTCAACCGGACCGACCCGGACGTGATCTTCCTGGCCGAGGCGTTCACCCGGCCCGCGATGATGCGCACGCTCGGGGCGATCGGCTTCCAGCAGTCGTACACGTACTTCACCTGGCGCAACACCAAGCAGGAGCTCACCGACTATCTCACCGAGCTGTCGGGCGAGGCCGCCGCGTCCATGCGGCCCAACTTCTTCGTCAACACCCCCGACATCCTGCACGAGTTCCTCCAGCTCGGCGGGCGCCCGGCCTTCGAGCTGCGGGCGGTGCTCGCCGCGACGCTGTCACCGACCTGGGGTGTCTACAGCGGTTTCGAGCTGTGCGAGGGCACCCCGCTGCGGAAGGGGAGCGAAGAATACCTGAACTCCGAGAAGTACCAACTGCGTCCGCGTGACTGGGAGTCGGCGGAGCGTGACGGACATAGCATCGCGCCGTTGCTGGGTGCGCTCAACGCGATCAGACGGCGTAGCCCGGCCTTGCGGCAGCTGCGCGACCTGCACTTCCACCACACGGACAAGGAGGCGGTGATCGCCTACTCGAAGTCCGTCACGGACGCCCGCGGATCGAACACGGTTGTGATGGTGGTCAACCTCGACCCCCACCACACCCAGGAGGCCACGGTCTCGTTGGACATGCCGCAACTCGGCCTGGACTGGCACGAGTCCGTGCCGGTGCGCGACGAGCTCACCGGCGAGACCTACCACTGGGGCAGGGCCAACTATGTGCGTCTGGAGCCTGGGCACAGGCCCGCGCACATTCTCACCGTCCTGCGACCGTCCTCACCGCACATCGGAGGGTCACCCACCATATGATCATCAACGAGCCCGTACCGGACACCTTCGAGGACACTCCGGCGAAGGACCGCGACCCCGAATGGTTCAAACGCGCCGTCTTCTACGAGGTCCTGGTC
>NZ_JBHVPP010000034.1:0-85095 GCF_042887295.1 Streptomyces sp. NPDC057950
CGTGGGCCGGGTAAGGGAGCCGTTGCTCGATCCGGGCGTAAGCGACGGGCTGCGACGTACCGGCACGGCCCCTCGCGTGCGTCGCCGGGTGCGGGTGCGGGTGCGGGTGCGGGTGCGAGTGCGGGTGGGGTCGGGGCGGTGGTGGCGGCGCCCCTCGCGTGCGTCGTCGGGTGCGGGTACGTGGTGGGTCGGGGCGGTGGTGGCGCGCCCCTCGCGTGCGTCGCCGGGTGCGGGGGCGTGGGGGAGTGGGGCGGGGTTCGTCGGGGTCGGGGTGGGCTGAGGGTGTCGTGGGCTCCACCCGTGGGTGGAGGCTTGGGGGCGGGGTGGATCCACCCCGGATCCACCCGGGCTCCGATCTGCTGACCTCGCGATTTCCGTAGCGTCGAAGGCGTCGACAGCGCTCGCTGTCGGTATCCGCTCTTCCTCGCCCATGGAGGTCGCGATGTCCGGGCTCGTCAACGCCTTGGTGATCGTCGCCGTTGTTGTTCTGGTCGTCGCGCGCCAATTCCGTACGCGCAGGGTGAGCACGGACAGGCGCTGGTGGATCGTGCCGGCCGTGCTGGCAGTGATCGCTCTGCGTGAGCCGGGGCTCATCGACGCCCATCACCGGGCCGAGGCGATCCTGCTCATCGGGGCCGAGGTCCTCATCGGGCTGGCCGTCGGAGCCGCCTGGGCGTGGACCACCCGGATGTGGGCGGAGCCGGACGGCACGGTCTGGAGCAGGAGCACCAAGGCCGGCGCGGCCGTCTGGGGCGTGGGCATAGCCCTGCGGCTGGGGCTCTTCGGCGTCGGCGCGCTGCTGGGCGTGCGTCAGGACAGCTCCGCCCTGCTGCTCGCGCTCGCCGCCACCCTGTCGGTCCGCTCCGGGCTCCTGCTCTGGCGGTCGCAGTCCCTGCGCCCGGCGGTCGGGCGGGACGCGGCGTACGGTGGCGGCGTGCCCCAGGCGGCGTGGAAGGAGCACGTGTGACCGAGCATTCCTGGACCCGCTGGCCCTCCCGCGAGGCGCTCTCCCGAGCGGGAGTGACCAAGGCCAGGCGTGGGCTCGCCTGGACGACGCGGCTCTTCGCCCTCGGCGTGCTCCTGTGGACGACCTTCACGAACAGCGACCTCAGCGGGTGGGACACCGCCGCGGCGACGCTGGGGGTGATCGTCTGCGGCGTCGCCGCCTGGGCGTTCTGGCAGACCACGCTCCAGCACCGGCTGCTGCCCTCCGTGGCGCTGCTCGCGCTGCTGCTAGCGATCGCGACGGTGGCGGCGAGCACGGGATTCAGGATTCCGGCGCTCGTGCTGTGGTGCGCGTGCGGGATCAGTGCCATCGAGAGACTGCCCCTGGCGGCGGCACTGCCCGTCACCACGGTGGCGCTGAGCGCCTACGCGGCGGTCAACAACGACATCTGGCTGACCACGGTGGCCACCGCCGTGGGGCTGGTCCTGGCGGGATACGTACTGCGTCTCGACGCGGAAGCGCGGGGCAGTGCCCAGCGCCTCCTCGCCCAGGAGCGCGCGGCACGCGCGGCCGAGGCCGAGTCGGCGGCGCTCGCGGAGCGCGCAAGGATCGCACGGGAGATCCACGACGTCCTGGCGCACAGCCTCTCGGCGCAGATGGTGCACCTCGAGGCCGCCCGGCTGCTGATCGAGCGAGGCGCCGACCGGGCGACGATCCTCGAGCGCGTCGTGGCGGCGCGCGGGATGGCCAGGGAAGGGCTCGCCGAGACCCGGCAGGCGCTCTCCGCGCTACGGGGCGAGATGTCCCCGGTGGAGGAATTCCTGGGTGAACTGGTCGCCACGTCCGACGGGGCGGACGTCACCGTCACAGGTGAACGCCAGCCGCTGCCGGCCGAGGCATCGCAGGCGGTGCGCAGGGTGGCGCAGGAGGCCCTGACGAACGTCCGCAAGCACGCGCCGGGCGCCAAGGTCCACGTCCGGCTGGAATACGGCGAACACGAAGTGACGCTGGCCGTACGGGACTCCGGGGGAGCGCCGGGGGAGCTCGGCGCCGCCGGCGCCGGGTACGGTCTGCTGGGCATGCGGGAGCGTGCCGAACTGTTGGGCGGCTCGTTGGAGGCCGGGCCGGACGAGGAGGGCTTCGTGGTCACGCTGAAGGTGCCCGTATGACGGCGGAGGAGACCCGAAGGGCGGCTCGGGTCGTGGTGGCCGACGACCAGACGGTGGTGCGCGAGGGCATCGTGATGCTGCTGGGCCTGCTGCCGGGGATCGAGGTGGTGGGTGCGGCCGGGGACGGGGAGGAGGCCGTGGCACTCGTCGCCGAACTCGCCCCGGACGTCGTGCTGATGGACCTGCGCATGCCTCGCTGCGACGGGGTGGAGGCGACCCGGCGCATCCGCGCCGAGCATCCCGGGACGCAGGTGGTCGTGCTCACCACGTACGCGGACGACGAGTCGCTGTTTCCGGCGCTCAGGGCCGGGGCCCGCGGATATCTCACCAAGGACGCGGGCGGTGACGAGATCGTGCGCGCCGTGGAGAGCGTGCTGTCCGGGAACGCGGGACTCTCACCGAGTGTGCAACGACGCTTGCTGGAGCGGCTGTCACAGCCGGAACCGCCGTCGGCCGCGCCCGTGGCGCCGCCCGACGGGCTCACCGCGCGCGAGACCGAGGTGCTGCTGCTGATCGCCGAGGGGCTCACCAACCAGGAGATCGCCCGCAAGTTGCATGTGTCCACCGCCACGGTGAAGACGCACATCAACAATCTCTTCGCCAAGACGGGACTCAAGGACCGTGCTCAGGCGGTGCGTTATGCCTATGGGAAAGGTCTCGTCCGGCCACCGGTGAATTGAGTCACCTGATGGGGTGAAGCGGGTGGGTAGAAGAGTCCGGGATCTTCCCGATCTGTACATCCTTGGGTACGCGGCCGAAACGGGTCGCGGACAAGGAGAGTTCGGTGGAGAAGCACGACGGCCGCGATACGGGGGAGGTCCGGTTCGACGACCCCTGGTATGACGCGCTCGCCTCCGGCTGGGGCGAGTTGGATGGCACGGGGGCGCCCGCGCCCGTCGTCCCGCCCGCGCGCCAGGGGCAGGGAGGCCGCTTGGGCGGCACGGCCGAGGTTTATCTGAAGGTGCAGCGCAGCGCGGCCTTCCAGGAGGTGCGTGGGCGGTACCGGAGGTTCGTGATCCCGGCCTTCGCCGTGTTTTTCACCTGGTACGTCGGCTACGTGGTGACCGCGACGGCGGCACCCGGGTTCATGGCCAGGTCGGTCGCGGGCGCGGTCAACGTGGGAATGGTGGCGGGGCTCGGGCAGTTCCTCACCACGTTCGTGCTCACCTGGGCGTACGCGCGGCACGCGCGGCTGCGCCGGGACCGATCGGCACTCGAACTCCGATGGGACACACAGGAGTTGACGCGAAACGTCACAGGGTCCGAGCGGTGACCGGCAACCATCAGACGCTGGCGCTGCTGCTGTTCAGCGCATTCGTGGCGGTGACTCTGGCGATCACCACATGGGTGAGCCGCAACCGACACGGTTCGGCCGAGGAGTTCTACGCCGGAGGGCGACTGTTCTCATCAATGGAGAATGGTTTTGCCATTTCTGGTGACTATATGTCGGCGGCGTCCTTCCTCGGGGTCACGGGGCTCATCGCGCTCTACGGCTACGACGGACTGCTGTATGTCGTGGGATTCTTCGTCGCCTGGCTCGTCGTTCTGTTCCTCGTCGCCGAACTGGTGCGCAACTGCGGGCGGTTCACCCTCGCCGACGTCGTCGCGGCGCGGATGAGCGAGCGACCCGTGCGGATCGCGGCGGGAACGGCCTCGGTGACGGTCTCCGTCCTGTATCTGGTGGCGCAGATGGTGGGCGCGGGCAGTCTGGTCGCGCTGCTGCTGGGAGGCACGAGTGACGCGGCGCGGAACTGGACGGTGATCGGCGTCGGCGCGCTCATGGTGATCTATGTGTCGCTGGGCGGGATGCGGGCCACCACGTGGATCCAGATCGTCAAGGCGGTCCTGCTGATGGGCGGCGCCGTCGCGCTGACCGTGCTCGTCCTGGTGCGCTTCCACGGGGACTTCAACCAGTTGCTGCTTTCGGCCGCCGCACGCAGCGGGCACGGCGACGCGTTCCTCGTGCCCGGCCTGAAGTACGGCGGGGACTGGACGGCGCGTCTCGACTTCATCAGCCTGGGTCTCGCGCTGGTGCTCGGCACGGCCGGTCTGCCGCACATCCTGTCGCGCTTCTACACCGTGCCGACCGCGCGAGCCGCACGGCGCTCGGTGGTCTGGGCGATCGGACTCATCGGGGGCTTCTACCTGATGACGATCGTGCTGGGCTTCGGAGCGGCTGCGGTCGTCGGACCGGGGGCGGTGAGGGAGTCGAACGCGGCGGGCAACACGGCCGTTCCGCTGCTCGCGCTCGACCTGGGCGGCGGCCCCGATTCGACAGGCGGAACGGTGCTGTTCGCGGTCGTCGCGGCCATCGCCTTCGCCACGATCCTCGCGGTCGTCGCCGGCATCACGCTGGCGTCCTCGGCGTCCGTGGCCCACGACCTGTACGCCTCACTGCGACGCCCGCACGCGAAGGTACGCAGCGAGGTCGCGGTGGCGCGTGCGGCGGCGGTGGGCATCGGAGTCGTCGCGATCGGGCTCGGGCTGGTGGCCCGCGACCTGAACGTGGCGTTCCTGGTGGGCCTCGCCTTCGCCGTCGCCGCGTCCGCGAACCTGCCGGTGCTGCTGTACTCGTTGTTCTGGCGGAGTTTCACGACCCGTGGCGCGGTGTGGGCCGTATACGGCGGGCTGGTGCCCGCGTTGGTGCTCGTGCTGCTGTCGCCGGTGGTGTCGGGCAGCCCCGACTCCCTGTTCCCGGGCGTCGACTTCCAGTACTTCCCGCTCCAGAATCCCGGCCTGGTGTCGATCCCGCTCGGCTTCCTGGCGGGCTGGCTGGGGACGGTCACCTCGGTGGAGCCGCCGGACGAGGCCAAATACGCGGAGACCGAGGTGCGGTCGCTGACGGGTGCCGGGGCGGTCTGAGGGCACCTCGCGTCCCGCGCCCACCCCGGGCGACGTGAACCGTGGCGGGGCGAGCGGCCCCCAGGACTTCCGTGACAGAGGCCTGCGGCGCCGCACGCCTCCAGCGGCGTATTCCTCCGCCGCCGGTTCCTGCCTGCGGAGACTCCGACGCGCGCGTCAGGGGCGCGTGCGGGCGACCGCGGATCGGGACAGCCCTCAGGGCGCCACCCACGCGTACCGATGCTCGGGGCGTCCGGTGTCGCCGTACTTGAGGGAAAGGCGCAAGCGCCCCGCCTGTTCGAGGTGGCGCAGGTACCGCTGGGCGGTGGAGCGGCTGAGGCCCGTCTCGGCGGCCACCTCGTGGGCGGACAGCGGTTGGTTCGCACGGTGCAGCACACCGCAGATCAGATCGGTGGTGGGCTCGGAGTGGCCTCTGGGCAGCCCCGGCGACGCCGGTGTGGGCGCGGTGCGCAGGGCGCCGAAGATCCGGTCGACCTGCTCCTGACCCGCGACGCCGCGCCCACCCACCCGGTCGACGGTGCGCCGCAGGGCGGCGTACGAGTCGAGGCGGGTGCGCAGTGCGGCGAAGGTGAACGGTTTGACCAGATAGTGCAGGGCGCCCAGCCGCATCGCGGCCCGCACGGTCGCCACGTCGCTCGCCGCGGTGATCATTATGACGTCGGTGCCGTGACCCCGTTCGCGCATGTGGTGGACGAGTTCGAGGCCTGTCCGGTCGGGCAGATAGTGGTCGAGCAGGACCAGGTCGACGGGCGCGCGCTCCACGGCGGCCAGGGCCTGGGCAGCGCTGTGCGCGCGGGCGGCCACCCGGAATCCGGGAACCTTACCCACGTACTTCGCGTTTATCTCAGCGACGCGGAAGTCGTCGTCCACGACCAGGACGTCAATCATCGGGCCTCTTTCTCTCAAGGCCTGGCGAGCGTTAAGCCCGTGTTTCGGCTCCGCCGTTGTAGCGCGAGCAAAATGAGCACAACAGACTCTTGCAAGCAGAAGAATGCCTTGCGCCCAGAAGACTGATGCTGTGGCCCGCGCCACATCTACCGTCCCGGCCCATGAGCGCAGACACCAGCCCCGCCATAGAGCTACGGGGCGCGAGCAAGATCTTCAAGACCCCGTCAGGCGGGCTGCACACGGCAGTCAGGGAACTGGACCTGACGATCGGCCGTGGCGAGTTCGTCGCCGTCGTCGGCCCCACGGGCTGTGGGAAGTCGACCACGCTGACCCTGGTGAGCGGCCTCGAGGAGCCCACCGAGGGCGAGGTCCTGGTGGCGGGTGCGCCGGTCGAGGGCGTCGGTGACAAGGTCGGCTTCGTCTTCCAGCAGGACGCCACCTTCCCGTGGCGTACGGTCCTGTCGAACGTCATGGCGGGCCCACGGTTTCGTGGGGTACCCAAGGCGGAGGCGAAGAAGCGGGCCCGCGAATGGCTGGCCAGGGTCGGGCTCGCGGCCTTCGAGGACCGCTACCCGCACCAGCTCTCCGGCGGTCAGCGCAAGCGTGTCGCGCTCGCCGCGACCTTCGTCAACGACCCCGAGATCCTGCTGATGGACGAGCCCTTCTCGGCGCTCGACGTGCAGACCAGGGCCCTGATGTCGGACGAACTGCTGGAGCTGTGGGAGGGCACGGGCGCCTCGGTCGTCTTCGTCACCCACGACCTGGAGGAGTCCATCGCGCTCGCCGACAAGGTCGTCGTGATGACGGCGGGCCCGGCCACCGTGAAGCAGATCTTCGACATCGATCTGCCGCGGCCCCGCAAGGTCGAAGCCGTACGTCTGGAGCCGCGGTTCATCGAGATCTACCGGGAGATCTGGCAGTCGCTCGGCGAAGAGGTCCGCATCACGCGTGAGAGGGGTGCGGCCGATGTCGCCTGACGTCATGCCCGAGGCCGTCGTCGCGCCGGCCGACCGTGAACCCGTCAAGCCGGGACGCGCCCACTCACGGGCCCGAGCCGCCCGCCGACGCCGGATGACCGTGGCCGCGGTCCGCGCGGTGCTTCTGGTCGCCGTGCTCGGTCTGTGGGAGGTGTTCGCACGGGCCGAGATCATCGACCCGTTCAACTTCTCCATGCCGTCGAAGATCTGGGACCAGATCTACACCTGGGCCGCCCACGGGACCGCACTCGGTTCGCTCGGCGAGCAGATCTGGTTCACGCTCCACGAGGCGCTGCTCGGCTGGGTCATCGGCGTGGTGTCCGGTGTGGTCTTCGGTATCGCGCTGGGACGCGTCACCTTCCTCGCCGATGTCCTTGGTCCATACATCAAGGTGCTCAACTCCATACCGCGGATCGTGCTGGCCCCGATCTTCGTGATCTGGTTCGGGCTCGGCCCCGCCTCCAAGGTCGCCTCCGCGGTGGTCCTGGTGTTCTTCCCGGTCTTCTTCAACGCGTTCCAGGGCGCCCGCGAGGTCGACCGCAACCTCGTCGCCAACGCCCGGATCCTCGGCGCGAGCGACCGACGGGTGACGCTTCAGGTCGTCATCCCGTCCGCCACCTCATGGATCTTCACCAGCCTCCACGTCAGCTTCGGCTTCGCCCTCATCGGTGCGATCGTCGGGGAGTACATCGGCGCCACCAAGGGCATCGGCCTGCTCGTCGCACAGTCGCAAGGCACCTTCAACGCGGCCGGTGTGTACGCCGCGATGGTCATCCTCGCCGTGGTCGCGCTGTTGGCCGAGGGACTGCTCACCTTCGCCGAGCGCCGCATCTTCCGCTGGAAGCCGTCGGACTCCGAGAGCTGACCGACCCGGAGCCCGGCTTTCCGGGCCGCCGGTCGTGCCCGCCCGGTCGAGGTCGCCGGCAGGAGGGCGGGCTCGGCGCCCGACTCCACGCCAGGAAACCCCTGTGGCCCTCCCGGCGCCCCTCCGCACAACACCGTTCCCGGCTCAACGCCCCTCTACAGCGCCCTTCTTCAGGAAGCCCGTTCCCGGTTCAGCGCCCCCTTCAGGGCGCCTGTTCTGCCCGCACCGCCCTCTCACAAGGACGTGACCCCATCATGCGCAAGACCGCCAGATACTCCGCGCTGGCAGCCGCCGGTCTGCTCGCCCTCTCCTCGCTCACCGCCTGTGCCAACGACGCGGCCTCCACCGCCGGCAGCGGCAGCGACGGAGGCGGTGGCAAGGGCGAACACGTCAAGATCATGGTGGGCGGCCTCGACAAGGTCATCTACCTGCCGGCGATGCTCACCCAGCGGCTCGGCTACTTCAACGATCAGGGCCTGGACGTCGAACTCCTCAGTGAGCCGGCCGGTGTGCAGGCGGAGACCGCGCTCGTCTCCGGCCAGGTGCAGGGGGCCGTCGGCTTCTACGACCACACGCTCGACCTGCAGACCAAGGGCAAGTCCGTGGAGTCCGTCGTGCAGTTCTCGCACGCGCCCGGTGAGGTGGAACTCGTCTCCGCCCAGCGCGCGGGCGACATCACGTCGCCCAAGGACTTCAAGGGCAAGAAGCTCGGCATCACCGGGCTCGGCTCCTCCACCGACTTCCTCACCAAGTACCTGGCGGTCAAGAACGGGGTGAGGGTCAGCGACTTCTCGCCGGTCGCCGTCGGCGCCGGACCGACCTTCATCTCCGCGCTCCAGAAGGGCGCGATCGACGGCGGTATGACGACGGACCCGACCGTCGCCACGGTCCTGAAGAAGGGCCTGGGCAAGGTGCTCATCGACATGCGCACACCGAAGGGTTCGGCGGAGGCGTTCGGCGGCCCGTATCCCTCGTCCAGCCTCTACATGCAGACGGATTGGGTGAACGGTCACAAGGAGACGGTCCAGAAGCTGGCCAACGCCTTCGTGAAGACTCTCGCGTGGATGGCCACGCACAGCGCGTCCGAGATCGCCGCCAAGATGCCCGCCGACTACTCACAGGGCGACAAGGCGCTCTACGCCACCGCCATCGAGAGCACGTTGCCGATGTTCACCAAGGACGGGGTGATGCCCGAGGGTGGCCCCGAGACCGTCGAGAAGGTGCTCAAGGCGTTCAACCCCAACATCAAGAACGCCAAGGTGGACCTCGGCAGGACCTTCACCACGGAGTTCGTGAAGAAGGCCGCCGGCTGAACGGCCCGAACGGTCCACCGCGTACGGCTGTGCTTCCCCGGCAGCCGTACACGGTGGACTGTTCGAAACTCCGGCCCCTGCCTCCTGAGCCGTGGCCTCACCCGCGGGTCGCCCAGACGTACCGATGCTCCGGGCGGCCCGCGTCGCCGTACCTGAGGGTCAGCCGGACCCGTCCCGTGCGCTCCAGGATCTTCAGATAGCGCTGGGCGGTCTGTCGGCTCAGTCCGGTCTCCTCGGCGATCTCCTGGGCCGACAGCGGCTCTCCGGCGTTCACCAGGGCACGGCGCACGAGCTCGGCCGTCGTGGGGGAGTGCCCCATGGGCGGGGTCGGCCCGGCAGTCGTCGAAAAGGCGCCGAAGATGCGGTCCACCTGGGCCTGTTCGGCCTCTCCGCCGCCGTCGAGGGTACGGCGCAGAGCCGCGTACGCCTCCAGTTTGGCGCGCAGGCCCGCGAAGGCGAACGGCTTGACCAGGTACTGCAGCGCGCCCAGCCGCATGGCCGCCCGCACGGTCGAGATGTCGCGTGCGGCCGTCACCATGATGACGTCGGTCTGGTGACCGCGCCGCCGTATCTCCCGGACGACCGTGAGGCCTGTCTCGTCGGGGAGGTAGTGGTCCAGGAGAACCAGGTCCAGGTCCGGCAGTGTCTCCATGAGCCGGATCGCCTCCGTCGCGCTGTGCGCTTCTCCCGCGACCCGGAACCCGGGCACCTTCGTGACGTAGGCGGCGTTGACCCGGGCGACCCGGGGGTCGTCGTCCACGACCAGTACCTCGATCACCGCGATCCCGCCCCGGTGGCCGTAAGAGGGCTGGGTTCCGCCGCCAGGTCCGCCTCCGTGAGCGCCTCCGGCAGGACGACCGTGAACTCCGCGCCCCCGCCGCTCGCCTCGGCCACCTCCGCGCTGCCGCCCTGCCGCTCGGCGAACCGTCTCACCAGGGAGAGACCGATCCCGCGCTTGCCGTGCGCCGGAGGCTTCTTGGTGGACCACCCGTCCGTGAAGATCAGCTCCCGCCGCTCCGCCGGGATGCCCGGCCCGGTGTCCCGCACGCGCAGTACGGCCGTACGCCCCTGGACCCGCAATTCGACCTCCACGCGCGCGTGCGGCGTACCGGCCACGGCGTCGAGCGCGTTGTCGACGAGGTTCCCGACGACGGTGACCAGTCCGCGCGGGTCGAGCAGCCGGTCGGGCAGCAGCGTCCCGTCCGAGATCCACAGAGCCACTCCGCGCTCGGCCGCGACGGTGGCCTTCCCGACCAACAGGGCCGCGAGCAGCGGATCGTGGACCTTCTCGGTGACCTGTTCCGCGGTGATCCGATGGTCGCCGACCACCTCGCCGACGAACTCCACGGCGTCGTCGTACATCTCCAGTTCGAGCAGTCCCAGAAGCGTGTGCAGCCGGTTGGCGTGCTCGTGGTCCTGGGCCCGCAGAGCGTCGATCAGTCCGTGCGTGGCGTCGAGTTCACGGCTGAGCTGCTCCAGTTCGGTGCGGTCGCGCAGGGTCGCCACGGCGCCGCCGTCGTCGGTCGGCATCCGGTTGGCGACCAGGACGCGCTGACCGCGCACGGTCAGCAGATCCGTGCCGGTGACCCGTCCGGCCAGCACGTCTGTGGTGCGGCCGGGGCCGAGCACGTCGTCGAGCGGCCCGCCGATGGCCGCCGCGTCGAGTCCGAGCAGCCGCTGGGCCTCGTCGTTGAGGAGGCGTACCCGGCCGGTCCGGTCGAGGGCGACGACTCCCTCCCGGATGCTGTGCAACATCGCCTCACGTTCCGCGAGCAGCGCCGAGATGTCGGAGAAGGCCAGGTCACGGGTCTGCCGCTGGACCCGGCGGGAGAGCAGATACGCGGCGAACGCACCGACGGCCAGGGCTCCGCCCGCGTAGGCGAAGAGGCCCGGGATGGCGTGGATCAGCCGGTTGCGCACACTGTCGTACTTGATGCCGACCGAGACCGCGCCGACGATGTGTCCATGGAGGCGCAGCGGCACCTTGCCGCGCGCCGAGCGCCCCAGTGTGCCGCTGTCGATCTGCATGACGTCCTTGCCGGCGAGGGCCCGGCGGGGGTCGGTGGAGACGACCTGGCCGATCTGCGTGACGTCCTTGTGCGACCAGCGCACGCCGTTCGTGTTCATCACCACCACGTACTCGGCCTCGCTGGCCCGGCGGATCCGCTCGGCGGCAGCCTGTACGGGCCCGTTCACGGACGGCAGCGACGTCTGCAGGTCCTCGGCGATGCGCGGCTGGGCCGCCGTGGTCTGCGCGATCGCGAGCGCGCGGCGCATGGCCTGGTCGTCGAGCTGCGCGCTGAGCGGGGCGAGGAACAGCCCGGTGGCGAGGACGGCGACTCCGGCGGCGATCGCCACCTGCATCAGCAGCACCTGCGAGAACATCCGCCGCGGCAGACGGAGGCGCAGGCGTCGTGCGCGGGGAGTGGAGCTCATGCCCATGACCGTACGGGGGAGGGCGTTCTCCACCGTAGGGGGTGTGGCGCGGATCTCCCGAGCTTCGTGCGGGAGGCGGTTACGGGGGCCGGGTCCGGGCGGGGCCCAGCGGGTGCCACAAGGGGCGTGTGCCGTGTGCCGTGTGGCGATCGGTGGTGGGTGGAGCCCGGGTGCGGAGGTGTGTGGCCCGGCGCTGGTGGGCCGTGGTCAGCAGGCGATCGGGATCGGCGTCCGGGGCAGCTCCCGCACGGCCACCACGTCCATGCGGGCCGGGGAACCGAGCGCCGAGCCGCAGCTCTCGGGGCGAGGCGGCAGCGAGGCGCCCTGCGCGACGACCACACGCCACACGCGACCGTCGGTGTGGGCGACGGTCACCTCCCAGCGCGGTGCCGTCCCGTGGGTGCGCAGGACCCGGAAGGCGTCCGCCGCGTGCTCCCCGGTGGCCGTGCGCACGGCCAGCTCCGCCGCCTGTCCCGGCCGCTCCCAGGCGGACCCGCCCCGGCAGCCCTCGGTGACGATGCGCCCCTCCCGCACGCCCTGGAGGATCTCCTTGACGGAGTGTGCCGCGGTCCGTCCGTACGCGTAGCCGTACGGCAGGACGAGCAGCGTGGGTGAGAAACGGTGACCACCCAGATGGGTGACCTCCCACACGCCCTCCAGCCCCGAGGCCGCGAGTTCGGCGGCGAGAGGCCGGCCCAGGAGGGCGCAGCAACGGTCACGCTTGCCGTTGGTGCAGACGAGCGCGAGCGGGTCGCCCCGGTGCGGACGGCCTCGCAGCACCGTGTCGAAGGTGCGCGCGTCACCGGTACCGAGCGCGGCGAAGTCCAGGTCGAGCAGTTGCGCGGGTGTGCGGGTCGTGGCGCTGTGCAGCCATGTGTGTCCGGGAGTGGTGTGGGCCGCGTACACCTGGCGCTCGGCGGATGCACCGCGGTCCGCGTGCCGTCCGGGGCGCCGGATGAGCGCGATCCGCACGCCGGTGCCCTCGGCGGCCGCTTCGAGGGCACGCCCGAGCTCGGGGTCCAGGTGGCTCGACGTGAGCGCCTTGGCACCCCAGGGTCCGGGCTGCTCGAGCAGCAGCCATGTCGCCGCGGTCGCCGCGGTCCCCGCGAGCGGTTCGTCGAAGTCGCGGGACGCGGTCGTGCACGTACTCACAGAGGTGAGCCTAACCTGACTTCGGCCAGGGCGACTTCCGACCTAGGGCCAGGGTGACCCCCGGCCGTGCGGACGGGGGCGCACTCTCGGCGCATTCAGCGCGTGGAGAGGCTTCAGGGGGCGCACTCGGGGAGCGGCTGTGGTGGCCGCGCTCCCACGTACTGGCCGCTCGGACGCATGCGCAGCGGCCGTTCCCCGTACTCCTCCAAGGTGTGGGCGATCCACCCCGCCGTGCGGGCGACGGCGAAGACCGTCTCCGCGGCGGAGGCGGACATGCCGGAGGAGACCGTGAACACGGCCAGCGCGAGATCGACGTTGGCGTGCAGCGGGGTGTGGCGGGCGGTGGTGGTCACGATGTCCCGCGCCGCCGCCAGGGCCGGTTCGGCGCCGGGTACCTCCTCCAGGAGGGCGAACAGGGCACGCGCGCGTGGGTCCTCTCCGGGGTAGAGACGGTGGCCGAGACCGGGGACGCGACGTCCGGCGCGCAGTTCGTCGGCGACGACCGGCGCCGCGGTGCCCTGGTCCAGTACGTCGAGGAGCATCCGGTGGGCCAGGCCGCCGGCGGCGCCGTGCAGGGGCCCTTCGAGGACGCCCAGGCCCGCGGAGACGGCGGCGTACGGGTGTGCCCGAGCCGACGCGGCGACCCTTACCGCGAGCGTCGAGGCGGCCAGGTCGTGGTCGACGAGCAGACCGAGTGCCTTGTCCAGGACCCGCAATGACGCACCGTCAGGTGTCCGGCCGGTGAGGCGCGGCCACAGACGGTGGGCCAGGGGGCCCTCGTCGCGGTGGTCGTGCCGCTTCGGCGGGAGAGCGGCGACGAGGGTGGGGATGAGGGTGCGCGCGCTGCCGAGGACGGCGCTCTCCGACAGGTCGAAGCGCAGCGGGTCGGCGGCCGAGGCGGCGATCGCGGCGACGCGCAGCCGGTCCGTCGGGCCGCTGTGGTCGGGCAGCGCGTCGACGGCCCGGCGGGCGGCGGCGACGGTGGCGTCCGGAGCGGTGAACGTGATGCCGGGGCGCAGTCGTCCGGTCCACAGCCACTCGGCGATCTCTTCGTAGGAGTGGTGTGCGGCCAGTTCCGTCGCGTCGACTCCGCGATAGTAGTACCGGTTCTCGTCGATCAAGGTGATGCGGGTGCGGACGGACAGCTCGCCGCCCGCGCTCGGACTCCCGCTGGAATCACGCCTGTTGCGTCCGGCGAGCGCCTCCACCTCCTCGGCGTCGAAGGTGCTGCCCCGGCCGGCGGGGTTCCGTCGGCTGCTGAGCTGACCGCGGCTCACGTACGCGTACACGGTCTCGGCCTTCACGCCGAGCAGGTCGGCGGTCTCCCTGGTGCTGAGCCGCCGGCCCGCGCGCGCCTGCGTTCCCGGTTCCTGATCCCTCATGGGTGACACCGTATCCGTGGATCGACATATTGATCCAATCAATATTGACAGAGATCCAGTCAAGCATGGACAGTCGAATCAAGTTCAGGGAGGAACGCATGCCGAACAACCGGGCCGCCACCGCCACCGCCAGCATCAGCGCGACAGCCCCCACCACCGCGACAACCCCCACAACCCCCGCCCCTGCCGCCATACCGCGAGGACTCGCGGGCGTCGTCGTCACCGAGACCGCACTGGGTGACGTCAGAGGCATGGAGGGCTTCTACCACTACCGCCAGTACTCGGCCGTCGAACTCGCGCGGACCCGCGGGTTCGAGGACGTCTGGCATCTTCTGGTCCACGGTGAACTGCCGGACGCGGCCCATGGCGCCGCCTTCGCCGCGCGGACCGCGGCGCTGCGCCGGCTCCCGGACGAGGTGCGCGCGGCGCTGCCCGCGATCGCCGCGGCGACCGGCCCCGCCGGACCGCTCGCGGGCTTGCGGACCGCGTTGTCGCTGCTCGGGGCGGCGTCGGGATTCCGGCCGCTCTACGACACCGACGCGGACCGGCGCCAGGCGGACACGCTCGCCGCGTGCGCGGCCGTGCCGACGCTGCTCACCGCGCTGTACCGGCTCGGGCGGGGCCTGGAGCCGGTGGAGCCGCGCGAGGACCTCCCGTACGCGGCGAACTACCTGTACATGCTCACGGGTGCGGAGCCGGACGCGGCGCGGGCGCGGGCGGTCGAGCAGTACTTGATCTCCACCATTGACCACGGATTCAACGCGTCGACGTTCACGGCGCGGGTGATCGCGTCGACGGGTGCGGACGTGGCGGCCTGTCTGGTGGGCGCCGTGGGGGCGCTGTCGGGGCCGCTGCACGGTGGCGCGCCGAGCCGTGCCCTGGACACGCTCGACGCGATCGGCACCGCCGACCGCATCGACCCGTGGATCCGCGCACGGGTCCTCGCGGGTGAGCGCATCATGGGCTTCGGTCACGCCGTGTACCGCACCGAGGACCCGCGCTCCCGGATGCTCCGCGACATCGCCCAAGGGTTCGGCGGCTCCCTGGTCGGCTTCGCCGTCGAGGTCGAGCGCCGGGTGGAGGCGATCCTGGCCGAACTCAAGCCGGGCCGCGAACTCCACACCAACGTCGAGTTCTACGCCGGTGTGGTCATGGAACTGTGCGGCCTCCCGCGCGAGATGTTCACCCCCACCTTCGCGGCGGCCCGGGTCGTCGGCTGGAGCGCCAACATCCTGGAACAGGCGCGGGATTCGAAGATCATCCGTCCGTCCGCGCGGTACGTGGGGCCGGTGCCGCCGATGCCCGTCCCTCCGGCGCCGGCGCCGCGGGCCGAGGTGCCTGCGGCTCGCTGACGGGCGGTGTGTGTCCGCGGCACATGAAGGGCCCGGCATCCGGGGGATGCCGGGCCTGGCGTCGTGGCCGCAGGGGGTGGATCCTGACCGCGGATCACCCGCGGTCAGCTCCTGACGGTGACGAGGTCAGACGTCGGGGATGTCCTTCTTCGCGCGGACCAGGGTGTCGCGCGTGATGATGACGATCCGCTCGTAGTCGGCTCGTGCGGCGTCGGGCGGGAGCTCGGGGTCGAGTTCCAGGGTGGCCTCGCGCCCGATGACGGCGAAACTGCCGTCACTGAGCTCGAAGATGTCGGGGCACGACTGACCAGTGGCGCTGCCGCGCTCGCGTGGCGTAGCTCCGACACGTCGCACGATTTTCACGGGGTGGTACCAATCTTGTGGCTCGGACTGATGGGTGCCTCCGAGCTCTGGGGTCCTCGGAGCATGGCCGACTCCGGGCGGAGATGTTCGTCGGAGCCGAAAAGTGCCTCCGAGCGCGGGGTGTTCGTCGGAGTGCCCGCGCAGCGGGCAGACGATAACCTAGCGCGTCCGATTGCCCCTGGTGTGCAAAGCCATCACAAGCAGGGGAGTGAATTCCGTCGGATGTGTCCCGGTCTCCGCTGCTATGTCCGGCGTCGGAACACCTTCTCCACCGTGCCGCGCATGCGCGCCGGAACGCGGTACGGGTCCCCCGACGGGCGGCGTTGGGGCTCAGGCAGGCGACCGGTACGGCTGTCAGGACGGGAAGCGGGACGGCGGTCGCGAGCGCCATCGCAGGGGCCGTGATCTCCACGGGTGGTGTCCGTCCTTCGGGCTCGGAGTGGTGGGTGCCTCCGACCTCCGGGGTCCTCGGAGCATGGCCGACTCCGGGCGGAGATGTTCGGCGGAGCCGGAAGTGTCCCCGGGCGCAGGGGTGTTCGCCGGAGTGCCCGCGGGCCGGGCAGGCGACAAGTCGGCCGGTTCCGTCGTCTGTGGGGCGCGAATGGTGCGCGAAGCCGTCACGAGCCGTGGAGTGAAGCCGCGCAACTCCGCCGACCACGCCGGGAGCTACTGAGGTCCCTCATCGGGTTCGCCGACCACCCACCATTCGTCGGTGTCGGAATCGGTCTGATCCTGGATCAGGCTCTCCATCATCCGGCCCAGTTCGGCTTCCTCGGAGGAGTCGGCCAGACTCTTGCGGTGGTGCTCCGTCGCGGCCCAGTACGCCCGGAAGATCTGGTTCTGGCACATGATGCGGAAGTGGCCGTGGAGTTCCGCCCGCGTCAGGGCCCCGATCCGGTGGAAGTACAGGGCATTGATGTACAGGGCGTTCGCGAAGAGGTACTGCCGCTGCTCCTCGTCGGTGATCTCCGTCTCGTACGTGTTGAGGACCGCGGCGAGAGCGGGATCGTCCATGGCCTTGCACAGCAGATCGAAGTGGAGTCGGTGCTGCTCGGTGAGCACGGCCCGCCTGCGCGGCCTCGTCCTTCGTTCCGTGACGGCACCGGCCGCGGCGGTGAGCCGGGCCCAGGCATCTGAGCCGAACCTCCGAACCGCGGAGTTCTGTGTGGCCATGTCAACCCCCGAATCAGGCGACCGTTCCGCCGGCCGTCGGTTGCGGGGCGACAGGGAGCGGACCGGTGACCGGTGGGCGGCGCGCTTGCCGCCTCCCAGTCTTGCCGAGCGGCTCTGATCGGCGGGGAGGCGGAGAGGAGGCGCACGGAGGGAAGTGAGGGTTGCGCGTCCCGGCGCCATGCCCAACGTGTGCCCCGCGAGCGCCGCTAACAATCGTTCACTTCGGGGCGATTCCTCCCGCTCGTATCCTGGGACGACAGCCATTCCCCGTACGAGCGCCGGTCCACGAGCCGCCCTCGTCGAAGAACCGGTCCACGAGCCGGTGCACGCGTCGGTGTGAAAGAGGTCGCCCGTTGAGCCAGCCCAGCCCGCAGCAGGTCCCGTCCGCGTCGGACGGACGGCCCCCGCTCGGTGACCCGCAGGTTCCCGTCATCGTCCTCGCCGGATTCCTCGGCGCAGGCAAGACCACTCTCCTCAACCACCTCCTGCACCACAGCGGAGGCAGTCGCATCGGCGCCGTCGTCAACGATTTCGGGGCGATCGAGATCGATGCGATGGCGGTGGCCGGAGCGCTCGGGGACTCCACCGTGTCGCTCGGGAACGGATGCCTGTGCTGCGCCGTCGACGCCGGTGAGCTCGACGACTATCTGGAACGGCTCACCCGGCCCTCCTCCCGCATCGACGTCATCGTCATCGAGGCGAGCGGCCTGGCCGAGCCCCAGGAACTCGTGCGGATGGTGCTCGCCAGCGAGAATCCGCGGATCGTCTACGGCGGACTCGTCGAGGTCGTCGACGCGGCCGAGTTCGACGGCACGCGGGAGAAGCATCCCGAGATCGACCGGCACCTCGCCCTCGCCGACCTCGTCGTCGTCAACAAGATCGATCGCGCCGACGGCGGGGAGCGGGTGCTGCGCACCGTACGGGACCTCGTGGACCACGCCGCCGTCGTGCCCGCCGCCCACGGCCGCGTCGACCCCGAGTTCCTCTTCGACCGCAGGCCGAGCGAGGACCGCGTCGGCCAGCTCTCCTTCGACGACCTCCACACCCACGACGAGGACGGCCACACGGACCGCGAAGGGCACGCCGGTCACCTGCACGCGGCCTACGAATCCCTCTCCTTCAGCTCCGAGGTCCCGCTCTCCCCGAGGCGGTTGATGGAGTTCCTCGACAGCAGGCCCGAGGGGCTCTACCGCATCAAGGGGTACGTCGACTTCGGCGCCCACGACCGCCGCAACCGCTACGCCGTGCACGCGGTCGGTCCGTTCCTGCGGTTCCGTCCGGAGCCCTGGGCCGGCGGCCCGGAGCCGAGGGCCGCCGCCGGCGAACGGCGCACCCAGCTCGTACTGATCGGCTCCGGCATCGACACCACCGCCCTCGGCAAGGACCTGGCGGCGTGCGAGGAGGACGCCCCGCACGCCGACGAGCACAGCATGTGGGGCGTCCTGCGCTACGTACAGGAGCAGAGCCCGGAGGGCTGAACCGGCGCTACACCGGACCCGCCACCACCGACACCGTCTTCGCCAGCGACACGCCCGAGCCGTCGCGGCGCGGGTCCATCTCGGGCAGCTCGGCCGGTGTGCCGTTCTTCTGCGCGGCCCGCGCCGGAGCCGCGCCCGCCCAGGCCAGCGACAGGCAGTCCTCGCCCTTCAGGAACCGCTGGCAGCGCACACCACCCGTGGCCCGGCCCTTGCGCGGGTACTGGTCGAACGGTGTCAGCTTGGCCGTGGTCTGGACGGAGTCGTCCAGCGTGCCGCGCGAGCCGGCCACGGTGAAGACCACCGCGTCCACCGCCGGGTCGACCGCCGTGAAGGAGATCACCTTCGCGCCGTCGGTGAGCTTGATGCCCGCCATCCCGCCAGCGGCCCTGCCCTGCGGGCGGACCTGAGAGGCCTGATAGCGCAGCAACTGGGCGTCGTCGGTGACGAAGACCAGGTCCTCCTCGCCGGTGCGCAGTTCGACCGCGCCGACGATCCGGTCGCCGTCCTTGAGGGTGACGACCTCCAACTCCTCCTTGTTCAGGGGGTAGTCGGGTACCACACGTTTGACGACGCCCTGCTCGGTGCCGAGGGCCAGGCCGGGCGACGACTCGTCGAGCGTCGTCAGACAGATGACCGTCTCGTCCGCCTCCAGGGAGGACAGGAACTCCGAGATCGGCGCGCCTCCGGAGAGATTGGGTGCCGACGCGGTCTCCGGCAGCTGCGGGAGATCGATCACGTTCAGCCGGAGCAGCCGGCCCGAGGAGATGACCACCCCGATCTCACCACGGGCCGTCGCCTGCACCGCGGAGACGATCAGGTCGTGCTTGGTGCGCTTGGCGTCCTCCGCCTCGGCGAAGGGTTCGCCGTTGGCCGTACGGGCGACCAGGCCCGTCGAGGAGAGGAGCACCCGGCACGGGTCGTCCGCCACCTGGAGCGGAACCGTCGTCGCGACGGAGCCGGCGGACTCCAGGAGCACCGTGCGCCGGTCGGTGCCGAACTTCTTCGCGACCGCGGCCAGTTCGGTGGAGACCAGCTTGCGCAGCTCGGCGTCCGAGTCCAGGATCCCGGTCAGCTCGTCGATCTCGCCGTTGAGCCGGTCGCGCTCCGACTCCAGCTCGATACGGTCGAACCTGGTGAGGCGGCGCAGCGGGGTGTCCAGGATGTACTGCGTCTGGACCTCGGAGAGCGAGAAGCGCTCGATCAGGCGCTCCTTGGCCTGCGCCGAGTTCTCGCTGGACCGGATCAGACGGATGACCTCGTCGATGTCGATCAGCGCGACGAGGAGACCCTCGACCAGGTGAAGCCGGTCGCGCTTCTTGCCGCGGCGGAACTCGCTGCGCCGGCGCACGACCTCGAAGCGGTGGTCGAGATAGACCTCCAGGAGCTCCTTGAGGCCCAGGGTGAGCGGCTGACCGTCCACCAGGGCAACGTTGTTGATGCCGAAGGACTCCTCCATCGGCGTCAACTTGTAGAGCTGCTCCAGGACCGCTTCCGGCACGAAGCCGTTCTTGACCTCGATGACCAGGCGCAGGCCGTGCGCGCGGTCGGTGAGGTCCTTCACGTCGGCGATGCCCTGCAGCTTCTTGGAGCCGACCAGGTCCTTGATCTTGGCGATCACCTTCTCCGGGCCGACGGTGAAGGGCAGTTCGGTGACGACGAGACCCTTGCGGCGGGCCGACACGTCCTCCACCGACACCGTGGCACGGATCTTGAAGGTGCCGCGGCCCGACTCGTAGGCGTCCCTGATCCCGGACAGGCCGACGATCCGGCCACCCGTGGGCAGGTCCGGGCCCGGCACGTACTTCATCAGCGTGTCGAGGTCGGCGCCCGGATAGCGGATGAGGTGCCGGGCGGCCGCGACGACCTCGCCGAGGTTGTGCGGCGGCATGTTGGTCGCCATGCCGACGGCGATGCCCGACGAGCCGTTGACCAGGAGGTTCGGGTACGCCGCGGGGAGGACGCCGGGCTCCTGCTCCTGGCCGTCGTAGTTCGGCGAGAAATCGACCGTGTCCTCGTCGATGGACTCGGTCATCAGTGACGTGGCGTCGGCCATCCGGCACTCGGTGTAACGCATGGCGGCCGGCGGGTCGTCGTTGCCGAGCGAGCCGAAGTTGCCGTGCCCGTCGACGAGCGGCAGGCGCATGGAGAAGGGCTGGGCCAGCCGCACCAGGGCGTCGTAGATCGACGCGTCGCCGTGCGGGTGGAGCTTACCCATGACCTCGCCGACGACGCGCGCGCACTTCACGTAGCCGCGGTCGGGGCGCAACCCCATCTCGTTCATCTGGTAGACGATGCGTCGGTGCACGGGCTTGAGGCCGTCACGGGCGTCCGGCAGGGCTCGCGAGTAGATGACCGAGTACGCGTATTCGAGGAAGGAGCCCTGCATCTCGTCCACGACGTCGATGTCGAGGATCTTCTCCTCGTACGAGTCGTCGGGCGGCGGGGTCTTCGTGCTGCGGCGGGCCATCGCTGCTGCGGCTCCTTCACAGTCTCTGCCGGGGCATGAACGGGATCTGACGCGCACCATTGTGGACCGCCCCGCTGACAACGCCGACCGCGACCCGTCCGTAGGGGCTCCGCGGAGCCCCTTTCCGCTCGCTCGGGGCGGGCGGGAGCCCGCCCTACCGCCGCAGGTGAATCTCGCTCTCGGCGTACGGGGCGCGGGAACTTCGCCACCTGTCGGCACGCTTGCATACAGTGGCAGGACCGGCAGGAATTCTGCAGTTTCCGCGATCGAAGGGACGTACATGCCCATGGGTCACACGGCCACAGCTGAGACAGGCTCCGGCGGCCTGACAGCGACCGAGCACCGCCTGGCCAACGGCCTGCGCGTGGTGCTCTCCGAGGACCATCTGACCCCGGTCGCGGCGGTGTGCCTCTGGTACGACGTCGGTTCGCGCCACGAGGTCAAGGGCCGTACCGGACTCGCCCACCTCTTCGAGCACCTGATGTTCCAGGGATCGGGCCAGGTGAAGGGCAACGGCCACTTCGAACTGGTGCAGGGCGCGGGCGGTTCGCTCAACGGCACCACCAGCTTCGAGCGCACCAACTACTTCGAGACGATGCCGGCCCACCAGCTGGAGCTCGCCCTCTGGCTGGAGGCGGACCGGATGGGCTCGCTGCTCGCCGCCCTCGACGACGAGTCCATGGAGAACCAGCGGGACGTCGTCAAGAACGAGCGCAGGCAGCGCTACGACAACGTGCCCTATGGCACCGCCTTCGAAAAGCTGACCGCGCTCGCCTACCCCGAGGGCCACCCCTACCACCACACGCCCATCGGGTCCATGGCGGACCTGGACGCGGCGACCCTCGAGGACGCCCGCGCCTTCTTCCGCACCTACTACGCGCCCAACAACGCGGTGCTCTCGGTCGTCGGCGACATCGACGCCGAGCAGACGCTCGCCTGGATCGAGAAGTACTTCGGTTCCATCCCCGGGCACGACGGAAAGCCCGCCCCGCGCGACGGTTCGCTGCCCGAGACCATCGGCGGACAGCTGCGCGAGGTGGTCGAGGAAGAGGTCCCGGCGCGCGCCCTGATGGCCGCCTACCGGCTCCCCGAGGACGGCACGCGCGCGTCCGACGCGGCCGACCTCGCCCTGACCGTCCTCGGCGGCGGCGAGTCCTCCCGCCTGTACAACCGGCTCGTACGCCGCGACCGCACCGCCGTCGCGGCCGGCTTCGGCCTGCTGCGGCTCGCCGGGGCGCCCTCCCTGGGCTGGCTGGACGTGAAGACGTCCGGCGACGTCGAGGTCCCGGTCATCGAGACCGCGGTCGACGAGGAGCTCGCCCGGTTCGCCGAGGAGGGCCCCACGGCCGAGGAGATGGAGCGCGCCCAGGCCCAGTTGGAGCGCGAGTGGCTGGACCGGCTCGGCACGGTCGCGGGCCGCGCCGACGAACTGTGCCGGTACGCGGTCCTGTTCGGCGACCCGCTGCTCGCCCTGACGGCCGTGCAGCGCATCCTCGACATCACCGCCGAGGAGGTCCAGGAGGTCGCCAAGGCCCGCCTGCGCCCCGACAACCGCGCGGTGCTCGTCTACGAGCCGATCGCCGACGAAGCCACCGGCACGGACGACGCCACCGACGCCGCCGACGACACCGACGAGGAGGCGGCGAAGTGACCGAGCTCGCCACCATGGACTTCCACCCGCAGCCGCAGGCCGGCCGGCCCAAGCCCTGGGCCTTCCCCGCTCCCGAGCGCGGCACGCTGGACAACGGCCTGACCCTGCTGCACTGCGACCGCCCGGGTCAGCAGGTCGTCGCCGTCGAGGTGCTGCTCGCAGCGCCGCTGGACGCCGAGCCGGCCGGTCTCGACGGCATCGCCACGATCATGGCGCGCGCGTTCTCCGAGGGCACCGACAAGCTCTCCGCCGAGGAGTTCGCCGCCGAGCTGGAGCGCTGCGGCGCCACCCTCGACGCGCACGCCGACCACCCCGGCGTACGCCTCTCGCTCGAAGTGCCCGTCTCACGCCTGCCCAAGGCTCTCGGTCTGCTCGCCGACGCCCTGAGGGCACCGGCGTTCACCGAGAGCGAGATCGAGCGGCTGGTGCGCAACCGGCTCGACGAGATCCCGCACGAGAGCGCCAACCCGGCCCGCCGCGCCGCCAAGGAGCTCTCCAGGGAGCTGTTCCCGGCGACCTCGCGGATGTCCCGTCCCCGGCAGGGCACCGAGGAGACCGTCCAGAAGATCGACGCTGCGGGTGTCCGCGCCTTCTACGACCGGTACGTCCGCCCGGCCACGTCCACCGCCGTGATCGTCGGCGACCTCACCGGCGTGGACCTCGACGGGCTGCTCGCCGAGACGCTCGGCGCCTGGACGGGCTCCTTGGCCGAGCCGCGCCCCGTGCCGCCGGTCACCGCCGACGACACCGGCCGCGTGATCATCGTGGACCGCCCCGGCGCGGTGCAGACGCAGTTGCTGATCGGCCGCGTCGGCTCGGACCGGCACGACCGTGTCTGGCCCGCCCAGGTGCTCGGCACGTACTGCCTCGGCGGCACCCTCACCTCGCGCCTGGACCGCGTACTGCGCGAGGAGAAGGGCTACACCTACGGGGTGCGGGCCTTCGGCCAGGTGATGCGTTCCGCCCCGGACGGCACGGGCATCGCGATGCTCGCCATCAGTGGTTCCGTGGACACCCCGAACACCGGGCCGGCGCTGGACGACCTCTGGAAGGTGCTGCGCACCCTCGCCGCGGACGGTCTGACGGACGCCGAACGGGACGTCGCCGTGCAGAACCTGGTGGGCGTGGCACCCCTCAAGTTCGAGACCGCTGCGGCCGTCGCGGGCACGCTCGCCGACCAGGTCGAGCAGTACCTGCCGGACGACTACCAGGCGACGCTGTACCAGCAGCTCGCCGCGACCGGCACCGTGGAGGCCACCGCGGCGGCGGTGAGCGCCTTCCCGGTGGACCGTCTGGTCACCGTCCTGGTGGGCGACGCCGCGCAGATCGAGGAGCCCGTCAAGGCGCTCGGTATCGGTGAAGTGACCGTCGTGGCCGCGGAGTAGAAGCGGAGCGGACGACGCGGCGGACAGCGCGGCGGAAATCGCGAGCACGGAGGGGCCCGGGTGACCGAAGAGTCGCCCGGGTCCCCTTATGCCCGGACAACATCCTCAATTTGTCCGTATTGATGGGGAGGTTGCCTTTCTGCCCTGTGGCATGCGCTACAAAAGCCGCGATCCGTTTGTCGATTGAAAGAGGGCCCCCTTAGCGTCGGTCCGGCTGTTCGTCAGGCAGTGCGCCGCGTCCGCGGCACCGGACAGTCATCGCCGAGTCCCCGTACGGCGCGAGCCAGGGGAGCCGGGGACCCGTACGCAGTCCCTGGGGTGAATCGGACCCCCTCCCCGCGAGGGCGTCCGTAGGAGACCTTCCTGCTCCGAACCCGTCAGCTAACCCGGTAGGCGAGAGGGAAGGAAAGGACCAAGCCCCTTCATGGCGTTCACCTGTGGCACCGGGAAACACCGTCGTCCGAGCCGCGTGAAGCGCACCACGTCGAACGCCGTCGGCGTCGCGGCGCTCACCACCACCGGTGTCATCGGAACCCTGGCCGCCCCGGCCTTCGCCGCGGACAGCTCCGTCGAGCAGACCGGACTGACCCAGGCGATCACCATCGGCGACACGGTCGCCGCCCGGATCGACGCGCAGGCCGCCGCGCAGCAGCATGCCGCCGACGAGGCCGCCGCCCGTCTCGAGGCCGAACAGGCCGCGCGCAAGCAGGCCGTCGAGGAGGCCAAGAAGGAGCGCGAGGCCGAGGAGCGCGCGGCCCGAGCCGCCGAGCGCAAGCGTCTCAACACCTTCGTCCTGCCGATCCCCGGCTCGTACGTCTCCACCGGCTACAAGGCCGGCGGCAGCCTCTGGTCCTCCGGCAGCCACACCGGCGTCGACTTCCACGCCGCGTCCGGGACCTCCGTCCACGCGGTCGGCTCGGGCACGGTCGTCACGGCCGGCTGGGGCGGCGCCTACGGCAACCAGGTCGTCCTGCGGATGATCGACGGTACGTACACGATGTACGGCCACCTGTCGTCCATCGGTGTCTCCGTCGGCCAGACCGTCACGCCGGGCGGCCGGCTGGGCCTCTCCGGGGCCACCGGGAACACCACCGGGCCCCACCTCCACTTCGAGGCCCGCACCACGGCGGAGTACGGCTCCGACATCGACCCGGTCGCCTACCTCCGCTCGCACGGCGTGAACGTCTGACGCCCGGCGTCCGCACTTCCGAAGCCCCGGCTCACCCGAGTCGGGGCTTCGTCGTTTCGAACGGCTGTCTGTCCAAAAAATATCCATGGATTCAGGCCCGCCATCGGAAATTCCGGCTCGCTGCAATAGAGTCGCCGAACGAGCGTCGATCGACCGCGTTTCGCGGGGATTAAGGCGGAGGTCCGGTCATGCGCATTCCCGCGCACTCGGTATGCACGGCGATCCGCGACGACATCGTCGCGGGTGTCTACGAGCGCGGCGGCCGGCTCACCGAGGAACTGCTCGCGCGCCGCTACGGTGTCTCGCGGGTCCCGGTGCGCGAGGCCCTGCGCACCCTGGAGGCCGAGGGATTCGTCGTCACCCGGCGGCACGCGGGGGCGTGCGTGGCGGAGCCCACCGAGCAGGAGGCCGCGGACCTGCTGGAGATGCGCATGCTCCTGGAGCCGCTGGGGGCGTTCCGGGCCGCCCAGCGGCGCACCGAAGCCCATCTCAAGGTGCTGCGAGGCCTGGTCAGGCTGGGTCAGGAGCGCTCCAGGAGGGGGAACAGCGAGGATCTGCGCTCCCTGGGCGGCTGGTTTCACGAGACGCTCGCACAGGCATCCGGGAGTCCCGCGCTGACGTCCACGCTGGCCCAGCTGCGGCACAAGATCGCCTGGATGTACGCGGTCGAGGCGCCCGCCGATCCGGCGGAGTCCTGGGCGGAGCACGGCGGCATCGTGGACGCCGTGGCGCGCGGTGACGGTGAGCGGGCGCGGGCCGTCACGGCGCTGCACACCGAGCGCGCGACGGCCGCGCACCGGCTGAGGTTTCCCGGCGGGGGAGACCGCCCGGACCGTGTGAGGACTTCGCAACATCCCGTAAACATGACGGGCCTGCGTCATTAACACGGGGGCCGTATACAAAGAGAGGTAATTCGCGGGAGATTATTTCTGCTGCCCGTAATTCGAAATAGCGAAGGGCTCGCCCGATGTTTTCGGGCGAGCCCTTCGCGATGTCGGCGGGGCGACGTTCTTCGGTCCGGAAAACTTCGCCGCCGTCAATGGGGGAGCCCCGCGAGGGGGGGGCGCCTCAGACGGTCTCGGGAAGCTCCTCGAGGCCTTCCGCGACCAGCTTGGCCAGTCGGTCGAGGGCGGCGTCCGCGCCCTCGGCCTCCGAGGCGAGGACGATCTCCTCGCCGCCCTGGGCGCCCAGGCCGAGGACCGCCAGCATGGAGGCCGCGTTGACGGGGTTGCCGTCCGCCTTGGCGATCGTCACGGGGATGCCGGAGGCCGTGGCCGCCCGGACGAAGATGGAGGCGGGACGGGCGTGGAGGCCCTCGGCCCAGCCGACGTTGACGCGGCGCTCAGCCATGTGATGCTGCCCTTCAGGGGTTCAGGGTTGTCTAGACCAGTGTTCCATAGAGTGAAGCGCGTCCGAAGCGGGTGTCGTACCCGCCCCGGACCCGGCTTCGGACCCCGGCCTGGATCCGAATCCGCTGCCCCTAGCCTGCCTCGCGCCGCTGACGGACGCGAGCCGTACTCTGGGCCCCATGCAGACCTCGTCGGACCGGCACGAGTACCCCTCCCACTGGGAGGCCGACGTGGTGCTGCGTGACGGAGGGACGGCCCGTGTCAGGCCCATCACCGTCGACGACGCCGAGCGCCTGGTCAGCTTCTACGAGCAGGTGTCGGACGAGTCGAAGTACTACCGCTTCTTCGCGCCGTACCCGCGCCTGTCCGCCAAGGACGTCCACCGCTTCACGCACCACGACTTCGTGGACAGGGTGGGGCTCGCGGCCACGATCGGCGGCGAGTTCATCGCCACCGTACGCTATGACCGCATTGGTGCCGGTGGCCTGCCCGCCTCCGCGCCCGCCGACGAGGCCGAGGTCGCCTTCCTCGTCCAGGACGCCCACCAGGGCCGCGGCGTCGCCTCGGCCCTCCTCGAACACATCGCCGCGGTGGCGAGGGAACGGGACATCCGCCGGTTCGCCGCCGAGGTGCTGCCCGCCAACACCAAGATGATCAAAGTGTTCACGGACGCCGGGTACCAGCAGAAGCGGCACTTCGAGGACGGCGTCGTACGCCTGGAGTTCGACCTCGAACCCACCGACCGCTCCCTCGCCGTGCAGCGCGCGCGGGAGCAGCGCGCCGAGGCCCGCTCCGTGCAGCGGCTGCTCGCGCCCGGCTCGGTCGCCGTCATCGGCGCGGGACGTACGGCCGGCGGGGTGGGCCGCAGCGTCCTCGCCAACCTCCGCGAGGCCGGCTTCACGGGCCGGCTGTACGCGGTGAACAAGTCGCTCGAGGAGAAGGAGCTCGACGGGGTCCCCGCGCACCGCTCCGTCCGCGACATCGGCGAGCACGTCGACCTCGCGGTCGTCGCCGTGCCCGCGCCGTACGTCCCCGAGGTCGTCGCGGAGTGCGGCGAGCACGGTGTGCAGGGCCTCGTCGTCGTCTCCGCCGGGTACGCGGAGAGCGGCCCCGGCGGTCGCGAGCGCCAGCGCGAGCTCGTCCGCCAGGCCCGTACGTACGGCATGCGGATCATCGGCCCCAACACCTTCGGGATCATCAACACCTCTCCCGACGTGCGCCTGAACGCCTCCCTGGCACCGGAGATGCCACGCCCCGGAAGGATCGGCCTGTTCGCCCAGTCCGGCGCGATCGGCATCGCCCTGCTGTCCCGGCTGCACCGGCGCGGCGGCGGCGTCACGGGCGTCACCGGTGTGTCCACGTTCGTCTCCACCGGGAACCGCGCGGACGTGTCCGGCAACGACGTCCTCCAGTACTGGTACGACGACCCGGACACCGACGTCGCCCTCATGTACCTCGAATCCATCGGCAACCCGCGCAAGTTCACCCGGCTGGCACGGCGGACGGCGGCGGCGAAGCCGCTGGTCGTGGTGCAGGGCGCCCGGCACGCCGCCGCTCCCCAGGGGCACGCGGTACGGGCCACCCGGCTGCCGCACGCCACCGTCTCCGCGCTGCTGGCACAGGCCGGGGTGATCCGGGTCGACACGATCACCGAGCTGGTCGACGCCGGCCTTCTGCTGGCCCGCCAGCCGCTCCCTCCCGGCCCCCGGGTGGCGATCCTCGGCAACTCCGAGTCGCTGGGACTGCTGACCTTCGACGCGTGCCTCGCGGAGGGGCTGCGGCCGCTGCCGCCGCTCGACCTGACCACGGCGGCCTCGGCGGAGGACTTCCACCGGGCGCTGGAGCGGGCACTGGCCGACGACAGGTGCGACGCCGTCGTGGTCACGGCCATCCCCGCGGTGGGGGAGACCTCCGTGCGGGACGCGGCCCTGGCCGAGGCGCTGCGCTCGGCCTCGGCCTCGGCCCCGGCGAAGCCGGTCCTGGTGGCGCACGTCGAGCTCGGCGGCCTCGCCGAGGCGCTGTCCGCCGCCGCCAGTACGGCCCCGCAGGCCGGTCCCGGGCCCGTCGGCACCACGGACGCCGCCCGGCCCGGCGAGCGATCCGCCCCGGTCGGGCGACAGGACCCGCCGCGGCCGCCCGCCGGAACCGGAGCCGCCGACGAGACGCGCCTCATCCCCGCCTACCCCGCCGCCGAGCGCGCCGTCCGCGCGCTCGCGGAAGCCGTGAAGTACGCCCAGTGGCGAAGGGAGGCGGCCGAGCCCGGCAAGGTGCCCGAGTACGAGGACATCGACGAGAAGGGCGCCGCCGAGCAGATCGACGCGTTGCTGTCCCGGGGCACCGGGCTGACGCTGGGGGCCGAGGACACCCGCGCGCTGCTCGGGCGGTACGGCGTCGACGTACGCCGCGCGCTGCCCGCACCGACGCCCGCCGAAGCGGCCGCGGCCGCGCGGACCCTCGGCTACCCCGTGGCCCTCAAGACCACCGCCCCGCACCTGCGACACCGCGCCGACCTCGGCGGCGTACGCCTGGACCTGGCGAACGAGGAGCAACTGCGCAGGGCCTACGCGGAGTTGACCGAGCTTTTCGGAACGCCCGAGGAGCTGCGGCCGGTCGTGCAGGGCATGGCGCCGCGCGGGGTGGACACGGTCGTACGGGCCGTCATCGACCCCGCGGCCGGTGCGGTGCTCTCGTTCGGCCTGGCCGGAGCCGCCTCGGAACTGTTGGGGGACACCGCGCACCGGTTGATTCCGGTCACCGACCGGGACGCGGGCTCGCTGGTCCGGGCGATCCGGACGGCGCCGCTCCTGTTCGGCTGGCGCGGCTCGGCGCCGGTCGACACCGCGGCCCTCGAAGAGGTGATGCTGCGGGTGTCGCGCCTGGTGGACGACCATCCGGAGGTCGTCGGAGTCTCCCTGGAGCCCGTGGTCGTCGCCCCGCACGGCCTGAGCGTGCTCGGCGCCTCCGTACGGCTGGCCCGTGCCCCCCTCCGCGGCGACCTCGGCCCCCGGACGCTGCCCGTCGTCTGAGCGGCGGCCCAGCGCCGCACCGGTGCGGTCCCGCGTTCGTTCTGATCCGTCCACGACAGAGAACCACGAGCGGTGCCTCGCAGTCAGTGGGCCCCCGTAGGATGGACGTCATGGCCAAGACCAGTACGACGACCCAGGGGCTGCGAGCGGCGATCGAGCGCAGCGGCTACTACCCGGCCCTCGTGGCCGAGGCGGTGGAGGCCGCGATCGGCGGCGAGGCCATCCGGTCGTACCTGGTCCACCAGGAGACGACGTTCGACGCCAACGAGGTGCGCCGGCACGTCACCGTGCTCGTCCTGACCGGTAACCGCTTCATCGTGAGCCACACCGACGAGCAGAACGCGGACACGACCTCGCCGACGCCGTACGCCACCACGTCGACGGAGTCCGTGAAGCTCGGCCGGATCTCGTCGGTCGTGGTCAGCCGTGTCGTCGCCAACCCCGAGTCGTACGCGCCCGGCACCCTGCCCCGTGAGGTCGTCCTGACCATCGGCTGGGGCGCGGTCGCGCGTATCGACCTGGAGCCCGCGGCCTGCGGCGACCCCAACTGCGAGGCGGACCACGGCTACACCGGCAGTTCGACGGCCGACGACCTGAGCCTGCGCGTCAGCGAGGCAGGGGACGGCCCGGAGACGGTCCGCCAGGCCCTGGCCTTCGCGCAGTCCCTCTCCGAGGCGACCGCGGACCCCGCGCACTGATGGCCCTCTCCACCTGGGAACACCCGGAACCCCTGGCCATCGGGTCCGCGCCCGTCCCCGAGTACGGCGCGGGATCACTGGCGGATCTGCTGCCCACGCTCGCCGCGGGCATGTCGGTACCCGGTATGACCGCCGCCATACCGGAGCTGACCGGCGCCGACCGCAACTGCGTCTTCCTGATCGACGGTCTCGGCTGGGAGCAGCTGAAGGCGCATCCCGACGAGGCCCCCTTCATGACGTCGCTCCTGGCGTCGTCCCGGGGCGGCACCGGACGGCCGATCACCGCCGGCTACCCGGCGACCACCGCGACCTCCCTCGCCTCCGTCGGCACGGGCCTGCCGCCCGGCGCGCACGGTCTGCCCGGGTACACCGTGCGCAACCCCGGGACCGGCGAGCTGATGAACCAGCTCCGCTGGACCCCGTGGACGCAGCCGCGTACCTGGCAGCCGTACCCCACGGTCTTCGAGCTGGCGGACGCGGCCGGAGTGCACACCGCCCAGGTCTCGTCCCCCACTTTCCAGAACACCCCGCTCACCAAGGTCGCGCTGAGCGGCGGCACCTTCCACGGTCGGCTGACCGGCGAGGACCGCATGGACTTCGCGGCCACCCAACTCGCCGCGGGCGACCGCTCCCTGGTCTACACGTACTACGCCGAGGTGGACGGCAAGGGCCACCGCTTCGGCGTCGACTCGGACCCCTGGCGCGGCCAGCTGATGTATGTCGACCGGCTGGTCCAGCGCCTCGCCGAGCAGCTGCCGCCGCGCTCCGCGCTCTACGTCACCGCGGACCACGGCATGGTCGACATCCCGTTCGACGAGCAGCACCGCATCGACTTCGACGAGGACTGGGAGCTGCGTGCCGGGGTCGCGCTGCTCGGCGGCGAGGGCCGGGCCCGGCATGTGTACGCCGTCCCGGGCGCCGAGGCGGACGTCCTGACCTGCTGGCGCGAGGTGCTCGGCGAGCAGTTCTGGGTGGCCTCGCGCGACGAGGCGATCGCGGCGGGCTGGTTCGGACCCCATGTCGACGAACGGGTGTACGCCCGTATCGGCGATGTCGTCGCGGCGGCCCGGGACGACGTCCTGATCATCGCGACCGAGCGGGAGCCGAAGGAGTCCGCGATGGTCGGAAACCACGGTTCGATGACACCGGCGGAGCAGCACGTCCCGCTCCTGGAAGTACGTTCCTGACCCCTCTGCGTCCGCCCCCCTTCTCGCCGAAAGGTGCTCAACCCCCCATGCCCGAGCTGGTGTTCTTCTCCGGAACGATGGACTGCGGGAAGTCGACGCTGGCTCTGCAGATCGAGCACAACCGTTCGGCCCGGGGCCTGCAGGGCATGATCTTCACGCGCGACGACCGCGCGGGCGAGGGCAAGCTGTCCTCACGCCTGGGTCTGGTCACGGACGCGGTGGAGGTCGCCGACGACCAGGACCTGTACGGGTATCTCGTCGAGCACCTCTCGCAGGGCGGCCGCGCGGACTACGTGATCGCCGACGAGGCCCAGTTCCTGGCTCCCCTGCAGATCGACCAACTGGCACGGGTGGTCGACGAACTGGACATCGACGTCTTCGCGTTCGGTATCACCACCGACTTCCGCTCCAAGCTCTTCCCCGGCTCGCAGCGTCTGGTGGAGCTGGCCGACCGGGTGGAGGTCCTCCAGGTCGAGGCCCTGTGCTGGTGCGGCGCCCGTGCCACCCACAACGCCCGCACGATAGGCGGCGAAATGGTCGTCGAGGGCGCGCAGGTGGTCGTCGGCGACGTCAACCAGGCGGAGAACGTGGGCTACGAGGTCCTGTGCCGTCGGCACCACCGCCGGCGGATGACGGCGGCGACCGCCCGCGCGGGTGCCCTCTCCCCGGACGTGCTCCCGATCGCCTCCGTCTGACCGCGTCGGGACCGCCCCCGCCGGCCGTCCGCCGGAGCGACGGCCCGGCCGGCGGTCCGACGTCGACCGGCGGTCCGACGTCGACCGGCCGTCCGCTCCGCCGGCCCCGTCAGCGGTCGGTGTGGATGACCGAGAACACCGCGCCCTCCGGATCCGCCACCGTGGCCACGCGCCCGTAGGTCGAGTCGTGGGCGGCCCTGAGGATGTGCCCGCCGAGCTCGGTGACCTGGGCGGTGGCGGCGTCGACATCCGTGACCTCGAAATACGTCAGCCAGTGCGGGCCGCGGTCGCGGGGCAGGCCGTGACCGACGCCGTGGATGCCCGCGACCGCGCGGCCACCCGACTGGAGGGTCACGTAGTCGAAGTCGGCCGAGACGACGGGCTCCAGTTCGTGCCCGAAGACCCCCTGGTAGAACTTGACTACGCTCTCGGTGTCGCGGGTCACCAGCTCGATCCAGGCGGGCGTGCCGTGCACCCCGATGATCCCGGTGCCCAGATGCGCCGCCGCCTGCCAGATCCCGAAGACCGCGCCGGTCGGGTCCAGACCGATGGCCAGCCGCCCGGCGTCGCCCGCGTCGAGCGGACCCACACCCACCGTGCCGCCACAGTGCCGTACCGATTCGGCGGTCTGGTTGACGTCGTTCGAGGCGAAGTACGGCGTCCAGGCGATCGACAGGTGCTGGTCGGGCGGCATCTGCCCGATGCCCGCCACCTCGTGACCGTCCAGCAGGGCCCGCGCGGAGGGGCCGAGCTGCCGCGGGCCCGGCTCGAACTCCCAGCCGAACAGTTCTCCGTAGAACTCCTGGGTCGTGTCCATTGCGTGCACCATCAGGCTCACCCAGCAGGGAACGCCGGGCGCGTGCCGAGTGTGCGTTGTGCCGTTCAGGCCGGCCGGCCCCCGTGCCTCGGTCATCGTCACTCTCTCCTCGGCCCCTCGCGGTGGCCGTTCACCGTCCGCCTACCAACACGCGTACCGCAGCCGCGCGCGTGCACGCCCCGTGTCGATGCTCGCACTACCCGTCACCCTGCGCGCCCTGACCGCACCGTCATGTCGCGGTCCACTGCCGGAGGATGCCCGTTGTGCCATTTCCCGTCCGTTTCCGCACCATTGCCGCAGGGTGTCCATCGGCTGTACAGCACGTGCCCGATCCCGTACGCCTCGTGATCGGACCTGTCCGGCCGAGCAGAGTAGCCGGAGCTGGACGCCGGGGCCACCCCGTGCGCGAGGATGGTGGCCATGAACGCCATCATCTCCGCCTCCGAACTCGCGAGCGATCTGGCGGGGCCGAACCCGCCGGTCGTGCTCGACATCCGCTGGCAACTCACCCTGGCCACGGCCGACGGGGCCGCCCCCTTCGACGGCCGGGCCGCTTACGGGGCCGGCCACATCCCCGGTGCGGTCTTCGTCGACCTGGACGCCGAATTGGCCGGAAAGGCGGGTGACGCCGGCCGTCATCCGTTGCCCGATCCCGAGGTCTTCGGCACGGCGATGCGGGCCGCCGGCGTGTCCGAGGACCGCGATGTGGTCGTGTACGACGGCGGTACCGGGTGGGCCGCCGCGCGCGCCTGGTGGCTGCTGGGCTGGACGGGTCACCCGTCGGTGCGTGTGCTGGACGGCGGCCTGGCCGCGTGGAGCGGACCGTTGTCCACCGAGGTCCCCTCGCCCGGCGTCGGAAGCTTCGTCCCGGTGCCGGGTGCCCGTTCGCTGCTCGACGCGGACGGAGCGGCCGCTCTCGCCCGTACGGGGCTGCTGCTCGACGCGAGGGCGGGAGAGCGGTACCGGGGCGAGGTGGAGCCGATCGACCCCGTCGGCGGTCACATCCCGGGCGCGGTGTCCGCGCCGACCACGGAGAACGTCACCGAGGGCGGGGAGTTCAGGCCCGCCGCCGAGCTGGCCGACCGCTTCAAGTCCCTGGGTGTGACCGGCACTTCGGAGGTCGGTGTCTACTGCGGCTCGGGCGTCTCCGCCGCCCATCAGGTGCTGGCGCTCGCCGTCGCGGGCATTCCGGCCGCGCTGTACGTGGGTTCGTGGTCGGAGTGGTCCCGGGACGGGAACCGGCCGGTCGCCGTGGGGCCCGACCCCCAGTGACGACGACGGGGCCCGCACCGATCCGGACGCGAATCCGGTGGGGGCCCCATCGCTCGTACGAGTGACCGGCCGAGTGGCCGGTGGTCGCGTTCCGGCCGCGTCCGGACTCTCGCCCCGCCGCTTCAAGCCGGCTTCTTCATTCAGTCCTGCTTCTTGCGCCGGGTGCCGAAGACGATCTCGTCCCAGCTCGGTACCGCCGCTCTGCGGCCGGGGCGGACGCCGTCGGCCTCGGCCTGGCGGTCGGTCGCGCCGACCAGGCGGTCGCGGTGGCTGCCGACCGAGCGGGGCATCAGGACGTCCGCGTAGGCGGAACCGGCACCGGCCGAGGCGGCGGGAGCCGGGGGCTCCTCCGCCTCGGGCTCCGGGGCGGGCTCCTCCGCGGGCGGGAGTTCCGTGGTGGAGGGCCGCTCGGGCACCACCATGTCGCCCCGGAAGCTGGGCACCGCCTCCAGGAGGCTGGTGAGCGAGTCGCGGTCGCCCGCGCCCTCGTCGACCGGCTCGGAGGGCGGCAGGCTCGGCCGCTCCATCTGCCGGTCCAGGGCACGGTCGAGCGGACGGTCACGGGGCAGTCGCGCGATGCGCGGCACGAACGGGAAGCTCGGTTCGGGCGCCGCGAGATCGTCGGACTCGCCGATCAGCGAACGCGCCTCGTCGTCGACGGCCTGGACGAGCCGCCGGGGCGGGTCGTACGTCCAGCTCGCCGAGTGCGGCTCGCCCGCGACCAGGTAGACCAGCAGGACTTCCCAGGTGCCGTCGTCGCGACGCCACGAGTCCCACTGGACGGTGTCCTTCTCGGCGCCGCGGATCAGCAGCCGCTCCTGGACCGCCTCACCGAGCTGGGGTCCGGCGTTCTCGCCGGGGCGGCGGACAGGAGTCTTCCGGGCGCGTTCGGCCATGAAGGCACGCTCGGCGAGCACGGGGCCCTCGAAACGGCGCACCCGGTCGACGGGGATCCCGGCGAGCTGGGCGACCTCCTCCGCGGAGGCACCCGCTCGTATCCGGGCCTGGATGTCCCGGGGGCGGAGATGGCTCTCCACCTCGATCTCGATCTGGCCGAGGCGGGGACGGTCGCCGCGGACGGCGGCGCGCAGACGCTCATCGATCGGAAGCGTGTACTCCGTGCTGTCCGCAGCCTTCAGCACCAGCCGTGTGCCGTCGTTAGAGACGGCCACGACACGCAGTTCCGGCATGGGGACCTCCCGGGTGGTGCCTGCCGACGTCACGTGCGTCGCTGCTTCCGCTAGTCGAGTGTGGCCTGCCCGGGTGCAGCCTGCCACAACCTTGCCGAGTTGCCCGGCGTGTCGGGCAGCGGCCCGGCCCCGCCGTTATGGCACGGTTACCTATTCGCAACGCTAAGTGACGAACTCCATCACCCTGTGCAACGAGCCCCCTCCCGGCGGTCCTGGCAGGCCCCGGACACCCTGGCGGGAGTCCGGACCCAGGGCTCGCAAGAGTACTCCATTCGGGCCATGTGCGTGGATCGGCACGCCGCCCAACTTCTAGCGGGGGGTGGTAGTTGGCCGTCCGATGCGCCGTTTTCGTGACCCCGAAACGTGGCGTACTTCACGTATCCGACGGAAACGGAACTAAAGGTTTCCTTCAGCCGTCCTTTCTCGTGCAGTAGGTCGACCAAGTACGGGAAAGGCAGGCAAGGTCCGGGTATGCGTGGAGTGCCGGGTTCCGGAGAAGATCCGAGTGCCGCAGCGGAGGCCGGGAGGAAACGGCTGGATCTGAGCCTTCCGCAAGTGGCGGGCAGTGCGGTGGCCGCCGTGGTGGCCGCGAAGCTCGCCTCCTACTTCGGTGTGTACGGGACGATCCTGGGCGCGGGCCTGGTCAGTGTCGTCGCCACCTGCGGCGGCACCGTCTTCCAGCACTTCTTCAGACGCACCGGCGAACAGATACGCGACGTGGGAGTCCAGGCGAAACCGGTACGGCCGGGACTCCGGCCGGTGCCGGGGGAGTTCACCCCACAGGGGGAGCTCACCCCGTCCGTGCGGGGGGAGTTCGGCGAGGGGACGGTCTACCGCGCCCGGGTCAGGAGCTGGAAGCGGCCGTTTGTCGCCGCGGCGTTCGTCTTCGGCGTCACCATGGCGGGCGTCACCACCTACGAACTCGTCTCGGGGCAGAGCTTCAGCGGCGACGGGAGGAGCACCACCGTCGGTGACGCCTTCCAGGGGAGCGGCTCCGGCAACGGCCGGTCCGGCAGGGGCCCGGACCCGACGCCGGAGTCCGGCACTTCGGGTGGGACACCTCCCACCGGATCCTCCCGGCAGCCCTCGAACCCCGGTTCGGGTGACGGCTCCGGCACGACGAGCGGTGGGGACGGGGTGACGACTCCCACGCCGACGCCGGGTGCCGGCGCCGGCCCTCAGGCGCCGGACGAGACCCCGGCGCCGAGCGCGTCTACGAGCCCAGCACCCGACGCAGGTAGTCATTCCCGAAGCGCCGATCCGGGTCCAGCCGATCCCGCAACGCCGTGAACTCGCCGAAGCGCGGGTACACCCGGGAGAAGTACTCCGCGTCCCGCGTGTGCACCTTGCCCCAGTGCGGACGGCCTTCGTGCGCCGTGAAGATCCGCTCCGCCGCGGTGAAGTACGCCTGGTAGGGCGTGCCCCGGAACATGTGTACGGCGATGTAGGCGGTCTCCCGGCCGGACGCGGTGGACAGCGTGATGTCGTCCGCGGGGGCGGTGCGCACCTCGACGGGGAAGCTGACCCGCAGGGGGGAACGGTCCACCATCGCCTTCAGCTCGCGCAGGGTGTCGACGAGGGCCTCGCGCGCGACCGCGTACTCCATCTCCACGAAGCGCACCCGGCGCGGGGAGGTGAAGACCTTGTAGGGGATGTCGGTGTACGTCCGCGCGGAGAGCGCGCGGCTGGAGATCTTCGCGATCGCCGGGATGGCGGCGGGCGCGGCGCGGCCGAGCAGATTGGCCACCTGGAAGACGCCGTTGGAGAGGAACTCGTCCTCGATCCAGCCGCCGAGCCGCCCGACGGGCCTCTCGGGACCGGCGCTGCGGTTGTTGCGCTTGGTGTTGCAGTTGTCGGTGTGGGGGAACCAGTAGAACTCGAAGTGCTCGTTCTCGGCGAACAGTTCGTCGAAGTCGGCGGTGACCCGGTCGAAGGTCATCGGCTCCTCGCGGGCCGTGAGCAGGAACAGGGGCTCCACGGAGAGGGTGATCGCCGTGACGACCCCCAGGGCGCCTATGCCGAGCCGGGCGGCCGCGAAGACGTCGGGGTTCTCCTTCTCGGAGCAGGTCAGGACCGAGCCGTCCGCGGTGACCAGCTCAAGGCCCTTGATCTGGGCGGCGATCGACGCCGAGTCGCGCCCGGTGCCGTGCGTTCCGGTGCTGGTCGCCCCCGACACCGTCTGCTCCATGATGTCGCCCATGTTCGTGAGCGACAGTCCCTCGCGCGCGAGTGCCACGTTGAGGCGCTTGAGCGGGGTGCCCGCCTCGACGGTGACGGTGCCGGCCTCGCGGTCGAGGGCGCGGATGCCGGTCAGCAGCTGGGGGCGGATCAGTACGCCGTCGGTCGCCGCGGCGGCGGTGAAGGAGTGCCCGGTTCCGACGGCCTTCACCTTCAGTCCCTCGTCCGCGGCCGCGCGTACGGCGGCGGAGAGCTCTTCGACCGAGGCGGGGGTGACCTCCCGTACGGGACGGGCGGTGACGTTCCCCGCCCAGTTACGCCACGTGCCGCTCTTGCCGCTCACTGTGGTGCTCATGGGTCCCCTCCCGCTGCGGAACCGGCCTGTTCAGCCGGCGATACCCGAGGAAACCGACCGCGACCGCGACGGCCCCGGACACCGCCGGAACCCCGTACCCGGCCTTCGCGCCGGCGGCGTCGATCACCCAGCCGGCCACGGAGGAGCCGAGCGCGACCCCGACCGCGAGTCCGGTGCTCACCCAGGTCATGCCCTCGGTCAGTTTCGCGCGTGGTACGTGCTGTTCGATGAGGGACATCGTCGTGATCATCGTGGGAGCGATGGACAGCCCCGCAACGAACAGCGCCACGGCCAGGAACGGCAAGTTTCCGACCAGTAGGAGGGGGATCATACTCACGGCCATCGCGCATATGCCCAGCAGCCACCGGGCTTCGGCCGAGCCCTTGAAGTGCAACAGCCCGAACACGGCCCCCGCCAGGCAGGAGCCGGCCGCGTAGAGCGCCAGGACGACACTCGCGGCACCCTTGTGCCCCTGCTCCTCGGCGAAGGCCACGGTGACCACGTCGACGGCCCCGAAGATCGCCCCCGTGGCGACGAAGGTGGCCACCAGGACCTGGAGTCCGGCCGAGCTCATCGCCGAGCCGCGGTTGTGCTGCTCGCGCGGGTGCGGCACGGGTTCGGTGGCCCGCTGGGCCGTCAGCCAGAAGACACCGACCGCCAGGAAGCAGGCCGCGAGCAGTGGTCCGGCCTCGGGGAACCACACCGTGGACAGACCGATCGAGAGGATCGGCCCGAAGATGAAGCAGACTTCGTCGACCACGGACTCGAACGAGTACGCGGTGTGCAGCTGCGGGGTGTCCCGGTAGAGGGCGGCCCAGCGGGCCCGGACCATCGCGCCCATGCTGGGGACGCAGCCGATCCCGGCCGCGCAGAGGAACAGCACCCAGTCCGGCCAGTCGAAGTGCGCGGCGAGCAGCAGCCCGGCGGACGCGGCCAGCGCGAACAGGGTGACGGGGCGCAGTACCCGGCGCTGCCCGTACCGGTCCACCATCCGGGAGACCTGCGGACCCAGCGCCGCGGCCGCCAGCGCCATGGTCGCCGACAGCGCGCCCGCGAGCCCGTAGCGCCCGGTGAGCTGGGAGATCATGGTCACCACGCCGATGCCCATCATCGACAGCGGCATCCGGCCGAGGAAGCCCGCGGCGGAGAAGCCCTTGGAGCCGGGGGCGGTGAACAGGGCGCTGTACGGGCTGGGCACGGGTGTCTCCGGTGGGCTCGGCCCGGTCACCCGGGCACCACGGGCGTCCGAACTCCGGTAAGGCGTGAAGGTAGCCGATACAGCTTACGGGTTAGGTGACCCTAATGCACTCCTCGGGTCCGCCCCGGCCGTGGCCGTTGTCCCGCCGTCAGCGGCGGATGGCAGGATCGGAGGCATGCCAGATGCGCTCGATGCCCGTCCCTACGACGCCCTGCTCCTGCTCTCGTTCGGCGGCCCCGAAGGCCCGGACGACGTGGTTCCGTTCCTGGAGAACGTGACGCGCGGGCGAGGCATCCCCAAGGAACGGCTCAAGGAAGTGGGCCGGCACTACTTCCTGTTCGGCGGGGTCAGCCCCATCAACGACCAGAACCGTGCCCTGCTCGAGGCCCTCCGCAAGGACTTCGCGGAGCACGCCCTGGACCTCCCCGTGTACTGGGGCAACCGCAACTGGGCCCCCTACCTGACCGACACCCTGCGGGAGATGACCGTCGACGGCCGCCGCCGCGTGCTCGTCCTCGCCACCAGCGCCTACGCCTCGTACTCCGGCTGCCGCCAGTACCGCGAGAACCTCGCCGAGTCCCTGGCCGCGCTGGAGGCCGAGGGCCTGCGGCCGCCCCGGGTGGACAAACTGCGGCACTACTTCAACCACCCGGGGTTCGTGCGCCCCATGATCGACGGCGTCCTGAAGTCCCTCGCCGACCTGCCCGAGGACGTGCGGGAGGGCGCGCACCTCGCCTTCACGACCCACTCGATCCCGGACGCGGCGGCCGACACCTCCGGCCCCGTCGAGGACCACGGCGACGGCGGCGCCTACGTCGGACAGCACCTGGACGTGGCCCGGCTGATCGCCGACGCCGTGCGCGAGGAGACCGGGACCGAGCACCCCTGGCGGCTCGTCTACCAGTCGCGCTCCGGCGCCCCGCACATCCCCTGGCTGGAGCCCGACATCTGCGACCACCTGGAGGAGCTGCACGGCGCCGGGGTCCCGGCCGTCGTGATGGCCCCGATCGGGTTCGTCTCGGACCACATGGAGGTGCTGTACGACCTCGACACGGAGGCCACGGCCAAGGCGGCGGAGCTCGGGCTGCCGGTGCGCCGCTCGGCGACCGTCGGCGCCGACCCCCGGTTCGCCGCGGCGGTCCGCGACCTCGTCCTGGAACGCGCCGCGACCGAGAGCGGGCGGCGGCCGGCCCCCTGCGTCCTCGGCACCCTCGGCCCGAGCCGGGACCTGTGCCCGGTGGGCTGCTGCCCCGCCCGCGCCCCCAAGCCCGCCGCCGCGGGCGCCGACAGCCCGTACGCCTAGGGGATGTCGTCGCGCCGGCCTGATCCAGACGACATCTCCCGAGGAGCCCCGTGATCGAGCCCCTGCACACCCAACTGCTCCAGCTCGCGCACGACGCCGCCCGCCGTGCCGGCGAGCTGCTGCGCGACGGGCGCCCGGCCGACCTCACGGTCGCCGCCACCAAGTCCAGCCCGATCGACGTCGTCACCGAGATGGACATCGCCGCCGAGAAGCTGATCACCGACCTGATCTCCCAGCATCGCCCGCAGGACGGCTTCCTCGGCGAGGAGGGCGCCGCCAGTGAGGGCACCAGCGGCATCCGCTGGGTCGTGGACCCGCTCGACGGCACGGTGAACTACCTCTACGGGCTGCCGACCTGGGCGGTGTCCATCGCGGCCGAGCAGGACGGCGAGACCGTCGTCGGGGTCGTCGCGGCACCGATGCGCGGCGAGACGTACAGCGCCGTCCGCGGCCGGGGCGCCCGAGCCACCGGCGCCTGGGTCGGCGAACGGCGGCTGACCTGCCGGCCCTCGCCTGCCCTGGACGAGGCACTGGTCTCGACCGGCTTCAACTACGTGAGCGAGGTCAAGGCCCACCAGGCCGACGTCGCCCAGCGGCTGATCCCGCTGGTGCGCGACATCAGGCGCTCCGGCTCCGCGGCGGTCGACCTGTGCGACGTCGCGGCGGGCCGCCTCGACGGCTACTACGAACGCGGCCTCCACCCCTGGGACCTCGCGGCGGGCGACCTGATCGCCCGTGAGGCGGGCGCCCTGACCGGTGGGCGCCCCGGAGAGCGGCCCGCGCGGGACCTTGCGGTGGCGGCGTCACCGGGCGTCTTCGAGCCCCTCCAGCGGCTCCTGGAGGAGTTCGGCGCCTGGCACGACTGACGGCGTCCGAGCGGGACGGGCGACGCCCCCTGCGACGGCGGACGAAGCGGGGCCCCGGTACTGGATCGACACCGGGGCCCCGCTCACGTACGAACCGATCAGACGCGCGTCGCGCCGACCTCCACACCGTGCTCGGCGGCGAGGCGGCGAAGGTCCTCGAGCTCGGCCTGCTCGACCTCCGCGAGGAAGTCGTCGCCTGTCTCGCGAGCCCGCGTCAGGTCGGACTCGGTCGCCTTTATGCGCTGCAGAAGTCCTGCGGTGAATGCGTCCATGCTGCGCCCCCTCGTCCTGGGTCGTGGGTCGATGGCACGGGGGTGTGCCGTTGGGAAGGGGCGATCACGTCTCCAGATGGGTGCCCAGCGCTGCCCGGGCTGGGCGGCGACGGTGCCGGACACCCACGCCCGCTCTGCGGAAGCGGTTGGACGTACCACAAGGTGGCTTGCCACATGCAGAGCGTGATCGCGGGGTGTAAATCCGTCCTCCCCCCGCTCTCTTCCGTGGAAACCTCAACCCGAGGAGAAAATCCCGCATTCCCGGGGCCCCGAACCCCCGCGACGTACGGCCCCTCACCCGTCTTACAGCCGGTTTACGGCCGAAAAAGGCAGGATGGGGGTCTTACCCGGGACGGACCCCCCACCCGCGTGCGCCGAGGAGGCGTCGCGCGGGTGGACAGAGGAAGGACAAGCGACGTGCGCGTACTCGTCGTCGAGGACGAGCAGCTGCTCGCCGATGCGGTGGCCACCGGACTGCGCCGGGAGGCCATGGCCGTCGACGTCGTGTACGACGGCGCGGCCGCCCTGGAGCGCGTCGGCGTCAACGACTACGACGTGGTCGTCCTCGACCGCGACCTCCCGCTCGTGCACGGGGACGACGTCTGCCGCAGGATCGTCGAGCTGGGCATGCCCACCCGCGTCCTGATGCTGACCGCCTCCGGCGACGTCAGCGACCGCGTCGAGGGCCTGGAGATCGGCGCCGACGACTACCTCCCCAAGCCGTTCGCCTTCAGCGAGCTGACGGCACGCGTGCGTGCCCTCGGCCGCCGTACGAGCGTGCCCCTGCCGCCCGTCCTGGAGCGCGCCGGCATCAAGCTCGACCCCAACCGCCGCGAGGTCTTCCGTGACGGCAAGGAGGTCCAGCTCGCGCCCAAGGAGTTCGCCGTCCTGGAGGTGCTGCTGCGCAGCGAGGGCGCCGTCGTCTCCGCCGAGCAGCTCCTGGAGAAGGCCTGGGACGAGAACACGGACCCCTTCACCAACGTCGTGCGGGTGACCGTGATGACCCTGCGCCGCAAGCTCGGCGAGCCCGCGGTGATCGTCACCGTGCCCGGCTCCGGGTACCGGATCTGACCGGCGGTGGCCACGACTCCGGCGCCGTCGACGGCGCCCCCGAAGCCCACCTGGGACCCCCGGCGGGCGGAGCCGCCGTTCCCCTGGCTGCGCCCGACCATCCGCATACGGCTCACTCTGCTCTACGGCGGCATGTTCCTGATCGCCGGCATCATGCTGCTGTCGATCATCTACCTGCTCGCCGCACAGGCACTGAACGTGGGCAGCGAGCTTCCGTTCAGGATCATCTCGGGCCAGGTCGGAAGCAGCATCTGCAACTTCCCGTCCGCGCCGTCGCAGAACGAGCTCAACGCCGCGATGAACGCGTGCGCCAACCAGCAGCGCCAGCACGCTCTGGACGACCTGCTGAGCCGTTCCCTGCTCGCGCTGCTCGGCCTCGCGATCATCGCCTTCGCCTTCGGCTACGCGATGGCGGGCCGGGTGCTCTCGCCGCTCGGGCGGATCACCCGCACCGCCCGCGCGGTGGCGGGTTCGGACCTGTCCCGGCGGATCGAGCTGGACGGCCCGGACGACGAGCTGAAGGAGCTGGCGGACACCTTCGACGACATGCTGGAGCGGCTCCAGCGCGCCTTCACCGCCCAGCAGCGGTTCGTCGGCAACGCCTCGCACGAACTGCGCACCCCGCTCGCGATCAACCGCACGCTCCTGGAGGTCCACCTCGCCGACCCGGGGGCGCCGGTCGAACTGCAGCAGCTCGGCAAGACCCTGCTCGCCACGAACGAACGCAGTGAGCAGCTCGTCGAGGGCCTGCTGCTGCTCGCCCGCAGCGACAACCAGATCGTGGAGCGCAAGCCCGTCGACCTGGCCGAGGTCGCCTCGCAGGCCGTGGACCAGGTGCACGCCGAGGCCGAGGCCAAGGGCGTGCGGATCCGCGGGGAGCGCGCCGCGGCGGTCGTCCAGGGCAACGGCGTCCTGCTGGAGCGGATCGCGCTGAACCTCGTCCAGAACGCGGTGCGCTACAACGTGCCGGAGGGCGGCTGGGTCGAGGTCACGACCCTGGTCGAGCACGGTCACGCGGTCCTGCTGGTCTCGAACACGGGACCGGTGGTTCCCGCGTACGAGATCGACAATCTTTTCGAGCCTTTCCGGCGGCTGCGCACGGAGCGCACGGGCAGTGACAAGGGTGTGGGCCTCGGCCTGTCGATCGCCCGGTCGGTGGCCCGTGCCCACGGGGGCCACATCGCCGCGGAGCCGCGTGAGGGAGGTGGTCTCGTGATGCGCGTCACCCTTCCGATCTGAGAGCATGACCCCCACACACGAGGATGTTCGCTTTGCGCGGAATTTTCTGGTCACCCGTCCGGGAGGCCCGTGTGTGATCGATCACAAGGGCGATATTCCGGCCATCTACTCTCCGTGGTCGCGCAAGCTGCCGGAAAGCCGGGAAAATCCGGGTTTTCGGGGGTCTTGATCACGGGAAGTACACGGTGGGACGCCTTTGAAGTGCGACCTTCAGACCGTGTACGGTCCGCATCGCCATCCAAGCCGATCACCTTTCAGAGGTCCGGTTGGGTGTCGATTGAGTAACAGACCTTGATGTGAGGCAAAATCTCCGCCTCAGGTCGGGCACAAGTCCGGCCTCTCACGCGTTACGTGCGCTGGAGACACCGCAGACACCCAGAGGGGGAGAGCGACATGGCAACGGATTACGACACCCCACGCAAGACCGACGACGACGTCGACTCGGACAGCCTTGAAGAACTGAAGGCTCGCCGGAACGACAAGTCCACGTCGTCCGTCGACGTAGACGAGTTCGAGGCCGCAGAAGGCCTGGAGCTGCCCGGGGCCGACCTCTCGAACGAGGAGCTGGCCGTCCGGGTACTGCCCAAGCAGCAGGACGAGTTCACTTGCATGAGCTGCTTCCTGGTGCACCACCGCAGCCAGCTGGCCCGCGAGAAGAACGGTCAGCCGATCTGCCGCGACTGCGACTGAGGCAGGGTCGGCCGTGACTGGCTCGACCCCTCCTTGGAAGCGCCGCCTCCCCCACAGGGACGCGGACGAAGGGCCGTCACAGGGCCCTGAAGGCGTGCGTGACGACGAGCGGGGCTCTTCCCGACCAGGATCAGCCTCGCTCGACCCGGCGCCCGCCACAGCGCCGACAGGCGCCTCCACGCGGGCCGGTGACCCAACGCCGGCCGGCACCCCCGCACCGGGTGAGGACCAGGTGCACACGGACGCCCCCGCGCCCGCCGCAGGCGGCCGTGCGGCGGCCGTTCGGGACGGGGTCAGGAAGGGCGTCCGCAAGAGCGGCAGCAAGGCCAGGGCGGGCCTGGCCTACCTCGCCGACCGCATCATCGACATCGCGCCCCGTGTCCCGGTCCGGGACCTCGCGACCCTCCGCGGACAGTTCCCCGGCCTCGACGCCGAGCAGCTCGCGGACAAACTCGTCGCGGGCGCGGCCAACGCGACGTCCACGGTGGGCGCCGGAATCGGCGCGGCCGCCATGCTGCCGGTACCGCCCGCGATGCCCACGGAACTCGCCGCCGAGATCACCGGGGTCGCCGCGATCGAGCTGAAGCTGATCGCCGAGCTCCACGAGGTCTACGGCCTGCGACCGCCGGGCACCCTTCCTCAGCGGAGCACCGCCTACCTGAACTCGTGGTCCTCCGAGCGCGGGATCGACGTGAGCAAGCCGTCGACCCTCAACGCCGCGCTGGGCGGCCAGATGAAGCGGGAGCTGCGCCAGCAGATCATGAAACGCACGGTCCGTGACCTGCCGAACCTGATGCCGTTCATGGTGGGCGCCGCGGTCGGGGCGGTCATGAACCGCCGGGACACCAAACGTCTGGCGGCACGCATCCGCAAGGACCTCCGCAGACACCAGGTGCCCTGGGCCGAGCTGCCCGAACTGCCGCCCCTGGAGAAACCGGCGGATCCGCTGCGGATGGGGGAGATCCCCAAGGAGCTGGGGCCCTGACCGGACCCCGGCACCGCCGGCCCGTGGCGCGGTGCGCTCCCGGCACTGCTCAGGCTCTGGAACCGCTCGGGTCCCGGCGCGGCCCGTGCTCCGGCGGAGGGGACGCCGTCCCGCGCCCTCATACCCGGGCGAGGGGGACAGCCCCTTTCCGGGTCTGCCCAGGTTTGTCCGGGTTCACCCGGGCGCGCGCCTAGGCCGACGCCCGCGCCGACTCCAGGGCCGCCCTCAGGCGCTCCGGCTCCCGCGTCGACAGGTACAGGTACGGGGTCGGGTCGGCCGGGTCCGTGACCTGCACGCGCAGGGCCGTGGGGATGTAGGACCGCAGCAGCATGAAGGCGCGGGTGTCCGCCTTGTGCGTCCGCCAGGCGCGCGCCTCCTCCTGGTCCAGGATCTCGGCGTCGCCCAGGGCGGCGACCGGGATCCGGGCCTCGCCCGCGATCAGCGAGTCGCCGACGACGCGGATGCGGACCGAACCGTACGAGCTGGCCACGACGGCGGAGACCGCGGTGCCGCCGACCAGCCCGCCCAGCAGAGGCAGCGTCCCGAAGGGGAGGAAGACCAGGGCCAGCGCGACCCCGACCAGGAAGCAGACCGCCCACCAGCTGCGGGGTGCGGTGAGGCGTTCTTCGTACGGGGAGGCGGAGAGCTGCATGGGGCCAAGCTTGGCACGGTGCGTGCGCCCCGCCGACGCGCGGGTAAGGTCTGCGCCTGTGAGTGGTACTTCCGCAGCTCTGGAGCCTCCCCCCGACGCCGTCGTGCCGGTGCGGCACCCCGACGCGCCCGCCCCCGGCGAGCTCCTCGGCGCGCACTACGAACAGTGTTTCGGGTGCGGCGGCCGGCAGCCGCACGGACTGCATCTGGCGGCCCGTGCCGGTGAGGGCGTCAGGATCACCGCGGAGTTCACCGTACGGGCCGCCCATCAGGGTGCTCCCGGGCTCGCGCACGGCGGGGTGCTGGCCACGGCGCTCGACGAGACGCTCGGCTCGCTCAACTGGCTGCTGCGCGTCATCGCCGTCACCGGCCGTCTGGAGACCGACTTCGTGCGGCCGGTCCCCGTGGGCACCGTGCTGTACCTGGAGGCCGAGGTCACCGCCGTGGCCGGCCGCAAGATCTACTCGACCGCCACCGGCCGGATCGGCGGGCCCGAGGGGCCCGTGGCCGTCCGGGCCGACGCCCTCTTCATCGAGGTCAAGGTCGACCACTTCATCGACAACGGCCGCCCGGAGGAGATCCGGGCCGCCATGAACGACCCGGACCGGAACCGCCGTGTCCGTGCCTTCGAGGTGAACCCGTGACCCGTCATCCCGTGGACGTGCTGATCCGGCGCGTAGATCCGGAAGTTCCGCTTCCTGAATACGCGCATCCCGGTGACGCCGGTGCCGACCTGCGCACCACCGAGGAGCGTGAACTGAAGCCGGGCGAACGCGCCGTTCTGCCCACCGGAGTGTCCATCGCGCTGCCGGAGGGGTACGCGGCCTTCGTGCACCCGCGTTCCGGGCTCGCCGCCCGCTGCGGTGTCGCCCTCGTGAATGCCCCGGGGACGGTTGATGCCGGGTACCGTGGGGAGATCAAGGTGATCGTGGTGAATCTCGACCCGTACGAGTCCGTGCGGTTCGAGCGCTTCGACCGGATTGCCCAACTGGTCGTCCAGCAGGTCGAGAAGGTCCGCTTCCATGAGGTGGCGGAGCTTCCCGGCTCGGCGCGGGCCGCAGGGGGCCTCGGGTCCACCGGCGGTCATGCCGCCGTGGGCGGCACCACGGGTGGGAATCGATACGCTTCGGTCGTATCCGACCGGGAAGGACAGTGACGTGTTCGGACGTCGCAAGAAGGGCAGTGCCGCCGAGGACGCGGCGGGCGAGGCCGAGCAGGTCGTCGACGGAGTCGACACTGAGACGGACGAGGCGGAGCGGGAGCGCGTGAGGCTCGAGCCGGAGCCGCGACCCGACGGACCCTGGGACGACTCGGAGGTGCGGGACCCCGCCGAGGGCCGGGTGGACCTGGGTGGTCTTTTCATCCCCGGGGTCGACGGCATGGAGCTGCGGGTCGAGGTCGCGGGCGACGCGATCGTCGCGGCCACCGTCGTCCTCAAGGACAGCGCCGTGCAGCTGCAGGCCTTCGCCGCTCCCAAGCGCGAGGGCATCTGGGGCGAGGTGCGGGAGGAGATCGCCTCCGGCATCACCCAGCAGGGTGGTGTCATCGACGAGGTCGAGGGCCCGCTGGGCTGGGAGCTGCGGGCGCAGGTGCCGGTGCAGCTGCCGGACGGCACGGGCGGTTTCCAGGTCGTGCGGTTCGTCGGTGTGGACGGCCCCCGCTGGTTCCTGCGCGGAGTGATCTCCGGGCAGGGCGCGGTGCAGCCGCAGGCCGCGGGGCTGCTCGAGCAGATCTTCAGGGACACGGTCGTCATGCGCGGCGAGGGCCCGATGGCCCCCCGTGACCCGATCGTCCTGAAGCTGCCGGACGACGCGCAGATGGTGGCCGAGGGTGTCCAGCAGGAGGAGCAGGCCGGTTCCCGCTTCTCCGGCGGCATGGGCCAGCTCCAGCGTGGACCGGAGATCACCGAGGTCCGCTAGCCGCCGGCGCACACCGAGAATGTACGGAAGGGCCGTATCCCCGGCAGGGGGTGCGGCCCTTTCCCCGTGTGCGAGCGGGGCCTCGGTGGGCGGGTGCCCCTGCGCCCGCGACCGTCCCCTTGCGGCAAGTTCTCATCCATGAACGGCAGTTGAACTGCGCGTCCTTCTTGGGCTCTTGACGGAAGCCTGGTCCGTACTTATGGTCACCGGCCAGCGCGCGTGTTCAGAAACCAGTGTGTCGTTCACATACGAGAACGGATGTCCCCCACATGCTTGACGCCCCCGCACGTCATCGCCGCCGGCCACGCACCGCCCTCCTCGCCGTCACCGCGACGGCCGCCCTGGTCTCCGCCCTCCTCACCTGGCCCGCCGCCCACCGCGCCGAGGCCGCCCCCGCCGCCTTCGCGCACCCCGGGGTCACCGTCTCCAAGGCGCAACTGGACTTCACCCGCGCCGAGGTCAACGCGGGAGCCCAGCCCTGGAAAGGCGCGTACGACCAGATGATGGCGAGCAAGTACGCCTCGCTGACCCGCACCGCCAAGCCTCGCGCGACCGTGGAGTGCGGCTCGTACTCCAACCCCAACTACGGCTGCACCGACGAGCGCGAGGACGCGATCGCCGCGTACACCGACGCCCTCGCCTGGTACATCACCCGCGACGACCGGTACGCGAAGAAGTCCATCGAGCTCATGGACGCCTGGTCGGCCGTCATCAAGGAGCACACCAACAGCAACGCGCCCCTGCAGACCGGCTGGGCGGGTTCCTCCTGGCCCAAGGCCGCCGAGATCATCAAGTACACCTACACCGGCACCTGGGCCAACTCCGGGCGTTTCTCGACCATGCTGCGCAACGTCTATCTGCCCGAGGTGATCAACGGCTCCAACTCCAACGGGAACTGGGAACTGTCGATGATGGAGGCCGCCGTCGGCATCTCCGTCTTCCTGGAGGACAAGACCTCGTACGACAAGGCCATGGCGAAGTTCCGGACCCGGACGGCCGCGTACGTGTACCTCGCCTCCGACGGCGACCTGCCCAAGACCGTGCCGAGCCAGAACCTCGACACCAAGGCGAAGATCGTCAGCTACTGGCAGGGGCAGTCCACCTTCGTCACCGGACTCACCCAGGAGACCTGCCGCGACTTCACCCACACCGGATACGGCATCTCGGCCATCTCCCACATCGCCGAGACCAGCCGCATCCAGGGTGCGGACCTCTACGGCACCGACGTCGGCGAGCGGCTGCGCCAGGCGCTCGGCTTCCAGTCGAAGTACCAGCTGGGCGAGGCGGTGCCGAGCTCACTGTGCGGAGGCTCCCTCACCCTCGGGCTCGGGCCGGTCACCGAGGTCGGCTACAACGCCCTGCACAACCGGCTGGGCATCGCCATGACCAACACCCAGAGGCTGACCGAACAGAACCGGCCGTCCGGCAGCAACAACCTGTTCGTCGCCTGGGAGACTCTGACCCACGGGGACAACCCCAGCTGACCCGCCGCGCCGTCCGGGCACCCGGTGCGACACCGTGTGCCCGGACGTCCCGCCGGCAGGCATCCGGCCGGCACGGGAGAGGCATGAGCCAGGTCGCCGCGGACACCGCGGTACGCGTCGAGAACGTCCACCACGCGTACGGCAGCGGTGCCGCCGCAGTGCACGCGCTGCGCGGTGTCTCCCTCGAGGTGCCGCGCGGCGAGTTCGTCGTCCTGCGGGGCCGCCCCGGGGCGGGCAGAAGCACGCTCCTCAACCTCGTCGGCGGCCTCGACGAGCCGGACGCCGGGCGGATCACCGTCGACGGGCTGGAGCCGGGCGCCCTGGACGAGGACGCGCTGCTGGAACTGCGCCGGGACCGGATCGGCTTCCTCCTCCCGTCCGCCGGACTCGTCCCCGTCCTCACCGTCGCCGAGAACGTCGCCCTGCCGCTGCGGCTGAACGGGACCCCGCCCCAGGAACACGGCGACCGCGTCGAGCGGCTGCTCGCCCTCGTCGGCCTGGCCGGTCACGCGGCGTGCCGGCCCGGGGAACTGTCCGCCGGACAGCGCCGCCGCGCGGCCGTCGCGCGCGCCCTCGTCAACCGCCCCGCGCTCCTGCTCGCCGACGAACCCACCAGCGGGCTCGACACCGAAACCGGCGTCGCGCTCCTGGAACTGCTGCACGCCGTCGTCCGCCGCGAACACGTGACGGCCCTGGTCGCCGCACGTGACGCAGCCCCGGCGACCCCGGCCGACCGGGTGCTGGAGCTGAACGACGGAAAACTCGCCGCGCGCTGACCCGACCCGCGCATCAGGGTTGCGTCAAAGACGGACACCCGTCGAGCTAGCGCCCCATTTGTCGTAATTATGGGCCGTAAAGTCGACGCAGCGTACAGAGCATTGACAGGAAGACAATGGGGCCATGGGACGCGGCAAGCTTCGGATCTACCTCGGCGCGGCACCGGGCGTCGGCAAGACGTACGCGATGCTCTCCGAGGCGCACCGGCGCATGGAGCGCGGCACCGACTGCGTCGTCGCCTTCGTGGAGCACCACAACCGGCCGCGCACCGAGGTGATGCTGCACGGTCTGGAGCAGATCCCGCGCAAGGAGCTCGACTACCGCGGCTCCGCCTTCACCGAGATGGACGTGGACGCCGTACTGCGCCGCGCACCTGCCGTCGCCCTGGTGGACGAACTCGCGCACACCAATGTCCCCGGTTCCCGCAACGCCAAGCGCTGGCAGGACGTGGCGGAGCTGCTCGCGGCCGGGATCGATGTCGTCTCGACCGTCAACATCCAGCACCTGGAGTCACTCGGCGACGTCGTCGAGTCGATAACCGGTGTACGGCAGCGGGAGACCGTCCCCGACGAGGTCGTCCGCCGGGCGGACCAGATCGAGCTGGTCGACATGTCGCCCCCGGCCCTGCGCCGCCGTATGGCGCACGGCAACATCTACAAGTCCGACAAGGTCGACGCGGCCCTTTCCAACTACTTCCGCCCCGGCAATCTCACCGCACTGCGTGAGCTGGCCCTGCTCTGGGTGGCCGACCGGGTCGACGAGTACCTGACCGAGTACCGCAGCGAGCACCGGGTCTCCAAGATCTGGGGCTCGCGCGAGCGGATCGTGGTGGGTCTGACCGGCGGCCCCGAAGGACGCACCCTGATCCGGCGTGCCGCGCGGCTGGCCGAGAAGGGCGCGGGCGGCGAGGTCATGGCCGTCTACATAGCGCGCAGCGACGGACTCACCAACGCGTCGCCCAAGGAACTGGCCGTCCAGCGCACCCTGGTCGAGGACCTCGGCGGCACCTTCCACCACGTCATCGGCGACGACATCCCCGTCTCGCTCCTGGACTTCGCACGCGGGGTGAACGCCACCCAGGTCGTGCTCGGCTCCTCCCGCCGCAAGACCTGGCAGTACGTCTTCGGGCCCGGCGTCGGCGCCACGGTCGCCCGGGAGTCCGGCCCCGACCTGGACGTCCACATCGTCACCCACGACGAGGTCGCCAAGGGCCGCGGACTGCCGGCGGCCCGCGGCGCGCGGCTCGGCCGCTCCCGGATCATCTGGGGCTGGCTGGTCGGCCTCGGCGGCCCGGTGGTCCTCGCGCTGGTGCTCAACACCGTCGATCTCGGCCTCGCCAACGACATGCTGCTGTTCCTGACGGTGACGGTGGCGGCCGCCCTGCTCGGCGGCCTGTTCCCGGCCCTCGCCTCGGCGGCCTTCGGCTCCCTGTTGCTGAACTACTTCTACACACCGCCGCTGCACCGCTTCACGATCGCGGACCCCAAGAACATCGTCGCCATCGCGATCTTCGTGGGCGTCGCGGTCTCGGTGGCCTCCGTGGTGGACCTGGCCGCCCGCCGCACCCACCTGGCGGCCAGGCTGCGCGCCGAGTCGGAGATCCTGTCCTTCCTCGCGGGCAGCGTCCTGCGCGGTGAGACCAGCCTGGAAGCCCTCCTGGAGCGGGTCCGGGAGACCTTCGGGATGGAGTCGGTCGCGCTGCTGGAGCGGGCGGGCGGCGTCGACCCGTGGACCTGCGCGGGCAGCGTGGGCCCGCGGTCGCCGCTGCGGCCCGAGGACGCGGACGTGGACATGCCGGTCGGCGACCACATGGCGCTCGCGCTCTCCGGACGCGTGCTGCCCGCATCCGACCGCAGGGTGCTCGCCGCCTTCGCCGCCCAGGCCGCCGTCGTGCTGGACCGCCAGCGCCTCCAGCACGAGGCCGACCAGGCCAAGGAACTGGCCGAGGGCAACCGCATCCGCACCGCGCTGCTGGCCGCCGTCAGCCACGACCTGCGTACCCCGCTGGCCGCGATCAAGGCCGCCGTGTCCTCACTGCGGTCCGACGACGTGGCCTGGTCGGAGGAGGACCAGGCGGAGCTCCTGGAGGCGATCGAGGAGGGCGCCGACCGCCTCGACCACCTGGTGGGCAACCTGCTCGACATGTCCCGCCTCCAGACCGGCACGGTCACCCCGCTGATCCGGGAGATCGACCTCGACGAGGTGGTGCCGATGGCGCTGGGCGGCGTACCCGAGGACAGCGTGGACCTGGAGATCCCCGAGATCCTGCCGATGGTCGCCGTCGACGCGGGGCTGCTGGAGCGGGCGGTCGCCAACCTCGTCGAGAACGCCGTCAAGTACAGCCCCGTCGACGACCGGGTCCTCGTCTCCGCGAGCGCCATCGCCGACCGCGTGGAGGTACGCGTGGTGGACCGCGGCCCCGGCGTCCCGGACGAGGCCAAGGACCGCATCTTCGCGCCCTTCCAGCGCTACGGCGACGCCCCGCGCGGCGCCGGAGTGGGCCTCGGGCTCGCCGTCGCCCGTGGCTTCGCCGAGTCGATGGGCGGCACACTGAACGCCGAGGACACCCCCGGCGGCGGACTCACCATGGTGCTCACGGTCCGCGCGGTGGACCGCCGTCCGGACCCGCTCACCTCACCCGCAGTCGCAGAAAGGCAGGTCTCATGACCCGGGTTCTCGTGGTCGACGACGAGCCGCAGATCACCCGAGCCCTCGTCATCAACCTGAAGGCACGCAAGTACGAGGTCGACGCGGCCCCCGACGGCGCCACCGCGCTCCAGCTCGCCGCCGCACGCCATCCCGACGTGGTCGTGCTCGACCTCGGGCTCCCCGACATGGACGGCGTCGAGGTCATCAGGGGGCTGCGCGGCTGGACCCGGGTACCGATCCTGGTGCTCTCCGCCCGGCACTCCTCCGACGAGAAGGTCGAGGCGCTCGACGCGGGTGCCGACGACTACGTCACCAAGCCCTTCGGCATGGACGAACTGCTCGCCCGGCTGCGCGCCGCCGTCCGCCGCGCCGAGCCCACGGGGTCCGGCGAGGACGACGTCGTCGTCGACACCGAGGACTTCACGGTCGACCTGGCGGCCAAGAAGGTCAACCGCGCCGGACGCGACGTACGGCTGACCCCCACGGAGTGGCACCTCCTGGAGGTACTGGTCCGCAACACCGGCCGCCTGGTCAGCCAGAAGCAGCTGCTCCAGGAGGTGTGGGGGCCGTCGTACGGCACGGAGACGAACTATCTGCGGGTCTACATGGCCCAGCTGCGCCGCAAGCTGGAGGCGGATCCGTCGCATCCGCGGCACTTCGTCACGGAGCCGGGGATGGGTTACCGGTTCGAGAGATGAGCGGTGCTTGAGAGGGCGACGTCGTGGGTACGACGCTGTCATCGGCCCCCGGTACGCTTTCGGTATGAGTGCTGTTCCTCGTTCCGAAAAGCCGGCGGGCCGGTTCCGGCGCATGATAGACCGGCTCTCCTCGTCCCAGGAGGACCTGGAGTCGGAGGAGCTGCGCGAGGAAGCCGAGACGACGGGGTGCACCCGTATCGGCGACTGCCACGACCGGCAGATCGTCACGGTTACTGGTACCTTGCGCACGGTCACTCTGCGTCCACGAGCCGGAGTCCCGGCGCTGGAGGCCGAGCTGTTCGACGGCTCGGCGGCTCTGGACGTGGTCTGGCTCGGCAGACGCTCCATCGTGGGAATCGAGCCGGGGCGCAAGATGATCGCTTCGGGGCGCATCTCGATGAGCCGGGGCCGTAGGGTGCTGTTCAACCCGAAGTACGAACTCAGACCGCTCGGACGGGAGTAGCCGGTGACGTCGCTCGACAAGCCGACCGAAGACGCCCAGCAGGACGCGAGGGCGGTGACGGAGGCCGCGCTCTTCGAGGCGTTCGGCGGTGTGCGGGGCATGGTCGAGACCGTGGTCCCCGGCCTGCTCTTCGTCACCATCTTCACGATCAACAAGGACCTCCACTGGTCGGCGATCGCCGCCCTCGGAGTGTCCTTGCTGCTCGTCGTCGTCCGCCTCGTCACGCGTGACACCGTCAAGCACGCCTTCAGCGGCGTCTTCGGCGTCGCCTTCGGCGTGGTCTTCGCGATGATGACGGGCAACGCGAAGGACTTCTACCTGCCGGGCATGCTCTACACGCTCGGCCTGGCCGTCGCCTACATCGTCACGACCCTCGCGGGTGTGCCCCTGATCGGCCTGATCCTCGGCCCGGTCTTCAAGGAGAACCTCTCCTGGCGTACCCGCAACCCGGGCCGCAAGAAGGCGTACGCGAAGGCGAGCTGGGCCTGGGGCCTGATCCTGCTCGCCAAGTGCGCGGTCCTCTTCCCGCTCTACTGGTGGGCCAACACCGCGCAACTGGGCTGGGTCCTCGTCGCGTTGAAGATCCCGCCGTTCCTGCTGGCCGTCTGGCTCACCTGGGTGTTCCTGGCGAAGGCCCCGGCCCCCATCGACGTGTTCGCGGAGATGGAGGCGGAGGAGCAGGCCGAGAAGGAGCGCGAGGCCGCCCTCGCGCAGGAGGACGCCGAGGCCACGGCCGGGCGTCACCGCCGCGACACCTAGTCACTCGTACGAGTGTGGGGCGCCCGGAGATCTCCGGGCGCCCCACACTCGTGTCCGGGCGCTCCCGTCGTGTACCGGTGCGCCCCGCGCCCGTGTCCCACCGTCGGGGGAATCCGGTGGCCGCGCGGCGGGGCGGGCGTCACAATCGCCGCTCATGGAACCTGTCTCGCTCACCACGGAGCGTCTGTTGATCCGCCCGCACGACGCGCGTGACGAGGACGCGCTCCTCGCCGCCTGCCAGGACCCCGAGATCGCCCGGTGGACGGACTTCCCCACGCCCTACGAGCGCCGGCACGCCGCCTTCTACCTGCGGGCGCTGGTGCCGCGGGGCTGGCGCGACGACTCGATGTACCACTTCGCGGTGGAGCGGCGGGACGACGGCGACGGCACCCTCGTGGCGTCCGTCAACGTGCACCGGCAGGCCGACATCTGGGGCATCGGGTACTGGACCGTGGCGGAGCACCGGGGCCGGGGCTATGCGACGGAGGCCGTCGGTGCCCTGGCGCGGTGGGCTTTCACCGAGCTGGGCGTGCAGCGTCTGGAGTGGCGGGCGGAGGCGGGCAATCGGGGGTCGTGGGCGGTCGCCCGGAAGGCCGGCTTCGTGTGGGAGGGCGCGCTGCGGGCCGCGCAGACCGGGCGGGACGGTCTGCGGGACACCTGGCTCGGGGCGCTGCTGCCCGGCGACCTGGGTCTGCCCTTCGCGCTGCCGTACGGCCCGGCCGCCGAGGATCTCCAGAGGTCCTGACCGCAACGGTGAAGCCTCCGCGGGCGTCCCGCGGAGGCTTCGGCGCTTAAGGGGCCGGGCTAGTTCGGCGCGTCCTCGCGGCGGACCGAGAGCAGGTCCTCCAGCTGCTCCTCGCGGGCCTGGGCGGCCACGAAGAGGAGCTCGTCGCCCGCCTCCAGGGAGTCCTCCTGGGAGGGGGTGAGGACGCGGGTGCCGCGGATGATCGTGACCAGGGAGGTGTCCTGGGGCCACTCCACGTCACCCACCTGCGTACCGGCCAGGGCCGACTCCGGCGGCAGGGTCAGCTCGACCAGGTTCGCGTCACCGTGGCTGAAGCGCAGCAGCCGGACCAGGTCGCCGACGCTCACCGCCTCCTCCACGAGGGCCGACATCAGGCGCGGGGTGGAGACGGCGACGTCGACGCCCCATGCCTCGTTGAACAGCCACTCGTTCTTCGGGTTGTTGACCCGGGCGACGACGCGCGGCACTCCGTACTCGGTCTTGGCGAGCAGCGAGACGACCAGATTGACCTTGTCGTCACCGGTGGCCGCGATGACCACGTTGCAGCGCTGCAGTGCCGCCTCGTCCAGGGACGTGATCTCACAGGCGTCGGCGAGCAGCCACTCCGCCTGTGGGACGCGCTCGACCGAGATGGCGGTCGGCGCCTTGTCGATCAGCAGGATCTCGTGACCGTTCTCCAGGAGCTCGCCCGCGATCGAGCGGCCCACGGCGCCGGCGCCGGCAATGGCGACCCTCATCAGTGACCGCTCTCCTCTTCGGGGCCCTCGGCGAACGAGGCCTCGACCTTTTCGACGTCGTCCGTGCGCATCATCACGTGCACGAGGTCGCCCTCCTGCAGCACTGTCTGCGAGGTGGGCAGAATCGCCTCGCCCAGCCGGGTCAGGAAGGCCACCCGCACGCCGGTCTCGTCCTGGAGGCGGCTGATCTTGTGGCCGACCCAGGCGGCGGAGGCGTGCACCTCGGCGAGCTGCACCCCACCGGTGGGGTCGCGCCACAGCGGCTCGGCACCCGACGGCAGCAGGCGGCGCAGCATCTGGTCGGCCGTCCAGCGGACGGTGGCGACGGTCGGGATGCCCAGGCGCTGGTAGACCTCGGCCCGGCGCGGGTCGTAGATGCGCGCCGCGACGTTCTCGATGCCGAACATCTCCCGGGCGACCCGGGCGGCGATGATGTTCGAGTTGTCCCCGCTGGACACGGCGGCGAAGGCGCCGGCCTCCTCGATGCCCGCCTCGCGCAGGGTGTCCTGGTCGAAGCCGACTCCGGTGACACGACGGCCGCCGAAACCGGAGCCGAGTCGTCGGAAGGCGGTCGGGTCCTGGTCGATCACCGCGACCGTGTGCCCCTGTTGCTCCAGGGTCTGGGCGAGAGCGGAACCCACTCTGCCGCAGCCCATGATGACGATGTGCACCTAGCCCAACCCCGCAGTCCTGGTCATCCCGCTGACCTGCGAAAACACCCTGCTCACTCTTCTCTCTCGGTCTGCCGGGCCCTCACGAGGCAACGGCATGCGGCGTTGCCGGGAACGAGCTTAAGGCGCAACCGCGGTCTTGCCCTCATCGATGCGGGGATCTCCTGCGGTGATCCAGGGCGGGGCTCCGCCCGGCGTACGTGGTGGGGTCCTCCCGCCGCGTTACGCGCCGGGGTGCGACGGGCGGGGCGGCAGGCCCGGGGGCACCACCCAGGCCATGGGGGAGCGCGCCGGTGCGGAAGCCGCGGAGGTCGCGGAGGTCACCGAAGCCGCGGATGCCGCCGGGGTGGCGAGGGTCGTCGGGCCGGCCGAGACGGCAGGGAAGGCAGGGACGGCCAGGGCAGCCGCAGTCGGGGCTGTCGGGGCTGCCGGGGCGCCCTGGCGCCGGTCGCCGGTCGTCTCGGCCGGGGCGTTGTCGGGAGCGTCCATACCCCGGACAACGACCCGGACCGGCCGAGGGAACGGAGCCCCTGCCACGCGGCGAGGACGCGAGGGAGGGACGAGGGGGGGGACGAGGGAGGGAAAGGGAGAAGGGGAACGGAGGGCGCCGGAAGGACGAGGAGGCGGGAGACCTGAGCGGAGCCGGGTCGTCCGTCGGGAAAGTTCAGGAAAAGAGACAAGAACCACAATGTGAACGGAATCCGCCTCTCCGGTCGCCCGTCAGCGCCGGCTGATGCTGCGCACGCTGACCAGGGTCAGGATTCCGAGGCCGACGAGTCCTGCGGCGGCGCCGATGAGCTGCGCGGTCGCGTGCATGGAACCTCCATAACTGGACAAAAAGGGAACTTCGTCATATATGCATGTGACTCTCGGATGTGCGGAATCCGCAACGGGACCCGTCCCCGTTTTCACTCGGAGAGCAGATGGGGAGGGGAAGGGGAGGGGAAGCCGAGGTGATGCGGGACGGCGGGTGGGCGACCCCCCGTTCGAACGCTTACGATCCTCTGCGTGTCCAAACTGACCGACGTGCCCAAACGGATCCTGATCGGGCGCGCACTGCGCAGTGATCGGCTCGGAGAGACGCTCCTGCCGAAGCGCATCGCACTCCCCGTCTTCGCTTCCGACCCGCTCTCCTCCGTGGCGTACGCCCCTGGAGAAGTGCTCCTGGTCCTTTCCATCGCGGGCGTGTCGGCCTACCACTTCAGCCCCTGGATCGCGGTCGCGGTCGTCGTGCTGATGTTCACGGTCGTGGCGTCGTACCGCCAGAACGTGCACGCGTACCCCAGCGGCGGCGGCGACTACGAGGTCGCCAACACCAACCTCGGCCCCCGGGCCGGACTCACCGTCGCCAGCGCGCTCCTCGTCGACTACGTGCTCACCGTCGCCGTGTCGATCGCGTCCGGCATCGAGAACCTCGGCTCCGCCATCCCCTTCGTCGTCGAGCACAAGGTGCTCTGCGCCGTCGTCGTCATCGTGCTGCTCACGCTGATGAACCTGCGCGGGGTCAAGGAGTCCGGAAAGCTCTTCGCGATCCCGACGTACGTCTTCGTGGCGGGCGTCTTCATCATGATCGCGTGGGGCGCCTTCCGCGGGCTCGTCCTGAACGACACCATGCGGGCGCCGACCTCCGACTACCACATCAAGGCCGAGCACCAGGGTCTCGCCGGTTTCGCGCTCGTCTTCCTGCTGCTGCGTGCCTTCTCCTCCGGGTGCGCCGCGCTGACCGGCGTCGAGGCCATCTCCAACGGCGTCCCGGCCTTCCGCAAGCCCAAGTCGAAGAACGCCGCGTCCACGCTGGCCGCGATGGGCCTGCTCGCCGTCACCATGTTCTGCGGGATCATCGCGCTGGCCATGACGACCAAGGTCCGGATGGCCGAGAACCCGGCCTCCGACCTGATTCACAACGGCGTCCCGATCGGCTCCGGATACGTCCAGAACCCGGTGATCTCCCAGGTGGCCGAGGCCGTCTTCGGCAAGGGCAGCTTCCTGTTCATCGTGCTCGCCGCGGCCACCGCGCTGGTCCTGTTCCTCGCGGCGAACACCGCGTACAACGGATTCCCGCTGCTCGGCTCGATCCTCGCCCAGGACCGCTACCTCCCGCGCCAGCTGCACACCCGCGGCGACCGCCTCGCCTTCTCCAACGGCATCGTGCTGCTCGCGGGCGCCGCGACCCTGCTGGTGGTCATCTACGGCGCGGACTCGACGCGGCTCATCCAGCTCTACATCGTCGGCGTCTTCGTCTCCTTCACGCTCAGCCAGACCGGCATGGTCCGGCACTGGAACCGCCATCTGCGCACCGAGACGGACCCGGCCAAGCGCAGCCACATGATCCGCTCCCGGGCCATCAACACCTTCGGCGCGTTCTTCACCGGCCTGGTGCTCGTCGTCGTCCTGGTCACCAAGTTCACGCACGGCGCCTGGGTCGCCCTGCTCGGCATGATGATCTTCTACGCGACGATGAGCGCGATCCGTAAGCACTACGACCGCGTCGCAGAGGAGATCGCCGCCCCCGAGGGCCCCTCCGACGACAGCGTGCGCCCCTCCCGCGTCCACTCCGTCGTCCTGATCTCCAAGATCCACCGCCCGACCCTGCGCGCCCTCGCCTACGCCAAGCTGATGCGCTCCGACACCCTCGAAGCGCTCAGCGTCAACGTCGACCCGGCCGAGACGAAGGCCCTGCGCGAGGAGTGGGAGCGGCGCGGCATCACCGTACCGCTGAAGGTCCTCGACTCCCCGTACCGCGAGATCACCCGGCCGGTCATCGAGTACGTGAAGGGCCTGCGCAGGGAGTCACCGCGCGACGTGGTGTCCGTCATCATCCCCGAGTACGTGGTCGGCCACTGGTACGAGCACCTGCTGCACAACCAGAGCGCGCTGCGCCTCAAGGGCCGCCTGCTGTTCACGCCCGGTGTGATGGTGACCTCCGTGCCCTATCAGCTGGAGTCCTCCGAGGCCGCGAAGCAGCGAGCCCGCAGGCGCCAGGACTGGAACGCGCCGGGCGCGGTGCGCCGGGGTCCGGCGGAGGAGCGGCCGAAGGAGTCCAGCGCTCCCAAGGGCTGACGTACTCGTGTCGAACGGCCGGGCACGGTCCACGTAGACTGGTGGGCTGTTGTCCGGCCGTTCCCGTCCGCGGGGGTGGCCGAGACCCCCGTTCCTGTCCCCCGCATCACCCCCCTTTCGCACCTGGAGTCACCCCGCCATGCAGGCAGAACCGAAGAAGTCGCTGGTGGGGGACGAGTACGAGGTGGAGATCGGCCCCGTGGCGCACGGCGGGCACTGCATCGCCCGTACGACCGAGGGCCAGGTCCTCTTCGTCCGGCACGCCCTGCCCGGTGAGCGTGTCGTCGCACGCGTGACGGAGGGCGAGGAGGGCGCGCGCTTCCTGCGCGCCGACGCCGTCCAGATCCTGGACCCCTCGAAGGACCGTGTCGAGGCCCCCTGCCCGTACGCCGGTCCCGGCCGCTGCGGAGGCTGCGACTGGCAGCACGCCAAGCCGGGCGCGCAGCGCCGCCTCAAGGGCGAGGTCATCACCGAGCAGTTGCAGCGTCTCGCGGGGCTCACCCCCGAGGAGGCGGGCTGGGACGGCACCGTGATGCCCGCCGAGGGCGACAAGCTGCCCGCCGGCGAGGTCCCTGCGTGGCGCACCCGTGTCCAGTACGGCGTCGACGCAGACGGAAACGCCGGACTGCGCCGCCACCGCTCGCACGAGATCGAGCCGGTCGAACACTGCATGATCGCGGCGCCGGGCGTCAGCGAACTGGGTATCGAGGACCGCGACTGGGCCGGCATGGAGTCCGTCGACGCGATCGCCGCGACGGGATCCCAGGACCGCATGGTCATCCTGGAGCCGCGGCCCGGCGCCCGCCTTCCGCTCGTCGAGCTCGACAAGCCGGTCTCCGTGATGCGGGTCGCCGAACAGGACGGCGGCATCCACCGCGTGCACGGCCGCGCCTTCGTCCGCGAGCGGGCCGACGGCCGTACCTACCGCGTCGGCAGCGGCGGTTTCTGGCAGGTCCACCCGATGGCCGCCGACACCCTCGTCAAGGCCGTCATGCAGGGTCTGCTGCCGCGCAAGGGCGACATGGCCCTCGACCTGTACTGCGGCGTCGGCCTCTTCGCCGGCGCCCTCGCCGACCGCCTCGGCGACAAGGGCGCGGTCCTCGGCATCGAGTCCGGCAAGCGCGCGGTCGAGGACGCCCGCCACAACCTCGCCTCCTTCGAGCGCGTCCGCATCGAACAGGGCAAGGTCGAGGCGGTCCTCCCGCGCACCGGCATCACCGAGGTCGACCTCATCGTCCTCGACCCGCCCCGCTCCGGCGCCGGCAAGAAGACGGTCGAACTCCTGTCGGCGATGGGCGCGCGAAAGATCGCGTACGTGGCCTGCGACCCGGCGGCGCTGGCTCGTGACCTGGCGTACTTCCGTGACGGTGGCTACAAGGTGCGGACGCTGCGGGCGTTCGATCTGTTTCCGATGACGCATCACGTCGAGTGCGTCGCGATCCTCGAACCGGTCAAGGACGAACTCTGAGACGGTCATGATCCCGGTTCGGTCCATGGTCCGAAGGCCGGCCGGCCGGGCGCAGGGCGGGGCCGGCTGCGAAGCCGTCCGTCACGCGTTCCCGTGGTCCTCGACCAGTTCGCCGATGAACGCGAGCAGGGCGTCGGCTCTGTGGCGGTCCTCGCGCTGACTCCGCAGGCTGTGGTCGAGCTGCCGGAGCCCGGCCAGGGCGGCCGGGTCCCGGCGTCTCACCTCGTCGAGCAGCGGCGTGGTGATCACGTCCATGCACGCGGTGAACAGGAGCCGGGTGGCCGGCGCGGGGGGCGCCGGATCGGGGGCCGTGAAACCGGTGGTCAGATGCCGGGCGGGGTCGGTCAGGCTCCAGCCGACGACGGTGCCGTGCTGGACGATGAGCGCCAGGTCGGGGGCGATGCCGATGCGCGCGTCCAGCGGTTCGTCCAGGACGTCGAGGTCGCGCAGACAGGTCAGTACGGCGTCCCCGGGCGCGCGGCAGAGCGCCGTGGTCACCTCCAGGCGGAAGTCCCGGGCCTCGTCCGCGCGAAGGCCGCCGGGACGGACGGGGGGTGCGGCGGGAACGCGGACGGAGTCCTCGGGGGCGGCGGCCTCACCGGCGATCTGGAACTCGGCGCCGACCAGTTCCCGGCGTTCCTCGCCGAACCGGAGCTCGTCAGGCGTGTCCCACAGCCAGGGCCCGCTGCCGAAGGTGCCGAGCAGGAACCCGCCGCGTTCCTCGACGTTCGCGTACTCCGCGACGCGCACACGGAAGTCCCTGAAGTCGAAACGCGGGGCGAGGCGCAGGGGAGCGCCCGTCACCGTCGCGGTCCAGTCGTCGTCGACGGTGATTCTCACGGTGGATGCCACGTCATCTGACCTTCTGTGCGGGAGGCATGCGGCCGTTCCGGCCGGACCCGCCCTCCACCACGGCTTCATGGGTGATCGGCGAACCAGGGTCGGTCTTCATCAATCCGCCCAGCGCCTCGGCCCCGGAGGGGCCCTTGACGCCGGACGAACCGTATGGCGCGAGGACGTTGCCCGCGGATGGGACGCGTAGCGGAAGCCTGTGAAGGGCTCTACGCGTGAACCGCGGGACGGATCGAGCACCCCGTCCGGACTCGGAACCTCTCGAACCAGCGGACAAGGAGCGCGACTTGACCGGTCCCAGGATGGCGACGCACTCCATATGACGCGTCATCGAGATCACGTCCGGGGCCGGGCGTCGCACCGTCGCAGGCCGGCGCGGGTGCCCGTCACATGGAGCGGCCTGGCCGCCGACAGCCGCCGGGAGCACCGCCACGGTTCCATGGTCACCGGTTCCCGTAGCCCTCCATCAGGTTGCCGATGAGCGAGAGCAGGACGTCGGCGCGGCGCCGGTCCTCGCGCTGGGCGCGCAGGGCCTCGTCGGTCGCCCGGAGACGGGCCAGGGCGGTCGGGTCGCCGTCTTCCACGTCGTAGATCAGCGGCTGGGTGATCAGGTCCAGGCAGTCGGTGAGCAGGCGGCGGGTGGTGTCGGTCGGTGGGGTGGGGTCGGGGTCGGTGTACGCCGTGGTCAGGTAGCGGGCGGGGTCCGTGAGGCTCCAGCCGACGACGGTGCCGTGCTGGACGAGGAGTGCCAGGTCCGGGGCGATGCCGATGCCAGTCTCCAACGGAGCGTCGAGGACGGCGGGGTCGCGCAGAGAAGTCAGCACGGCGTCTCCGGGGGCGCGGCACAGGAGCGCGCACATCTCGTGCCGGAAGTCCGTGGCCTCGACCGCGCGCAGTCCGCCCGGGCGCACCGCCAGGGTGAGCGGGAGGCGGGCCGCGTCCTCGGCCGAGGTGGACTCCTCCGGCAACTGGAGCTCGAAACCGACGAGTTGGCGGTTGGCCGGGTCGAAGCGGAAGACGTCGGGCGCGTCCCACAGGCGGTGCTGGCTGCCGAAGGTATCCAGGACGAACCGCTCACGTTCCTTCGCATCCGCGTAGCGCACGACGCGTACGGAGTCGCCGTCGAAGCGCGGGGTGATGTGCAGCGGATCGTCCGTCACCATGGCGTGCCAGCCGCCGTCGAACGACAGTTTCATGGTCATCCTTGCCTCATCTGATCCGCACCGCGGGGGCCAGGTTGCCGCCCTTACCGGGAATTCTGCCCTCCACGATGTCCTCGTGCGTCACCGGTGGACCGGGGTCGGTGGGCCTGCCGCCCAGTGCCTGCGCTCCGGAGTCGCCCTTGACACCTGACGGACCGTACGCCGTGACAGCCTGACCCTGGGTGCTGCCGGGCCCCTCGGTCACGACGATGTCCTCGCCCTGCCGGAACGTCAGCCTTCCGGCCGTGCCCGTCGACTGGTACACCGCGTCCGGGTTCTTCAGGATCTCCAGAACCCGTTCGTCGCTCATACCGTGCATCGTGTCCCCGTGGTAGTCGACGTGCTTCCTGACCTCGCCGTTCTGAGCCCTGTCGATGACCCCGTCCACGATCTTGTCGAGTCGCCTCTTGGCCCTCTCCTCCTTCGTGTAGTTGGGCATCAGGCCCAACGGGTCCGACGCGGTGGTCGGGTTGTCCACGTAGCCGACGGGGTTCGGCGCGGGAGCGAGGCCGAGGGGGTCCGGGGAGGTGTAGCGCCCGGTCTCCGGGTCGTAGTGCCGGAAGAAGTTGTAGTGGAGGCCGGTCTCGGAGTCGTAGTACTGGCCGGGGAAACGGAGCGGGGTGTAGGTGATGCCGTCGCGGGCCCACGCGGTGGCGCCCCACAGCGTGGACCGGGAGCGCCACGCGATGCCGCCGGACTCGTCGATCAGTTCGGTGGGGGTGCCGACGAGGTCCGTGGCGATGGCGAAGAAGCGGCGGTCGATCTCGCTCCGCCGGTCGTCGGCGGTGAGGATGCGCTCGGTCTGCGCCAGGGGGACGTGGCCGCGGTGGTCCCAGGTGAGGGCCACCGGGTTCGGCTGGTCCATTCCGTGAACGGTCTGTTCGCAGAGGGTCAGGCCGTCCCAGGTGAAGCGGGTCTCCTCGTCCACGCCGGCACCGTCCGCCGCCAGGCGCTGCTTCGCCGTACGACGGCCCAGCGGGTCGTAGCGGTACCTCCACCGGGTCCCGTCGGGGGTGGTGACGGAGGTGAGCCGGTTCTCCGTGTCCCACTCGTAGCGCCAGGTGTCGGGCTTGCGGGACAGACGGGTCTTCTGGCGCAGGGTGACGCGGCCGAGGGCGTCGTACTCGAAGCGGACGTCTCCGGCGCGGACGACACGGGTGCCGTCGTACGAGCGGGGGCCGACCGACTCGCTGCCGGGGTGGCTGTCGGGCCAGGAGGCGGACGTCTGGTTGCCCGTGTCGTCGTACGCGTACCGCTCCGTCCAGGCCGGGGCGTGGACGGCGGTCACCCTGCCCATCGGATCCAGGTCGAACGTACGGGTCCCGGAGAGCCGGTCGGCGACGGAGAGCAGGTGTCCGTCGGCGCGGTAGGCGTAGGCACGGCTGTTGACGGCGCGTGCTCCGGCGGTGAAGTGCTGCGTGGCGAGCCGGCCGGCCTCGTCCCAGGCCGACGTCACGGTGAGCGAGTCCCCGAAGGCACGGGCCAGTTCGCGGCCCTCGGCGTCGTGCGTGAAGGTGATGTGCTGTCCACCCGTGTCCAGCCGGGCGGGGAGGCCGTCGGAGTCGTAGGCGTAGGACGTGACATGGCCCGTGGGGGTGGTCCGACGGACGCGCCGGCCCAGGGCGTCGTAGGAGTAGAGCATCGGGCGGCCGTCCACCAGTTCCGTCTTGACGCGCCCGACGCGGTCGTACTGGTAGCGCAGTTCGCTGTCGCGTCCTACCGCCTCCAGGAGGCGGCCCGCCCGGTCGTACGCGTAGGTCGTCACCCGGCCGTCGACGGTCTTGCCGAGCACCTGGCCGAGTGGGTCCCGCTCGAAGGAGATGGTGCCGCCGAGGGCGTCGGTCCTGGCGGCGAGACGGCCGGCGGCGTCCACCCGGTAGGTCAGGGTGCGCCCGTCGAAGTCGGTCTCGGAGACGATGTTGCCGACCGCGTCGTACTCGTACGTCCAGCTCGGGCCCCGTGGGCCGGTGACCCGGGTGAGGCGGAGGTCTGCGTCGTGCTCGAACTCGTAACGGCCGCCATCGGGACGGGTGGTGGCGAGCGGAAGGTCGAAGTGGGTGTATTCGTGGCGCGTGACGGCTCCGACGGCGTCGGTGTGGGCCGTGCAGTTGCCCTCGCCGTCGTAGTTCCATGACTCGTTCGCACCGTCCGGGCCGGTGCGGCGGGCGAGTCGGCCGTCCGCGTTCCACTCCAGGCGGGTGACGCCGCCCGTTCGGTCGGTCGTACGGACCGGGCGGCCGAGCCCGTCCCGCTCGGTGCGGGTGGTGGCGCCGGACGGATCGGTCACCGCTACGGTCCGTCCCGCCGCGTCGCACCTGACGCGCGTCGTGTTCCCGAGGGTGTCGGTCACCGCGGTGAGCCGTCCGGCGTCGTCGTAGGACATGCGGGTGGTGTGTCCGGCCGGATCGGTGAGCGACGTGCGGTTGCCGAGCTCGTCGTAGGCGTACGTCCTGCGGGAGCCGTCCGGCCCCACGGTCTCCACGGGCAGCCCGAACGGGCCGCGTACGACACGCAGTTCGCCGCCGTCCGCATCGGTGACCGTGAGCAGACGGCCGTCCTCGTCGTACGTGAAGGCGGTGGTGGCGCCCAACGGGTCCGTACGGGACAGCAGTTCGCCACCCGAGCCGTAGCGGAACCGGGTCGTGCGGCCGAGCGCGTCGGTGGTGGCGAGGACACGGCAGCCGGGGCCGATCACGTGCCGGGTGGCCCGGCCGGCGGCGCTGGTCAGAACCGTCGTCCGGTGGCCGGTCTCCGCGTCCGGACCGGTGTAGGCCAGGGTGATCTGGACGTGCCCGGCCTCTCCGCCCTCGGCGACGACGCGGTCGTGGTCGTCGTACACGTAGTCGTAGCGACGCCCGTTGGAGTCGATCCAGGCGATGACGCGGCGGCGGTCGTCGTAGAGGAACGTGGTGACGGCGCCGGAAGGCCTGGTGACGGCGGTGAGGTCGCCGCCCTCGTAGCCGTAGCCCAGCAACGGCAGGTCGGCGCCGTTCTCGCCCGCGCCGGCCAGGGACAGGGCGGTGACCCGTCCGTCGGCGGCGGACAGCCGCAGCTCGTGGCCCGCCGAGTGGACGAGGGCCAGCGGCAGTCCGTCCTCGGCGCGGTCGACCGTGACGGAGTGGCCGCCCCGTTCGGTGATGCCGGACAGCCAGGCCGTACCGTCGCCGCCCGGCTCACCGCCGGACGGGGCACTGAAGTGCCGGGTCGGACCGGCGTCGGGGTCGGCGAGCGTGTAGTCGCCGTCGGCGTCCCGGGAGAGGAGCGTACGGAAGCGGCCCGAACGCGGCCGGGTGGGCAGGCCGGGGACCGGGTGCGGGTAGGCGACGAGCAGCCCGTCGGCGGTGACGTGGACGACACCGATCGCGTCGACCTCGAGGCGCTCGTCGACGGTGGACGACCAGGCGGCACCCAGGAAGCGGCCGGTCGCGAGGCCGGACTCGGTGCGGCGGGTGAAGACCAGTGGCAGGATGCCGGGTATCTCGAGCTCGGTCTGGGGCAGGAACATCCGGCCCGAGGCGAGGTCCACCGGGTCGGTGCCGTCGGTGACGCGCTCGCCGTCCGGCCGGTGGTGGGTGCCGTCCGGGGCGTCGTCGATCAGCCTGCGCAGCCGCGCGGCCTCGGCGGCGTCCTCGGCGACGCGCACGCCCTTCACCGCGGCTCCGCCGCCGTCGGTGGCCACGGTCAGCACCAGGTCGGGGATGAGCCGGCCCAAGCCCTCGGCCGGGTCCTTCATGAAGTCCTTGACCATCTGGGTGCCGGTGCCGACCGGGTCGTTGGCGGCGACCACCAGACCGGCGGCGAGACTGTTCAGGGACGTGAGGTACTCGGCCGGGTGCGTGAGGTTGTACGGGTCCATCGGGTCCACGCTGCGGACGAAGTTGAGCAGCCCCGCCGTGCCCTTGACGAGGCCGCCGCCGACGTGGTCGCTCATGATCTGCAGCTCTTGGAGCCCGTCGGCCGCCTGCTCGGCGTAGGACGGCTTCTTCGGCGCCATGTCGCGGGCGGCGCGGACCGCCGTGCGCGCGGTCTCCGCCGCCGAGTTCCGCTGCTTGCGGGCCTCGGCGAGGAGGTCCTGGGCGTCCTTCATCAGCTTCTGGCCGGGGTCGTCGAACGTCGCCGCGGGCCTGGGCGGGAGCGAGGCCGGGTCGCGCTCGTCCGCGGGCCGGGCGTTGTAGCGGTCGACGGCGCTGTTGTAGTCGTCGACCTTCTTGCGGTGGGCGTCGGCGGCACCCTCGGAAGCCTCGACGCCCTCCTTCCACTTGTCGATCGCCGTCTGCGCCTGTCCCTGCGCCCAGGTGACCGTGTCGGCGAAAGCCTCCAGCGCGCCGATCGCCTTCACACATGCTTCGCCGGCCGCGTACCACCTGTGCGGCTGCGTGCCCACCGCGGTGCGCAGCGCGTCGGCGCTCTCGCCCTTCAGCCGGGACGAGTCGAGGCCACGGAGACCGTCGCCGGTGTCGTCGAAGGACGACTCGAAGGCGCGGAGCTTCTCGGCCGTGGAGTTGATCTTTTCCGGACTGCCGTAGATCAGCTTGGTCTTGTCCTCGGTCTGCCCGAGGTCCATCTCGTCGACCTCGGCGCCCATCCGGTTGGCGACCGAACGGGACTGTTCACGCACCCAGTCCGCGCCGGACTCCCAGCCGACGTCGTCCAGGCGGTCGGCGGTCCAGTTGCCCGCGTCCTCGACCCGGTTGCCCGCCCACTCGACGCCGTCCTCGACCGCGTTCTCGACCGAGTCGGGCGTGATGTCACTGATGAAGTCGCCTATACCCACGCTCAGTTCCCCCCGGACTCACCCTGCGGCGACTGTTCCCGCTGGGCGCGTTCGTCCGGCGAAGGGCCGAAGGTGTCGTCCAGCGCCTGGTTCCACTGGTCGTCGGAGACGCCCAACGCGTTGTTGAGCACCTCCGACTGCCGGCCGCCCTGGCCCTCGGTGAGGACGGTGCGGCCGGTGTCCTTCCAGGTCTGCTCCATGTCCTGACCGGCCTTGTCGAACGACTCGGGGCTCCAGTCGGGGTTCAGGTAGTCCGGAGTGAAGATGTCGCCCCAGTCCTGCTTGGCGATGTCCTCCTCGCTCGCGTGCGGATTCCCGCCGAAAAGGGAGTTGGCGCCCACCTTGAGGGAGTTCCCGACGTACTGGTCCTCCTCCCACACGGTGCCCGCCGCCAGCCCGAGACGGTTCGCGATCGCGCTCGCGTCCCGCACCAGGGCGCGCACACCCCATTCCCAGCGCTCGCAGAAGTCCTCGAAGTCGACCGAGAGCCCGTGGTGCCCCGCCTCCATCCCGGTCATCGCCAGCCCCGAGAAGCCCTTTCCCATCACCGCGCCGGTGGGGCCGCCGAGTTCACCGAGCTGGTCGATCGTCGCACCCATGCCCTGGGTGAACTTGGCGACCGACGCCTGGTCGAGATGCAGGTCCGCTTCGTCGCCGCTCATGCCCCTGACCCCCTCGCGCCCGCATCCGCGTCGACGGCGGCCGCCTCCGCCACGATGCCGACGACCGGCGGGAAGAACATCGCCCCGTCCTCGGTGGCGATGTCGACGGCGAGCCCGGCGGGCTCGCCGAGGGCGGGCACGATCTCGTCGACGATGCGCGCGCCCCGCAACGCCGCGTAGTCCATGGGCTGGTCACCGGCCGCGTGGTGCAGGGCGAACCTGGCCAGCGCGGTCTCGTCGGTGAAGCCGCAGATCCATCGCACCCCGCCCGAACGCACCGACCAGAGACCTCCGTCGGCCACCGGCACCAGAAGGACCGAGCGCCGCATCTCACCGACCAGCGCACGGGGGTCGTCACCTCCCCTCCTCCGCTCGGCGATGCGCTCCGCCAGTGCCGCGTCGGGTTGCCGCACGGTTCCTCCCCGTTACTGGGCGACTGTTCGCAGGTCTTGGGTGACTGATCGCACCATAGGGCGGGACGCGTGGGAAGGAGGGGGCGGTTCTCGTTCTGGTGGAGGGTTGTGCGACCGGACAGGAGCCCGCCCTAGCGGCCGCTCGTGGGTGTCAGCCGGATGTCCGTGCTGGACAGCGTCATGGGGGAGGCGGAGACCGCCCGCAGGCGGATGCGTACTCCGGTGCCGGGGAGGGTGAACTTGCCGTCGGGCGGCAGGATCTCGTAGCGGGCCGAGGCGTGCCGGCCGAGGGTGGCGGGGCCCGAGGCGATGGACCAGTAGCGGCCCATGCCCTGGCCGGTGGTGAGGGTGAAGTGCGGACTGAGGGCCGTTTCGCCGAGGTTGGTGACGCGCACGGTGAGCGCCGTCACGGCCTTCGTGGCCCGGCGCGCTCCGACGAGTTCCATCCGTAGGGGCGGCGAGCCCGTCACGGCCAGAGTCGTCGCCACCAGGGCGGGGGCCAGCAGGAGCACGGCCGCGGCGACGCGTGCCCCCTGCCGGCGCGGGCCGCGCAGCAGGGCCGGCCGGGGCTGCCAGGCGGCGGCGAAGGCCAGTGGGGGCGCGGTGACGGCGGCGGCCAGCCACAGCGGCGTCATCATGAGGTAGTAGCCGTCCTGGGAGCGTGTCGCCACGTAGAACGCGCACCAGGGCAGCACCGTCGCCGCGGGCCCGAGCCGTCGTACGAAGAGCACGAAGAGCCCCAGCAGACCCGCGGCCAGGAGCAGACTCGCGTGCGAGTACCAGGCCAGCCGGCCGCTGCCGTCGGTGAAGTAGAGCGAGACGCCGACCAGGCCCTGGCCGTGGAGGTTCGCCTTCTGGGTGAGGGGCAGCACGATCCCCTCGAACCAGGTACGCGGCTCGCTCACGATGAAGTACACGTTGATCAGCAGCCAGGTCGTGGCGGCCACGCCGACGATCCTGCCCACGGCCACCGCGGCACCACGGGGGCCGAGATCGGCACGGCGCAGGGCGTGGACGCCGGCCAGCAGGAACGGCGTGAGGAACCACGGCAGCTGCTGGGAGGCGCAGGCCGCGCCCAGGCACGCCGCCCGCGCCCAGTCCGCCCGGCCGCCGTACCCCATGCGGGGCCAGCCCACCACCACCGGGACGAGGAAGGCACAGGCGACGATCGCCGGGTAGCCGAGCCGGGCGTACGCCGGCAGCAGACCGAGACCGAGACAGACCAGCGTGGCCGCCGAGCGCCACTGCACGGGCAGCATTCGCCACATCACGATCGTGGCCACGATCAGGGCCACCGTACTGACCAGGACCGCCGGAGCCGCTCCGTGCCCGACCCACAGCAGGGGCGCGGTGAGCAGCAGGGGCAGCGGCGGATAGCCGTACGTGAAGTCGTAGCCGCCGGTCATCGTCGGGGTGAGGGCGACGCCGTGCTGGGAGAAGAGCCACGGCCACGGCTGCCCGTAGACACGATGACCGGCGACGAACTCACGCGCGGCCTGCGCGGTTAGGGCCGATTCGTCCCCGCCCCCGTGGTACATGGCGTACCCGCACACGGCGAGCGTCACCGCCGTCACCAGGACGACGAGGTCCAGGCGGGCCAGCGTGCGCGAGCGGCGGGCGACCAGGGTCAGCACGCCGGTCACCAGGATCGAGGCGTAGCAGACCGAGATGACCGCCGCGACGGGGAGCCGATGGCTCGCCGCCGCCGTCCACATCGGGCGGGCGCCGATGAAGAGGCTGATGTCGGCGAGCAGCGTCAGTACGCGGTGCCACTGCGCGGGCGCCTCTTCCGAAGGTGCCTCGGTACGGGCCCGCAGGCGGATGGTCGACGGCCTCATGTCTGCCAAGTACACAGGTTTGGACGGTAATTCCCGCAGTTGAGGGGCGTGATGGCGGACGTGAAGAGTCCGGTGTGAGGGCGGTAAGAAGCGTGTCGGCGGCTCATGCGTTGGAGAGGGAGACCTCGGTGGACTTGATGAGCGCCACGACCGCGGAGCCTGCCGCGAGGCCCAGTTCGGTGGCCGCGTCCCTGGTGATCGCGGAGGTCAGTTCGGCCCCCGCCACCGCGAGCCTGACGCGGGCCATCGCGCCGCCGGTGGCGACGTCGGTGACCGTGCCGGGGAGCTGGTTGCGGATGCTCACCCCCTCGACCGGGCCGGTGGCCAGGGACACCTCCGTCGACTTGACCAGGGCGCGGACCGCGGAGCCCTTGACGAGGCCCAGGTCCTCGACGGCCTCCGCGGTGATGGCGGCGGTCAGGTCCTGGCCGCCGTCGAGACGGAGCCTGACCGTCGCCATCACCTCGCCGGAGGTGACGGAGGTGACGGTGCCGGGGAGCTGGTTACGGATGCTCAGGCTCATGGGGGCGCCTCGATTGCGGTCCGGACAGTCGGTTTTCGGCAATTATGTGTGCTGTGCGCCGTATGGGGTGGACGCCACGGCCCGTGTCTCCCGTGCATCGCGGATGTGTTAACCGAATCAGCCTTTTGGTCCGGTGCGCTTTGTTCGCCGTATTCGCCTTATTCATCCCCACTTGTATGTGGTGAACCGTACCCCTCATGCCCGCATGCCCCGACGAGCCCGCCTCGTCAGTAGACATCCCGTACGTACCGCTTGTCCGCCGCGAGCTGTCTGACGTGGGCGGCGGCCTCCGCCTCGCCCAGGCCGCCGTGCGCGACGGCGATGTCCCGCAGCGCCCGGTCGACGTCCTTGGCCATCCGTGAGGCGTCCCCGCACACATAGAAGCGGGCGCCGCCCTGGAGCCAGTGCCAGAGCTCGGGCCCGTGTTCGCGCATCCGGTCCTGCACGTAGACCTTGGTGCGCTGGTCACGTGAGAACGCCGTGTCGAGGCGGCTGAGCGTGCCGTCGTCGAGCAGCGCGGTCAGCTCCCGCTCGTAGGAGAAGTCGGTGGCGCGGTGCTGCTCGCCGAAGAACAGCCAGTTCGGCGCACGGTGTCCGAGCGCCCGTCGCTCCTCGAGGAAGCCGACGAACGGCGCGACTCCGGTGCCGGGTCCCACCATCACCATGGGGGTCGTCGCGTCCGCCGGGGGCCTGAAGTGCGGCGACCGCTGGACGAAGACCGGCACGCGCGCTCCCGGCCCGGCGTCGGCCAGGAAGGATGAGCACACCCCGCCGCGCGGCCGGCCGCCCGGATTCTCGTAGCGCACGACGGAGACGGTCAGGGCGACCAGGTGCGGATCGACGAGCGGACTGGACGAGATCGAGTACAGCCGGGGCCGCAGCCGGCTGAACACCCCGGCCCACTCGCCTGCCGCGGCGCGCACCGGATGATCGGACACCACGTCCACGAACTGCCGACCCCACGACCACCGGGCCAGCTCGCCCTTGTTGCCGGGCCGTAGGAGCTTCCTCAACTCCCGCCCGTCCCTGGTTCGTTCGGCGACGAAGCGCAGCAGGTCCGGGGTGATCCGGGTGATGTCCAGATGCCGGAGGAGTGCTTCCTCGAAGGGCATCTCCCCGATGCCCGTGATCTCGACCGGAGTTGACCCGCGCGCTCCGATGACCTCCAGCCACTCGGTGACGAGACGGCGCGAGTTGACGGGCCGTACGCCGAGCGCGTCCCCCGCCTCGTACGTCAGCGGGCTCTCGCTCTCCCGGGTGTCGAAGGTGAACCGGCGGACTTCCTTGGCGGCGCCGGGCAGGCTGAGCAGACGGTTGCCGGTGAGGAGGGCGGTGCCGGCGGCCGGCCCCGAGCGGGTCGCCCGCGACGCCTTCGGCGGCTCCGCGTCCTCGCCGGGCACGGGCACGGGTCGGGGTACGGGTAGGGGTACGGGTACGGGCGCGGGCCCCGCGTCGAACACGGGCACGGCTCCGGTGCCGGGGCCGGGCTCCGCCCCCGTGCCGAGGCCCGGCTCCGCCCCCGTGCCGGGGTCGTGCTCCACTCCCGTGCCGAGGCCCGGCTCCGCCCCCGTGCCGAGCGCGGTGAGGATCCGCTCCAGCCAGCCGTCCGCGGACGGCTCGTACTCCGGTTCGCAGTCCGTACGGGGCGCGAGCCGTACGGCGCCCAACTCGTCCAGTCGCGCGTCGAGTCGACGCCCGTGCCCGCAGAAGTCGTCGTACGAGGAGTCGCCGAGCGCCAGCACGGCGTAGCGCACCCCGTCCAGGCGCGGGGCCCGCTGCCCGGACAGCGTGTCCCACAGGCCGGACCCGTTGTCGGGCGCGTCGCCGTCCCCGAACGTGCTGGTGACGAAGAGCAGATCGGCGCCGCGGGTGAGCGAGCCGACGTCCGCCTCGTCCATCCCGACCAGCCGTGTCCGGTGGCCCCGCGCGCCGAGCCGCTCGGCGGCGGACGCCGCGCACTCCTCCGCGTTCCCGGTCTGCGAGGCCCACAGCACCACGACTTCGCGGGCCGCCGAGGCCGATACCGACGGCGTAGCCGGTGGGGGAGCCGATGCCGATGCCGATGCCGATGCCCGTGCGGGGACGGCCGGGGGTGCGGAGCGGGAGTACATCCCGGCGAGCGCGCCGTTGACCCAGAGCACGTGCCCGGGGGTGAGGGGAGCGTCCGGCGGGAGGACGGGTACGCCGGACAGCCCGGAGCCGAGCCCCGCCAGGAAGCCGGTGAGGTACTGACGTTCGGAGGAGGACAGGACGGGCGGCGGCGCGGGCTCCAGACCGAAGTCGCGTGGAGAGACGCCTGGGGGCTGTGCGCCCGAGGGAAGGAAGGCGGGGCTCGCGTGCGTGAGCGCGGGACGCGTGTGCGCGAGGGCACTCCCCTCCTCGACGGGATGCCCCCGCTCCACGGCGGCCGCGCCACGCGTCCGCGTCAGCGACACCGCGCACACCTTGAACTCCGGCTGGAACGACACCGGGTCCACCGCGTCTCCGGTCACCGCGTTGATGCTCAGGTACTCCCCGAACAGGTCGTTCCAGTGGAAGGGCGCGAACACGCACCCGGGCAGCACCCGGTCCGTCACCACCGCCGGGAGCACCGCCCGTCCCCGCCGGGAGGCGACCTCCACCGAGTCGCCCTCCCCGATCCCGAGGGACTCCGCGTCCCGCGGGTGCAGTTCCACGAACGGGCCGGGATTCAGCCTGTTGAGCCTCGCCACCTTCCCGGTCTTGGTCAGCGTGTGCCACTGGTGCGGCAGGCGCCCGGTGTTGAGAACGAACGGGAAGTCGTCGTCGGGCATCTCGGCGGGCGGCAGATGCGGCCGTGCGTGGAACACCGCCCGCCCGCTCGCGGTGGGGAACGACAGTTCCGCACCCTTCCGGTACCGGATCGGGTTGCGCCGCGGGCCGTCCGCGCGGGCGACGGGCCACTGCACGGGTCCGCCCCGCAGCCGCTCGTACGACGCACCCCGCAGATCCCACCCGGTCCTCGGGTTCCAGGCCCGCTTGATCTCCTCGAAGACCTGTTCGGCGCTCTCGTACGAGAACCCCTCCTCGTAGCCCATCGCGCGGGCGACGGCCGCGATGACCCGCCAGTCCGCCATCGCCTCGCCGGGCGGGTCGACGGCCGGCCGGGCCAGAGTGAGCGTGCGCTCGCTGTTGACGAGGACGCCCTCCGTCTCCGTCCACAGCGCGCCGGGCAGGACGACATCGGCGTACGCGTTGGTCTCGGTCTCGGCGAACACGTCCTGGGTGACGACGAATTCGGCGGCCTCCAGCGCCTCGACGACCGTGCGGCGGTTGGCGACGGAGGCGACGGGGTTGGTGCAGATGATCCAGCATGCCTTGATGTCGCCGTCGGCCATCCTCCGGAACATCTCGACGGTGCCCCGCCCCACCCCGTCCTTGCGGATGGTCCCCTCCGGCAGTCCCCACAGCTCCTCGACGAAGGCCCGTTCGTCGTCCACCAGCACCGACCGCTGTCCGGGCAGCCCCGGCCCCATGTATCCCATCTCGCGCCCGCCCATGGCGTTGGGCTGCCCGGTGAGGGAGAACGGCCCGCTGCCCGGACGGCAGATGGCGCCCGTCGCGAGGTGCAGGTTGACCAGGGCGTTGGTGTTCCAGGTGCCGTGCGTGGACTGGTTGAGGCCCATCGTCCAGCAGCTCGTCCACTCGCCGGCCTCGCCGATCAGCCGCGCCGCCGTCCGGATGTCCTCCTCGGGGACACCGGTGATCCCGGCGACCACCGCGGGCGGATAGCCGGCGAGGAACGCGGGCATCGCCTCCCAGCCCTCGGTGTGCCGGGCGATGAACGCGGCGTCCGTGTGCCCGCCCTCGTGCAGCAGGTACAGCAGACCGTTGAGCAGCGCGAGGTCGGTGCCTGGCCGGATCGGCAGGAACAGATCGGCCTTCGCCGCGGTCGCGGTACGCCGCGGATCGACGACGATCAGCCGGGCGCCCGCCTTGACGCGCTCCATGAGCCGCAGGAAGAGAACGGGATGACAGTCGGCCATGTTCGAGCCGATGACCAGGAAGACGTCGGCCCGGTCGAGATCGTCGTACGAGCCCGGAGGCCCGTCGGCACCGAGGGACAGTTTGTATCCGGCGCCCGCGCTCGCCATGCACAGCCGCGAGTTCGACTCGATCTGGTTCGTCCGTACGAAGCCCTTGGCCAGCTTGTTCGCCAGGTACTGCGCCTCCAGGCTCATCTGCCCCGAGACGTAGAACGCGACGGCGTCCGGACCGTGCTCGTCGATGATCGCGCGCAGCCGCCCGGCGGTCTCGGCGAGCGCCGCGTCGACGGACACGGGCTTCGCCTCCTCACCGCGCTCCGCCCGCCGGAGCGCCGTGGTCAGCCGGCCGGGCGCGGCGAGCATGTCGGCCGTCGTCGCGCCCTTGGTGCACAGCCGGCCCGAGTTCGCGGGGTGCGCCTTGTTGCCGGACGCCTTCAGGACAGTACGCCGTCCGTCGGGACCCGCGCCGATGTCGAGGACCAGGCCACAGCCGACGCCGCAGTACGAGCAGACGGTCCGCACCCGCGCGGTGCCGGCCTGCGGACCCTGTGCCGTCACGGACGGCCCCTCTCGTCTCTTCGTCTCTCGCCGGTACCCGACGCGGCCGAGCGTACGAATTGCCCGTTACGTCGATGTCACGGCCCTTGATCGCGAGGGGTTACGCGCGCTGCACAGCCGGACGAAGGGCCGTGTGAGGCCCCGGAAATGACGGCCCGTGGAGTCGCGGACCGTGTCGCTGTTGGGCCGAACGGGTGACCATGCGTAAGAATTGCCCGGTGCAGACAATGAGTGCGAGCCAGGACGGGGTGGGCCAGTGAGCGGCCACGACGTCACCGACGAGCAGTGGGAAGGGCTCGCCCAGGTCGTTCCGCTGCGGGGCCGGGACGCGTGGCCCTCGGCGGTGAGCCACCGGTCGATGCCCGAGGCCCCGACCGAGACGCGGCGCCGCTTCGTGGTCCTGCGGGTCAATGTGTTCGCGGACGCCCGCGACGTCGCCGAGACACTGATGTCCGGCATCCCCGTCCTGCTGGACCTGACCGGCGCCGAGACCGAGGTCGCCAAGCGGGTGCTGGACTTCAGCACCGGAGTGGTCTTCGGGCTCGCGAGCGGAATGCACCGGGTCGACCGGAACGTGTTCCTGCTGACACCGCCCGGAACCGAGGTGCGGGGGCTGATGGAGGGCGCGGGCGTTCCCGGGGTCTGAACCGGGCGGTGCGGAGGGCGCGGTTCCCTCGATCGTAGGAAGGTGATCCGGGTGTAACGGTTCCCCTGGGGACGGGGTCCTACCGTCCACATATGACCCTGTCATCTCTGGCGGCCGAGGCCCCCGCCCGGGCCGAGTCGCCCCACGCCCCCGCCGAACCGTACGGCGCCCCCGCCGCGCCGCCTCCCGACCGGCCCGGCGCCACCGAGCTGCGGCTCGCGGCCTTCGCGGCGCACCGGCGCGCCCGGTTCCCGCTCGGACCGTTCACCCTCTTCGCGGGGCCAAGCGGCAGCGGCAAGTCCGCCGTCCTGCGCGCGTACGAGGCACTGGCGCGGCTCGGCGGCGGCGCCGAACTCGGTGAAGTGTTCCCGGACCCGGTCGCCTGCGTGCCCGAGCGGGCCCGGCCCGACGCCCAGCGGCGCCGAGGCTTCCGCATCGGCTGCACGGTCGACGGCCCGCAGGGACCCGTACGGCTCGATGTCGCCGTACAGGCCGAGCCCGAACTGCGCATCGTCGGCGAACGGCTCTCCGCCGGCGGGCGGACCCTGCTGGAGACGGCGCTGCGGGACCCTGGGCGCCCCGTGGTCCAGGCGGCCTGGCACACGGCGGGCTCGTCCGCCGTCACCCGGGGCCCGCTCCCCGACGACCGCCTCGGCACCGCCCTGCTGCCGCTGCGCCTCGCGGGCCGGACGGAGGGGGAGCGCCAAGTCCTCGCCGCCGCCGAGCAGATGGTCGTCGCCCTGCGCTCCGTGTACGCCTGCGACCCGAGCCCGCGGCGGATGCGGGCCGCCGCCCCGCTGGGCGCGGGCCGGCTGCTCCGGGGCTGCGACAACCTCGCCGACGTCCTGTGGCGGACCCGCTCGGAGTGCGGCCACCGGTACGCGCACCTGGTCGCGGCCGTCCGGGCCGGATGCGCGGGACCCGTCGTGGACGTCCTGGCCGAGCCGTGCGGTGACGGTACGGTCCGCGCGCTCCTCGACCGCGGCGACGGCGTCCGCACGCACCTCGGGCTGCTCGGGGACGGCGAGTTGAGGTATCTGGCACTGGCCCTGGTGCTGCTCACCGGTCCCGGGGTGCTGGAGGTCGACCCGGTGGGGGAGGTCCCGGCCGCGCTGCAGTCGCTGACCGTGCTGGCCGACGGTCTCGACCGCGGGCTGGACGTCCGGCAGGCCGGTGAACTGGTCCGGCTGGCGGCACGGATGTGCGAGCGGGGGCACATCCGGCTGGTGGGTGCGGTGAGCGATGCCGTCCGGGTGTGCGGGGCCGATGGGCTGGACGGGGTGGAGGGCGTCACGGTGGTAGACCTGACGCCGTGAGCGAGAGCGGAAGCGGAAGCGAGAATCCGGCTGCGGCTGCGGCTGCGGCTGCGGCTGCGGCTGCGGCTGCGGTTGCGGGTACGGGTACGGGCGCGGGCGCGGTTGTGGGTGCCGGGGAAGGGGCAGGGGCCGGTACCGGTGTCGGTGCCGGAGGGCTGGACGTTCCGAAGCTGCAGCACCGGCTGGCCGAGTTCGCGGCCGCGCGGAACTGGCAGCGCTACCACACCCCGAAGAACCTGGTCGCCGCGCTGAGCGTGGAGGCGTCCGAACTCGTCGAGATCTTCCAGTGGTTGACCCCCGAGGAGTCGGCACGGGTCATGGACGACGCGGACACCGCGCACCGCGTCACGGACGAGGTGGCGGACGTCCTGGCCTATCTCCTGCAACTGTGCGAAGTGCTCGGCATCGACGCGCTCGCGGCGCTCGACGCGAAGATCGACCGGAACGAGCGGAGGTTCCCGGCGCCCGAGGGGCCCTAGCGGAGTGGCGTCGGCGGGGGCCCGGTGGGGGTGCGACACCTCCAGGGGGCGGGCTCCCGGGGTAGGGGCTCCATCTCCTCGTCACTCTCCGGAGTCGTTGAGTTGTCTACATTCGATTCTCTGTCCACAGATTTCGGGCTTCCTCTGGCTTTTCGTCGTGCGAGAACTCACTCTGGGTAGTGGACAAGGGAGTTCGAGCGGACGTGCGACCAGCGCGTCGGGACAGACGGGGGCAGCGCATGGAAGCGGTGCGGCTCATCGTGGTGAGCAGACGTGCCCTGGCCGGGAGCGGGGACATGGACGAGGTGGTGGCGGAGGCGTGGCAGGCGCAGGCCCTGGCCCAGGCCATAGGCAGTCGCCTGGCCGTCTCGGGGCCACCCGAACTGCGGGGCGAGGCCCTCGGGCTGACCGAGCTGGCGGGGCGGGGATGCGGTGTCCTCGACGCGGCGCCTCGGGACATCGCGGATCTGCGCGCCGCCCGGCTCACCGAGCTGGGTGACGCCCGGGAGGCGCTTCTGTGTCTCGGGGGGCTTCTCGCCGAGGTCGGCATCGCCCTCGTCGGCGTCGCCTGCGCGGCGGACGAACAGGGGACGTACTGGCAGTGCATGGAGGCGATCGACGCGGCGGACGAGTCACGGGACCGGGTTCTGGAGATGCTGAGACGGCTGGCCGACCGGGATCAGGGGGTGGTGGAGCGGGGGTGGGCGACGGGGTAGGTTCTCGCCCCCGCCGCCCCTCCCCGTCCCGTTCCCGGGGCTCCGCCCCGGACCCCGCCACGGGGCCGCGCCCCCGGCCGGGGGCGCGTCGGCCTCAAACCCTCAACCCACCTGCGGCATCACCGCGGACGCGATCAGCTCCAGGTGATCCAGGTCGTCGAGGTCGAGCATCTGGAGATACATCCGCCGCGCACCGACACCCTGGAACTGGGCGATCCTCTCGACGACCTCCGCGGGCGACCCCGCGAGACCGTTCGCCTTCAGCTCCTCCACGTCGCGCCCGATCGCGTCCGCCCGACGCTTCACCTCCAGATCGGTCCTGCCCACGCAGGCGACGAGCGCGTTGGAGTACACCAGGTCGTCCCCGTCGCGTCCGGCCTCCTCGGCCGCCGCCCGCACCCGCTGGAACTGCCGCTCGGTGTCCTCGAGAGAGGCGAAGGGCATGTTGAACTCGTCGGCGTACCGCGCCGCCAGTGCCGGCGTCCGCTTGGCCCCGTGACCGCCGATCAGGACCGGCACCTTCGACTGCGCGGGCTTCGGCAGCGCGGGGGAGTCCTTGAGCTGGTAGAACTTCCCCTCGTAGGTGAACCGTTCACCGACCGGCGTGTTCCACAAGCCCGTGACGACGGCGAGTTGTTCCTCCAGCCGGCCGAACTTCTCCTTGGGGAACGGAATCCCGTACGCCTCGTGCTCGGCCTCGTACCAGCCGGAGCCGAGCCCGAACTCCACCCGGCCGCCGGACATCTGGTCGACCTGCGCCACCTGGATGGCGAGGACGCCGGGGAGGCGGAAGGTGCCGGCCGTCATAAGGGTGCCCAGCCGGATCCGTTCCGTCTCGCGCGCGAGGCCGGCCAGCGTGATCCACGCGTCGGTGGGCCCGGGGAGCCCGTCGACGGACCCCATGTGCAAGTAGTGGTCGGAGCGGAAGAAGGCTCCGTAGTGGAGGTCTTCGGCGGCCTTGGCGACGCGGAGCAGCGTCTCGTAGGTCGCCCCTTGCTGCGGTTCTGTGAAGACTCGAAGATCCATGTATCCATCATGCACCGGTCGCGTCAACCGTCCCACCGGGCACCGCTGCCCCACCCGTGACCGATCGTGGCGATCCGGACACAGGGTGCCGTGACCGTCGGCCACCCCGCGTCCCCGGCAGTCCGGCGTGGGCCGCCACCAGCGAAAATTCCCGGCTCCGCCCGAGACGTTCGCTGTAGGTTGGGCAGGCGCGCCGAGGGCACGGCATGGCGCGCTCTTCCCCTGTCGCGGTTCACCGTCGACCGGCACCGGACACCCGGAGCACACGCACCCGGAGCACACGCACTCGGAGCACGCGTCCCGGAGAACGTGTTCCCGGAGTGCGCGGTCACGTCCGTACGGAAAATCCGCGGCTCAGATGACGTTTCGAGGAAGACCCACAGTGTTTCTGACGATCAGTACCACCGGCGACCCGGAACGCCCCGCGACCGACCTCGGATTCCTGCTGCACAAGCACCCCGACAAGGCGCAGGTGTTCTCGACCTCCTACGGCACGGCGCACGTCCTCTACCCCGAGGCGTCCGCCGAGCGGTGCACGGCCGCGCTGTTGCTGGAGGTCGACGCGGTGGCGCTGGTCCGGCGCGGCAAGGGCAAGGGCCGTGGCGGCGCACCCGACGCCGCGCTCGCGCAGTACGTCAACGACCGCCCGTACGCCGCCTCGTCCCTGCTCGCCGTGGCGCTGAGCGCGGTGTTCTCCAGCGCGATGAAAGGACAGTGCGCCGCGAAGCCGGACCTCCCCGCTCGTGCGCTGCCCCTGCGGATCGAGGTGCCCGCGCTTCCCGCGCGAGGCGGCGCCGACCTCGTGCGCCAGCTGTTCGAGCCGCTCGGCTGGACCGTGGACGCCGAGGCCGTGGCGCTGGACGCCGAGTTCCCCGAGTGGGGTGCGTCGCGGTACGTCCGCCTCGTCCTGGAGTCGGCCCGGCTGACGCTCGCCGAGGCACTGCGCCACCTCTATGTCCTGCTCCCCGTCCTCGACGACGCCAAGCACTACTGGGTGTCGTCCGACGAGGTCGACAAGCTGCTGAGGGCCGGCGAGGGCTGGCTGCCGGACCACCCCGAGCAGAAGCTGATCACCAGCCGGTACCTCTCCCGACGCTGGTCGCTGACGCGTGAGGCGATGGAGCGGCTGGAGCTCGTCCGGCTCGCCGAGACCGACGACACCGAGGTCGAGGACATCGACAACGCGGTCGACGAGGAGACCGACACGGAGGACAGGCCCGTGCCGCTCGCCGTGCAGCGGCGGGACGCGATCCTCGCCGCGCTGCACGCCCGCGGCGCCGGCCGAGTCCTCGATCTCGGCTGCGGACAGGGGCAGTTGGTGCAGGCGCTGCTCAAGGACGTGCGGTTCACCGAGATCGTCGGGGTGGACGTGTCGATGCGCGCGCTCACCATCGCCGCGCGCCGGCTCAAGCTGGACCGGATGGGCGAGCGGCAGGCGGCCCGCGTACAGCTCCTGCAGGGCTCGCTCGCCTATACCGACAGGCGGCTCAAGGGGTACGACGCCGCCGTGCTCAGCGAGGTCGTCGAACATGTCGACCTGCCCCGGCTGCCTGCCCTGGAGTACGCGGTGTTCGGCTCCGCGCGCCCCAGGACCGTCCTGGTGACCACCCCGAACGTCGAGTACAACGTCCGCTGGGAGACCCTCCCGGCCGGACACACCCGGCACGGCGACCACCGCTTCGAGTGGACCCGCGAGGAGTTCCGGAGCTGGGCGCGCGCCGTGGCCGAACGACACGGCTACGAGGTGGAGTTCACCCCCGTGGGTCCCGACGACCCCGAGGTGGGGCCGCCGACCCAGATGGCCACGTTCTCCCTGAACACGACCACCCGGGACACGAAGGAGGAGAAGGCCGCATGAGCAGCGAAGACACCACCCAGGGACGGGTCCTGCCCGTCACCGACCTCTCCCTGGTCGTCCTGATCGGCGCGTCCGGGTCGGGCAAGTCGACCTTCGCCCGCAGGCACTTCAAACCGACCGAGGTGATCTCCAGCGACTTCTGCCGGGGCCTCGTCGCCGACGACGAGAACGACCAGAGCGCCAGCGGCGACGCCTTCGACGTCCTCCACTACATCGCGGGCAAGCGGCTCGCGGCGGGCCGGCGCACGGTGGTGGACGCGACGAACGTCCAGCAGGAGAGCCGCCGACAGCTGATCGAGATCGCCAGGAAGCACGACGTGCTGCCCATCGCGATCGTCCTCGACGTACCCGAGGAGGTGTGCGCCGGACGCAACGCGTCCCGGACCGACCGGGCCGACATGCCACGCCGTGTCATCCAGCGGCACATCCGCGAACTCCGGCGCTCCCTGCGGAGCCTGGAGCGCGAGGGCTTCCGGAAGGTGCACGTGCTGCGCGGCGAGGCGGAGATCGAGGGCGCCGGGATCAGCACCGAGCGGCGCTTCAACGACCTGACCCACCTGACCGGTCCCTTCGACATCGTGGGCGACATCCACGGCTGCGCCTCGGAACTGGAGACCCTGCTCGGCAAGCTGGGGTATGCCGACGGTGTGCACCCGCAGGGCCGTACGGCCGTCTTCGTCGGCGACCTCGTCGACCGGGGACCGGACACTCCCGGCGTGCTGCGCCGCGTGATGTCCATGGTCGGCTCCGGCAACGCACTGTGCGTGCCCGGCAACCACGAGAACAAGCTCGGCCGCCACCTCAAGGGCCGCAAGGTCCAGCACACCCATGGGCTCGCCGAGACCGTCGCGCAACTGGCGGGGGAGAGCGAGGAGTTCCGGGCGGAGGTGAGGGAGTTCGTCGACGGTCTGGTCAGCCACTACGTCCTGGACGGCGGACGGCTCGTCGTCTGCCACGCCGGTCTGCCCGAGCGGTACCACGGCCGCACCTCGGGCCGGGTGCGTTCGCACGCGCTGTACGGCGACACGACCGGGGAGACGGACGAGTTCGGCCTGCCGGTGCGCTACCCGTGGGCGGAGGACTACCGGGGCCGTGCGGCGGTCGTCTACGGCCACACCCCCGTGCCGCAGGCGACCTGGCTGAACAACACCCTCTGCGTCGACACCGGTGCCGTCTTCGGCGGCAAGCTCACCGCGCTGCGCTGGCCGGAGCGCGAGCTCGTCGACGTACCCGCCGAGCGGGTCTGGTACGAGCCCGCCAAGCCGCTGGCCTCGGAGGCGCCCGGCGGACACGAGGGGCGTCCACTCGACCTCGCGGACGTGCACGGCCGGCGGGCCGTCGAGACCCGGTACGCCGGGCGGGTCGCGGTGCGCGAGGAGAACGCGGCGGCGGCCCTGGAGGTCATGAGCCGCTTCGCGGTCGACCCCCGGCTGCTGCCGTACCTCCCGCCGACGATGGCGCCGACCGCGACGTCCCGGGTGGAGGGCTATCTGGAGCACCCGGCGGAGGCCTTCGCCCAGTACCGGGAGGACGGGGTCGCCCGGGTCGTGTGCGAGGAGAAGCACATGGGCTCCCGGGCGGTGGCGCTGGTCTGCCGGGACGCCGGGGTGGCGCGCGAGCGGTTCGGCGTGGCCGACGGTCCCACCGGGTCGCTGTACACCCGTACCGGCAGGCCCTTCTTCGCCGACACCGAGGTCACCGAGGAGATCCTCGGGCGGCTGCGGGACGCGGCTGCGGCCGCGGGTCTGTGGGAGGAACTGGGGACGGACTGGCTGTTGCTCGACGCCGAGCTGATGCCGTGGTCGCTCAAGGCGTCCGGACTGCTGCGGACGCAGTACGCCGCTGTCGGCGCCGCGTCCGGGGCGGTGTTCCCGAGTGTGCTGGCCGCGCTCGAAGGGGCGGCGGCGCGGGGTGTCGACGTGCGGGACCTGCTGGGCCGGCAGCGGGAACGGGCCGCCGACGCGGCGGCGTTCACCGACGCCTACCGGCGGTACTGCTGGCCGACGGACGGCCTGGAAGGGGTGCGGCTCGCGCCCTTCCAGATCCTGGCGGCGCGGGGCCGCAGCCTGGCCGCGCTCCCGCACGACGAGCAGCTCGCGCTGATCGACCGGCTCGTCGAGCACGACGGAAGCGGACTGCTCCGGACGACCCGGCGGTTGTTCGTCGAGACCGGAGACGCGGAGTCCGTGCGGGCCGGTGTGGACTGGTGGCTGGAGATGACCGGGCGCGGCGGCGAGGGCATGGTCGTCAAGCCCGTCGAGGCGGTCGTCCGGGACGCACGGGGGCGGTTGGCGCAGCCCGGTATCAAGTGCCGGGGGCGCGAGTACCTGCGGATCATCTACGGACCGGAGTACACCCGGCCGGAGAACCTGGCGCGGCTGCGGGGTCGGTTCCTCAACCACAAGCGGTCGTTGGCGATCCGGGAGTACGCGCTGGGGCTGGAGGGGTTGGAGCGGCTGGCGGAGGGGGAGCCGTTGTGGCGGGTGCACGAGGCGGTGTTCGGCGTGCTGGCCCTGGAGTCCGAACCGGTGGACCCACGTCTCTAGCGGCTCGTTTCGCCCCTGCCGTATCCGGGGGCTGGCGCCCCCAGACCCCCGCTCCGGCCTCGAGGCCCTCGTCCTCGAACGCCGGACGGGCTGAACTACCCACGCCGGCCGGCGATGGAGCGCGAGCCCTTCGGGCGCGGCGGGGGGCGCGCGGGCGCAGAC
>NZ_JBHVPP010000035.1:0-85032 GCF_042887295.1 Streptomyces sp. NPDC057950
GAGGCCGGGATGGTGCCTCCGGCACCACACGCTGGAACAACTCCCACAACTCATCCGGCACCAGCCGCTCAACAATCCCCACCACGACGGGCAGCCTACCCAACCAAATGAGATGGCTTCTAAGGGCTGTCCCGTAATCCCCGGCGGGCGCACGACGACAGCTACGGCACCTCGCCGCGCTGTCGGATCGCCCGAATACACCCGGTATGAGGACGACCCTCGCACCTTGGATGCACCGCATCTGACGCCGCGCGCTGATCCACCGGGGATTACGGGACAGCCCTTAGGCCTCCACGCCCTCGTCGTCATTGTTGCGGCTTGGCTGTGGCGCAGTTCGTCGTTACTGCCACACGACTGCCCCCGTGGAGACGGCCGCACTGATCAGGTTCCCGCGAGGCCGGACAGCCCCGCCCATGTCTCCGTCGCTGCCGCAAAACGCACGCATATGCACCGCACAGTCGACGGTTATCAAGTAGCAATACAAGTACTCGCCGTGGCAGGGAAGCTAACCATGCGAGATCTTGCTCCTTCGCGGGCAACATTTCAGCGCGCATCGCGAGCATGCCAATGCTCTCATCGCTCAAACGTGAGAGATATCCTTGCCACGACGGCCGGCTAATCACCGCGGCTGGAAGTCATCCAGTGGCTCGGCCCTGAAGACGATGATGGTGTTGTCCAAGCGATCGCAGAGCTAGCCGGTTGATCCGCTCCACCGGAATGAAATGGCGGCCCTGCTTCTTGGTTCGGTGCCGACTCTACGAAATGCCAGGCCCTCGACGAATCCAACGGGCGGTACGTTCTCGTTGAGCGAGATCTGAAGACTTCGCAGGTCGATAGAGCTATACGCATCTTCCGATACTGGGATCCACGTCTCGAAGGTTCTGTCATTCCGACCGACCCGCACTGGCAGCCCGAGCAGGCCGCGGTCGACCGTACTGCGTAGATCGTGGAGGACCTCCTTTCGGTTGGCAAGCTGGACCCGCTCCCCGGGATCGGCCCGATGTTGGGGCGGCCGGCGCGGCTACGGCCCGCATCTTCCCGGCACGGGGACTGAGGGAGAAGCGAGATTCAAGGGCCTGATGTGGAAACACACTCAAGATCCATTTTGGATACGCGCCCCCGTCCTGCGATAACCGGGACGGGAAGCGGGCGCGGGCAGTCCGGGACGACGGAATCGAAGCCCGATGCTCCCGCCGGCTCGGAGTATGGATGCACAAGGCCCACTGTTACGCCCGGCGGGAGCGGGCTACCCTGACGCCCACGACACAAGGGGGTTCCGTGCGCGACCTGGCCGTTCATCCCACTTTGGTTATTGTCGGACTCAACAGAAGCGGCACCACAGCTTTGAGTCACGCCTTCTTGAACCATCCGGAGATCGAACTTTTCAAGGATCCGGGAAAATACATCTATGAATCGACAGGTGCGGCTGATTTCTCACATTATTTCGAGCAGCCGCTCAGACCGACCACGAAGGTTCGAGTCATAAAGCAGAGCATCGGCCAATACACGCCGGAACTCTGTACCATCCCTGTCTACCCTTCCGGCGTCGAGCGACCCGTCTTTCTTCGCAAGTTACACCACATCTACATCATTCGACACCCCAGACTCATTTGGCAGTCCTGGGCGAACATGACGCACTGGCTGAAGAGTACCGACAATGAAGTGGTCACCAGCCATTGGGCCAAAATTGTACACAACCAAGGGATACCCGTCGGATGGGGAAGCTTCTCCCTGTTCCACCTCGCCATGTGTTATTTCAAGGAAATGTTCGAATTCATTCGCTCGGTAGCACCCGAGTCGACGTACGTGATCCCTCATGCGGATCTTCAGGACAAAGCCACCGCGGAACGCATCATGGGCAGTATCTGCATCGAACTGAATCTTCCGTACGCCCAGGAGATGATTGACTGGAAGATCCAGTTCGGCGGCGACTCCGGAGGCCGACTACGGGACGGATTCAATCGCCCCCTAGATCATCCAGAAAGGCAGTACATTCACCGAAGCGTTCTAGCGAGCAATGGCTTGGGTTTTACCCATGATGCCGGTCCTGGCGACTTGCCGCCTTGGCCGGATCAAGCCATGGGAGAGGAATTGGAGCGCGTCTACGCGACCATGCTCGAGCACGCTCGCGGCAAACACGGCCTGCTCCGAAAGAATACTTGAGAAAATTGCCTGATGGGAGAGGGGATCCAGTGCGGCACAGGTCCATGTTCGACAAGATCACTCTGGGCACAGCGGTTTTCGTTTCGGTAGCAACATCGGTACTTGACTTCACCGGGGCGATCGACGGTCTCCCTTGGCTGAAGGAAAGAATCCCCGTGATGACACTCCTCGTCGTGGGCGTTACCACACTGAGCATCCTGATCGACGGAGACCGTCTGATCAGCGTAGCTCGGGAAGCGAACAGGCAAGCTCAAGAGGAACTGGCCGAACGTCTGGCTGTCGACCCCGCAGGAATCACCATCATGCGGAAACTGAACGCCCGCTGGCAGGAGCGGCAACTGGAAATACATCACTTTTTCAATGAAACGGTTACCGTAAGAAGCGAGAGAGTGCTGATCGATCGACTCACTCAATATCAGCATGATTTTAGTATCGGCCAGATGGCGGGCGGTGCGAGAACTCGCTTCCCCTGGGATCTCACAGTCGCCGCCATGGATCTGAGCGGGAGGTTCAGCTACCATCCAAATCCCGTCATTCAGGGGACCAGACCTAATCAGAGCCACCACGCACGCATACTTCAGGAGCGTAATGGAGAGTGTTTCTGGGTGAATCAATTTATCACCCCGCAACTCCGGCAGGCGCTGGGGACGACACAGGGTGACGAGTTCAAGCATGACAGGCTCACCCGGGTCTACTACAGGTACAACAAGCACCTGAACATTATTTGTATCATCGAATCCCATATAGACGTACTCTATCAATTGCCAAGAAATATAGGCGAGTGAACCCATGGAATACCCTGCGGGTAAAAGCAGCTGCCGCTCGAGCAAAGTTCAGCTTGTTTCAGCACTCTTTGTTCGCGATCAACGGGTTCTGCTCTGTTACCGGAATCCGAATCGCCGATGGTATCCGGACACGTGGGATCTGGTAGGTGGGCACGTCGAAGAAAGGGAGACCGCCCAGGACGCCCTGGTTCGAGAAGTACGCGAAGAGCTCGGTATCGATGTCGCCCGACCAGTTGGTCCACCTGTTGCGCATTTTCTGACAGATGATGCCGAAATGCGGATTTGGATGATCAAAAATTGGGACGGCTATCCGTTCAATGCGGCGCCTCGCGAGCATCGGGCGATCGGCTGGTTCGACACGGCGGAATTAGGGAATCTGAAATTGGCACACCCCAATTATTCCGGCCTGATCTCCAGACTGATCCGGTCCGAACAGCCTCACTGAGCGTCGTAACACTGGCGTCCTCCGCACCCCGGACGACCCAGTTCGGTACCGAGCCCTCCATCGTCACGTCGTCGGCAAGGCTGTCCGGCCGATGGGGGTAGTCGTCCGCGCGCACGCGCATGCGCGCCGGGTCGCCGCTGCCCAATTACATCGACTTCGTCCTGTCAGTCATCTTCCAGCCGTTCAAACGGGACAACGCGTTCGAGGAGCCCGACCTGATCGCGGACGTCGGTCCGGTGTCTCTGTACGGCAGGCCGAGCCGTGCCTGTCGCCGGGATGGGCTGCGCCGCCGACATCAACATCGGAATTGGTATCGGCATCGGCATCGGCAGGGCCGGGTTCTATCTGTCGGCTTCGTTCCGGGCGCCGCCGAAGACGAAGAGTGGCTTGGCGTCGCGTGCGGGGGTTTCGGCGAGCGCGAGGGCTTCGGTGAAGTGTTCGAGTGGGAACGGCCGGCCCTCGGGGATGCTCAGGACCCCGTCGGTGACCAGTCCACGCACCTCGGACAGCGCGCTCAGCGCGTCCTCGGGTGAGGCGGTGGCGAACCAGCGGTTCAGCCAGAACCCTCGGACCACCTTGGTCTCGTAGATCACCGAGCGGGCCTGCAACGGGATCGTCAGCGCCGCCGGATCGGTCTTGCGGTGGGTGGACAGCGCGCCGTAGACCACGACCTCTCCCCCCGGGGCCAGCGCCTGGGACACCTGGGCCCCCACGACTCCCGCGACACAGTCGGTGGCCTTGCGCACGCCGGCCGGCCCCGCGATCTCGGCCACGCGCCGCACCAGGTCCTCGTCCTCGGTGCAGATGACCTCGTCACCACCGAGCGCCTTGATCTCCTCGACGGCATCCCGCCGCCGCACGACATTGATCGTGCGCACACCCAGATGCCGGCACAGCTGGATGACGAGTCGGCCGACGGTCGAACCCGCCGCCGTCTGCAACAGCCATTCCCCCGGCCGCACATCGAGTACACGCGTCACCAGGAGCAGCGCGGTCAACGGATTGACGGCAAGTTGGCAGGCGCTGGAGTCGCTCAGGCCCTCGGGGACCGGCAGGAGCCTTCGTGTGTCGGCAACGAGGTATTCCTGCCAGGTGCCGGCCGCCGGGGGCCCCGGTACCGCCGGTACGGCGGCGACCACGACACGCTCACCGACCTCCAGCCCCGCGGTGTCCGGGCCCAGGGCCTCGATACGGCCCACGCATTCCATGTGACCCCCGACAGCGGGAAATTCGGGGGAGAAACCGTAGCGGCCCCGCAGGACGTGCAGATCACTGGCGTGGACCGGAGTCGCCGTCACACGGATCAGCGCCTGGCCCGCCTCCGGCATGGGAACAGGCCGGGACTCCAGCCGCAGAACATCGACGGGCTCGCCGACCCTGTCGGCTACGAGCGCGCGCATGGACCGAGACATGAATGACCTTTCGTCTCTCACCGCCCGACGAATTCGGAGGGTGATCGGGGAAAACAATTCTGGTGCCGGCATTCCCGTCGGAACTCAAGGGGCACGCCCGGACCCGGAAGCATTCCCGGCGGCGGAGAATGCCGCGTCCCTGTCCGCCGCGTCGGTTCGGGGCTCAGGAGGCCGCCGGGAACACCTGGGGGTCGTCGATCGAGTCACGCCCCTTCGCGGTCGCCGTCCGACGGGTCGGCGACGTACTTTGCGTACTCCGTCCCGGCGAAGTGTTCGCCCAGCTTGCGGGAGAAGTAGTTGAGCATCTGCAGCGGACGGTGGTTCATCACGAGATGCTGCGTCTTCCCCTCGTCGTTGAAGTAGACGACGGCGATGTTGGCGATCGGCTTGCCGTCCACCGTCGCCGCGTAGTCCTCGACGAATCCGTTCTCTCCGTACTTGCCGATGTGGATGAAGTCCTGGAAATCGTAAAGAGTGCGCGCATAGGACAGAATCGCAAAGACGTCCTCGGCCCCGTGGACGGTACCCGTGAAGACTCCGGCCTCCAGCGTCACATCGTCGGCAAGATTGTCCAGCCAAGGGGGGTAGTAGTCCTTTCGCTGCCGCGCCGGGTCGCCGCTTCCCAGATATGTCGGGGGCGTCTTGTAGGTCATCTCTCATCCTCCTGTATCGGTTGAACTTCTAACAGAATCGCCGGACGCGACAGGGACTGTCCAACGAAAGTCAGAGAACGCCGCCATCTCGCCGAGAGATACCTCGAGGGCTCGCTGAGGGATACTCGGAGGGTGGAACTGCGCCAGCTCGAGTACTTCGTCGCCGTCGCCGAGGAAGCGAACTTCACCCGTGCCGCCGCACGGCTGCACGTCGTCCAGTCCGCGGTCTCCACCACGATCAAGAACCTCGAGCGGGAACTCCGCACGCCGCTGCTGGAACGCACCCCCAGACGCGTGCTGCTCACCGATGCCGGCGCTGCCCTGCTCCCGCGCGCCCACGCCGCTCTCGACGCCGCCCGGGAGGCCGCGGACGCGGTGGACGAGGTCCGCGGCGGACTGCGCGGCACACTGCGGCTGGGCGCGATAGCCACGGTCGGGGTCATCGACCTTCCCGTGTTCCTCGGTGAATTCCACCGGCGTCATCCCGGTGTGTTCCTGCGGACCGGCGCCGCCCCCTCCGGCTCCCAGGGCCTGGTCGACGCCCTCCTCGAACGGCGGCTCGACCTCGCCTTCGTCTCGGGGCCCGGACCGGGCCCGACGGGCATCACGCTGACCGCCCTGGCGACCTCGGTGCTCGACCTCGTCGTGCCGGCCGCCCATCCGCTCGCGAGACGCCGCACCGTGTCGATCACCGAACTGGCCGGCCTGGACTTCGTCGACTTCCCCGCGGGCTACAGCAACCGGACCGTCGCCGACCGCGCCTTCGCCACCGCCGCCGTCCCCCATCACGTCGCCATCGAGATCACCGACCTCACCACCGGCGTGGCCTACGTCCGAAACGGCCTGGGGGTGGCGCTGCTGCCGCGGGTCGCCCTCGACGGCAAGGGGCAGGACGTCGCCACCCTGACCGTCGACGACGCCGACCTGGAATGGCAGTTCTCCCTGGCCGCTCCGTCCGAGCGGCCCCCAGGTGCGGCGGCACGCGCCATGCTCGACATGGCCCACGAGTTCTTCCGGCAAGGGTGAGCATCGGCCTCCCTGGAACAGGTGGACATCGGCTCGGAAGGCGTTGGCACGTGGTCGGTCGGGAGGGGGAAGTCCGACGTGTGCCGGGGCGTGGTGCGGACGGGACTTCGTGGTGCGGTCGGGGCGGAGACCGACGTGCGGGAAAGGGCGGAGACCGACGTGTGGGAGAGGGCGCAGACCGACGTGTGAGAGGGGCGGAGACCGACGTGTAGGAGGGGGCGGCGTCCGTGTCGCGGCCGTGCTCGCCGTCCGTCGCCCCGCCGTCTCCTCGCGCTCCTCACATGCGCACGGCCGAGTGTCGTTCTTTCAGGGGGAGTTGGTCGCCGGCGTGGAGGACGGCCGAACGGTTCGGCGGTCTTTGCGAGCGAATTCCGATCCGTGCCTTCGGTCGCGTCGCTCACATAATTGGTGCAGGCATCTAGGCAATTCACACTTCTTCGCGGACAGTTGATGGCGGAAGGCCCCGAAGAAAGCAATCGCTCACATGTGCCATCCCTCCGATGTTCCCGTACAGCCCCACGCCGTCACCCGGACCCACGCTCTCACCGTCGCCGAAGTGATTCCCGGTGATCTTCTCGCCCTCTCGGATCAGGACGTGAAGGAGAACACCTGGTACGCGGTGACGCACACATCGCCCGAGACTCCGCACACCATTCGCCTGACATTGCGGCCGCCGCTCGGCGGGAAGGATCGCGACGCGGTATTCGAGCGGGCTCGTCAAGTCATCGTCGGCTGCTGCCGGTTGGACGTGACGGCAATTCCCGGGACCGTCTCGTCCGATCTCGACACGGTGGAATTCCGGGACGGGGACCGCGTCGGTTCGCTGCGCGTCGTGGACCCCGGGGCCGTCGAGGAGTCGTACACCCGTAGGTGGGGGCGGTGGTACCCGGATCTGGACAGCGGGACCCGGGAACCGATCCCGGACGCGGAGGTGCGGGAGCGGGCCGCGCGAGCCGTCCGGCAGGGACACGTCGTACGCCATCACCCGCGTCCGCACCGGTCCGTCGAGGCCCGTGCGCCGCGCCGGGTCGTCGTCACCGGGCTCGGCGCCGTGACGCCCCTCGGTGTCGGAGTCGGGGAACTGTGGCAGGGGCTGCTCGAAGGTCGTTGCGGCATACGCGAGTTGGAGGGCGAGGAGTTCGCCGGACTGCCGGTGCGGATCGCGGGGACCGTGCCCGTGGACCCCGTCGGCCTGCTGCCCCGGCCGCAGGCCCGGCGGATGAACCGGTCCGCCCAGTTCGCGGTGCTCGCCGCCCGCGAGGCCTGGCAGGACGCCGGGTTCGACCCGGCCGGTACGAGGGAGAGCGGGCTCGCCCCCGAGCGGGTCGGCGTCTCGGTCGGCTCCATCCTCGGCGACGCCTCCGTCCTGGTCGGCGGCGACCGCAGGCTGCGCGACCGCGGACCGCGTGCGGTCTCCCCGCTGACCACGCCGATGACCGTGCCCTCGCAGGCCGCGTCGCAGGTGTCGCTCGCCCTGCGCATCACCGGCGAGGCCCGCACCGTGACCAGCGCGTGCGCCTCCGGCACCGAGGCCGTCGGGCAGGCCGTCGACCGCATCCGGTACGGGCGGGTCGACGTCGCCCTCGCCGGGGGCGCCGAGGCCGTGGTCACCCCGGCGATCATGGCCTCCTTCGCCGCGATGCGCGCGCTGTCCGCCCACCCGATCGGATCCACCAGCCCCTCCCGGCCGTTCGCCGGCGACCGCGACGGCTTCGTGAACGGCGAGGGCGCCGGGTTCCTGCTCCTGGAGGCCGAGGAGCACGCCCGGGCACGCGGGGCGCGCGTCTACTGCGAGGCCGCCGGCTGGGGCCTGTCCGCGGACGCCCACCACATGGCCGCGCCCGACCCGTCCGGCAGCGGCGTGGCACTGGCGCTGCGCCGGGCCGTCCAGGACGCGGGCGCCCACGTCGTCGACGTCGTCCACGTCAACGCGCACGCCACCGCCACCGTCGACGGCGATCTCGCCGAGGCGCGCGCCCTGCGCGCCGTGCTGGGCGGACGGGTGCCCGTCACGGCGCTCAAGGGCCATCTCGGCCATCTCCAGGGAGCCGCGGGCGGTGTGGAGGCCGTCGCCACGGTGCTCACCCTCCATCACGGCCTCATCCCACCCACCATCGGCTGTGACGTCCAGGACGACGCCATCGGCCTGGACGTGGTGACCAAGAGCCCCCGCCCGCTGCCCGCGTTCGGCGACCTCGCCCTCAGCAACTCGTTCGGATTCGGCGGTCACAACGCGGTGCTGGCGTTCCGCCGCACAGGTTGACTGGCCCGGCGGCCACATCGGCCGCGGGCGTACGGGCCTACGGGCCTACGGGCCTACGGGCCGGTCTACCGGTCCGGCGGGGTTCTGTCGTGTCTCAGGCCGAGGCCCGTTTGCGGGGGGTCGTCTTCTTCGCGGTCGCCGTGTTCTTCCTGGCGGCCGTCTTCTTCGCCGCGCCCTTGGCCGTCCCCTGGGCCGTCGACTTCGTGGCCGTCCGGGCGGTGGTCCCGGAGGACGCCTTCGCCGTGCTCTTCTTCGCCGTGGTCTTCTTCGCCGCCGTCTTCTTCGCGGTCGACGTGGACTTCTTCCCTCCGACCGACTTCGGTGCCGTACGGGCCGACCCGCGGGCCGGGAGCGGGGTGACCTCGGCGGTCCCGCCGGTCTCCTCGCCCTTCCCACCGGTCCGCTCCTCGGTCTTCGCGGCCGTCGCACCGTCCGTCTCCTCGCCGCGGGACTCCTTCGCCGCGCGCACGCTCTTCTCCAGGGCGGCCATCAGGTCGAGCACCTTGCCGCCCGCCTTCTCCCCGGCGGGCGCGGCCGGCGCCTGTTCACCGGATGCCTTGGCGGCGATCAGCTCCTCCACGGCGTCGCGGTAGTCGTCGTGCAGATCCGTGAGGTCGACCTCGCCGAGGGTGTCCATGAGGGCGTCGGCCAGGTCGAGTTCCTGGTCGCGGACGGTCACGTTCGCGTCCGGGGCGACCTCGTCCGTACCGCGGATCTCGTCCGGCCAGAGCAGCCCGTGCATGGCGATCACGTCGTCCACCACCCGCAGCATCCCGAGCCGCTCCCGTCCGCGCAGCGCGAACTTCGCGATGGCGACCTTGCGGCTGCGCTTGAGTGCCTCGCGCAGCAGGATGTACGGCTTGGCGGCGGGGACGCCGTTCGCGGACAGGTAGTAGGCCGTGTCCATCTGGAGCGGGTCGATCCGGTCGGCCGGCACGAAGGCCACGATCTCGATCGTCCTGGCGGTCGGGATCGGCAGCGAGGCCAGGTCCTCGTCCGTGACCGGGATCAGCGAGCCGTCGCCGTCCTCGTACGCCTTGCCGATCTCACCGCCTGTGACCTCGCGGTCCTCCAGTTCACAGAACTTCCGGTACCGGATGCGGCCGCCGTCGGCGAGGTGGACCTGGCGGAAGGAGATCGAGTGACTCTCCGTGGCGTTCACGAGCTTGATCGGGATGCTGACCAGCCCGAAGGAGATGGCGCCGTTCCAGATGGATCGCACGTGCAGCACCTTCCTGACACGGATTCGAGAGACGGGAGGCGGGAGACGGGAGGCGAGGGGCGAGGGGCGAGGGGTCCGACACGGATTTCGCGGGGTGCGGTTGGAAGTCAGGCTAGACGCGTGTTCGCGACAGCACATCCGCAGGCGGGACGCCGAGCGCCTCGCCACGGTTTCGTGCGACGCTCGGCCCATGACGCCGATCACCGAGGTGGAGGGACGGCGGCTCGCGCTCACCAACCTGGAGAAGGTCGTCTACCCGGCGACCGGCTTCACGAAGGGCGAGGTCCTGCACTACTGCGCGACGACCGCGACCCCGCTGCTGGCGCACCTCCACGACCGGCCGGTCTCCTTCCTGCGCTATCCCGACGGACCGGACGGCCAGGTCTTCTTCACCAAGAACGTGCCGCCCGGCACCCCCGCCTGGGTCCAGGCGGCCGAGGTCCCCCGGACGGAGGGACCCGCCCGTATGGTCCTGATCCAGGACCTCGCCTCGCTCATGTGGGCCGCGAACCTCGTCACCGAGTTCCACACACCGCAGTGGCGGGCGGACGCGCCCGGCGCGGCGGACCGGCTGGTGTTCGATCTGGACCCCGGCGCCCCCGCGACGGTCGTCGAGTGCTGCGAGGTCGCCCTGTGGCTGCGGGAGCGGCTGGCGACGGACGGGATCGCGGCGTACGCGAAGACGTCCGGCTCGAAGGGGCTGCATCTGCTGGCGGCGCTGGTGCCGGTGGCGTCCGAGGACGTCGCCGCGTACGCGAAGAAACTGGCCGTCGAGGCGGAGCGCGCGCTGCCGGGCCTGGTCACGCACCGGATGACGAAGAGCCTGCGGCCGGGAAAGGTCTTCGTCGACCACAGCCAGAACGCCGCGCGCAAGACCACGGCGACGCCGTACACCCTGCGGGCCCGGACCACGCCCACCGTCTCCGCGCCCGTCACCTGGGACGAGGTCGCGGACTGCGGAGAGCCGGAGCGGCTCGTCTTCCACGCCGGGGACATCGCGCCCCGGCTGGAGCGGTACGGCGATCTGCTGGCACCCCTGCTGGATGCGGGCCGCGCGCACGCCTTGCCGTGAGCGACGACGGACACCGCGCACGGCCCGCGGCCCCTCCCGGACCCACGCGGCACTCCCGGCCGGCCCCTCCCGGACCCATTCGCTCCCACTCCCGGCCCCTCCCGGCCCCTCCCGGACCCACTCCCGGCCCCTCCCGGACCCACTCAGCCCCCCTCCCGCCCTCCCGGCCCCGGGTCGCCGGACCTCGGAGCTCGGGTCGCCGCGCATCCGGCCCGCGCGGACAATGAACAGCGACAGGGCACGGGGGCGAAGCGGGACCCGGCAGGGCAGGTCGAAGGGCGGGGCGAGGCGGGACGGGACGGACGGGACCGGACAAGGGCAGCGCAGGGTGTGTGGCCGCGTGCCACCGGGGGCGGCAGCGGCCTGCCGGCGAGGTGGCGATGATGCCGACGTGGCGACTGCGGGACTTCCACGACGATGATCTCGACCAGGCGATCCAGATATGGGACCAGAACCGGCTGGCGGACGACGCCGCCGCCGTCTTCCCGGTCTCCGAGGTCATGGCGGCGGCCCGGGGCGGCGGCCCCGCCGTGGTCGCCGTCGCCGGGAACGACATGGTGGGCCTGGCGGTGGCACAGGCCCGGGGCGACCGGGCCTGGATCACGCTGGTGGCGCTCTCCGCCGCGTGGCGCGACCGGGGCATCGGCAGCGCCCTGATCGGCGAACTCGAACGGCGGCTGCGGACCCAGGACGTACGGCGGATCGGGGCGTTGCTCACCCCGGGGGCCACCGGGACGACGGCCCTGGAGAACTCCGGCTACCGGGCGCGCACCGGGCTGGTCCTCTACGAGAAGATCGAGCATCTCGGCGCGGGCGAGGCGGGTCTGCTCGCGGAGCTCGGCGGGAGGCTGCAGCCGCAGGGGCTCTGGCACGCACTCGCCGGGATGGAACGGGAGAAGGACGCCATCGAGCGGCGGATCGTGCTGCCGCTGGCCGAGCCCGAGCTCGCCGACCGGTACGGGGTGACACCGCCGAAGGCGGTCATCCTCTTCGGGCCTCCGGGCACGGGGAAGACCAGCTTCGCGAAAGCGGTCGCCTCCCGGCTGGAGTGGCCGTTCGTGGAGCTGTTCCCGTCCCGGCTGGCGGCGGGCGCCGAGGGGCTCGCCGCGTCGCTGCGGGACACCTTCGCCGAGCTGGCGGAACTGGAGACGGTGGTGCTGTTCATCGACGAGGTCGAGGAGATCGCCGGCGCCCGGTCCGGTCTGGCCGTCGATCCCGGCCACGGTGTCACCAACGAGCTGCTGAAACTGATCCCCGGCTTCCGCGACCACGACGAGCGGCTGCTGATCTGCGCCACGAACTCTGTCCGCTCACTGGATCAGGCGTTCCTGCGGCCCGGGAGGTTCGACTACGTCATCCCGGTGGGACCGCCCGATCCGGCGGCCCGGGAGGCCATCTGGCGGCGCTATCTCGGGGCCGCCGCCGACCGCGTCGAGCTGCACCGGCTGGTGGCGGCGAGTGAGATGTTCACCCCCGCCGACATCGAGTTCGCCGCCCGCAAGGGTGCCCAGGCCGCGTTCGAGCGCGAGATCACCGACCGCCGGGGCGTGCCGGCCGGTACCGAGGACTATCTGGCGGCGGTCGCCGACACCCGCCCGACCCTCACCGCGCAGGCCCTCACCGAGTTCGAGGAGGACATCGGGCGTCACGTACGGATGTGACGCCCGCCTGCCCGCCCGCGTGCGGTGCGGGCGCACGACGGGCGCGTACGGCGGATGGCGGGACGGCGGACGGCGAAACGGCGGACGCGTACGGCGGACGGCGGCGGACGGCGGACGGCGAAACGGCGGCGGACGGCGGGCGCCTCACACCCTCAGCCACGTGTGCCGGTCCCGGGCCATCGCGTGCAGTGCCTCCACGTCCGCCGGTTTCAGGACCCCGCCCAGCCGGGCCAGGGAGGACAGCTCGGTGTCCTGGAGCACCCGCAGCTCACGGAGCGGCGAGAGGACGTCGAGGCCCGCGGGCCCGGCCAGGGCCAGGACGGGACGGACCTCGGCGGTCAGCGCGTACGAGGCCCGGCCGGCGTCGGCGCGGACCTGCCGGAGCAGGGGGCGCGACTCACGGCGGCCGACCGTGACCATGGGATCGGTGACCAGGACCCGCTGCTTGCGGGCGTACACGGCACGGACCGAGAAGAGGCCCCCAGGTCCGATGACCAGATGGTGGATGCGGTCACCGCCGGGCAGGGGGACCGAGTGCACGATGTGCCAGCCCGCTCCCTCCAGCCGGTCGAGGGCGTCGCCGACGGTCTGCTCGGCGGCGAGCGCGCGGCGGCGTGGGTCGGGCCGCAGCCGGTGGGCCGGCCCCGGATCCCGGTCGAGGGCGACGACCAGCGCCTCGCCCGGCCGGTTGGGCGCGAGGTCGTCGTCCGGATGGAGGGTGAGGCGGGCCAGCTCCGCCGGGGTGGGGACCGGGGGTGGCCCCACGGTCACGGGGCCGGTGAGGAACGGGGCGAGCGTGTCGAGCACGTCCTCCCGCCGGTCCTCGCTGAGCAGGTTGACCCGGGCCGTGTCACGGTCGTACCAGGCGACGTTCCTTCCGTCGGTCAGGCACACGTAGAGACGCTCCTGTCCGTGGCGCCAGGCCGGTACGACCCGCAGTCCGTTCATGCACCATCACCCCATGACCATGGGAACAGGCGGGGTGCTCCAGGGGCAAGAACCCGGTTACCTTTGTGAGCAGTTGGGGGAGTTGTGGGAGGCGCCGTTGCGGACTCGCGGAAGACAGCCCGATGTACCCGCTCCGCAGAACCCGTGGAGCGAGATCGTGCCCGGCCTGTGGATGGGCGGGCACGCCTTCGCGGGGCGCTCCGGGGAGCCGGAATTCGCCGTCGTGCACGATGAGTTCGACCTGGTCCTGACGCTGCTGCGGCTACCGGGGCACGGTCCGGACCCGGGCGTCGAGCACCATGTGTGGCCGATCCCGGACGGTCCCCTGGACGGCACGCAGCTGGCGGGCGTGATCCGTCTGGCGCGGGCCGCGGACGACGCGCTGGAGGACGGTCGCCGGGTCCTGGTCCGCTGCTACCACGGCTACAACCGCTCGGGGCTCGTCGTGGCGCACGCGCTGATCCTCGCGGGGCACAGCTCCGACGAGGCGATACGGCTCATCCGCGGCCGCCGCTCACCGTGGGCCCTGCACAACGAACTGTTCGTGGAGTACCTGCGGGCCGGGCTCCCCACCGCCCGGCTCCTGGAGGAACTGGCGGAGTGACGGAGTGACGGAGGCCGCCGGACCCCGGGACTCCGGGACTCCGGGACTCCGGGACTCCGGGACTCCGGGGGCGGAACGCAGGAGCCCGGAGGGGCGGAACGCGAGAGTCCGGTCAGCGGTCCGTCCACGAACAAAAAGGACTTCCGTACGAATAAGGTGTAGGGCGTCGGTTCCGTCGGTTTCACGCCGGCCTCGCGCACCGTGCCGTCCCCGGCCCCGGACCGAGGCGGGCACGGACGCAGGAGAGCAGTGACCCCCACTCGGCCCAGCCGCCTCACGCTCGCCGCCCTCACCGCCCTCACCGCCGTGCTGGTCGCGGTCCTGGCCGGCTGTGGCGACTCCGGTGCGCTGCGCTCCGCGGGGAAAACGCCCACCGCCGTGGGCCCCGCCAGGCTCTGGCCGGAGCTGCCTCCCGCGTCGACGCCCGCCCTCGACTACGGCGAGGCCGACACCGAGACGGTCAAGGGCGTCACCGCGCCGGGCGACGACATCCACCAGGTGAATCCGCTCGACGTGGTGCGCGCCGAGGTCGCCGCGCACCCGGACGAGTACTCCGGCGCGGGCGCCTCGCACGCGGCGACGGCCCGGCAGCTGGAGAACTGCGGGAAGAAGGGCTCCCTCGGCGAGGACTGCCCGCTCCTGAAGGCGTACTACCGCGATCTCACCGGCGACGGGAAGGACGACATGGTGCTCGGCATCCGCTTCCCCCACAACCAGCTGGCCGTGCGCGTGTACGCCTTCCTGAACCACCGGCTGGTGCAGGTCATGAGCACTTCGGACAGTGTGGTCAGCGTCGAGCTCGCGGGCCGCCAGGTGATCATCCGTTCGCCCTCGACCCTGCCGGGCTACGAGTTCCGTACGGTGTGGACCTGGGACGCGCACCAGAACGCGATGCTGGCGACCCGCGACGAGATCCTCCGGGTGGGCACCCCCTCCCCCACGCCCACCCGTGCCACGACCCCCGCGCCCCTCCCGCCGCCGTCCGCGTCCGCGCCCCCGTTCACCACCTCCGGCCCGACCCCGTCGGCGAGCGGCTCATGACACGCCCCCGACGGCACCACCGCCCCGCCGGGCACCTCCGACCCGCCCGGCGCCTCCGTCCCGTGCGCACCCTGCGGGCCCTCTGCCGCATCCCCCACTGGACCGCCACCCTCACCTGGAAGGCGACCGCCTTCCTCGCGGTGATGTGCTGCGGCCTGGCCGCCCTCCTCGGCGTCCTCGTGCATGTGTCGGTGACGAACCAGACCGTCGGCGAGGCCCGCGGGCGCGCGCTCGACCGGCTGACCGAGGTGACGGCGGCGTACGAGGAGGGCGACCGGCTGCCCCCGGGCGCGGGCGTCGACCTGCCGGGGCTGCCGGCCGCGCTGCGCGAGCTGGCCACCGACGGCCGGCGCGGCACGATGGTCGGCGGCGAGGACGAGCATCCCACCATGTGGGCGGCCGGACCCGCCGGCCACGGCCGGGCGCTCGCCGTGCGGTTCGACTACGCGCAGGGCGCCCACGCCATCGACGCCCTGGACCGGGCGATCGTGTGGTCCTCGGCGCTGGCGATCGGCGCGACGCTGCTGGTGGGGGCGTTCGCGGTGACCCGGGTGACCCGGCGGCTGCACGCGACGGCGCGGGTGGCCCGGCGGATCAGCGCCGGCGACCTGGACGCACGCGTCAACGACCCTCGCACCGTCCACGACCCTCGCACCGCTTACGAACCCCGCACCGTCCACGACCCCCACACCGCTTACGAACCCCGCACCGTCCACGACCCGCGTACCGCCTACGACCCCCGCACCGCTCACGAACCCCGCGCCGTCCACGACTCCCGCGGCGGCGCCGAACCCCGTACCCAGCGCCCGGCACGTCCTCAGGACGAGGTGGCCGCGGTCGCCGGCGCGCTCGACACGATGGCGGCCTCGCTGCAGAGCAAACTGCTGAGCGAGCAGCGCTTCACCGCGGACGTGGCGCACGAGCTGCGCACCCCGCTGACCGGGCTGCACGCGGCGGCCGAGCTGCTGCCACCGGGCCGGCCGACCGAGCTGGTGCGCGACCGGGTCGCCACGCTGCGTACGCTCACCGAGGATCTGCTGGAGATCTCCCGCCTGGACGCCGGGCGGGAACGGCTGGAACTGGATGCGGAGCCCCTGGCCCCGCTGGCCGGCCGGGTGGTGGGGGCGTCGGGCACCGGGACCGAGGTCCATGTCGTGCGCGACACACGGGTGGAGACCGACCGGCGCCGCCTGGAGCGGGTGCTCGGCAATCTGGTGGCCAACGCGCACAAGCACGGCAGGGCGCCGGTGACGCTGACCGTCGACGGCCCGGTGGTGACGGTACGGGACCACGGCGACGGCTACCCGGACTACCTGCTGGAGCACGGGCCGCAGCGGTTCCGTACCGAGGGCGGCTCCAAGGGCCATGGTCTCGGCCTGACCATCGCGCTCGGCCAGGCGGAGGTGCTGGGCGCGCTGCTGGTCTTCGCCAACGCACCCGACGGTGGGGCTCTGGCGACCTTGACGCTCCCTCAGGACGAGCGGGACCAGAGGGACGAGCACGACGAGCGGAGCTCGCAGGACGGACGGGACGGGGAGATCGACCGGGACCGCGGGCACGGCCGCGGCGGTCACACCGGTCTCTGAGCCCTCCGCTCCCCCGACGCGATGAACCCGCGCGAGGTGCACCGAAACGGACCGTTCACCACCGCATGACGGGACATCAGCTCCGCCACTTGCTACGTTCCGGACATGATTCAGCCCGGAATGCCCGGTTCGGACGGAACGACCGGAACAGCCGGAACCACCGGAACGGCCGGAACCACCGGACCCACCGGAACGGCCGTGGTGGCGGACCCACCCCCACCCGTCCCCTCCGCACGTCTCGCCAGGCGCCGCGGCATCGAGTTCACCCTCATCGTCGTCGCCGTGCTGCTCTCCGTGTACGGCTACTGCGCCGTCGGACTCGCCCGGCACGGCACCGTCCCGCCCGGCGCCGCCGGTTACGGCGCGGGGCTCGGCGTGCTGGCGCTGCTCGCGCACGTCGCGGTACGGCTGCGGGCGCCGTACGCCGATCCGCTGCTGCTGCCGATCGCCGTCCTCCTCAACGGCCTCGGCCTGGTGCTGATCTACCGTCTCGACCTGGAGACCCCCGACGACCCGGCCGCCCCGATCCAGCTCATCTGGTCGACCCTCGGTGTCGCGCTCTTCATCGTGGTCGTGTTCTTCCTGCGCGACCACCGCGTCCTGCAGCGCTACACCTACGTCTCGGTCGTCACCGCGCTCGCGCTGCTCCTCCTGCCGATCCTCTTCCCCGCCGTGAACGGCGCCCGGATCTGGATCCGGATCGCCGGATTCTCCATCCAGCCGGGCGAGTTCGCGAAGGTGCTCCTCGCCGTCTTCTTCGCCGGCTACCTCGCGGCCAACCGCAACGCGCTCACGCACGCGGGCCGTCCGATCCTCGGCTTCATCCGGCTCCAGCTTCCCACCGGCCGCGTCCTCGGCCCGATCGTCACGGTCTGGCTGCTGAGCGTGCTGGTGCTCATCCTGGAACGGGACCTGGGGACGTCGCTGCTGTTCTTCGGCCTGTTCGTGATCCTGCTGTACATCGCCACCGGCCGCACCGGCTGGATCGCGGTGGGCCTCCTGCTCGCCTGTGCGGGCGCGATGGCCGTGGGCCGGCTGGAACCGCACGTCCACGGGCGGGTGCAGGACTGGCTGCACCCCTTCGCCTCGATCGACGCGGGGCTCGGGCCCAACCAACTCGCCCAGTCCCTCTTCGCGTTCGCCGCCGGCGGGGTGCTCGGCACCGGTCTCGGGCTCGGTCACTCCATCCTGATCGGTTTCGCCGCCAAGTCGGACTTCATCCTCGCGACGGCGGGCGAGGAGCTGGGCCTGTCCGGGCTCTCGGCGATCTTCCTCCTCTACGCGCTCCTCGTGGAGCGCGGCTACCGGGCCGGCCTCGCCCTGCGCGACCCCTTCGGGCGCCTCCTCGCGATCGGCCTCGCCTCGATCGTGGCGCTCCAGGTCTTCGTGATCGCCGGCGGGGTGACCGGTCTGATCCCGCTGACCGGCATGGCGATGCCGTTCCTCGCCCAGGGCGGCTCCTCGGTCGTCACCAACTGGATCATCGTCGCGCTGCTGATCAGGATCAGTGATTCGGCACGCAGTCAGTACGACGGGACGGCGGCGCCGTGAGCCGCCGGAAGGACTCACCATGACCAAGTACATCCGCAGGGCCGCCGCCCTGTGCGCCGTGCTGCTCGTCGCCCTCCTCGTGAACGCCGCCCGCGTCCAGGTCGTGCGGGGCGGGACGTACGACGACAACCCGGCCAACCGCCGTCAGTCGATCGCCCGGTACGGGCAGCCGCGCGGCGACATCCTGGTCGGCGGGCGGCCGGTCACCGGCTCCAGGGACACCGGGGAGCAGCTCCGCTACGAGCGGACGTACACGGACGGCCCGCTGTACGCGCCCGTGACCGGCTTCGCCTCACAGGTGTACGGCACGACGTCCCTGGAGAGCACCGAGGACGGCATCCTCTCCGGCACCGATCCGCTGCTCTCCCCGCTCCCGCTGTGGAACGACGTCACGCGTGCCCGCAACCCCGGCGGCCAGATCGTCACCACCCTCGATCCGGCCGCGCAGCGGGCGGCCTACCAGGGGCTCGGCCGGCGCCGGGGCGCGGTCGCCGCCATCCAGCCGTCCACGGGAAGGATCCTGGCGCTGGTCTCGACGCCTTCCTACGACCCGGGGCAGTTGTCGGGGACGGGGACGGCGGTGACGGACGCGTGGCGGCGGCTGAACGCGGCGGCGGACAGACCGATGCTCAACCGGGCGATCCGGCAGACCTATCCGCCGGGGTCGACGTTCAAGGTGGTGACGGCCGCGGCGGCGCTGGAGACCGGTGTGGTGACGGACGTCGACGAGTCGACCGACTCCCCCGACCCCTACACGCTGCCCGGCACCAGGACCTGGCTGACGAACGAGACAGAGGGCTGCGAGGACGCGTCGCTGCGGTACGCCTTCGAGTGGTCGTGCAACACGGTCTTCGCCAAGCTCGGCGTGGACGTGGGACTGCGTGCCATGGCCCGCACGGCGGCGGACTTCGGCTTCAACGACAAGAAGCTGCGCATCCCGTTCCTGGCCGTGCCCAGCAATTTCGACACCGTCCTCGACAGGCCGCAGTTGGCGCTCTCCTCCATCGGCCAGTTCAACACCCGGGCCACGCCCCTGCAGATGGCGATGATCTCGGCGGCCGTGGCGGACGGCGGGACCGTCAAGTCGCCCTATCTGGTGGAGCGGAGGAAGGGGCTGGACGGCACCACCGTCTCGACGACCGGACCGCACACGCTCCGCCAGGCGATGAGCCCGGCGACGGCCGCACGGATGCGCCGGCTGATGACGGACGTGGTGACGGACGGCACCGGCACGAACGCCGCGATCCCGGGGGCGACCGTCGGCGGCAAGACCGGGACCGCCCAGCACGGCATCGACAACCTGGGGCTGCCGTACGCCTGGTTCGTCTCCTGGGCCCAGGCCGACGACTCCCTGGAGCCCGCGGTGGCGGTCGCGGTCGTCGTCGAGGACGCGGCGGCGGACCGCGGCGACATCAGCGGGGGCGGGGACGCTGCGCCGATCGCGAAGGCGGTGATGGAGGCGGTGCTCGGGTCCGGGAACGGACACGGCGAAGGAGGCTCGAAGGGACGTCGTGAAGGCCGGTTGCGGCCGGAATGAGATATCCGGCCGCGATCGGCGTACTGATGGGGGGCTTCCCACCACACGGCCCCCGTCCTGTCATGCCGGAGGTACCTCGCCCGTGAGCATCACCAGAGCGGCCCCGCCGGAGCCCGGCCACCGCGACCCGGACGAACCGCCGGCCGAGGACGCGGGCGGACCGCCGGCCGGGGCGAAGGAACGGCGGGCCGGGGCGAACGAACCGCAGGCCGGGGCGGAAGAACCGCGGGCCGACGATTCGCAGGGCTGGCAGTTCAGCTCGCCGCTCGTGCTGGTCATGCTGCTGGTCGTGCTGGTGCTGGCGCAGGGCCCGGTCCGCGGCGCCCTGTCCGCGCCCGTGATGCAGAGCTGGATGACCGTGTTCGTCGCGGTGGTCCTCCAGGCCCTGCCCTTCCTCGTCCTCGGCGTACTGCTGTCGGCGGCCATCGCGGTGTTCGTCCCGCCCGCGTTCTTCGCCCGCGCGCTGCCGAAGCGGCCCGCGCTGGCCGTGCCGGTGGCCGGGATGGCCGGGGCGGTATTGCCGGGCTGCGAGTGCGCGTCGGTGCCGGTGGCCGGCGCGCTGGTGCGCCGGGGGGTGACACCGGCGGCGGCGCTGGCGTTCCTGCTGTCGGCCCCGGCGATCAACCCGATCGTGCTGACCGCCACCGCCGTAGCGTTCCCCCGCGACCCCGAGATGGTCGTGGCCCGCTTCGTGGCGAGTCTGCTCGTGGCGTGCTCGATGGGGTGGCTGTGGCAGCGGCTGGGCCGTGCCGACTGGCTGCGGCCGCCGGCCCGCCCCTCGCACGAGGGCCTCGGCAAAGGGGCCGCGTTCTGGGGGTCCGTGCGGCACGACGTGATGCACGCCGGCGGCTTCCTCGTCATCGGGGCCATGGCGGCGGCCACGCTCAAGGCCGTCGTACCGGCGAGCTGGCTGCACGCCGCGGCCGACAACCCGGTGGTGGCGATCCTCGCCCTGGCCGTCCTGGCGGTGCTGTTGTCCATCTGCTCCGAGGCCGACGCGTTCGTCGTCTCGTCCCTGACCCAGTTCTCGCTGACCGCACGGCTGGCCTTCCTCGTGGTGGGACCGATGATCGACCTGAAGCTCTTCGCCATGCAGGCCGGCACGTTCGGCCGCGGGTTCGCCCTGCGGTTCGCGCCCGCCACCTTCGCGCTGGCCATCCTCGGATCGGTGCTCGTCGGGACGGTGCTCCTGTGAACCGGCAGGCCCAGGCGGTGATCATGTTCCTGGTCGGGGCGGCGGTGCTGCACGCCGGCTTCACCGACCTCTACCTGCGCTACGTCAAGGCCGGGCTGCGGCCCCTGCTCCTCGCGGCCGGTGTGGTCCTGATCCTCGCGGCGCTGGCGACGGTCTGGTACGACCTGCGCGCCCCGAAGGACGCACACCGGCACGCGGAGGGCGCGGGGGAAGGCGAGGGGCAGGGGGCCGAGGGCGGGGACGGCCACGGACACGCGCACCGGGAACCCCGTGTCTCCTGGCTCCTCGTCCTGCCCCTGTTCGCCCTCATCCTGGTCGCCCCGCCCGCGCTCGGCTCCTACAGCGCCCTGCACACCGGTACGGCCCTGCAGGCGCCCCTCGCCTACCCGCGCCTGCCGGCCACCGACCCGCTCCCGCTCAGCGTCGTCGACTACGCGGGGCGCGCCGCGTACGGTCACGGCCGCACCCTGGGGAACCGGCGGGTCGAGGTCACCGGTTTCGTCGCCCTCGGCCACGACGGCACCCCGTACCTGGTCCGGATGGCGCTCAACTGCTGTGCCGCCGACGCCCAGCCGGTCAAGATCGGCCTGACCGGACACATCCCGCCCGTCCTGCAGCCCGACGCCTGGCTGCGGGTCACCGGCACCTACACCGGCAAACGGGCCAAGGACCCGGTCAACGACGGGGTCATCCCCTTCCTCGACGTCACCGAGGCCAAGCCGGTCCCGACCCCGCGCGACCCGTACGACGAGAGCTGGAACAACTGACCGGAACGACTGACCGGGACGACTGGCCGGGACAGCTGGGACGGGGTGTCGCACGGTTCGGACACCCCCCGGTGGGCGGCCCCGCACCCGGTTCGCGCCCGCCGCCCTCAGGAGTCCGCGCCCTCCTCGATCATCTCCTCGACCTCGGCCACGCGCGCCCGCTCCTCCGCCGCGAACCGCCCCGCGTCCAGCCGTTCCGCGATCTCCTCGTCCTGGGCCATCAGCAGGTCGAGGCTGGAGTCGCCCATCTCGAGGACGCCCATGTCGACGTACGCCTGCTGGAGGCGCTCGCCCCACAGGCCGATGTCCTTGACGCAGGGGACGATGCGGCTGAAGAGCAGCCGGCGGAAGAGGCGCAGGAATTCGGACTGCTCGCTGTACACCTCGGCCTCGACCCTGGGGATGCCGAAGTTCTCCAGCACCTCGACGCCGCGCAGCCGGTCCCGCATCAGGTGGCAGCCCTCGATGACGAACTCCTCGCGTTCGCGCAGTTCGGCGTCGGAGAGCTGCCGGTAGTAGTCGCGCAGCGCCATGCGGCCGAAGGCGACATGGCGGGCCTCGTCCTGCATCACGTACGCGAGGATCTGCTTGGGGAGGGGCTTGTCCGTGGTGTCGCGGATCATGCCGAAGGCAGCCAGCGCCAGCCCCTCGATCAGGACCTGCATCCCGAGGTAGGGCATGTCCCACCGGGAGTCGCGGAGGGTGTCGCCGAGCAGGGACCGCAGGTGTTCGTTGACCGGGTAGAGCATGCCGATCTTCTCGTGCAGAAAGCGGCCGTAGATCTCCGCGTGCCGGGCCTCGTCCATGGTCTGGGTGGCCGAGTAGAGCTTCGCGTCGAGATCGGGGACGGACTCCACGATGCGCGCCGCGCACACCATCGCGCCCTGCTCGCCGTGCAGGAACTGGCTGAACTGCCAGGCGGTGTAGTGCCGGCGCAGTTCACCCTTGTCCCGGTCGGTCATCTTCGCCCAGTGCGGTGTCCCGTACAGGGTCATCGCCTCGTCGGGGGTGCCGAGCGGATCGTACGGATCGACCTCGATGTCCCAGTCGATCCGCCGCTGTCCGTCCCACTGTTTGTCCTTGCCCTTCTGGTAAAGGGCAAGGAGCCGGGCGCGACCGTCGTCGTACTCCCAGCTGAAGCGTGCTGCCCCCGAGGCCGGTATCTGCCAGAGGGGGTCTCCCGGGTCCTTGGCGTACAGCTCGTGCGTCGGCATACCCGGCAGGCTCACACGGGGTAGACGCGTCGTCAACAAGTCGCGCACAGGGGATTGACGAGCTTGCTGACAGGCCGTCTCATAAGAAGTGACTGCCGGTAACCCCTGAAGATCCCGTACGACGAGGTGGGAACAGTCATGACGACGGTGACGGAAGACGGACTCGACGAGCTCGCCGGGCTCCGCGACGCGCTCGGCTTGCTCAAGGACCGGGAACAGGTGGCCGAACGGCTGCTCGCCTCTTCCGCCAAGCACTCCTTCGACCCGGACGAGGAACTGGACTGGGACGCGCCCTTCGAGGAGGGCAAGTGGTTCTGGCCGCCCGAGCTGGTCTCGCTCTACGACACCCCGCTGTGGAAGCGGATGGGCGAGGAGCAGCGCGTCCTGCTCTCGCAGCACGAGGCGGCGGCGCTCGCCTCCCTCGGGATCTGGTTCGAGATCATCCTGATGCAGCTGCTGGTGCGTCACATCTACGACAAGGCGGCCACGAGCGCGCACGTGCGGTACGCGCTCACCGAGATCGAGGACGAGTGCCGGCACTCGAAGATGTTCGCCCGGCTGATCTCGCGCGGCGGCACACCGCACTACCCGGTCAGCCGCGCCCATCTGAATCTCGGGCGGCTCTTCAAGACCATCTCGACCACCCCCGGCTCCTTCACCGCCACGCTGCTCGGCGAGGAGATCCTGGACTGGATGCAGCGGCTGACCTTCCCCGACGAGCGGGTGCAGACCCTGGTGCGCGGCGTCACCCGCATCCACGTGGTCGAGGAGGCCCGGCACGTGCGGTACGCGCGGGAGGAGCTGCGGCGCCAGATGGTGACCGCGCCACGCTGGTCCCAGGAGTTCACCCGCGTCACCTCCGGTGAGTTCGCCCGGGTCTTCTCCGTCGCCTTCGTCAATCCCGAGGTCTACACGAACGTCGGTCTGGACCGGCGCGAGGCCGTGGCGCAGGTGCGGGCGAGCGGACACCGGCGCGAGGTGATGCAGACCGGGGCGAAACGCCTGACCGATTTCCTGGACGACATCGGCGTACTGCGGGGCGTCGGGCGGCGGCTGTGGAAGGCCTCCGGGCTGCTGGCCTGAGGGGGGCACCACGACGGTGCCCCTCGTCGGGCCCGGAACGACGTCCCGGACGGAGCCCCGCCGGACGGGTGCGAGCGGCCGCGGCGGGGGCGAACACACGGGTTACGCTGCCGACATGACCTCCGCGGCCCCCACTCCCGCATACCGCCGGCTGAGCGTCGAGGAGCGGCGTTCGCAGCTCCTCGAGGCGGCGCTGTCCCTCTTCGCGCACCGGGCCCCCGAGGAGGTCTCGCTGGACGACGTGGCGGAGGCCGCGGGGGTGTCGCGGCCCCTCGTGTACCGGTACTTCCCGGGCGGCAAGCAGCAGCTGTACGAGGCCGCGCTGCGCTCCGCCGCAAAGGAGCTGGAGCACTGCTTCGCGGAGCCGTCGCAGGGGTCGCTGAGCGAACGGCTGTCGCGGGCCCTCGACCGCTATCTCGCCTTCGTCGACCAGCACGACGCGGGCTTCAGCGCGCTGCTGCAGGGCGGCAGTGTCGTCGAGACGTCCAGGACGACCGCCATAGTGGACGGGGTACGGCGGGCCGCCGCCGACCACATCGTCGACCATCTCGCCGTGCGGGATCCGGGTCCGCGGCTGCGGATGACCGTACGGATGTGGATCACCGCCGTCGAGGGGGCGTCGCTCAGCTGGCTCGACGGGGGCAAGGAACCGCCGCTGGACGAGCTGCGGGACTGGCTGGTGGAGCAGTTCGTGGCGATGCTGGTGGCGAGCGCGGGACGCGATCCGCAGACCGCCGACGTCGTGCGGGCGGCGCTCGCCCTGGAGGCGCCGGAGGGTGCGGTGGGGAGGCTGGCGCGGCGGGTCGTCCCGCTGCTCGACGGCGCGGCGCGACTCCTTTGACCGGCACCGACCGGCACCGACCGGTACCGACCGGCCGGCGCGGCGCGACTCCTTCGACCGACACCGCCCGGCATCGACCGGAACTGCCTGACGTCGGCCACCACCGACCGGCAATGAACACCGCCGGGCGGCGCGTTTGTGACACTGGTGCGGTGAAGAGCCAAGACACCCCCTTCGAGGGAGGCCCGCTGGACGGGCGTGTGCTGCCCGTCCTGCTCGGCCTGACCGGACACCCGCCGAAGGTGTACCGCGTACCGGTACCGGACGCGGCCGGCGGCCCGCCGACCGTCCTCGTCTACCGCCGCGTCCAGGCCGGCCGGAGCAGGCGCCTGGGACTGCACCAGGGATGGAAGTACGCGTTCGACCCCGAGGGTGGCGCGGGCCGCGCACCCGGCGGACCGAAGTGGCCCTGGTCCGGGCCGCGCGCCGGGGGCGGCGACGCCACGCCGGAGTCCCACGCCGACGAGTGACCTTCTTGGGCCGAACCGCTCACCGGGCGCGCACGCGGGACGCGCACGCCCGATCCTGCCGGTGCGAGGTGGACGTACCACCGCCGCACCGGAGGTGATGAAGTGTCAGGACGCATCCTGCGCCTGGTCTGTACGGTCGCGGTGGCGACCGGGGCACTGCTCGCGCCCGTACCCGCCGTGGCGGCCCCGGACCCCGGGCCCTCGGCGTCCGCGCGGGCCGGCGCGGGCGGTCCCGAAGTGCGGTCCGCGGCGCGGTTGCTGACGAACCTCCAGCAGCGCTACCGGGAGGCGGAGCGCGCCACCGAGACGTACAACGCGACCGTGGAGAAGCTCGGGAGACAGCGGACCGAGGTCGCCAGGCTCGACGCGAGACTCGTCGGCGCCCGCCTCTCCCTGCACGACAGCCGCGGCGCGGCGGGGCGACTGGCCCGGCAGCAGTACCAGAGCAGCAGTGGGATCTCCTCGTACCTGCGGCTGCTGCTCACCCGTGATCCGCAGCGCGCGCTGGACGAGGGACAGGTGATCAGGCGGCTGTCCCGGGAGCGGGTCAAGGCCATGGACCGGCTGGCCGGGAGCGAGCGGCACACCGACGGGCTGGCACGGCGGGCGCGCAAGGCCCTGGACGGTCAGCTCACCCTCGCCGCGCGGCAGAAGAAGGAGCGCGACAAGGTCCGCGAGCGGCTGAAGGACGTCGAGGAACTGCTCGCCTCGCTCACCGCGCGACAGCTCGCCGAACTCGACGCGCTGGAGAAGCGGGGGACGGAGGCGGCCCAGCGGAAACTGGTGACGTCCGGGGCACTGAGCAGCGTACGGGCCCCTTCACCGGAGGGCCGGGAGGCGGTGGAGTACGCCGTGAAGCAGCTCGGGAAGCCGTACCGATGGGGCGCCGAGGGACCCGGGGCGTACGACTGTTCGGGGCTCACCTCGCAGGCCTGGGGCCACGCCGGGCAGCCCATTCCACGCACCAGCCAGGAGCAGTGGGCGCGGCTGCCCCGGATCCCGCTGACCGAGCTGCGCCCCGGCGACCTGGTCGTCTACTTCCCCGAGGCCACCCACGTCGCCATGTACATGGGGGACGGGATGGTGGTGCAGGCGCCGCGGCCCGGGACCAGGATCAAGATCTCGCCGATCGCCGCCAACCCGGTCCTGGGCGCCGTGCGGCCGGACCCCGCCGGGAAGCCCGTCGGGCGGTACGCACCGCCGGCGCCGCCCTCGAGGGCGGCCGACGGGCCGGACGGGAGCACCCGGTAGGGGCCGTCGTCCTGCCCGGGTGGAGCGCGGCCCGCCCGGCGGGAGCGCGTCGTCCCGCCCGGCAGGGCGCGGCATCCGGCTCTCACCTGCGATAGCCGAGGAGGGTCATCATGCCGGACTCGGAGTGGTACTGGTTGTGGCAGTGGAGCATCCACAGTCCCGGGTTGTCTGCGTAGAAATCGACGACGATCTTGCGGTGCGGCAGGACCACAGCGGTGTCCTTGCGTGCTCCGACCGCTCCGAGGCCGGTGAGGGCGAACGTGTGGCCGTGCAGATGCAGGGGGTGCCACATGTTGGTGGCGTTGATGAGGGACAGGCGGATCCGTTCGCCCTCGCGGATCGGGTGGCGGCGTTCCAGGGAGTAGGGCTCGTGGTCGAAGGCCCAGTCGAACCTCCTCATGCTGCCGGTCAGCTTGACGCGCAGCCGGCGGTCCGGACCGGAGTCGTTGAGCGCCACGGACTCGTGCGGCCGCATCCGTCGGGCCGGGACCACCTCGCCGTCGAGTTCGCGCGGGTGCACGGCAGGGCCGGGCAGGGTCCCGCTGGAGGTACGCAGGACCGCCAGGGCACGGGCGTTCTTGCCCTCGGCCAGCGCGACCAGCGGGAACATCCCGTCCTTGGCGGTGATCAGCACGTCGTAGCGTTCGGCCATGCCGATCAGCAGCGCGTCCGTCGTCTTGTGCTCGACCGGGTAGCCGTCCGTGTGGGTCACCGTCATCCGGTGGCCGCCCAGCGCCACCCGGAAGGCCGTGTCGCCCCCGGCGTTGATGATCCGCAGCCGGATGCGGTCCCCGGGGCGGGCCCGGAAGACCGAGGGAGCCTGCGGGATACGGCCGTTGACCAGGTAGTACGGGTAGTCGACGTTGCCGCCCTCGCTGCGCAGGATGCGGCTGTGCGAGCCCCGCAGGATGCGCGAGGGGCCGGCGGAGTGGACATGGCCCGACGACTGCGCGCCGCCCGCCGCGTCGTGGCCGGACCCGCTGTGCGCGCCGCCCTCCCCCATGTCCATCGGCGCGCCCCTGCCGCCGCGCAGCTGGGAGAGCACTCCCTCCGGGGTGGAGCCGCCCACGCCGTCCACCCAGTCGTCCAGCACGACGACCCACTCCTGGTCGTAGGACAGGGGTTCCCTGGGGTCCTCGACGATCAGGGGCGCGTACAGGCCCCGGTCGAGTTGCATGCCGGAGTGCGAGTGCAGCCAGTAGGTGCCCGCGTGCGCCATGGCGAAGCGGTAGGTGAAGTCCGCGCCGGGCTTGATGGAGTTCTGGGTCAGGCCCGGCACCCCGTCCATGTCGCAGCGCATCCGGACCCCGTGCGAGTGCAGCGTCGTCTCGACCGGCAGGTGGTTGGCGACCGTGAGGGCGAGGATGTCGCCCTTGGTGACCCGCACCTCCTTGCCCGGCAGCGCGTCACCGTACGCCCATGACCTGACGGTGCGTCCGCCCAGGTCGAGGGAGGTCTCGGCGGCGGTGAGCCGGAACTCCCGGACGGGACCGGTGCCGCGTCTGCGCTCGGCGGCGAGGACCTCGGGATCGGAGGGGTTCACAAAACCGCCGGGTCCCCTGGGTACGAAGCCGCCGCCCGCGTTGCCGGCGGCTCCGGCCCCCGACTGCGGGCCGGACCCCGAGTCGGATCCGGAGCAGCCCGCCAGGACTCCCGAGCCGACGGCCACGATCGAGGCACCCAGCACGGTGCGCCGCTTATATGTGTGCATGGATGAATAACACACGTCTTGTCCGCATGTGTGCGAGAACTGGAGCGGCGTGTCCTGTCACCAGGGTGGTGAAGAATCGTTACTTCCCGGGCCCTCGCGGGCGCCGGCGCTCCTGACAGGAGCGCCGGGAACCGCGCGGCCGAGCACGCTCGGCCCACACCGGGACGGGGCTCAGGCCCCCGCGACCGAGGCGAGGTACGCCTCCGTCTTCTCCGGCTCATAGAAGAAGTTCTCGAAGTCCGCCGGGTTGTCGAACCCGTTGGCGAAGCGGTGAGCCACCGGCTCGAGTTGGGTGCCGGCGCCGATCAGCTTGAGGACGTGCTCCGGCGGGACGCCCAGCATGGCGTTCGTCCACTTCGTCACGTGCTGGGCGGTGTCCCAGTAGCGGTCGAAGGTGGAGCGCATCCATGCCTCGTCGAACTCCTTCTCGCCCTGCTCCAGGATCGAGGCGAGATACGCGGCCGCGCACTTGGAGGCGGAGTTGGAGCCCTGGCCGGTGATCGGGTCGTTCGCCACGACCACGTCGGCGACGCCCAGGACCAGACCGCCGCCGGGGAGTCGGCCGACCGGGTTGCGGACGGTGGGGGCGTAACGGCCCGACAGCGTCGCGTTGGCGTCGGTCAGTTCGACCTTCGTGGCGCGCGCGTACTCCCACGGCACGAACCGCTCCATCAGCTCCAGCGTCAGGGAGAGGTGCTCGGCCGGGTCCTTGACGCCGTTGAAGACGTCGGCCGGGCCGCCGGGCACGCCCTCCCAGAAGAGGATGTCCGCGCGGCCGGAGGTGGTGAGCGTCGGCATGACGAAGAGCTCGCCGACACCGGGGACCAGGTTGCAGCGGACCGCGTCGTAGTCCGGGTGCTCCGGGCGCGGACCGAGACCGTGCACGTAGGCGACGGCGAGTGCCCGCTGCGGCTGCGCGTACGGGGAACGGGAGGCGTCCCGGCCGAACATGGACACCAGTTCACCCTTGCCCGCGGAGACCAGTACGAGGTCGTACGTACGGGCGAAGTAGTCCAGGTCGGAGACCGCCGCGCCGTGTATCACCAGCTGGCCGCCGCGCTGGGCGAACGTCTCCATCCAGCCGGCCATCTTCACCCGCTGGTCGACCGACTGGGCGTAGCCGTCGAGCCTGCCGACCCAGTCGATCGCGCGCTGCGAGGGGCCCGGGTCGAAGGAGCCGGGGGCGGCGACCGAGACGCCGAGGCCCTCGATCCTCGGGGCCTGGGACTCCCAGAAGTTCAGCTGGAGATCGCGCTCGTGCTGGAGGGCCGTGTGGAACATGCACTGCGTCGACATGACCCGGCCCGTACGGATCTCGTCCGCCGTCCGGTTCGACATCAGGGTGACCTCGTACCCGTTCGACTGGAGGCCGAGGGCGAGCTGGAGTCCGGACTGGCCGGCTCCGACGACGAGTATCTTCCGCATGGGCGTCCTTACTCTGCGTACGTCTTATTCGGGGCTCGTGTCGAGCGCGTGCCCCACCAGCGCGAGGAGCGTCTCGACGACCGAGATCCGACGCCTGGCATCCATGATCATGACAGGTATGTGTGGAGGCACCGTGAGGGCCTCACGCACGTCGGCGGCGTCGAACGGCTCGCTGCCGTCGAAGTGGTTGACCGCGACGACGTAGGGAAGTCCGCAGCTCTCGAAGTAGTCGAGCGCCGGGAAGCAGTCCTTGAGGCGGCGGGTGTCGGCCAGGACCACCGCGCCGATCGCGCCGCGCACCAGGTCGTCCCACATGAACCAGAAGCGCTGCTGCCCCGGTGTGCCGAAGAGGTAGAGCACCAGGTCGTCGTCGAGCGTGATGCGGCCGAAGTCCATGGCCACCGTGGTGGTCAGTTTCTCCGGCGTCGCGCTGAGGTCGTCGGTGTCCTCGCTGGCCTGGGTCATCAGCGCCTCCGTCTGGAGGGGCGTGATCTCGGAGACCGCCGTGACCAGCGTGGTCTTGCCCACGCCGAAACCGCCCGCGACCACGATCTTGGTGGCGATCGGGGCGCGGCTGCGGTCCGTCTGCCAGGCCTGGAGGTTCTCGTCGGACTCCGGCCCGGGCAGCGGCACCGGGGCGAGCGGCATCGGGGCCGTGGCGGGGAAGGCGGTTCGCGGCGCGCCCTCAGAGACGACGGAGTCCATTCAGCACCCTTTCCAGCAGAGCGCGGTCCGGCTGTCCCGGGCCGTGACCTGTTCCGTACACACGGATCTTTCCCTGGTCCGCCAGGTCGCTCAGGAGCACGCGGACCACACCCAGCGGCATCCTGAGGAGGGCGGCGATCTCGGCCACCGTACGCATCCGGCGGCACAGTTCGACGATCGCCCGCATCTCGGGCATCACCCGGGTCTCGAGCGACCCGTTGGTCAGTTCCCGGCGCTCCTCGGGGGCTTCGAGCGCGGCCACGAAGGTCTCGACGAGCAGCACGTGCCCGAAGCGGGTCCGGCCACCGGTGAGCGAGTAGGGGCGGACCCGGGCGGGTTTGCGGTCGCCGCCGCGTATGGGGAGCTTGGGTGCGGAGGAAGAACTCACTGGGCACTCCCCGTCGGCTTGGCTTCTAGTGACTGGCGCAGTTCACTGCGGAGTTCGGGGGTCAGCACGTGGCCGGCGCGGCCGACGAAGAGCGCCATGTGGTACGCCACCACGCTCATGTCGCAGTCCGGGGCGCCGTGCACACCGAGCAGCGAACCGTCGCTGATCGACATCACGAAGAGACTGCCGTCGTCCATCGCGACCATGGTCTGTTTGACGCCGCCCGCCTCCATCAGCTTCGCGGCGCCGATGGTCAGGCTGCCGATGCCGGAGACGATGGTGGCGAGGTCCGCGGCGGATCCCTTGGGACCGGTGGGGCGCTGCTCCGTCCCGGTGCGGGCCTCCGCGTTCCTGCCGGGGTCGGAGGAGAGCAGCAGCAGACCGTCCGAGGAGACGACCGCGACCGACAGGAGTCCGGGCACCTCCTCGACGAGGTTGGTCAGCAGCCAGTGCAGATTGCGGGCCTCGCTGCTCAGGCCGAACGTACTGGGCGCGGTCAACTGCTTGCCTCCTCGACTGTGCCCCCCGATGCGTCTACTGCGCCCGGTGCCCGGTGCGGTGCGGTGGCCGGGCCGTCCGGCGCGCCGGGGGTGCGTGTCTGTGCCGTCTCTTCGGAGATCTCCGCCTCGACATCGCGGCGGCCCTCCGTCGCACCCCGGTGGAAGCCGCCCAGTCTGCGCCGCAGCGCCTCGGCGTCCACCCCGCCGGCACGCGCCCGGGGGGCAGGCGCGGGGGCGGAGATCTTCGGTGTGCGCTTGGGCAGGCCCTTGTCGGTGACCCGCTCCGACTCGTCGTCCGGTGCGCGGTCGTGGACGTCGGGTCCGATGGCGTAGGGGTCGGTGGTGGCGGGCCGGGGGGAGGGCACGGTGGGCGGGGCGGGGGCCGCCGCGGCCGCGCGGGGTGCGTCCGCCGGCGTCGCCGGACCGTCCGCCGGCGCCGTCGCGCGTCCGTCGGCGGGCGCCGTCGGCCCGTCCGTCCGCGTGGCCGGACCGCGTGGTGGCGGTACCGGCGCGTCGGCCGGCGGCACCGGCGCCAGGACCATCGTGGTCTCGGAATCCGGCGGACCCGGTACGGGCGCATCCTGCGCCCCGGCGTCCCGTACGGCCTCCTCCGCCGCGGCTATCAAGGGGTCCTCGTCCCCGTCCGCGGTGGCGGGAACGGCCGGCCTGAGGGCCGAACGTCCGCGCAGGACGTTAGAGTTGACCTCGGCGGCGGCCCCCGGAAGCGTCACCGTGGGGGCCGCGCCCGGAACGGGGGCGGTCGAGGGGACCGTGCCGGCGGGGGACGCGGACAGCAGCGTCTTCGGGAGGACGACCACCGCGGCGGTCCCGCCCTGCTTCTGCTCGCGCAGCTGTACGCGTACGCCGTGCCGGTGGGCGAGCCGCGCCACCACGTACAGGCCGAGCCCGAGTCCCTCGCCGCTCTCCTCGTCGTACGCGTCGTCCGGATCGAACGCGGAGAGGCGGGCGTTGAGCTGGGTCATCCGCTCGGCCGCCATGCCGATGCCCTCGTCCTGCACGGAGAGCATCACCTCGCCGCTCTCCAGGAGCCAGCCGGAGACCTCGACGGGGAGGTCGGGCGGCGAGAACGACGAGGCGTTCTCCATGAGTTCGGCCAGCAGGTGCGAGAGGTCGTCCGCGGCGTAGCCGGCGAGGTGGGCGTGCGGCGGCAGAGCGGCGATACGGACCCGCTCGTACCGCTCGATCTCGCTGACGGCGGCGCGCACGACGTCGACGAGCGGGACCGGGCCCGCGTGGTGCTGGACGTGCTCGTGCCCGGCGAGGACCAGCAGGTTCTCGCTGTGGCGCCGCATCACGGTGGCGAAGTGGTCCAGCTTGAAGAGCGTGCCCAGCCGCTCCGGGTCCTGCTCGCGCTCCTCCAGCCCCTCGATGACGCCGAGTTGCCGCTCGACCAGGCCGAGGGTCCGCAGCGCGAGGTTGACGAAGGTCCCGTGGATGGTGCCGCGCACCTGCTCCAAGTGGGCTGCGGCCTGCGCGAGTTCGGCCCGCAGCCGGTCGCGTTCGTCGGCCATCTGCCGACGCTGCCCGACGAGGTGCTTGCGGTCCGCCTCGAGAGGCGTGAGCCGCTCGTGCACCCCCGCGGCGTACGCGTGCAGCGCGTTGACGGAGCGGACGACCTGGGCGAACTCGTCGTTGCGGCCGGTGAACCTGACCGGTTCCGCGGCCGCCGGGTCGGCGGCGAGGCGGGCCGATCCGATCCGCAGCACGGCCAGCGGACGGGTGAGCGTGCGGGCCATCGCCATCGAGACGCCGACCGCGACCAGCAGCAGGCCGCCGATCACGGCGATCCGGACCTCCAGCGCGGTGACGTCGTCGTCCCGCAGCAGTTCGAGGTCCTTGGTGCGGTGCTCGTAGAGGGATGCCTCCGCGCCGCGCATCAGCTCGACCCGGGCGGAGAGCGCGGCGTCCGCCTTCTTCGCGCTGGTGTCGAGCTCGTCGTCGGAGAACGTCGGCTGGTCGGTGAGGCCGGCGAGGTACTTGTCGGCGGTCGTGACGTCCGGTCCGGTGACCGTCGAGTCGTAGGAGGCCTTGGCGGCCTTGGGCGCGGTCTCGCGGAAGTCGGCCAGGGCCGCGTCCGAGCGCAGCCTGGCCTGCTGGGCGGCGGCGCTGAGCGCGTCGCGCTGCTTGGCGCCGGCGGCCGACGCGCGCCTCGTGGTGGTCGGCAGACCGGTCAGCGGGTCGATGACCGTCCGGGTGGTGCGCGGGATGTCGAGGGCGGCCAGGAGCAGACCGCGGGCGGCGGCGGACTGCTGGACGGCGGAGTCGAGTTCGGCGAGGGAGTGCGCGCCGGAGCCGGCCCGGGGCGGCAGCCGCTCGGCCAGGTCCTCGGCGAGGCCGTGCAGTCCGGTGATGACGGCGGAGTACGCCTCGTGGGTCTCGAGAGCGCCGCTGTTGCCGGTGAGCGCCGCTCTGCGGACCGCGCCGATGCCGTCCAGGTCGGTCAGCAGCACGGCGGACGCGTCCTCGTCCGCCCGCAGTTCCGTGACCTGACGGTCGACCCGGGCGCTGCGCTGCTCGGAGGGGGCCTTGGACTTGGGGCGCCCCGCGGCGATGTACGTGGTGACGTCGTCGCGCTCGTCGGCCAGCGCGTGGGCGAGCGTCAGCGCCTCCTGGGTCCGCTGCGCGAGCGTCACCAGGTTCTGTGAGTCGTTGAGCTGCTCCGAGGCCGCCATGACCGTGGGGGCTCCGGCGCCGGCGATGGCGGCCGCGACGACCGCCACGGCGACGATCAGCCGATTACGCACGTGAGCGGCGCGGCCCTTGCCCGCGGAGGTGTCCCCCGCGGCCCCCGGCGTGCGTTCCGCGCCCCCCTCGGGGGCCGACTGCCTGCCTGTGCGCCGAGACCGCATCTTCTGCACCGGTGCTCGCATTCCTGACTCGTGTACCCAAGGGCGCGGGTGACGCTCCGTCAATGAGGGTGTCCGCCCTCCGCACGCCTTCGACTCGGCGTGAACAGGGGGTGCCCCCCATCGGGACCCGACCCTCCCAGTGCCGGTGGGCAGTGGTCCCGCATCATCTGACCCGCCACCCGAAGGAGTGAACCCCGGACGGGAGTTGGCGGGCAAGTTCCTCTGGCGCGTGCGCCCCCCTTGCGCGGCGGGCCGGTTGGACGTCGGCGGCGGGCTTTGGCAGTATTCGCCGCCACGCGTTCCCGGAGTTGATCATTCCATGCCAAACCAGGCGGCTGAGCTGCGGGTCCGCACTTGTTCGGCGACCGTTGCCAGCCTTTCGTGGACCTTGTGAAGAGCTCGTGCAGACTGGCTGGATGCGCACCGAACTCGTTTCCGAACCGGGCGACCCTGGCCGCCCCAATGAGGACTTCGCATCGGTCGGGCTCCCGGCCTCGGGGCAGGGGGGTTCCCTGGTCCTCCTCGACGGCGTGACACCTCCACCGGGTGACGACGGATGTCTTCATTCCGTTGCGTGGTTCTCGGCACGGCTCGGCGGATCCCTGACCGAACTGTCCGTTTCCCGACGGGATCTCCCCCTGTCGGAGATCCTTTCCCTGGCGATCCGGCGCACCGCCGAGGCCCACGCGGGCTCCTGTGACCTTTCTCACCCGCGCACACCGCAGGCAACCGTGGTGGTCGCGCGGTGGTCCGCCGAACTGGTCGAGTACCTGGTCCTGTCGGACTCGGCCCTGCTGCTGGAGTCCCCCGCCGGGGAGGTGACACCGGTCCTGGACGGCCGCCTCGGCCTCGTCCCGCGCGCCTGGCTCGCCACCGACGCGATCGCCGACGCGACGGTCCGCAACAAGGAGGGGGGCTTCTTCACGGCCGCCGCGGATCCGTCGGTGGCGGCACGGGCCGTGACGGGCGTGCTGCCGCGTGCGGAGGTGCGCGCGCTGGCCGCCCTCACGGACGGCGCGACCCGCTGGGTCGAGAAGTTCGCGGAGGGCGACTGGAGCGAGCTGTTCACGCTCCTGCGCAAGGAGGGCGGGCAGGCGCTCGTCGACCGCGTACGGACGCTGGAGCGCGACGACGCGGAGACCCGGGTGCGGCTGCGCCGGAGCAAGACGCACGACGACGCGACGGTGGTGTTCGTGGAGTACTGAACGGGCCCGCCCCGGCCGGCGGGGCGAGGCCCCGGTGGAGCGGGCGGCCCGTGGAGAATGCCTGCGGACGAGACCCACGGAGAGGGCCCGCGGGGAAACGGACCCTCCGTGCGGCGGCGCGGCGGCGCGGCGGCGCGGCGGCCGCGAGGCGCCGTGCCGCCCCCGCCCCCGGCCCCGCCCGGAGGACTACTTCTCCATGCCCCGGTTCAGCTGGTGCAGCAGCCGGGCGAGTTCGGCGACCTCGTGCGGGTCCCAGCCGGCGAGTTCGCGGACGTACCGTGCCCGTCGCGCCTCCCGGACCCTGCGGAAGCGGTCCCGGCCCCCGTCGGTGAGGTGGACGAGCCAGGCCCGGCCGTCGGCCGGGTCGGGCTCGCGGGCGACGAGGCCGAGCTCCTCCAGGGCGCGGAGCTGACGGGACATCGTGGCCTTGCCGACCCCGATGTAGGCGGCCAGCTCGGTGGCGCGCTGGCGGCCGCACTCCTCCAGACGGAAGAGGAGTCCGTACGCCGAGGACTCCAGGTCCGGGTGGACCTCGCGGGCCATCTCACCGGAATTGGCGCGGGCGCGTCGCAGGAAAACGGTCAGCTCCCGCTCCAGTGCCGGGAATTCCTGGTCCACACCATTTTCCGACGCCTCGGATTCGACACGACGTCCGTCGCCGTTTGCGTCCTCGTGCACGTCAGCACCCCTGACCCGGTTTCCCGATCCTGAAAGTTTCTGCCAAAAGTCGCCGTTGCCGCAGCTCCGCCAGTATTTCGCAGGCATGGACCAACGGCAGCCTCCGGGCCCTCTTCCCGCGGCCTTCCCGGCGCCTGGCTTCTTTGACGGACAAATACTGGCATGCCCACGCCATCACCCCGTCGACGAGGACCCGGCCCCAGGGGCGTCGGGCGCGATGCCGTCGATGTCCACCCGTGTCCCCCACCGTGCCCCACCGATCTCCTCTGAGGCTCGACATGCCCGCGCACGGATCCGCGAGCCGCACACGATGTGGCAGTACACGTCGTCGGGACCGACGGTCCGTGACCACGGCAGGTTCAACGGCGCGCTCGACCGGCCGCGGGCGCTCGCCGACGGACGAGCGCCCGGACAGGGGAAGGCCCGGACTCCCTCACGGGCCCGGGCCTTCCCCGTCCGGACGGACCGGCGGCGTCCGTCACGCCGCCACCGGCACCTCCGGGGTCGCACCGCTGGTCGCCGGCGTCAGCGCCAGCTCCAGCACCTGCCGGACGTCCGTCACCGCGTGGACGTCGAGCTTCTCCAGGACCTCCGCGGGGACGTCGTCCAGGTCGGGCTCGTTGCGCTTCGGGATCACGACCGTCGTCACCCCGGCCCGGTGGGCGGCCAGCAGCTTCTGCTTGACGCCGCCGATCGGCAGCACCCGGCCGGTCAGCGAGACCTCACCGGTCATCGCCACGTCCGTACGGACCGGCCGCCCGCTGAGCAGCGACGCGAGGGCCGTCGTCATGGTGACGCCCGCGCTCGGACCGTCCTTGGGGACGGCGCCCGCCGGGAAGTGGATGTGCACGCCCCGGTCCTTCAGGTCGCCCACCGGCAGTTCCAGCTCGGCTCCGTGCGACCGCAGGAAGCTCAGCGCGATCTGCGCCGACTCCTTCATCACGTCACCCAGCTGACCGGTCAGGGTCAGACCCGCCGCGCCCGTCTCCGGGTCGGCGAGCGACGCCTCCACGTAGAGGACGTCACCGCCCGCGCCCGTGACGGCCAGACCGGTGGCGACACCGGGCACCGCGGTACGGCGCTCGGCCGGGTCCTGGGCCGACTCGGGCACATGGTGCGGCCGTCCGAGCAGCCCGCGCAGATCGGCGTCGGTCACCGTGAACGGCAGCTCCCGCTCGCCGAGTTCGTGCTGTGCCGCGATCTTGCGGAGCAGCCGGGCGACGGCCCGCTCCAGGTTGCGGACGCCCGCTTCCCGGGTGTACTCCCCGGCGAGCTTGCGCAGCGCGCTCTCGTCGAGCGTGACCTCGTCCTTCGCCAGACCCGCCCGCTCCAGCTGCCGCTGCAGCAGGTGGTCACGGGCGATGACGACCTTCTCGTCCTCGGTGTACCCGTCGAGCCTGACCAGCTCCATGCGGTCGAGCAGGGCCTCCGGGATGGCTTCGAGCACGTTGGCCGTCGCCAGGAACACCACGTCGCTGAGGTCGAGCTCGACCTCCAGGTAGTGGTCCCGGAAGGTGTGGTTCTGCGCGGGGTCGAGGACCTCCAGCAGGGCCGCGGCCGGGTCGCCCCGGAAGTCGGATCCCACCTTGTCGATCTCGTCCAGCAGGACCACCGGGTTCATGGACCCGGCCTCCTTGATGGCGCGGACGATACGGCCGGGCAGGGCGCCGACGTACGTACGCCGGTGGCCGCGGATCTCGGCCTCGTCCCGGACGCCGCCGAGGGCGACCCGGACGAACTTCCGGCCCATCGCGTGCGCGACGGACTCGCCGAGCGAGGTCTTGCCGACGCCGGGCGGTCCGACCAGCGCGAGCACCGCGCCGCCGCGCCGCCCGCCGACCACGCCGAGCCCGCGCTCGGAACGCCGCTTGCGCACGGCGAGGTACTCGGTGATGCGTTCCTTCACGTCGTCGAGTCCGGCGTGCTCGGCGTCCAGGACGGCCTTGGCGCCCTGGATGTCATACGCGCCGGTGTCGTCGGTCCGTTCGTTCCACGGCAGCTCCAGCACCGTGTCGAGCCAGGTGCGGATCCAGGAGCCCTCGGGCGACTGGTCACTGGACCGCTCCAGCTTGTCGACCTCCTTGAGGGCGGCCTCGCGGACCTTCTCGGGAAGGTCGGCGGCCTCGACGCGGGTCCGGTAGTCGTCCGACTCCTCGCCCTCCTTGGCGTCGCCGTTCAGCTCGCGCAGCTCCTTGCGGACCGCCTCCAGCTGGCGCCGCAGCAGGAACTCGCGCTGCTGCTTGTCGACGCCCTCCTGGACGTCCTTGGCGATGGACTCGGCGACGTCCTGCTCGGCGAGGTGCTCACGCAGCTGCTCGGTGGCGAGCTTCAGCCGGGCCACCGGGTCGGCGGTCTCCAGCAGCGTGACCTTCTGCTCGGTGCTCAGGAACGGGGAGTAACCGGAGTTGTCGGCGAGCGCGGACACGTCGTCGATGGCCTGTACGCGGTCCACGACCTGCCAGGCGGCGCGCTTGCGCAGCCAGCTGGTGGCGAGGGCCTTGTACTCCTTGACCAGTTCGGTGACGTGACCGGGCAGCGGGTCGGGCACGGTCTCGTCGATCTGGGTGCCCTCGACCCACAGCGCAGCACCGGGACCGGTCGTCCCGGCACCGATCTTCACGCGTCCACGGCCGCGGATCAGCGCGCCCGGGTCGCCGTCGGCCAGTCGGCCGACCTGCTCGACGGTGCCGAGCACACCGGTGCTCGGGTACGCCCCGTCGATGCGTGGCACCAGCAGTACCCGCGGCTTGCCGGGCTCCGACCGCGCGGCGGCCTGGGCAGCCTCCACCGCGGCGCGCACATCGGCGTCGTTCAGGTCCAGCGGAACCACCATCCCGGGCAGCACGACCTCGTCGTCGAGCGGCAGCACGGGCAGGGTGAGCGATGTGGACGTCGAAGCCATGATCTTCCCTCCGGCAGTCAAGTTGAGCTACACCGACTCAATGCACGTGAGTCCCCGATTGTTCCCCGGGGCCCGTTCGCTCTGAGCGATCACTCGGCCACCCCTGGGGCTACGGGAATCCGCACAGGTCAGCGCCGACCTCGACGCACCGATGGGCCGACGGGAGTGCACCCGGCCGGGGGCTCACCGCAAGAACCCCCTCGCGTCGCGCCCTGTTCCCGCGGGCCCCTGGGGGCGGCGGTCGGGTCCTAGGCGGCGAGGGTGCCGGGCGCCTGGGCAGCCCGGACGGCGGGGCCGGCCGTGTCGCGGCCGCCGCGTCCGTCCGCGCCGGCCCGGTGCCGGCGCCGTATCAGCGGCCAGGTCGAGACCCCGACCGCCAGGGACAGCAGGTGTCCCCAGTCGGTCATCGGATCCCGGAACGCGATCAGGTCGCCGACCAGCACCCCGGCGAAGCCCATCAGCACCGGCCAGCGCAGCCACGGCGTCAGCAGCCCGGCGAGGGCACCTACGCTCGCGGCGACACCGAAGCTGATGCCGTAGTCGAGACGGTGCAGGGAACTGCCGGGAAGGTGTCCGGCCAGCACCGACAGGCCGACGGGCACCTCGGTGGCCAGCGTGGCCACGACATGGCCGAGCAGGAAGACACCCGCCGCCCGCAGTCCGCCTATGCGCCGTTCCAGCGCGGTCAGGACGAGCACGAACCCGGCCGCGTACATCGACGCGACCCCGCCGGCGATCCACAGCGCGCTGGCCAGCAGCACCAGCACCGGATGGCGGGCGAGGTGCGCCACGTCCGTACTGGAGCCCTGCTGCAGGGCGTGGACGAGGGAGGGGGCCGCGTGGTCAGCGGTCACCGACACGACGGCGAGGACGGCCGCGTACCCGAAGGTGAAGGGTGTGCCGGTGGGGGTGGGGAGCAGCCGCCAGGGCCGCGGCACGCGTGTCCGGGCGAGGGCACGGGTGCGGGCGCGAGAGGCGGGCGGGCGGAGCGCGGATGTCTCCGTGACCGCGTCGCCTCGCTGCCGCGGCATGCCGTCCAGCACGGACGTGCCGCCGGCTTCCGTGTTCTCGGGCGTGGCGTCCGACGGGGAGGTCGTGGCCGCCGCGGTCGTGCTCCGGTCCAAGGTGGAGGGCTCCTTCCGTCCCCACCCACCCTTGGGTGTCCCACGCGCCACTGTCTATGACCGACGCCACCCGCGGGCGGATTCACAGCAACCCCTCACCCAGGAACGCCGCGCGGGCTGCCGGGGCGTGCGTGCCGCGGTGACGGCGGGCCGACGACACCGTGTCGCCGTCGCCGTGTCATACGTCGACGTGTCGCCGTAGCCGTATGTATGGAGGACGGCCGGTCGGCACCGGCCTCGCCGGGCGGACCCGCGAGGCGCGTACGCGGGGCGCCGGCCGCCCGGACACCCGGGGCGTGGGCCCGGACGGCGCGCCCGGGGAGGGGACGGCGTGCCCGGGGATCGGTGCCGCCCCGCACCCGGGGATCGGTGCCGCCGCGCCTCCGGGGCGGACTGCCAGGATGGGCGCCATGACGGCTCCGTACGACACCCCCGTAGTCATCGACCGCAGGGAAGGCCCGTACGGCGAGGTCGTGTTGCGGCGCCACGGCGCACTGCTGCAGATCATCGCCAACGGGTGCTTCCTGATGGACACCTCGGACGGCCGCTCGGAGCGGCTGCTCGTCGACGCCGCGTACGACGCCCTCGAGGGACGCCCGGAGCCGGACGTGCTGATCGGCGGACTCGGCGTCGGGTTCTCGCTCGCCCACGCGGCGGCGGACCGGCGCTGGGGGCGCATCATCGTCGTCGAACGCGAGCGGGCCATCGTCGACTGGCACCGTGACGGTCCGCTGGCCGGACTCTCCGCGCGGGCGTTGGCCGATCCGCGCACCGAGATCGTGGAGGCCGATCTGTCCACTCACCTCCGTGAGACATCCGCCACGTACGACGCGCTCTGCCTGGACATCGACAACGGCCCCGACTGGACCGTCACGGAGGACAACGACAGCCTGTACGGACCGGCCGGACTCGCGGACTGCGCGCGGGTGTTGAGGCCCGGCGGAGTGCTCGCCGTATGGTCGGCCCGGCCCTCTCCGGAATTTGAAGGAAGCTTGCGGAATGCCGGATTCCGACGGGTGCGTACCGAAGAGATCCCGGTTGCCCGGGGCGTTCCGGACGTCGTCCACCTCGCGACAGGGCCTGGATAGCCGAGCGCAGCCGACTGCCCTTACGCTGCTCCCCTGGCGCGGATCATTCAAGCGTCAAGCGCAGTCATGGGATCACCCCACGGATTCCGGAACGCACACATCAGGGGCGGGCGATGGAGCAGACCCACACATCCCACAACGGCACGGCGGCGACGCCGGGCGCTCAGCGCCGGGTGCTGGTGGTCGAGGACGACCCGACGATCGTCGACGCCATCGCGGCCCGTCTGCGAGCCGAGGGGTTCCTCGTGCAAACCGCGGGCGACGGACCGGCCGCCGTCGACACGGCGGAGGCATGGCAGCCGGACCTGCTGATCCTCGACATCATGCTGCCCGGCTTCGACGGCCTGGAGGTGTGCCGGCGGGTCCAGGCCCAGCGCCCGGTACCGGTGCTGATGCTCACCGCGCGCGACGACGAGACCGACATGCTGGTCGGTCTCGGCGTGGGCGCCGACGACTACATGACCAAGCCGTTCTCGATGCGGGAGCTGGCCGCGCGCGTGCACGTCCTGCTGCGCCGGGTCGAGCGGGCGGTGGTGGCGGCCTCGACGCCGCGCAGCGGCATCCTGCGCCTCGGCGAGCTGGAGATCGACCACGCGCAGCGCCGGGTGCGGGTGCGCTCGGAGGACGTGCACCTCACCCCCACCGAGTTCGACCTGCTGGTCTGCCTCGCCAACACGCCGCGCGCGGTACTCTCCCGCGAACAGTTGCTGGCCGAGGTCTGGGACTGGGCGGACGCTTCGGGAACCCGGACCGTGGACAGCCACATCAAGGCGCTGCGCCGGAAGATCGGCGCCGAGCGGATCCGCACCGTGCACGGTGTGGGCTATGCGCTGGAGACCCCGACTCCCTGAGCGGGGTCCGCGCGAGGACCTGCCTGAGGGGGCTGATCTCATGAGCGGATCGGGAGAGCGCGGGAACACCGGGCCCTGGGGCTCCGTGCGCCCCTTCTCGATCAAGACCAAGCTGGGCACGCTGGTCGTGGTCTCGGTCTTCATCACCACCGGTCTGCTGATGATCGCGGTACGCACCGAGACGGAGCTGCGCTTCATCACGGTCTTCTCGATGATCGCCACCCTCCTGATCACGCAGTTCGTGGCGCATTCGCTCACCGCGCCGCTGGACGAGATGAACACGGTCGCCCGGTCCATCTCCCACGGCGACTACACGCGCCGGGTCAGCGACAGCCGCCGCGACGAGCTGGGCGACCTGGCCCAGACGATCAACCTCATGGCCGACGAGCTGGAGGCCCAGGACCGCCAGCGCAAGGAACTCGTGGCGAACGTCTCGCACGAGCTGCGCACCCCCATCGCGGCTCTGCGCGCGGTCCTGGAGAACGTCGTGGACGGCGTCTCCGCCGCCGACCCCGAGACGATGCGTACGGCGCTCAAGCAGACGGAGCGGCTGGGCCGGCTGGTCGAGACCCTGCTGGACCTCTCCCGGCTCGACAACGGCGTCGTACCGCTGCGCAAGCGCCGTTTCGAGGTGTGGCCGTACCTGTCGGGCGTACTGAAGGAGGCCAACATGGTCGCCTCCGCGCGCGCGGGCCTCGCGTCGGGCTCCGGCAACCACACCCGCACCGACGTCCACCTGCACCTCGACGTCTCGCCGCCGGAGCTGACCGCGCACGCCGACCCGGAGCGGATCCACCAGGTCGTCGCCAATCTCATCGACAACGCGGTCAAGCACAGCCCGCCGCACGGCCGGGTCACCGTCAAGGCCCGCCGGGGCGACCTCCCCGAGTCGCTGGCGCTGGAAGTCCTGGACGAGGGCCCCGGCATTCCGCAGTCGGAGTGGCACCGCGTCTTCGAGCGGTTCAACCGGGGCGGGGTGCCCGCGCCCCACGGGCCCGGCAGCGACGGCGGTACGGGCCTGGGGCTCGCCATCGCCCGCTGGGCGGTCGATCTGCACGGCGGCCGGATCGGCGTGGCCGAATCCCAGCGGGGCTGCCGTATCCAGGTCACCCTTCCGGGCCTTCCCTCTCTGCCAAGTTGACGTAAAGTTCGAACCGGAGCCACAAGATCCATCCGTGTCCGTCGCTCGTGGACACGTGTGATCAGGCAGAGGGCCGCGCGAGTCGTGCCGCGACCCGGAATCGACGTACCCACTCCGGTCCGGAACCTCGCTTGTTTCCCGCCATTTCCCTCACCGAAACACGCTTTCCGATGTGACTTGCGCGACGTTGGACGGGCCCGGCCTGACCTTCCCGGCCAGGGAGGCGTAGCCTTTATTCCCGCTGTCCATCACCTTGTGAAGCGGAAGAGGGCGGTTGCCGCCGTGTCGCCACAGTCCCCCAGTAACTCGAGCACTTCGACCGAAGACCAAGCCGGGAAGAACCCCGCCGCTGCGTTCGGTCCCAATGAGTGGCTCGTCGACGAGATCTATCAGCAGTACCTCCAGGACCCGAATTCGGTAGACCGAGCCTGGTGGGACTTCTTCGCCGACTACAAGCCAGGGGCTCCGGCCGCCTCGGCTCCGGCGGGTACTGCGGCCGCGGGGGCCGCAGGGACCACCCCCACGGCGGCTGCGTCCGCGCCTGCCGCGCCGGCAGCCCCTGCCGCGCCCGCGGCGCCCCAGGCTCCGGCCCAGGCCGCTCCGGCGGCTCCTGCGGCCCCGGCGCCCGCTCCGGCCGCCGCACCCGTGGCGCCCAGGCCCGCCGCCGCTGCCCCGGCCCCGGCTCCCGCGAAGGCCGCTCCGGCCGCCGCGAAGCCGAAGGCCGCGACCGCGCCCACGACCGAGGCCCCTGCCGGTCCCGAGTACGTGACGCTGCGCGGCCCCGCCGCCGCGGTCGCGAAGAACATGAACGCCTCGATCGAGGTGCCCACGGCCACGTCCGTGCGCGCGGTCCCGGTGAAGCTGCTCTTCGACAACCGCATCGTCATCAACAACCACCTGAAGCGCGCCCGGGGCGGGAAGATCTCCTTCACCCACCTCATCGGCTACGCGATGGTGCAGGCCATCAAGGCCATGCCGACCATGAACCACTCCTTCGCGGAGAAGGACGGCAAGCCGACCCTGGTCAAGCCGGAGCACGTCAACTTCGGTCTCGCCATCGACCTGGTGAAGCCGAACGGCGACCGCCAGCTCGTCGTCGCCGGCATCAAGAAGGCCGAGACGCTGAACTTCTTCGAGTTCTGGCAGGCCTACGAGGACATCGTCCGCCGCGCCCGCGACGGCAAGCTGACGATGGACGACTTCACCGGCGTCACGGTCTCCCTGACCAACCCCGGCGGCCTCGGCACCGTCCACTCGGTCCCCCGCCTGATGCCCGGCCAGTCGGTCATCATGGGCGTCGGCTCCATGGACTACCCGGCGGAGTTCCAGGGCACCTCCCAGGACACCCTGAACAAGCTCGGCATCTCGAAGGTCATGACGCTCACGTCGACCTACGACCACCGGGTGATCCAGGGCGCCGCCTCCGGCGAGTTCCTCCGCGTCGTCGCCAACCTCCTCCTCGGCGAGAACGGCTTCTTCGACGAGATCTTCGAGGCGCTGCGCATCCCCTACGAGCCGGTCCGCTGGCTCAAGGACATCGACGCCAGCCACGACGACGACGTCACCAAGGCCGCCCGCGTCTTCGAGCTGATCCACTCCTACCGGGTCCGCGGCCACGTCATGGCCGACACCGACCCGCTGGAGTACCGCCAGCGCAAGCACCCCGACCTCGACATCACCGAGCACGGCCTCACCCTGTGGGACCTGGAGCGCGAGTTCGCGGTCGGCGGCTTCTCCGGCAAGTCGATGATGAAGCTGCGCGACATCCTCGGCGTGCTGCGCGACTCGTACTGCCGCACCACCGGCATCGAGTTCATGCACATCCAGGACCCGAAGCAGCGCAAGTGGATCCAGGACCGCGTCGAGCGCCCGCACTCCAAGCCGGAGCGCGAGGAGCAGCTGCGCATCCTGCGCCGGCTGAACGCGGCCGAGGCCTTCGAGACCTTCCTGCAGACGAAGTACGTCGGCCAGAAGCGGTTCTCCCTGGAGGGCGGCGAGTCCGTCATCCCGCTCCTCGACGCCGTCATCGACAGCGCCGCGGAGTCCCGCCTGGACGAGGTCGTCATCGGCATGGCCCACCGCGGCCGTCTGAACGTCCTCGCCAACATCGTCGGCAAGTCGTACGCGCAGATCTTCCGCGAGTTCGAGGGCAACCTCGACCCGAAGTCGATGCACGGCTCCGGCGACGTGAAGTACCACCTGGGCGCCCAGGGCACCTTCACCGGCCTGGACGGCGAGCAGATCAAGGTCTCGCTGGCCGCGAACCCCTCCCACCTGGAGACGGTCGACCCGGTCATCGAGGGCATCGCCCGCGCCAAGCAGGACATCATCAACAAGGGCGGCACGGACTTCACGGTCCTGCCGGTCGCCCTGCACGGTGACGCGGCCTTCGCGGGCCAGGGTGTCGTCGCCGAGACGCTCAACATGTCGCAGCTGCGCGGCTACCGCACCGGCGGCACGGTGCACATCGTCATCAACAACCAGGTCGGCTTCACCGCCGCCCCGGAGTCGTCGCGCTCCTCCATGTACGCCACCGACGTGGCCCGCATGATCGAGGCGCCGATCTTCCACGTGAACGGTGACGACCCCGAGGCCGTCGTCCGCGTCGCCCGCCTGGCCTTCGAGTTCCGCCAGGCGTTCAACAAGGACGTCGTCATCGACCTCATCTGCTACCGCCGCCGCGGACACAACGAGTCCGACAACCCGGCGTTCACGCAGCCGCTGATGTACGACCTGATCGACAAGAAGCGCTCGGTGCGCAAGCTCTACACCGAGTCCCTCATCGGCCGCGGCGACATCACCCTCGAAGAGGCCGAGCAGGCGCTGCAGGACTTCCAGGGCCAGCTGGAGAAGGTCTTCACCGAGGTCCGCGAGGCCGTCTCGCAGGGGGCGGAGGTGCAGATCTCGGACCCGCAGGCGCAGTTCCCCGTCGCCGTGCAGACCGCGGTCTCCCAGGAGGTCGTCAAGCGGATCGCCGAGTCCCAGGTCAACATCCCCGACAACGTCACCGTCCACCCGCGTCTGCTGCCGCAGCTGCAGCGCCGGGCGGCGATGATCGAGGACGGCACGATCGACTGGGGCATGGGCGAGACCCTCGCCATCGGGTCCCTCCTCCTGGAGGGCACCCCGGTCCGGCTGTCCGGCCAGGACTCCCGCCGCGGCACCTTCGGCCAGCGTCACGCGGTCCTGATCGACCGGGTCACGGGCGAGGACTTCACCCCGCTCCAGTACCTCTCCGACGACCAGGCCCGCTACAACGTCTACGACTCGCTGCTCTCCGAGTACGCGGTCATGGGCTTCGAGTACGGCTACTCGCTGGCCCGCCCGGACGCCCTCGTGATGTGGGAGGCGCAGTTCGGCGACTTCGTCAACGGCGCGCAGACGGTCGTGGACGAGCTGATCTCCTCGGCGGAGCAGAAGTGGGGCCAGACGTCCGGCGTCACGCTCCTGCTTCCGCACGGCATGGAGGGCCAGGGCCCGGACCACTCGTCGGCCCGCATCGAGCGCTTCCTCCAGCTGTGCGCCCAGAACAACATGACGGTCGCCCAGCCGACGCTCCCGTCGAACTACTTCCACCTCCTGCGGTGGCAGGTGCACAACCCGCACCACAAGCCGCTGGTGGTCTTCACCCCGAAGTCGATGCTGCGCCTCAAGGCCGCCGCGTCGAAGGCGGAGGAGTTCACCACGGGCGCCTTCCGCCCCGTCATCGGCGACGACTCGGTCGACGCCGCGGCGGTCCGCAAGGTCGTCTTCTGCGCCGGCAAGCTGTACTACGACCTCGAGGCCGAGCGGCAGAAGCGCGGCGCCACGGACACGGCGATCATCCGCATCGAGCGCCTGTACCCCCTCGCGGGTGCGGAGCTCCAGGCGGAGATCGCCAAGTACCCGAACGCCGAGAAGTACCTGTGGGCCCAGGAGGAGCCGGCGAACCAGGGCGCGTGGCCCTTCATCGCCCTCAACCTGATCGACCACCTGGACCTGGCCGTCGGCGCCGACATCCCGGGCGCCGAGCGGCTGCGCCGCATCTCCCGCCCGGCCGGCTCGTCCCCGGCCGTGGGTTCGGCGAAGCGGCACCAGGCCGAGCAGGAGCAGCTGGTGCGCGAGGTGTTCGAGGCCTAGGCCTCGGGCGCACAGCCTCCCGTACGTCGTCGCGGGCCCGGTTCCCTCTCGAGGGGCCGGGCCCGCGGCATCTCCCACCGCATTTTCCCCACCCCTTCCACCCTTTACATCCCCTTCACCCCTTTCACCCCTTCATCGACGGGAGCACCGCCCATGTACTTCACCGACCGTGGCATCGAGGAACTGGAGAAGCGGCGCGGCGAGGAGGAGGTCACCTTCGAGTGGCTCGCCGAGCAGCTGCGCACGTTCGTCGACCTCAACCCGGACTTCGAGGTACCGGTCGAGCGCCTGGCGACGTGGCTGGCACGGCTTGACGACGAGGACGAGGACGACGAGGAGTAGATCCCGTCGCGCCCGCGGCCCCTCGCCACGCCCCGGGCCCCCTCCCTCACCGCATCTCGCCGCAACGGGTGTCTTGACTTTCCGTATCCGCGATATATCGTGAATGACGGAAGACGCGATATGGCGCGTCGATTCCATGCCCGAGCCCGTCCGGGACCGGTCGTCTGGAGGTCTGCACCATGTCCGAGTGGTCCGTCGCAGAGCCGAGGAAGCTCACCTTCGACGACCCCGTGACGGCGCTGCACGTGCGCGTCGTCAACGGAACAGTGAACGTCGTGGGCACCGACGAGGGTTCCGCGAGGCTTCAGGTCTCCCAACTGGAAGGCCCCCCGCTTCAGGTGACCCAGCGGGACGGCACGCTCACCGTGGCGTACGAGGACCTGCCCTGGAAGGGCTTCCTCAAGTGGCTCGACAGCAAGGGCTGGCGCCGCAGCGTGGTGGTCTCGCTGGCCGTCCCGACCGGCACGCGTGTCGAGGTCGGCGTGGTCGGCGCCGCCGCCGTGGTCTCCGGCGTGGAGGGCCGGGTGGAGGTCAAGGGTGTCACCGGCGACACGACGCTCGTACGCCTCTCCGGCCCCGTCCGGGTGGACACCGTCTCCGGCAGCCTGGAGGCCCAGGCCGTCACCGGCGACCTCCGCTTCAACTCCGTCTCCGGCGATCTGACCGTCGTCGAGGCCTCGGGCTCCTCCGTGCGCGCCGACTCGGTGAGCGGCTCGATGATCGTGGACCTCGACCCCACGGGCACCCCCACCGACGTGCGCCTGACGAACGTCTCGGGTGAGATCGCGATCCGCCTCCCGCACCCCGCCGACGCCGACGTGGAGGCCAACACCGCGAGCGGCACCGTCTCCAGCGCCTTCGAGGACCTCCGGGTCAGCGGCCAGTGGGGCGCCAAGAAGATCACCGGCCGGCTGGGCGCGGGCAACGGCAAGCTGAGGGCGGTGACCGCCTCCGGCTCCATCGCCCTGCTGCGCAGGCCACCGGTGGAGGACGAGCCGCGCGAGCCGGTCCCGTCCGCGCCCACGGGGGACAGCTCGCCCGACGCCTCCACGGACGGCCCGACCGACAAGAAGGTGCTCTGAGATGCCTCCCGTCTTCGCCCACGGCCGTCTGCGCCTCTACCTGCTGAAGCTGCTGGACGAGGCCCCGCGGCACGGATACGAGGTGATCCGCCTCCTGGAGGAGCGCTTCCAGGGGCTGTACGCGCCCTCGGCGGGCACCGTCTATCCGCGGCTCTCCAAGCTGGAGGCCGAGGGACTGGTCACCCACACCACCGAGGGCGGCCGCAAGGTGTACGCGATCACCGACGCGGGCCGCGCCGAACTGGCCGATCGCAGCGGCGAACTGGCCGATCTGGAGCTGGAGATCCGCGAGTCGGTCGCGGAGCTCGCCGCGGAGATCCGCGCCGACGTGCGGGGCGCCGCGGGCGATCTGCGCCGCGAGATGCGGGCGGCGGCCACGGAGGCCCGGCGCGGCAACGGACACGCCGGCGAGGCCACGGAGCACGAGGGTCCCGCGGGCGGCTTCGGGGACTTCGGCGACCACCGTGACAAGGAGTCGTGGCGTGCCGCGAAGGAGGAGATGCGGCGCGTCAAGCAGGAGTGGAAGGAGCAGGCCCGGCGCGCGAAGGACGAGAGCCGACGGGCCCGCGACGAGGCCCAGCGGGCCCGCCGCCAGGCCAAGGAGGCACAGGAGAGGGTCCGCGCCCAGGCCCAGGAAGAGATGCAGCGCATGGCCAAGCGGGTCCAGGAGCAGGTCCAGGACCACTTCGCGCGCGGGGACTGGCCGACGGGGGTCCGCGAGGGCCTCACCGAACTCGCCAAGGAGTTCGGCGACTTCGGCAAGACCTTCGGGGGCGACTTCGGCAAGTCCTTCGGAAAGGACACCGGCCCCGGCCGGGCGGCCACGCCGGAAACCGGGTCCGCCGAATCCGGCTCGGCGCGTACCCCGGAACCCGACCACTCGGACACCCCGGACGAGTTCCCGGCCGGCTACGAACCCTCCTGGGCCCACGAGAGCTCCACCGGTGAACCCGCCCGCGACCTCGACCGCCTCCTCGACCGGTTCCGCGACGACATCCGCGACGCGGCCCGGGACCACGGGGTGACGGAGGACCAACTGCGGGCGACCCGCCGTCACCTGTCCACGGCGGCGGCGCACATCGGGGCCGCGTTGCGCACACCGAAGAGCTGACCGCAGGTGGCCCCCGGGGATCTCCCTGAGGGGAACGGGGTCCCCGAGTTCCGGCCGGGCGACCCCGAAGGCCCCCCGCGGCGGCCTCATCCCGCCTTGGCCTCCCCGCCGCCGTAGAGCACGCGTGTCACCGTCTCGTACGTGACCCCGTGATCGGCGAGCACCTCCGCGAGCACACCGGGCCGGACGGTCAGGGCCAGCAGCAGATGCTCGTCGCCGATGTGCCGGTCCTGGCGGGCGAGCGCCAGCCGAAGGGACTGCGTCAGCGTCTCCTTGGCCCCCTGGGTGAACGGCCGGCGCCCGGACCGCCGGCCGGCTCCACCCCTCCTGCCCGCCTCCAACGCTCCGGCCCCGTGGGCCTCCTCCACCCGGGAGACGATCTCCGAGACGTCGATGCCGAGCCCGGACAGCGCCTCCGTCTCGGCTCGGGAGAGCCCGCCCCGCCGCCGCGTCTCGGCGAGCGCCCGTTCCACCGAGTCACGGCGTTCGGCCGCGCCGAGCGAAGCGAGCGCGAACGAGCCGCGGCTGCCCTCCCGGTCCAGCAGGGCAAGGAGCATGTGCTCCTCGTCCACCGCCTCGGCCCCCGCCCGCTCGGAGTACCCGACCGCGCCCTCGACCACGGCGCGGGCGTCCTTCGTGAAACGCTCGAACATCACTGCCTCCCGTACTTCTTGTGCACGGCCTGCCTGCTCACTCCGAGTTCCGCGGCGATCTCCTGCCACGACCAGCCCTGATGGCGCGCACTGCGCACCTGTACCGCCTCCAGCTGCTCCAGCAGCCTCCGCAGCGCGGAGACCGCCCGCAGCCCGATCCGCGGATCGCGGTCACCCGCACGCTCGGCGAGATCCGTTGCTTCGGTCATGGCGTCAACCTACATTGACAGATGCGTCACGTCAATCAAAGTTGACACTCGGATGCGGAACGGCGGGCCCGGAGTCTCCGGGCCCGCCGCGGCCACCACGTCACTGCGCCCCGGCCCACTCGGCCGGGGCGGGCCTCAGCCCACCGTGAGCACGATCTTCCCGAACTGATCGCCCGCCGCGATCCGCTCGAACCCCTCCCGGGCCCGGTCGAGCGGCAGCACCTCGTCGATGACGGGCCGCACCCCGGTTGCGGCGCAGAAGGACAGCAGGTCCTCCAGCTCGTCCTTGGTGCCCATGGTGGAGCCGACGACCTTGAGCTCCAGGAAGAAGATCCGGGTCAGCTCGGCGTGCGCGGGACGGTCCCCGCTCGTCGCTCCCGAGATCACCAGCGTGCCGCCGGGCCGCAGCGACTTGATGCTGTGCGACCACGTGGCCGCGCCCACCGTCTCGATGACCGCGTCCACACGCTGCGGCAGTCGCGCGCCGGACTCCAGCGCCTCGACCGCCCCGAGTTCGACGGCCCGCTTGCGCTTGGCCTCGTCACGGCTCGTCGCGAAGACCCGCAGTCCGGCGGCCTTGCCGAGCACGATCGCGGCGGTCGCGACACCACCGCCGGCCCCCTGCACGAGGACCGAGTCGCCCGGCCGCACCCCGGCGTTGGTGAAGAGCATGCGGTACGCCGTCAGCCACGCGGTCGGCAGGCAGGCGGCCTCCTCGAACGAGAGCTCCCTGGGCTTCGGGAGGACGTTCCACGCCGGGACCGTGACCTGCTCGGCGAAGGTTCCCTGGTAGCGCTCGGTGAGGATCGACCGGGGCTCCTCGGGGCCGACCCCGTGCCCCGTCTGCCCGATGACGGAGTGAAGGACGACCTCGTTGCCGTCCTCGTCGACGCCGGCCGCGTCGCATCCGAGGATCATCGGCAGTTTGTCCTCGGCCAGGCCCACTCCCCGGAGGGACCAGAGGTCGTGATGGTTCAGGGACGCGGCCCTGACGTTCACGGTCGTCCAGCCGGGCCTCTGCTCGGGGGCCGGGCGCTCCCCCAACTCCAGGCCGTCGAGCGGCTGATCACGGTCAATGCGAGCGGCGTAGGCAGCGAACATGACCTTGACGATAGGCTCCGCCCCCACGCCGCGGAACCACGTCCCGCTGTGACACGCGTCCCGCCGGTCCCGCGGCCCACCTCACACCCGTACCGGCTCGCCCGAAGAACCCCGCGTGAACCATCCGTACGGCCCAACGCCCGGGCAAAGGAAAGCGGCCCCGCCGGGGGACAACCCCGGCGAGGCCGCAGAATCCGCTCTCGAACCGCCCCGGAACATCTGAAGCCGCCCTCGAACCACGCTCACGCGGCTTGCGGACCGGTCTCGAGCGAAACGGTGCCGAACCGCTCACCTCACCGGCGCGCGACCCCTTCGGCCCGAGCGGCCGCGGCCACCGCCGCGGTCACCGCGGGCGCCACCCGCTCGTCGAACGGCGAGGGGATGATGTAGTCGGCGGAGAGGTCGTCCCCGACGACCGCGGCCAGCGCGTCGGCCGCCGCGATCTTCATTCCCTCCGTGATCCGGGACGCCCGGACCTGGAGCGCCCCGGCGAAGATCCCGGGGAACGCCAGCACGTTGTTGATCTGGTTCGGGAAGTCGGACCGCCCGGTGGCGACCACCGCCGCGTACTTGTGGGCGATCTCCGGATGCACCTCCGGGTTCGGGTTGGCCATGGCGAACACGAACGCGCCCTCGGCCATGGAAGCCACCGCCGGCTCCGGAACCGTGCCGCCGGAGACGCCGATGAAGACGTCCGCACCGGCGAGCGCCGCTTCCAGCGACCCGGAGAACCCCGCCTTGTTGCTGATCCCGGCGAGCTCCCGCTTGACGTCCGTGAGGTCGCCCCGGTCGGACGACACGACGCCCTTGCGGTCCGCGACGGCCACGTCGCCGATGCCCGCCTCCAGCAGGAACTTGGCGATGGCGATCCCGGCCGCGCCCGCGCCGGAGATCACCGCGCGCAGCTCGCCGAGCGAGCGCCCGGTCAGCTTCGCGGCGTTCCGCAGGGCCGCCAGGGTCACCACGGCCGTCCCGTGCTGGTCGTCGTGGAAGACGGGAATGTCCAGCCGCTCCTGGAGCTTCCGCTCGATCTCGAAGCACCGCGGCGCCGAGATGTCCTCCAGGTTGATGCCGCCGAAGGACGGGGCCAGCCGGGCCACGGTCTCGACGATCTCGTCGACGCCGGTGCAGTCCAGCGCGATCGGCACGGCGTCCACCCCGCCGAACTGCTTGAACAGGATCGCCTTGCCCTCCATCACGGGGAGCGAGGCCTCCGGACCGATGTCGCCGAGGCCGAGAACGGCCGTGCCGTCCGTGACCACCGCGACCACGTTGGACTTCCACGTGTAGTCGTGGACCAGTTCCGGCCGCTCGGCGATGGCGCTGCACACCTTCGCGACGCCGGGTGTGTACGCCAGGGACAGGTCGTCCTTGTTCCGCACGGGCACGGTGGCCTGCACGGCCATCTTCCCGCCACGGTGCAGCGCGAACGCCGGGTCGAAGGCCGGCGAGTCCACGGAGCCGTCGGAATTCACCGGCTCCACGTCGCCTTCGGGACCCGTACTGCTGTCGCTGCGAGGATTGACGATCTCCGCTGCCACTTTGTTTTACCCCTTAAGTCTTCATTGATTGAGGGTGACCACTCCTGATTGAGGGGTGGGCGGGCACCGCGTACGCCCTGCCGCCGTGGTTGCGTACGGGCGGATACGCGACGGGCGCGCCGCACACGCGCCCTGAGCCCCGGATGAGGGGTGTAAAGAACCTTCTTACCGGACGGACTGTGCCGAGGACGAGCCCATAACGCGAAGCTCACACGCCGGTGACATGACTCATACCCGAATATGTGGACAAGTCCAGGATTTGACGTCATGTCGTCGCAAGCGCGGAGTCGTGGCGGTCCGCATCCGGAGGTGCGCCGCAGATCTTCCGGCCGAAAGGGCGGATTCCCGCACAGGATCCGGCGCGGCTGGGGCACCCAGTGTTGGTCCGGGGGTCACCCGTTATCCGATTTTGACATAGCGAGTCCTCTGAAGGGCGCAATCCGAATGGCAAGATGCCGTCATCACACGAGGTCGCGACACCCGAAGGTGTGTGTTCTCGTCGACCCATCGGCAACTCCCTCATCCGCCGGAGGCACCCACCATGACCGCAAGCACCACCCGTCGTACGACGGCCGCGCAGTCCCGGATAGCAGCGGTCGGTGCGATCGCGGTCGCCGGGGCCCTGGTTCTCACCGGTTGCGGTGACCAGACGAACGGTGGCGGCAGCAGCTCCACCGAATCGGCCAAGTCCAACAGCGCTCCCCTCTTCTCCAAGCTGCCGAAGAAGATCCAGGACGCGGGCGTCATCAAGGTCGGCACGAACGCCGAGTACGCCCCCATGGAGTCGACCGAGGGCGGCAAGATCGTCGGCGTCGACCCGGACCTGGCCGACGCGCTGGCCAAGCAGCTCGGCGTGAAGTTCGAGTTCACCTCGGGCTCCTTCGACGGCCTGATCACCGCCGTCAACTCCGGCCGCTACGACGTCGGCATGTCGTCCATCACGGACAACAAGCAGCGCCAGCAGGGCCTGGACGACAAGGGCAAGAAGCTCGGCGAGGGCGTCGACTTCGTCGACTACTTCACGGCCGGTACGGCCATCTACGTGAAGAAGGGCAACCCCGAGGGCATCAAGGGCATCGAGGACCTCTGCGGCAAGACGGCAGCCGTGCAGCAGGGCACGACGTACGAGACGGCCCTGAAGGACCAGTCCAAGAAGTGCACGGACGCCGGCAAGAAGGCCATCAACATCGAGGCGTTCCAGAACGACACCGAGGCCCAGACCCGGGTGAAGTCCGGCGGCGCGGTGGCCGGCATCAACGACTACCCGGTGGCGGTCGACCTGGCCAACAAGGCCGACGGCGGCAAGGCCTTCGAGGTCATCAACAAGCAGTACGACGCCGGCCCGTTCGGCATCATCCTGAACAAGAAGAACACCCAGCTCCGTGACGCGCTGAAGGACGCCGTCGACGCGATCATCAAGGACGGTTCGTACCAGAAGGTCCTGGAGAAGTGGGGCGCCCAGTCCGGCGCGATCGAGCAGTCCGCGATCAACGGCGGCAAGTAGGCCGAGCGCACCACTGAAGGGCAGTCACGTGACTGACAAATTCGACAAGTCCCCCGCGGACGCCGCGCCCCCCGGCGACACGGTGGCCAGGAGCACGGCCGTCGGGCCGGACCCGGAGACCATCAAGGCGATCCCCGTCCGGCACTACGGCCGGTGGATCAGCGGCGTCATCGTCGTCGCGCTGCTGCTGGCGCTCGGCGTCGCGTTCTCGCAGGGCAACATCCAGTGGCACACGGTCGGCGACCAGCTGTTCGTGTCCAGCGTCGTCCAGGGCGCCGGCCGGACGCTTCTGATCAGCGTGCTCGCCATGATCGTGGGTGTGGTGCTGGGCATCGTCCTCGCGGTGATGCGCCTCTCGAAGAACCCGGTGACCAGCACGGTCGCCTGGCTGTACATCTGGTTCTTCCGCGGCACCCCGGTCTACGTCCAGCTGCTGCTCTGGTTCAACCTGGCGCTGATCTTCCCCGTTCTGAATCTCGGTCCGATCTACAAGAACGAGATGACGGACGTCATGACTCCGTTCATGTGCGCCCTGCTGGGTCTCGGTCTGAACGAGGCCGCGTACATGGCCGAGATCTGCCGCGCCGGCCTGCTGGCCGTCGACGAGGGTCAGACGGAGGCCGCGCAGGCCCTGGGCATGAGCCACACCAAGACGCTGTTCCGGATCGTGATCCCGCAGGCGATGCGCGTGATCGTGCCGCCGACCGGCAACGAGTTCATCAACATGCTGAAGACCTCGTCGCTGGTGTACGCGGTCACGTACAACGAGCTCCTGCGCTCCACCTCGGCGATCGGCTCCACGTCGTACGCCGTCATGGAGATGCTGTTCGTCGCCTCCATCTGGTACCTGGCCATGACCAGCGTGTTCAGCGTCTTCCAGTACTACCTGGAGCGCTACTACGCACGGGGTTCCAGCCGTAGCCTGCCGCCGACCGTCTTCCAGAAGATCAAGGCGAACATGCTCGGCCTCGGCCGTGAGAGGGGCACCGCATGACCGCGATGGTGAAGTCCGAGGGCGTCCACAAGTCCTTCGGTCCGGTGGAGGTCCTCAAGGGCATCGACCTGGAGGTGAACACCGGTGAGGTGTTCTGCCTGATCGGCCCGTCCGGCTCCGGCAAGTCGACCTTCCTGAGGTGCATCAACCACCTGGAGAAGATCAACGCCGGCCGGCTGTACGTCGACGGCGACCTGGTCGGCTACCGCCAGAAGGGCGACAAGCTCTATGAGCTCAAGGACAGCGAAGTCGCCCTGAAGCGCCGGGACATCGGCATGGTCTTCCAGCGCTTCAACCTGTTCCCGCACATGACGGCAGTCGAGAACGTCATGGAAGCGCCGATCCAGGTGAAGGGCACGAAGAAGTCGGACGCCCAGAACCGCGCGATGGAGCTGCTCGAACGCGTCGGTCTGTCCGACAAGGCGCGCAACTACCCCTCGCAGCTCTCCGGCGGCCAGCAGCAGCGCGTGGCCATCGCCCGCGCGCTGGCGATGGACCCGAAGCTGATGCTCTTCGACGAGCCGACCTCGGCCCTGGACCCGGAGCTGGTCGGTGACGTCCTCGACGTCATGCGCGACCTCGCCGAGTCCGGTATGACGATGATCGTCGTCACGCACGAGATGGGCTTCGCCCGCGAGGTCGGCGACAGCCTGGTCTTCATGGACGGCGGTGTCGTGGTCGAGTCCGGCAACCCGCGCGACGTCCTGACGGACCCGCAGCACGAGCGCACCAAGTCGTTCCTGTCGAAGGTGCTCTGAGGGTTCCGACAATCCGAGGGTTCCGACAAACGGATGCCGCCCGCCCGGGAAGGGCTGGGCGGCGTCCGTCGTTCCGGGTCACCACACGTCCCTGCCGCCTCGACCGAAGTACCCGAAGTACCCGGCGGACCCGGCGGACCCGGCGGATCACCTGACCGCGAGCACCAGCGCGTCCGAAGGCGAGCGCCACACCGCCCGCGCCTCCGCGAAGCCCTTCTCGCGCAGCACGCCCGCGTGCCAGTCGGCGGACGGGGTGTCGCCGTCGGCGTGCTCGCCGTAGATCTCGAAGCGGCGGGCGGTCGGCACGGCGAGGACCGGGTCCTGCGCGGCCAGTTCCCACCACGCGGACCAGTCGAGGACACCGCCCTCCTTGGCCCGGTCCATCCGGGCGTGCCGCTGCGCGCGATCGGCAGCGTTGATCAGGGGCGTGGACTCGTCGATCATGTGGTCGGCGTTCATGAAGACCCCGCCGGCGCGGACGATCCCCGCGATCCGGCCGTAGAGCGCCGCGAGGGGGTCCCTGTGCAGCCAGTGAAGGGCCGTGGCCGTCAGCACGGCGTCGTAGGACTCGTACGGCAGCCCGGCCGTCCAGTGCGGGTCCTTGAGGTCGGCCGTGACGAAGGAGACCCGGTCGTCGCCCGCGAAGGTGCCCTCGGCGATGGTGAGCAGCGCGGGGTCGAGGTCGACGCCGGTGCTGGTGGCGCGCGGGAGCCGGGCGAGGAGCCGGGCGGTGACGGTCCCGGTGCCGCAGGCCAGGTCGAGGACGCGGGGCGCGGGGCCGACCAGGGCTCGACCATGTCGAGCATCACCCGGAAGCGTTCCTCGCGGTCCGGCATGTACCACTCCTGCTGCCGGTCCCAGCTCTCCTGCCAGGCCTGCCAGTCGGTTCCGGTGCCCTGCGTCCCGGTGTGGCCGGTGCCGGTGCTGACGGTCATGTGAGCCCCTTCTTCGCGCGTCTTCACTCACCCGCGTAATACCCTGGAAGCGCAATCAGCCGTTACCCGACCGCACGCATGACGATAGAGCGCCTCCGTAAGGACTACAAGTGGAATTGGCCTATTACTCGGACTACGCGGTTCGTCTCGTCAACAGCGAGGAGCCGGCCCGGGGCAAGGACGCGCTCACCTCGGTCGAGGCCGTCCGCGATCTCTTCGTGGGCAACGCCTCGGCGGCGCGCCGCGCCACGGACGCCGACGTGACGCGCTTCCGTTCGGTCCGCGCACGGCTGCGCGCCGTGTTCGAGGCGGCGGACGGCGACGACGAGACCCTCGCGGTCGACCTGCTGAACTCGCTGCTCCTGGAATTCCCCGTCAGCCCGCAGATCTCCGGGCACGACTTCCGGGACGACGACGGCCGCCCGCTGTGGCACATGCACCTCGCGGACCACCCGTCGAACGTGACGGCGGGTTACGCGGCGATCGCCGCCATGGGGCTCGCCTTCCACCTCACCTCGTACGGCGTGGACCGGCTGGGCCTGTGCGAGGCCGCGCCGTGCCGCAACGCCTACCTGGACACGTCGACGAACCGCTCCCGGCGCTACTGCTCGGACCGCTGCGCGACCCGCGCCAACGTGGCCGCCTACCGGGCCCGGAAGCGCCTGGAGGCGGACCGGTCGGAGAGTACGGGCCTGGCCGCCGACAACGCCCAGCGCACCAGCGCGAGCGGCGAACGCTGACCGTCCTTGGGGGGCCGGTACCGGAAGCGCACCTTCCCCAGGACGAGCTCCTCGGGCACGGCGCCGTAGTCGGTGCTGTCCCCGCCGGCGAAGGCGTTGTCACCCAGTACCCACCAGCCGCCCTCGCGCCGCTGTGCCACCCGCTTCACCACCAGCAGGTCCTGCTGGAACGGATGACGCAGAACGACCACGTCACCGGGACCCACCCGGGCCCCGTACTGCACGACGAGCCGATCCCCGTGCTGGAGCGTGGGCACCATCGAGGGCCCCCGCACCTCGGCTCCCCCGAACGGCAGCACGGCCCTTCCACGTTCGCTCTCCTGCGACAGCTCCGGCATCACCGGCACCTCCCCGGTCCATCCTCCACCAGTCCCAGTCTCACCCCGGACTTTTGTCCTAAGCCCATGGGGGCACTCGCGAAAAGACGTCCCCCACGGAGTAATGTCCCACCTGAGAAGACGATCACGAGGAAGGACAGCTCCATGCTCTCCCGCCTGTTTGCCCCCAAGGTGAAGGTCAGCGCGCACTGTGACCTGCCCTGCGGCGTGTACGACCCTGCCCAGGCCCGCATCGAGGCGGAGTCGGTGAAGGCCGTCCAGGAAAAGATGGCCGGTAACGACGACCCGCACTTCCAGGCCCGCGCCACCGTCATCAAGGAGCAGCGCGCCGAGCTCGCCAAGCACCACGTGTCGGTGCTCTGGAGCGACTACTTCAAGCCCCCGCACTTCGAGAAGTACCCCGAGCTGCACCAGCTGGTCAACGACACCCTGAAGGCCCTCTCGGCCGCCAAGGCGTCCACCGACCCGGCGACGGGCCAGAAGGCGCTGGACTACATCGCCCAGATCGACAAGATCTTCTGGGAGACCAAGAAGGCCTGATTCGGGCCGCGTTCGCCCTGACCGGCGAGCGGTGCACCCTCGCAGGTCGACGGGCGTTCCGAAGGGGCCCGGCCGGATGTTCCGGCCGGGCCCCTTCGGGTGTGCGCGCCAGGTCGTGCCGTGTCCGGACCACCGGCGACGCCCGGCGGACATCGCCGGACACGGCCCGGACGGCCCGGTGACGTCGCCCTACGGACGGATGCCGTCGCAGGCGATCGACAGGTGACGGGGGCCGCGCAGGACCGCGTTCTGCCGGTAGGGGGGCGGGTCCTCCACCAGACGGGGGTTCTCCAGCCTGCGGGCCAGTTCACCGAGCGCGAGCTGTGCCTCCAGCCGGGCCAGCGGAGCGCCGAAGCAGCTGTGGATGCCGCTGCCGAAGCCCAGGTGCTGGATGTCCCCGCGGTCCGGGTCGAACCGGTCCGGGTTCTCGAAGCGCTCGGGGTCACGGTTGCCCGCCGCCAGCACCAGCCACAGTGACGAGCCCTTGGGGATGGTCACGCCGCGCACCTCGATGTCGGCGAGGGTGCTGCGCTGCGGCAACAGCTGCACCGGCGGTTCGAAGCGGAGCAGCTCCTCGACGACGGGGACGGCCAGCTTCGGGTCCGCGCGCAGCCGTTGCAGGATGCCGGGGTTGCGCAGCAGGGTCAGCATCCCGTTGGTGATGAGGTTCACCGTGGTCTCGTGACCGGCGATCAGCAGCAGCGCCGCGGTGCTCATGACCTCCATCGTCGTCATGGCGCCGTCCGGCCCGTGCGCGGTGGCCAGTTGCGACAGCATGTCCTCGCCCGGCTTCTTGCGGCGTTCCTCGATCAGCCCGGCCAGATACATGCCCAGCTCGGTGCGGGCGTTGTTCGAGACCTTGGCGCGCTCACCGGCGTCGGCGCCCGGGACGGGGTCCAGGCTGGCGGCGAGGGTGTCCGCCCAGGTGTGGAAGCGGGGCTCGTCCTCGCGCGGCACGCCGAGGAGCCGGCAGATCACGGTCACCGGGAAGGGGTACGAGAACTGGTCGACCAGGTCGATCCGCTCCGGGTCGCCGATGCCGTCGATGAGCCCGGAGACGATGTCGGCCAGTTCGCCGTGCATCTCGTGGACGCGCCGCGGCGAGTGCGGGGGTCCGAAGGGACGGTTCGTCATGCGCCGCAGCCGGTCGTGCTCCGGCGGGTCGAGCCGCAGGAACGCCGGCGGCAGCGCCGACTCCTCCTCCGCGTCGCCCAGCGGATCGCCGGCCGTCGCCTTCAGGTTGCGCGCGTCGGAGCTGACCCGCGGATCGTGCAACAGGCCCTGGATGTCGTAGTACTTGCTGACGACGTAGGGCCCGTCCGCGTCGTGGTACACCGGGGTCTCGCGGAGTTCCTGGTACAGCGGATACGGGTTCGCGCGGTGCGAGTAGTCGATGATCTGCCGCAGGATGGCTTGCGTCATGATGCGTCCTCGTGAGCGTCGGATCAGTGCCCGGCGGGGGTGAACGTCATCCGCCGGTCGGCCGGCGAATAGCCGGTGAGGGTGACGGTCGGTCCGCTCGTGGGCACTGACGGGTCGGGGAAGTCCGCGTCCACAGGGCGCTGCCCCTCGGGGCGGCGGTCCACGGTCGGGAAGGACGGCGGGAAGGGCGCTGTGGTCTCGATCAGCTGCTGGTAGAACTGCAGCCACTTCGTCTGGTCGAAGGTGACGGCGCCGATGACGCGCCCCTGGTACCCGTACACGCCGGTGAATCTGCGCTCGCCCAGGGCGCCCTGGGCGATGAGGATCTCCGTCCCCATCGACGGCACCCCCACGGACTTGATGTTCACGCCGAACTGCGAGGACCAGAAGGCGGGCACCCAGATGTGGGGGCGGCGGTCCACGCTGTCGCTCATCATGTTGTGCGCCGCGGTCTCGGCCTGCGCGACGGCGTTGCCCCAGTGCTCCAGGGACAGGAACTGGTAGCCGAACAGCGGATGCGGGGAACGCGCCACGTCGCCGGCCACGTAGACGTCGTCGGTGACGATGCCGCGGATGTCGAAGGCCCGGCAGCCGGCGTCACAGGCGATGCCCCGGGGACCCGCGCCCAGTCCGGATCCCGCGAGCCACTCGGTGTTGCGCAGGGCGCCGAGGCACACGACCACCACATCGGCCTCGACGGTGTTCCCGTCGGAGAGATGGGCGGCGCGGACCCGGTTCGCGGCGTCGCCCTCCAGGCTGGTCACCATGACGCCGCAGCGCAGGTCGACCCCGTGCTCGCGCTGGATCTCGGCCGCGATCCGGCCGACGACCCCGCCGAGCGCGCCGACCAGGGGCGCGGCGGCCCGTTCGGCCACGGTGACCGCGATCCCGCGTTCCCGGCAGGCGGAGGCGATCTCCGAGCCGGTGAACCCGGCGCCGATGACGAGCACACGGCGGGGGTTCTGCGCGAGCGCGCGCTCCAGCCCGGTCGCGTCGTCGCGGGTGCGCAGGACGAAGACACCGTCGAGTTCCGCCTCGCTCTCCCTCGGCCAGGGCCTGGCCCGGACGCCGGTGGCGATCAGCAGCCGGTCGTAGCCCACCTCGTCGCCGTCGGCCAGCCGCACCCGCCGGGCCGCCATGTCGAGGCCGGTGGCCGGAACCCCGAGACGCCACTGCGCGTCGATCGCGCGGCGCCGGGGCAGGGAGGTCCGGTCCGGCGTCGCCCGGCCCAGCAGGACCTGCTTGGACAGCGGGGGCCGGTCGTAGGGCTCGTGGGGTTCGTCGCCGACCATCGTCAGGGAGCCGGCGAAGCCCTTCTCGCGCAGGGTCTCCGCGGCCCGCAGTCCCGCGAGCGAGGCGCCCACGACGACGACACGTCCTTCGCGCTTGAGCCGGTCGAGGATTCCGTCACTGCTCACCGGTGACCTCCCGGTCTGTTCCGGGGTTCGCGGCGGCGTGATCCGCGTCCACGAGGATGGCCTGGACGGGGCAGGCCGCGACGGCACGCGCCACGTCGTCGCGCCGCTTCTCGTCGGCCTCCGGGTTGTAGAGCAGGGCCTCGTCGCCGTGCATGGCGAACACGTCGGGAGCGAGGAACGCGCACTGCGCGTACCCCTGGCAGCGGTTGAGATCGACGACAAGTCTCACCGAGGAACAGCCTTTCCGTGGCCCCGTCCGCCCCCTCGCCCTTCAGCATGCGTGAGCGGGCGCGGACCCGCTCGCCGGAGCGTCCGATGGGACGACGGGGTCACCGCGGGCTCCGGGACCGGCGCGGTTCGCGCAGCCCGACGCGCAGGATGTGGAGGCTGACGATCAGCGCCCAGGCCGGGAAGACCAGTTCGGCCCAGGGCAGGGAGGACCCCGTGGCGAGCAGCACCACGCCCACGAGAAATCCGAGGAGGGCGAGGGGTCTCGGCAGGACACCGAGGCGGTGTCCGATGGTGGAGGTCGTGAAGACGAACACGGCCGCCATCCGCAGCGCGTACGTCGTCATCATCGTGTAGGCGAAGTAGCGCCCGAAGTCGGAGGACCGGACCTCGTCCAGGACGGTGCCCGCCGCGGCACCAGCCCCGAACATCGTGGCGACGAACACCAATCCGCTGCCCATGAAGACGGTGGCGACGAACCTGTCCTCGGCGTCGCCGACCTGCGCGCGCACGGCGCCCATGAACCACAGGAAGAAGATGCCCGCGAAGGGAAGGATCTCCAGGGCCGTCTGTACCGCCCACCGTTTGTCCGGGTCGATCTTCGCGCCGGGCGGGTTCCCGGCGGGCACGGCGATCCGCACCAGCACGATCGCCACCGCGAGCAGCACCGCGAACACCGCCCCGGCCATGCCGGCCGCCCGCGGTGTGCGCAGCCGCTCGTCGTTCGGCTCCATCGTCGCCCGCCGTCCTTCCCGGTTCCCCCCTTGGTCCAGCAAGCAGGCACGCGTGCCCGTACGCCACCGGGGGCACCCGCGGGAGTGACGGCCCTCCCCGCTGTCGGTGGCCCGTGTCATCCTGGACAAGTGACTGTGGAGGATCTGGTCCGGCTGCGCCGGACACGCGACCGGATGGACCGTGAGTACGCGGAGCCGCTGGACATCGCCGCGCTCGCGCGCACGGCGCTGATGTCCCCCGGCCACTTCCAGCGCAGCTTCCGCGCGGCGTACGGGGAGACGCCGTACGGCTATCTGATGACCCGCCGGATCGAGCGGGCCAAGGCCCTGCTGCGGCGCGGCGACCTGACGGTCACGGAGGTCTGCATCGCCGTGGGCTGCACCTCGCTCGGCTCCTTCAGCTCCCGCTTCACGGAGCTCGTAGGGGAGACCCCGAGCGCCTACCGGGCCCGCCCGCACGACCACGGAGCCCCCATCCCACCCTGTGTGACCCGCCGTCTGACCCGCCCCTCCCGCCACCGCAGGCCGGACGAAGGGGAACCGGGGACGCGCCTGTAGGCCCCGTCCGCCCGGCGGACAGCCCCCGGCACGGCCTAGCCTGGAGCCCATGGACCTGAAACTTTCCCAGTGCTTCATCGCCGTGGACGACCACGACAAGGCGCTCGCCTTCTACCGGGACGTCCTGGGCCTGGAAGTACGCAACGACGTCGGGTTCGAGGGGATGCGCTGGGTGACCCTCGGCTCGCCGCTCCAGCCGGACGTGGAGATCGTCCTCGAGCCCCCGGACGCGAGCCCGGACGCCTCCCCCGCCGACAAGCAGGCCATGGTCGAGCTGCTCGCCAAGGGCATCCTGCGCGGGGTCATCTTCTCGACGACCGACTGCGACGCCCTCTACGAACGGGTCCGCGCGTCCGGCGCCGAAGTCCTCCAGGAGCCGACGGACCAGCCCTGGGGCGCCCGCGACTGCGCGTTCCGTGACCCGGCGGGCAACCTCCTCCGCTTCAAGGAGCGCCCCGCGGCCTGACCACGGCTCCCCTCCGCCGGGAACAGGCCCGGGTCCCCGGTGGGAAGCGTGCCCCGCCGCCCGTCCCCCGGGTGCCCGTCCCCGGGCATCGGGCTCCGGCTACCGTTGCGTCGGCCCCACCGCACCGCTCACCACCGGAGACACCCATGCCGTCCGCGCGCTCCCGCGTCCTCTACGTCAGCGACCTGGCCTATCCGGCCCAGGGGCGGCGGTACGGCGACGAGGACGTGTTCCTCACCTCCCGGTTGCGCGAGGACTTCGACGTCGCCGTGTGCCATCCGCTGGACGCGGCCGCGCTGATGACCGGCTTCGACGCCGTGGTCGTCCGCAACAGCGGGCCGGTGCTGCACTACCAGGCGCAGTACGACGCCTTCCGGCAGCGCGCGCTCGCCGACGGCGTCCGTGTGTACAACCAGCTCTCCGGCAAGGGGGACATGGCCGGCAAGCAGTACCTGCTCGACCTCACCGCGGCGGGGTTCCCGGTCATCCCCACCGTCGACCGCGCCGGGGACCTGCACCGGCTGCCGGACGTCGACACGTACGTCGTGAAGCCGAAACTGGGGGCGGACTCGATAGGCCTGGAGTTCGTCCCGCGCGACCGGCTCGCCGAACTGTCGTACGACGACCGTCTCGTCCAGCCGCGTGTCGACTTCCGTTACGAGGTGTCCTTCTACTTCGTCGACCGCACCTTCCAGTACGCCCTGTACGCACCCCGCCCGGACCGGCGGTGGGACCTGGAGCCGTACGAAGCGACCGGGCGGGACCGGGAGTTCGCGCAGCGGTTCGTCGACTGGAACGACATCGCGTACGGCATCCAGCGCGTCGACGCCTGCCGGGCACCGGACGGCGAGCTGCTCCTCGTCGAGCTGGAGGACCTCAACCCGTATCTGTCGCTGGACGTCCTCTCCCCCGCCGCGCGGGACGCCTTCGTCGCGCGCGTGAAGACGTCGTTGCGCGGGCTGATCGGGCAGGAGACGGTGCGAGGCGCCGCCGGAGCCGCCGGAGCCGCCTGAAGCGTGCCGGGCGCCCGAACCGCCGACACCGTCCGAAGCGTCCGAACCGTACGAACGGTCCGAACCGTCCGACCCGTCCGAACCGTCCGAACGGTCCGAACCGTACGAACGGTCCGAACCGTCCGACCCGTCCGACCCGTCCGACCCGTCCGACCCGTCCGACCCGTCCGACCCGTCCGACCCGTCCGACCCGTCCGACCCGTCCGACCCGTCCGACAGGGGAACCGCACCATGCCCGAACCGATCCGCGGGAGCGGGCCGATCCGGTGGACCTACGCCTTCGTCGACCGGCCAAGGAAGGACCTCGGGCCGGCCCGCGCCTTCTGGACGTCCGTCACGGGGACCGCGCCGTCCGCGCCGCGCGGCGGACAGGACGAGTTCGTGACCCTGCTGCCGGACGGGTCCGACGCCTGTCTGAACGCGCAGGGCGTCGAGGAGGGCGCGGGCGGCGCGCACCTCGACCTGGCCGTCGAGGACGTGGCGGCACTGGTGGAGTCGGCCCTGCGGCTCGGAGCGCGCACCGTGTCCGACAACGGCATCACCGACGACGGGGGCTGGGCCGTGCTGCGCTCCCCCGGCGGCCTGCTGTTCTGCGTGGTCCCGTGGCAGGGGGAATCGGTACGGCCGCCGGTGGTCGAGGGACCCCCCGGCGTCACCAGCCGCCTCGACCAGGTGTGCGTCGACGTGGCGCCCTCCCGCCACGACGCGGAGGTCGCCTTCTGGAGCGGCCTCACCGGATGGGAGTCCCACCCCGGCTCGCTCCCCGAGTTCCATGTGATCAGGCCGCCCGCCACGCTGCCCGTCCGCGTGGTCCTGCAACGTCTCGGCACCGATCGCCCCACCTCGGCCCACCTCGACCTCGCCTGCTCGGACATCGAGGCCGTCCGCGCCCGGCACGAACACCTCGGCGCCACCCTCGTCGGCCGTGGCACGCACTGGGCCGTGATGCGGGACCCGGCCGGCGGCACCTACTGCCTGACGGGCCGCGACCCCGGCACCGGTGGCCTCCCGGTCCGGTCGGTCTAGGCGGGCCTCCCGGCGGGGGCGGGCTATACGCCTAGGCCCGCTCCCACACCTCCACGTCCACCACCGCCGTGACCGGGATCGGCCCGTAGACGTGCGGGAACTCCTCGCCGCCGGGCTTCACGGCCTCGTACCGCACCGGCACCTCCAGCCGTTCGGCGTCGACGACCAGGACCACCAGGTCGCCAGGGCCTTCGTAGGCCCCATAGAGGAAGGAAGCGATCCGCGGGAGTTGGGCCCGCGTCGAACAGTGGATGAAGCCCTCCTCCCCGAGGGTGCGGCCACGGGTGGACATCTCGTACGCGCCGGACGCGCGGGCCGCGTCCCACAGCGAACGCTCGGTGATGTGCAAAAGGGGTTCGGACATGCCCCAACGTTACGGCGTCGGGCGTACAACCCCGGCCTCTCCCTTCCCTCGCTTCCCTTCCCTCGCTTCCCTCCCGGTTCCGGCGCGCCGGGTGCCGGACCGGCCCCGCGGACACGCTCCCCGCACGGCACTGGGCGCGTGCCCCGCGGGGACGCCTCCGCTACCGGTCAGGCAGGGGTGACGGCGGCGAAGTAGTGGCCCTTGCCGAGGTCTTCCAGGAGACCGGGGTGGACCGGCTCCCAGCCCACCAGCTCGCGGGTGAGGGTGTTCGACGCCGGGGAGTCGAGGCCGAGGAAGGGCCCAAGCCAGGCGAAGTGCCCGGCCGCGTCCTCGGGCGCCACGGCGGCCACCGGCACGTCGAGTTGACGGCCGATCACCTCGGCGATGTCACGGATCGCGACGCCCTGCTCCGCGACACCGTGCAGCACCGACCCGGCGGGGGCCTTCTCGACCGCCAGACGGAACAGCCGTGCCGCGTCCAGACGGTGGACGGCCGGCCAGCGGTTGGCGCCGTCGCCGAGGTAGCCGGAGACGCCCTTGGCGCGGGCGATGGTGACCAGCGCCGCCATGAAACCGTTGTCCCCGTCGCCGTGGCAGGTCGGGGAGAGCCGTACCACGGACGAGCGCACCCCACGCGAGGCCAGTGCGAGCACCGCCTGCGCGGTGGCCATCCGGATCGAGATCGGCGAGCCGTCGACGGTCGGCATGTCCCGCTCCGTGGCCGGCCGCCCGGGGGCGAGGCCGACCACCCCGGAGGCGAGGACGAAGGGACGGTCGGTGCCCGCGAGCACGTCGCCGAGGGCGTCGACGGCGCGGCGGTCGGCCTCGGCGGCGCCCTGGAAACCGCCGGCGAAGGCGACGTCGTGCTTGAACGCCAGGTGGATCACCCCGTCCGACCCGGCGGCCGCGTCCCGGAGCACGTCGAGATCGTCGAGGGTGCCGCGGACCACCTCCACCCCGGCCGCGGTGAGCGCGTCGGCGGAGGCCTCGGAGCGGGCGAGCCCGACGACCTGGTGCCCCGCCCCGGTCAGCTCGGGAACGACGGCGGAACCGAGCCAGCCGGACGCGCCGGTCACGAAGATGCGCATGGAGAATCCCCAAACCAGTTGATGTCAGTTGCTGTCATCAACGCTAACACCTGATGTCAGTTGCTGCCATCACGTAGGATCTGCGCATGGGTAGATGGGAGCCGAACGCGCGCGGGCGCCTGGCGAAGGCGGCGTTGGAGCTCTACAGCGAGCGCGGCTTCGAACAGACCACGGTGGCGGAGATCGCCCGACGGGCCGGACTCACCGAGCGCACCTTCTTCCGGCACTACGCCGACAAGCGCGAGGTGCTGTTCGCCGGCTCCGGCCAGTTGCAGGAGCTGTTCGTGCGGGCGGTCGCCGACGCTCCGGAGTCCGCCGCGCCGATCGACGCGATGGCGGCGGGGCTCGACGCGGTCTCCGAGACGTTCGCCGACCGCCGCGACTTCGCGCGCGCACGGCAGGCTGTGATCATGGCGAACACGGAACTCCGGGAACGCGAGCTGATCAAGCTCGCCACGATGGCGGCCGCGCTCACCGGCGCCCTGCACGGACGCGGCGTCACGGAGCCGGCCGCGAGCCTGACCGCCGAGGCCGGGATCGCCGTCTTCAAGGTCGGCTTCGAGCGCTGGATCGTGGCGGCCGAGGAACGCGAGATGGCAGAGATGATGCGGGAATCGCTGGCCGAGCTGAAGGCCGTGACCGCGGGCCGGTAGGCCCGCGGGCCGGTCTCCGGGACGGACGCCGTCGTGGCGGGCGGTCGGTTCTCCCGGAAGCCGGCAGCAAGGACGCCGCACCCTGTCCTCGGGCCTCCGCGGGCCCGCCCTGGGCGCCGGCTGCGGCAGACGGCGGTACTCCCCCTGCGTGTCGCCTCGGGGCCGGCCGCTCGGGCCCGCCATCTGCTGAGACTTGCCCATGCCCGAAAGCTCCACCGCCTCCGTACCCGCTCCCGTCGACCGGACCGAGCTCCGCAGGACCGTGATCATGACGGTGCTCACCGTGGTCGCGGGGGCGGTCGACGCGATCACGTTCCTGACCATGGGCCGGGTGTTCGCCGCACTCGAGACGGGCAACGTGCTGTTCCTGACCTTCGCGTTGGCCGGATCCGGCCAGGTCTCCGTGATCCGGCCCTCCGTCGCGCTCGTGACGTTCGCGGCCGGGGTGGCCACGGCCTCCTTCGCGATCCGCGCGCTCACCGCGCGGGGACGCCGCTGGTTCCCGGCGGCGCTGGCCACCGAGGGGGTCCTGCTCGCGGTCGGGGGGACACTGGACCTGCTGCGCCACGGGACGGGTTCGCCCGCTCACGATTCCGATCTGCTCGCCCTCGCGGCCGTGGCCCTCGCCATGGGCGTGAGGTCCGCCGTCGTACTGCGCGTGGCCGTGCCGGGCATGCCGACGCTCCTCATCCAGATGTCCCTGGTCCAGCTGGTGGCGGACGTGTCCACCGCGCCACGGGTTCCGGACGGCGAGCAGGGGGTGCCGCGACGACTCGCGCGCACCCGCCTCACCGCGACCGTCTGCGGCATGTTCGCGGGCGGGACCCTGGGCACACTCCTGGCGCCATGGGGGGCGGGCCGCGCGCTCCTCGTCGTCGCGGCGGTCGTCATGGCGCTGGCGTTGTCGGGAGTCCACGCCGACCCGCCCCGCCACCGGCCTCCCCCGGCCCCCGCCTCCTGACGGGCCCGGCACCCCCGCGAGCCCGGCCGGAGAACCCCGGAGAACCGGGATGCGCGGCGAACCGGGAAGCGCGGGGAACCGGGAAGCGCGGGGAGACAAGAGGTGCGGCCTCCGCGCTCGACCTCCGTGTTCTCGGCCTCCGCGCTCGACCTCCGTGTTCTCGGCCTCCGCGCCTCGGCCTCCGTGTTCTCGGACCTCCGTGCCCGGCCTCCGGTACGGGCACACCTCACCGCCCCCCGGACGCGCCCCCACAGGTCAGCGCACGGATCAGGAACTCTCCGTGGCCTCCGTGGCCTCGTCCTGGTCGTCCCGGTCCGCCGACGTCCGCCGGACTCCCGCGGCCTTCCCGGGGTCGCGGGGATCGCGGGGCCACCGGGCCGCGCCCGCCTCCTGAAGATCACGCGTCCGCGGGGAGGACGCGGACTCCGCGCTCGCCTCGCACCGTGGGTTGTGGCAGGGACCGGGACCCCAGACGGGAACGAACGCGCCCAGTGTCTTGCGGCGCCGCACGACCGTGGCGACCGGCTGCTCGCAGGCGGGGCAGACATGCTCATCGATGCCCATGCCTTCAGAGTAGGGCGGCACCCGCTCCGGCGCTCCCCGCACGGCCGGGCTCGCGAGCGGCCGGGACGGCGGGCCCGGCCGACTACGCCCCGGCCGCCGACCCCGCCCGCGGCTCGCGCCACATCGGCCACATGCGCGGGCCTTCCGGCAGGTCGAGGGGCCGGCCGGTGTGACCGAACCCGAGCCGCTCGTAGAGCGCGCGGCTGCGCTCGTTGCTGGCCTCCAGATAGGCGGGGACACCCTCCTGGTCGCAGCGGTCGAGGACCGAACGGACGAGTGCGCTGCCGAGACCCTCGCCCTGGTGCTCCGGTGCCACGGCGATCATCCACAGGTACTCGTGGGCACGGCCCGCGGGGTGGATCCCGGCGGTGAGCCGGCCCACCAGCTCGACCCGTACGTTGTCGGGGTCCACCGCCTCGCGCAGCTGGACCGGCCCCTCCTCGTCGGCGTGGTCGTCGTCGGCCGGCACCGACAGCCACAGGGCGCACGCCGTGCCGTCCTCCGTGATGTCGACACGGCCCCCGGCGAACACGATGTCGGCGAACACCGCCATCAGCCGGGGGTGCCGGTCACGGCGGTGCGCCGCGTCCGGGAAGACCCAGCCGCTCACCGGGTCGTCCCGGAACGCCTCGTCGAGCAACTGGACGACCCGTCCGCGATCGCCCTCGCCCGCCACCCGTATCGCCACGCCCATGTCCTGCCCCTTCGCCTCAACCGCCCCTGGCCGTACGGCCGTCGCAGCCTAGCGGGGATCACCCGCGGCGAAGGGGCGGGCCCCGCGCACCGTGGGGATGCGCGGGATCCGCCCCGGCCGGAGACCGGGACCGTACGGAGGTCAGGTGCCGTACGGTCCCGGTGGCTCCGGGGTCTTCAACCGCCGTCCGGCGGCTTCAGTTACTGCGTCGCGTGACGAACTCCGCGAGTGCCAGGAGACCGCCCGCGGCCTCCGGGTCGGGGATCGCCCGGGACAGTTCGTGCATCGCCCGGGACATCCGGTCGGCCGCCTGGACCTGGGCCCAGTCGCGGCCCCCCGCCCGCTCCACGGCCAGCACCGTGTGCTCCAACTCCCCTTCCTCGTAGGGAACTCCGTACAGTTCGGCGAGTTCCGTCGCCGCCGGGGTGCCGGAGCCGAGCGCGGCCACCACGGGCAGGGACTTCTTGCGGGCGATGAGGTCCGCCCCGGCCGGCTTGCCGGTGCGGCTCGGGTCCCCCCAGATCCCGATCACGTCGTCGATCAGCTGGAAGGCGAGACCGGCCTCCCGGCCGAACGCGTCCAGTGCCTCGACGTCCTCCTCGTCCGCCCCCGCGTAGAGCCCCCCGATCGCGCAGGCGCAGCCGAGCAACGCGCCCGTCTTCGCCTCGGCCATGGCGAGGCACTCGTCGAGGGTGACCTCACCCGGGCCGCGTTTCTCCATGGCCGTGTCGGAGTGCTGTCCCTCGCACAGCTCGACCACGCAGGACGCGAGCCGGGCGGCGGCGGCCGGGGCCGCCGGATGCGGGTCCTCGGCCAGCAGCCGCTGGGCGAGCGCCTGCAGGGCGTCCCCCACGAGGATCGCGGCGGCGTCGCCGAACACGGTCCACGCGGTGGGCCGGTGTCTGCGTGTGGTGTCCCGGTCCATCACGTCGTCGTGCAGCAGGCTGAAGTTGTGGATCAGCTCCACCGCGGCGGCCGCCCGTACGGCCGACACGTGCTGCCCGCCGAGCGCTCCCGCGGCGGTGAGCACGAGGGCGGGGCGGATCGCCTTGCCCGCGTTGCCCGCCGCCGGGGTGCCGTCCGCGTGCTCCCAGCCGAAGTGATAGAGCGCGATCCGGCGCATCGAACCCGGCAGCGAGTCGATGGCCCTGCGCAGCTCGGGGTCGACGGACGCCCGCGCACGCTCCAGGATGCCCGCCGCCTCCTGCCCGTCGGGCGGGACGGGCGGTACCTGTTGTCGCATGGACCCCCCGTCCATGGGCCCCCCGAGAGGGCTCCGCCCGTCGAGGGTCTCGGCCCCGCTCTGCCGGGGCTCCGGTCCGCCCGGTCCACCCGGTCTGCCCGGTCTGCCCGTCCGGTCCGGCGGGAACACGGTGGCCGGTGTCGGGAAGGTCACCGCCAGCGGCCGATCTCGACGTTCTCCAGGATGCCGAGGGCGTCCGGGACGAGGACCGCGGCCGAGTAGTACGCCGTCACCAGGTAGGAGATGATCGCCTGTTCGTTGATGCCCATGAAGCGCACCGACGTACTCGGCTCGATCTCGTCCGGGATGCCCGCCTGCTGGAGCCCGATGACGCCCTGCTCCGCCTCACCGGTACGCAGGGCGATGATCGAGGTCGTACGGGCGTCGCTGACCGGGATCTTGTTGCACGGGAAGATCGGGACCCCCCGCCAGGTCGGGATGCGGTTGCCCGCGACCTCGACGCTCTCCGGGACGAGCCCGCGCTTGTTGCACTCGCGGCCGATCGCGGAGATCGCGCGCGGGTGGGCGAGCAGGAGCTTCGTCCCGCGCCTGCGACTGAGCAGTTCGTCGAGGTCGTCGGGGCTCGGAACGCCGTCGTGCGGTTGCAGCCGCTGGTCGTACTCGCAGTTGTTGAGCAGTCCGAACTCCCGGTTGTTGATGAGCTCGTGCTCCTGGCGCTCCTTCAGCGCCTCGACGGTGAGGCGGAGCTGCTGCTCGGTCTGGTTCATCGGCTGGTTGTAGAGATCGGCCACGCGGGTGTGCAGGCGCAGTACCGTCTGGGCGATGCTCAGTTCGTACTCGCGCGGTGCGGCCTCGTAGTCCACGAAGGTTCCGGGGATGTCCTCCTCCCCGGTGTGGCCGGCCGCGAGGTCGATCTCCTTCTCGCCGTACTTGTTGGTGCGCTGCTCGGGGATCGCCCGCAGTTGCTGGAGGTGGGTGCGCAGGGACTCGGCGCGCTCCGCGACCTGTTCCAGGTCCTGGCGGGGCAGCGCGAGCACGGTGACCGCGGTGACGGCGCGGGCCGTGTACTCCCAGATGGCGTCCGGGTCGATGAGCGCCTGCTCGCCGAAGTACGCGCCGTCGGCGAGGACGCCGAGGACCGCGTCGTCGCCGTAGGGACCCGTACCGATCTTCTCGACCTTGCCGTGCGCGAGCAGGAACACCTCGTCGGACGGACTGCCGAACGAGGCGAGCACCTCGCCCGGCGCGAACTCCCGCTGCTGGCAGCGCTGGGCGAGCTCGCCGAGCACCTCCTGATCCTCGTAGGACCGCAGGACGGTCAGCTCGCCGAGCTCGGCGGGGATGACCTGGACGCGGTCACCGGTCTTCACGAACGTCACCCTGCCGTCGCCCACCGAGTAGCTGAGCCGCCGGTTCACGCGGTACGTGCCACCCTGCACGTTCACCCACGGGAGCATGCGCAGCAGCCACCGTGAACTGATCTCCTGCATCTGGGGTGCGGACTTGGTGGTGGTGGCCAGGTTCCGCGCGGCCGATGTGCCGAGACTCTGCTGCGGCCTGCCCTGACCTGAACGGACCTCTTCGCCTACCGACATGAAAATTGCCCTCCCGGTCATGCACTGATCTGCGCCGCCCAGCCTTCCATCACGGAGCGTGCCGGTGCTATTACACGAATGAGGGGGAATGGATCACGGCGGATTGGGCACACACGCGCACTTTGTCGAGCGGGCGAATCGTGCGGAATCCTGACGTCCGGAAAATCGTGCCGTGCTGTCGAACGGCCGGGCCCGCGCCGTCGAACAGCCTCCTGTCGGCGCGCTCGGGAACTCCAAGATCCGGCCAACCGTTTGACACGGCGACGGACGATGACGGGAGACGGCGATGGCAGGCTTCCTGGACCGCGCCAAGGAACAGGCGCAGCGAGGGCTCACGCAGGGCAAGCAGAAGCTGGACGAGGTGCAGGCGCAGCGAGCGGGCGCGGACCTCCTCAAGAGACTGGGCTCCGCGTACTACGCGGAGCGGCGCGGCAGCGGGTCCCCCGAGGCGACCCAGCAGGCCCTCCAGGCCCTGGACAGCCATATCGCGGCGAACGGGGACGCGTTCCTGCGCTCCTGAGCGGTGCCGCCCCGACGCCCGCCGGCCCTGACCGGATCGGCTCGCACGCTGTACGAACGGCCAACCCGGAGCGTCCAGTTCCGGGTAGAAGCGGCGGTACGAGACGGCCGCGCCCGGTGGCCGGCGTGCAGCGCGAAGGAGGCGGTCATGGCTTCACCCATGTCCGCGGCCGGTTTCCTGGACCGGCTCAGGAGGGAAGGCGTCACCGTCGTCGAGGTCGGCGCCTGGGAGCATCACAACCGCAACCACAAGGGGCCGTGGGGCCCCGTGCACGGGGTGATGATCCACCACACGGCGTCCTCGGGCGACGAGCACACCATCGGCCTCTGCCGCACGGGCCGCACCGACCTGCCGGGACCGCTGTGTCACGGCGTCATCACCAAGGACGGCGTCGTGCATCTCGTCGGCTACGGCCGGGTCAACCACGCGGGCCTGGGCGACGACGACGTGCTGCGCGCCGTGATCGCGGAGAAGTCGCTCCCCGTGGACAACGAGGCGAACACCGACGGCAACCGCCACTTCTACGGCTTCGAGTGCGAGAACCTCGGCAACGGCAAGGACCCCTGGCCCGAGGTCCAGCTGGAGGCGATCGAGAGGGTCGCGGCCGCGATCTGCCGCCATCACGGCTGGACGGAGCGCTCGGTCATCGGCCATCTGGAGTGGCAGCCCGGCAAGGTCGACCCGCGCGGCTTCACGATGGCCTCGATGAGAGGGCGCGTCCGCGACCGCCTCAAGTGACGCACAGGCGTTCGCCGGTCGTCCGGATTCCCGCACGGCTGTCCGACAATGGTGGGGTGACCAGCCCCGACGACCCCGGCATCCCGGGCACTCCCGCCGTGCCCGGCGCCCCGGGCGGCCCCGAAGCGCTCGACCCGACCGGTCTGCGGCCCAGGCTGCCCTCGCCGCTGGACCCGGTCGCGGACGGGCGCTTCACGCGCCATGGCGTCCGGCTGCTGCTCAAGCGCGACGATCTGATCCACCCGGACCTGATCGGCAACAAGTGGCGCAAGCTGGTCCCGAACCTGCGCGCCGCGGCCGGCCGCACGCTCCTCACCTTCGGCGGCGCGTACTCGAACCATCTGCGGGCCACCGCCGCCGCGGGCCGCCTCCTCGGACTGCCGACCATCGGCGTGGTCCGGGGCGACGAGCTGGCCCACCGCCCCCTCAATCCCTCCCTGACCCGGTGCGCGGCCGACGGCATGCGGCTGCACTTCGTCGACAGGTCGACGTATCGCCGCAAGACGGAACCGCGGACGCAGGCCGCGATCCTGTGCGCGGCGGACGCCCGGGACGCGTACGTCGTCCCCGAGGGCGGCAGCAACGCGCTCGCCGTACGCGGCTGCCAGGAGCTCGGCGCGGAGCTGCGCGGCCACGCCGACGTCGTCGCCCTCGCCTGCGGGACCGGCGGCACCCTCGCGGGCCTGGCCGCCGGCCTCGCCCCCGGCCAGCGGGCGCTGGGCGTCCCCGTCCTCAAGGGCGGTTTCCTGGGCGCCGAGGTACGCGCCCTCCAGGACTCCGCCTTCGGCGGCCGCCGCGGCACCTGGTCACTCGACGACCGCTACCACTTCGGCGGCTACGCGCGCGCCACGCCCGAACTCGACTTTTTCGCCGAGGATTTCGAACAGCGTCACGGCCTGCCCGTCGAACGTCTCTATGTCGCCAAGATGCTCTACGGACTTGTCGCCCTGGCCGAGGAGGGGGCGTTCGCACCGGGGACGACCGTGGCGGCGGTGATCACCGGAGCGCCGCTCGCCTGAACCGGGTGCCGGCGCGGCGGACCCTCACGCCGCCTCCCGGTAGGCCGCCGCCTCCTCCAGGTCGAGCCGTCTCAGCAGGGTGCGCAGCATCTCGTCGTCGATGTACCGGTGGTCGCGGAGCCGCACGAAGACCTCGCGCTCGGCACTGATCATCTTGCGGGACAGCCTGCGGTAGGTGTCGTCGGCGGTCTCCCCGGTCACCGGGTTGACGGCGCCGAGCCGCTCCCAGACCGCGTTGCGTCGGCGCTCAAGGACCGAGCGCAGCCGGTCGGCGAGCGGCGGGGGCAGCGCGTTGCGCTCGTCGGCCAGTAGGTCGTCGAGGCGCTGCTCGGCGGCCCGGGAGGCCTGGGCCTGGGCGTTGGCCTCGGCGAGCGTCTCGGCCTGGGGGTCGCGGCCAGGCAGCTTCAGGAGGCGGATCAGCGGAGGCAGGGTCAGCCCCTGGACGACCAGCGTGGCGATGACGGTGGTGAAGGTGAGGAAGAGCAGGAGGTTGCGCTCGGGGAAGCGTGCGCCTCCGTCCACCGTGAGCGGGATCGAGAAGGCGATGGCGAGCGACACCACGCCCCGCATCCCGGCCCAGCCGATGACGAACGGGCCCTTCCAGGTGGGGTTCTCCTCGCGCCCCCGGATGCGCGAGGACAGGATCCGCGGCAGGAAGGTGGCGGGATACACCCACATGAACCGGGCGGCGACCACCACCAGGAAGACGACCACCGCGTACCAGGCGGCGGTGACACCCTCGTACGGGCCGAGACCCTTGAGGACGACCGGCAGTTGCAGGCCGATGAGCGCGAACACGGCCGACTCCAGGACGAACGCGACCATCTTCCAGACGGCCTCCTCCTGGAGCCGCGTCGCGAAGTCCACCTCCCAGGCGCGGTGTCCGAGGTAGAGCGCGACGACGACCACCGCGAGGACCCCGGAGGCGTGCACCTGCTCGGCGATCCCGTACGCCACGAAGGGGATCAGCAAGGAGAGGGTGTTCTGCAGGAGCGCCTCGTTCAGGTGGGTGCGCAGCCAGTGGATCGGCATCATCAGGACCAGGCCGACGACCACGCCGCCGACCGCCGCGAGCAGGAACTCGCGGATGCCGCCCGACCAGGTCGCGCCCTCGCCGACCGCGGCGGCGAGGGCCACCTTGTAGGCGGTGATCGCGGTCGCGTCGTTCACCAGGGACTCGCCCTGCAGAATCGTGGTGATCTTCGAAGGCAGCCCGACCCGGCGCGCCACCGCGGTGGCCGCGACCGCGTCGGGCGGCGCCACCACCGCCCCGAACACGAGCGCCGCGGGCAGCGGCAGACCCGGCACGATCAGATAGGTGACCCAGCCGACGGCCAGCGTCGCGAAGAGCACGTACCCGACCGACAGCAGCGCGATGGGCCGCAGATGCGCCCGCAGGTCGAGGTACGAGCTGTCGGTGGCGGCCGTGTACAGCAGCGGGGGCAGCAGCAGCGGGAGGACGACGTCGGGGTCGAGTTCGTACCCGGGAACCCCCGGCACGTACGCGACCACCAGGCCCGCGGCGACGAGGAGCAGCGGTGCCGGCACCGGAGTACGGCGGGCCGCTCCGGCGACCGCCGCGCTTCCCGCGACCAGCAACAGCAGTGGCAATACGTGCATCCTCGTCCGCCCGCCCTCGTTTTCGCGCGGCATCCCGCACGCCCGACGTAACCTGGCAATCATGAAACAGTGCACGCATGCCGACGCGCTGCCTCACCCCGAACCTGAGCCCACGAGCGAGACGTGCGTGGAGTGTCTCGCCGCGGGCACACATCCGGTACAGCTGCGACTGTGCCTGGACTGCGGGCACCTCAGCTGCTGCGACTCCTCGCCGCTGCGGCACGCGACAGAGCATTTCAAGGAGACGGGACACCCCGTGATGCGCACGTTCGAGCCCGGTGAGAGCTGGCGCTGGTGCTTCGTCGACCACGTACTGGCGTGACCCGCCGTCCGGACGGTTCGACCGTCTGACGCCTGGGTACGTCAACCCGGCGCGCGCTCTTCCTATTTGGGCCCGCAGACCCCTAGCCACTGTCCGTACTCATGGGCTTACTATGAGTGACAGCAGGGGAGTGGGGTCCCCAGGACAGGAAAGTCGGGAGCGCGGTAGCGTCACCGCTGAACCACCTAGCGCGTTACCCCGGGGGGCGACCCTCGGCCCCGAAAGAGCTCGAATGAGCTTGTACCACCTTGGAGGTGAGGGTGTCCCAGATCGCAGGCGAGCCCGCGACGAAGGACTTCGTGGAAGTCCGGCTGCCCGCCGCGGGTGCCTACCTGTCGGTGCTGCGCACGGCCACGGCCGGCCTCGCGGCCCGTTTGGACTTCACCCTCGACGAGATCGAGGACCTGCGCATCGCGGTGGACGAGGCCTGCGCGATCCTGCTGCAGCAGGCCGTCCCCGGCTCAGTGCTCAGTTGTGTCTTCCGGCTCATCGACGACTCGCTCGAGGTGACGGTCTCCGCTCCGACCACGGACGGTCACGCTCCGTCACGGGACACGTTCGCGTGGACCGTGCTCTCGGCGCTCGCGGGCAAGGTCGACTCCACCGTCGCCGAGGACAAGACCGTTTCGATCAGCCTCTACAAACAGCGCGGCGCGGGACCCGGGCCGGCGTGAGGGACGGGGACGGGCCGGTGCGGGACGAAGAGCGCGGCACACGGGGGCTTCCCGCCGGGCGCGTCGACGGCCTCGACGCGCCACGGCGCGTGGCGGAGGGCGTCGACGGCATCCCCGACCAGGCCCGGCCGCACCCCGACGACGGCACAGCCACCCGGGCCGGGGATCCCCCCAGCCCGAACGAAGCCGACAACGCGGGGGACGCGCCGGTCGACGAGGACGGACAGGAGAAGCTCCCCGGCCGGGACGACGGGCAACGGGATCCGGAGGGTGCCGCGCGGAGCACGTCCTCGGAAGGGCGGCGGCTGGTGACGGGCGGGACTATGAGCGAGCAAGAGCAACACGACAAGACAGCTGCGCAGAACGTGCAGGCCACGCAGCACGGGCCGAGCGTGCAGGCCACGCAGAACGTGCAGAGCGTGCAGGCCACGCAGCACGGGCCGAGCGTCCAGCACATCCAGCACGACCCGAAGGACCCGCAGGACCGCAGCGGGGCGCGGGCGATGTTCATCGAGCTGCGCAAGCTGCCGGACGGCAGCGCCGAGTACGCGGAACTGCGCAACCAGCTGGTCCGCATGCACCTCCCGCTCGTCGAGCACCTCGCACGCCGCTTCCGCAACCGCGGCGAGCCGCTGGACGACCTGACCCAGGTCGCCACCATCGGCCTGATCAAGTCGGTCGACCGGTTCGACCCGGAGCGCGGCGTCGAGTTCTCGACGTACGCGACCCCGACGGTCGTCGGCGAGATCAAGCGGCACTTCCGTGACAAGGGCTGGGCGGTCCGGGTGCCGCGCCGCCTCCAGGAACTGCGCCTCGCGCTCACCACGGCGACCGCGGAACTCTCCCAGCAGCACGGCCGCTCCCCCACGGTCCACGAACTCGCCGAGAAGCTGGCGATCTCGGAGGAGGAGGTCCTGGAGGGCCTGGAGTCCGCGAACGCGTACTCCACGCTGTCCCTGGACGTTCCCGACACGGACGACGAGTCGCCGGCCGTCGCCGACACACTCGGCGCCGAGGACGAGGCTCTGGAGGGCGTCGAGTACCGGGAGTCGCTGAAGCCGCTGCTGGAGGACCTTCCGCCGCGAGAGAAGCGGATCCTTCTTCTTCGTTTCTTCGGCAACATGACGCAGTCGCAGATCGCCCAGGAGGTCGGCATCTCCCAGATGCACGTCTCCCGGCTGCTGGCCCGCACCCTCGCCCAGCTCCGCGAAAAGCTGCTGGTGGAGGAGTAGCCCACCCCGGACGGCGGGGCTGCCGCGCCGGGGCACCGGTCCGGGGCCCCCGCTCGTACGCCAGGGGCCGGCCGTGCACCTGGGGCCGGTCGTGCGCAGGGCTCGATCGTACGCAGGGCCCGGTCGTGCACCAGGAGCCGAGGGCTACCCTTCAGGGGTGAGCGCTGAGCAGACCCCCGCCCCCGACGCGTCGACCGCGCGGCCCCGTCCCGGACGGCTGACCGCCGCGGCGGCGCTGGCCGCGCTGGAGGGGCTCGCCCTGGCCGCGGGGGGCGCCTATCTGTTCGTGCAGGGGCTCACCGGATCTCCGGACGACCGGCGGCAGGCCGTCACCGGGGGCGTGACCCTGATCGTGCTCGCGCTGCTGCCCCTGCTGGCCGCGCGCGGGCTGCTCCTGCGCCGCAGATGGAGTCGGGGCCCCGCGGTCATCACCCAGATCCTGGCCCTGCCCGTCGCCTACAACCTGCTCCGGGCCGACAGCGTAGCCATCCCGGCGGGCATCGTCCTGGCCGTCGTCGCGGTCGCGGCTCTGGTTCTGCTGGTGAACCCGGCGACGACGGTGGCCCTGGGCATCCGTGGTCCCGGCGGTGCGGAGGAGTCCCACCAGCGCTGACAGGCTACGGCCGCGCACCCTGCCCGGCATGCGCCGTCACCCCGTCCCGCCACCCCGTTCCGCGCCGCCGCCCCGCGCCGTACCCCGTTTCCGCCGTCTCTCCCCGTGTCGAGACTCACGCCCTCATCTCTTACCCGATCCCTACCTCGGTCTGGGACGAGTACCGCACGGTAGGTACGCTGCTTCGCATGCGTGCACTTCTCGTGGTCAATCCGGCAGCAACCACCACAAGTGCGCGCACGCGCGACGTCTTGATCCACGCGTTGGCGAGCGAGATGAAGCTCGAAGTGGTCACCACCGAGTACCGCGGGCACGCCCGGGACCTGGGCCGGCAGGCCGCGGAGGGTGAGGACATAGAACTGGTCGTCGCCCTCGGCGGCGACGGCACCGTCAACGAAGTGGTCAACGGTCTCCTGCACAACGGCCCCGAGCTGGACCGCCTCCCCCGCCTCGCCGTGGTCCCCGGCGGCTCCACCAATGTCTTCGCCCGCGCCCTCGGCCTGCCCAACGACGCGGTGGAGGCCACCGGCGCCCTGCTGGACGCGCTGAGAGAGAACCGCGAGCGCACGGTCGGCCTCGGTCTCGCCGCGGGCACCCCCGGCACCGAGGACGAATCCGTCCCCTCCCGCTGGTTCACGTTCTGCGCGGGGCTCGGCTTCGACGCCGGAGTGATCGGCCGGGTCGAGCAGCAGCGGGAGCGCGGCAAGCGCTCCACGCACGCCCTGTATTTGCGCCAAGTGGTACGTCAGTTTCTGGACGAACCTCATCGCAGGCACGGAACGATCACCCTGGACCGCCCCGGCGAGGACCCGGTCACCGATCTCGTCCTGTCCATCATCTGCAACACCTCGCCCTGGACGTTTCTCGGCAATCGTCCGGTGTACGCCTCGCCTAAGGCTTCGTTCGATACCGGCCTCGACGTACTCGGCCTCAGCCGCATGTCGACGGCCTCGGCCGCCCGGTATGCCACCCAGTTGCTCACTTCGTCCCCCGAACGCGGTCCGCACGGAAAGCACGCCCTGTCACTGCACGACCTGACCGACTTCACCTTGCATTCGAAGGCGCCACTCCCCCTTCAGATGGACGGCGACCACCTGGGGCTGCGCACGAGCGTGACGTTCACAGGCGTACGCCGTGCACTGCGTGTGATTGTGTGAGTGGAAGTCCTCAAAGTCCTTTCACTCGAACGTTTAGACCAGGGTCCACCCCATGGAAGTACGGCTGTGACCTAGTCGACACCGAGGAATCAAAAAAAACTTTCCAGAAGGGGTTGTATCCGCCGCTGAGGTTTGCGAGTCTCTACGTGGCGCTCGGGACGGCCCGCAACATCGGCCCCACAGAGCGCCAGAACCCCTCCTCAAATCACAGGACCACACCAGTCCGTCTGGTAGTCGGCCCTTCACTTGTTGAGGGATTCGTGAAAGCGTTCACATTCACAAGCAACGTGCATGTAATACCAAGGAGAGGTAGCAGCCATGGACTGGCGTCACAACGCCGTTTGCCGCGAGGAAGACCCCGAGCTCTTCTTCCCCATCGGCAACACCGGTCCTGCGCTGCTGCAGATCGAGGAAGCCAAGGCCGTCTGCCGCCGCTGCCCCGTCATGGAGCAGTGCCTGCAGTGGGCGCTCGAGTCCGGCCAGGACTCCGGCGTCTGGGGTGGCCTCAGCGAGGACGAGCGTCGTGCGATGAAGCGCCGCGCCGCCCGCAACCGGGCTCGTCAGGCCACCGCCTGACACCCCACCCCGCAACGAGCCTGAGCTTGGCGGCGCGTACAGCGCGTACGCATCTCCCGCCCCCGAGCCGCAGCGCGCAGTACCCCCGATGCTCCCCCGGAACTCTCGACCATGCTCGAGCAGGGGGTACCCCCATCGCAACGTAGGCAGAGGCCCCGGACCGAAAGGTCCGGGGCCTCTGTCCTGCGCCATCGCCCCGGGCCCCGCGCCCTCGGGGCACGGCCGCGTCCTACTTGCTCGCCCGCACCGGAATGTCCAGGATGACCTGCGTGCCGCGTTCGGGGGCCGCCACCATGTCGAAGGTGCCGCCCAACTCGCCCTCCACCAGGGTCCGTACGATCTGGAGGCCGAGGTTGCCCGAGCGGTGCGGGTCGAATCCCTCCGGCAGACCGACACCGTCGTCCTGGACGGTGACCAGCAGCCGGGTCTCCTTGGTGGTGCCGCCCCGGACCGCCGAGACCTCGACCGTGCCCCGGTCGCCCTCGCGGAAACCGTGCTCCAGCGCGTTCTGCAGAATCTCGGTGAGGACCATGGAGAGCGGTGTCGCCACCTCCGCGTCCAGCACCCCGAAGCGGCCGGTGCGACGGCCGGTGACCTTGCCGGGCGAGATCTCGGCGACCATCGCGAGCACCCGGTCGGCGATCTCGTCGAACTCCACTCGTTCGTCCAGGTTCTGAGACAGCGTCTCATGCACGATCGCGATCGACCCGACCCGTCGCACGGCCTCCTCCAGGGCCTCCCGGCCGCGCTCCGACTCGATGCGCCTGGCCTGCAGCCGCAGCAGTGCCGCCACCGTCTGGAGGTTGTTCTTGACCCGGTGGTGGATCTCCCGGATGGTCGCGTCCTTGGTGATCAACTCCCGTTCGCGGCGGCGCAGTTCGGTGACGTCGCGCAACAGTACGAGGGAACCGACCCGGGTGCCCTTGGGCTTCAGCGGGATCGCCCGCAGCTGGATCACCCCTTCGGCGCTCTCGATCTCGAACTCGCGGGGCGCCCATCCGCTCGCGACCTTGGCCAGCGCCTCGTCCACCGGCCCGCGGGACGGTGCGAGTTCGGCGGTGGTCACGCCGAGGTTGTGGCCCACCAGGTCGGAGGCGAGGCCCAGCCGGTGGTACGCGGACAACGCGTTCGGCGACGCGTACTGCACGATGCCTTCCGCGTCCAGGCGGATCAGTCCGTCGCCCACGCGCGGCGAGGCGTCCATGTCGACCTGCTGGTCGGGGAACGGGAAGGAGCCGGCCGCGATCATCTGGGCGAGGTCGGAGGCGCTCTGGAGGTACGTCAGCTCCAGCCGGCTCGGGGTGCGCACGGTGAGGAGGTTGGTGTTGCGCGCGATGACACCGAGGACGCGCCCCTCCCGTCGTACCGGAATGGACTCGACCCGCACGGGCACCTCCTCCCGCCATTCGGGGTCGCCCTCGCGCACGATGCGGCCCTCGTCGAGCGCGGCGTCCAGCAGCGGGCGGCGGCCCCGCGGGACCAGATGGCCCACCATGTCGTCCTGGTACGAGGTCGGACCGGTGTTGGGGCGCATCTGCGCCACCGAGACGTAGCGGGTGCCGTCCCGGGTGGGCACCCACAGGACGAGGTCGGCGAAGGAGAGGTCGGAGAGCAACTGCCACTCCGAGACCAGCAGATGCAGCCACTCGAGATCGGAGGCACCGAGAGCGGTGTGCTGGCGTACGAGGTCGTTCATGGAGGGCACATGTGCGAGCGTACCCGGGGGGTCGGTCCCGGTCCGAAAACACCCGCGGGCCGCGGCGCCTGGGAGGGACCCTCAACCCTCCCGGCACCGCAGCCCGGAGCAGCAACGGCCGTGGGCTGTGCGGTCCCGGTCGGCCGATGGAGAGGACCCGGAGCAGTCAGGGCAGAGAGCGCCGGTTCCTCGGTCCGTCCTCCTGTGCGGGGAGGACGGAGGCTTGTTCAGTTGATGGGGTGACGCTGTGGGCCGTGGACGCCCTACCCGAACATTGTGGACTAGACCACGTTCTCGCGTCCATGAGCCGACGGATGTTTGTTGTTGTCACTTCATCGAACTTCCCACGACATCCACCATGAAGACTAGCCCGCTTCGGCCCCCTGCGGGGGTCGGTTCCGCTCATGCGCGGGGCCGGACGGGTTGTCGCGCCGCCGGGTCCGGGAACCGCCGACGTGACTGACGGTGATCGCCGGATCGCGGGGGGAGCCGGGCCGCACGCCGGTGCCGTCGGCATCGAGCCGAGCCCCGCGACGGACGTCGCTTCGCGGGAGGACACGCCCGGATCCCTTCCGGCGCGCGGGTTCTCCCACGACCACGGGCGGACCATCTTTGCTAGATTGGTCTACACCACATGTGTTCCCCTCGGTTCCCGGCGAGCCCCTCCCAGATCGGCAGGCCCAGCGTGGAAGTTGTCATCGTTCCGGACGCCAAGGCGGGCGGCGAGCTGATCGCCGAGGCCGTGGCGCAACTGCTGCGGCGCAAGCCCGACGCCCTGCTCGGCGTCGCCACCGGCTCGACCCCGCTGCCCGTCTACGAGGCACTGGCGGCACGGGTCGGCACCGGCTCCGTGGACGCCTCGCGGGCCCGGATCGCTCAGCTCGACGAGTACGTGGGGCTCCCCGCCGACCACCCCGAGTCCTATCGGTCGGTGCTGCGGCGCGAGGTGCTCGAGCCGCTCGGGCTGGACATGGCCGCGTTCATGGGGCCGGACGGCGCGGCGCGGGACGTCCAGGCCGCCTGCGCGGCGTACGACAGGGCGTTGGCCTCGGCCGGCGGGGTCGACCTGCAGATCCTCGGCATCGGGACGGACGGGCACATCGGCTTCAACGAACCGTGCTCCTCGCTCGTCTCGCGGACCCGCATCAAGACGCTGACGGAACAGACCCGGGTCGACAACGCACGGTTCTTCGGAGGCGACATCGAGCAGGTGCCGCACCACGTCATCACGCAGGGCATCGGCACCATCCTGGAGGCCAGGCATCTGGTGCTGCTCGCCACCGGTGAGGGCAAGGCCGACGCGGTCGCCGCGACCGTGGAGGGTCCGGTCGCCGCGGTGTGCCCGGCCTCGGCACTCCAGCTCCACCCGCACGCCACGGTCGTCGTGGACGAGGCGGCGGCGTCCGAGCTGAAGCTCGCGGACTACTTCCGGCACACCTTCGCGAACAAGCCGGACTGGCAGGGAATCTGAGGGCTGTCCCCCGACCCGCGCGCACGAAGGCGCCGGGCACCCTGTCGGACAGGGTGCCCGG